>NZ_JBHVEY010000025.1:0-25311 GCF_042802055.1 Rhodococcus sp. NPDC057529
CGTCACCGGTCAACACAAACTCGCCATCACGCCCGAAATCCGCCACTACAACACCATAGGTAATTACAGCGATAATTTCCGGACCGACACACTAGCACGTCTTGAAGCAAGTTCGCAACTACTACGATGGCGCTAGCTCGTCAGTGATCAACCACAAATGTTCGAGGAGAAGAGGGCGCATGGCCACGAAGTCCAAGTCGGCGGGTCCTGCGACCTTCGAGGAATTGCTCACCGAGATTCGTCAGCGAGAGGGCAAGTTGTCGCCGTCGCACAAGAAGCTCGCCGAGCGGGTGATGTCCGACCCCGAGGCGGTGGCGTTCATGACCATCTCGGAGCTCGCGGCCGCGGTCGGCGTCAACGAGGCCACCGTCGTACGGTTCGCGACGGGACTGGGGCTCAAGGGATATCCCGGGCTGACGCGCCTGTGCCGCGAACGCCTTCAGGAGCAGGCGCAGCTGCTGCGTCGTTTCGACAACCTCGAGCACATGGCGGCGGAGGGCGCCGGCCTGCTGGAACAGACCGTCGCCCTCGACCAGGCCAACATCGCCCGCACATTCGCCCGGATCGAGGATTCCACTTGGGACTCGGCGGTCGAGCACCTCGCCCGCGCGCCGCGTGTGCACGTGATGGGGTTGCGCAAGTGCCACGCCCCGGCGTACTTGCTCGGATACTTGCTGCGCATGCTGCGCGAGGATGTGGAGACGGTCACCGCCGGCGTCGGTTCGCTGACCGACGATCTGCGTCGGGTCCGCGAGGGCGACTGCTTCGTGGCGATGTCCATCCACCGCTACAGCGTCGACACCGTCCGGGCCGCCGAGTGGGCGCGGCACAGTGGTGCACACGTCATCGCGTTCACCGACAATGCGAGCTCTCCGCTTGCCGCGTCGGCGCACGACACCTTCTACATCGACGCGTCGAGCGCCTCGGTGTTGCGGTCGATGACGGCATTCACGTCGCTCGCTCAGGCCATGTCCGGCGGCGTCGCACAGCTTCTCGGGCACCGGGTGCGCGAAACCCTCCTCGAGGAGGAGAAGCTCTCGAGCAGCTTCAGGGTGTACGTCACCGATGCCGCGACGGGCAAGCACCACTAGCCGATCCACGCCCGGTTCGAGGGCTACTGCCGGCGAGATTCGGCCAGTCTGGTGTTGCTGTTGCCGGCGGGGCGTCGTCCTGCTCGCCATCGTTGCCGGTATGGCCTTTACGTACGACAGGTACGGGAAGCCCCACATCCTGACCGGTAGCGCAGCCTTCTCTTCCGCAGTCTTCTTGCGGCGACCGACGATCTGGGTGCCGCAGATGCACAGGTAGACCACCACGGCGACGGCGCCGGACGAGCTGAGCAGGAAGGTGAACACGGCGCCGGTGGGCAGGAAGTAGTTCGCGATGACCGCGAGGAATCCGGCGCTGGAGGCGGCGAGCACCGCCTTCACCGGCTCCTCGAGCTGACCACCGCCCACCGGGTTCCCCTGCTCGTGCAGAGCTGCTACGCGAGCGACGAGGTCTCCAACCACGACCGCCTCCGCGCCGGCGGGGTCCCGGTGATCAACTCCATCGACCACGCCGTCCGGGTGGTCGCCGCCCTGGACCGGCGCGGACGACGACTGGCCACGGCGTCGCAACGTTCGCCCCTCACCCTCCCGGCACCCGCACCGCGTGCTGCGGTGGGAACGGGAATCCTGGACGAGCCCACCGCCCGCACCCTCGTCGAGGACGCCGGGGTCGACATCGGCGGATGGACCTTCGCCCGCACCGTCGACGAGGTCGTCACCGCGGTCGTCGGATACGCGCGGCCGTGTGCACTGAAGATCGTCTCGCCGCAGGTGATCCACAAATCCGACGTCGGCGGCGTGAAACTGAACGCGGTCGGCGCCACCGCCGCGGAGAATGCACAGGCGATCATCGACGCGGTCACCGAGAACGTGCCCGACGCGGTGATCGACGGCATCGTCGTCACCCCGATGGCCGACACCGGTGTCGAGTTGCTCGTCGGCGCCACCCACGACCCGATCTTCGGCCCGGTGGTGGCATTCGGCAGCGGTGGCGTGATGGTCGAGGCCCTCGAGGACGTCACCTTCCGCGCGGCGCCCTTCACCGAACTCGAAGCCCACGAGATGATCGACGAGACCATCGCCTCCCGCATGCTCGACGGCTACCGGCACCTCCCGGTGATCGACCGGACGGCGCTGGCCAGATTCCTCGTCCGTGTCGGTGACATCGTCGCAGCACACCCCGAGATCGGCGAACTCGATCTCAACCCCGTCATCGCCTCGAACACCGGCATCGTCCCCGTGGACGTGCGGATCGTCCTGTCCGACACACTTTCTGGAGCACACGCATGAGCGACCCACTGCTGACCGACCGCACCGGCGACACCGTCGTCTGGACACTCGACAACCCCGAGGCTCGCAACCCCATCTCCGAGGCCGACACCATCGACGCGCTCGAGGAGGCCGTCACCGCGGTCAACCGCGACCCGAGCGTGCGGGTGGCGATCCTCACCGGAGCCGGCTCCGCGTTCTCCTCCGGCGGTAACGTCAAGCACATGCGCGACAGGAAGGGCTTGTTCGGCGGGTCTCCCGCCGAACTGCGCCAGGGCTACCGGCACGGCATCCAGCGAATCCCGAAAGCGCTGTACCACTGCGAGATCCCGACGATCGCCGCCGTGAACGGGCCAGCTATCGGCGCCGGCTGCGATCTGGCAATGATGTGTGACCTGCGGATCGCCTCGACCACCGCGCAGTTCGCCGAAAGCTTCGTCAAGGTCGGCATCATTCCCGGCGACGGAGGCGCCTGGCTGCTGCCCCGTGCCATCGGCATGGCCCGGGCCAGTGAGATGGCCTTCACCGGCGAGGCGATCGACGCGCAGACCGCACTCGAGTGGGGCATGGTCTCGTCCGTCGTCGAACCCGGGAAACTCCCCGATGCCGCCCACGACCTCGCGGCCCGGGTGGCGGCGAACCCGCCGCACGTGCTGCGGATGACCAAGCGACTGCTGCGCGAAGGCCAGCACCAGAGCCTCGAGAGCATCCTCGAGCTGTCGGCGGCCATGCAGGCAGTGGCGCATCACACCGAAGACCACCACGAGGCTGTCAGGGCCATGCTCGAACGTCGAGCCCCGCAGTTCAGCGGACGATGAACGCCCGTATCGACGAGACCACGGTCGCCGGACTGCGATGGGTGGCGGTGAAGGGTGAACGCACCGCCGCGTTCGCTCTGCTCGGTGAGTACGCCCGCGCCTCGATCACCGCCGTGCAGAAACAGCTGCCCGAACGCGAAGGCCTGCAGACCTTCACCCGCACCGGTCGCGGACGACGCATCCTCGCCGACGTGGTGACAGCCACCGAACGGGCGTACCCGCATCTCACCGCCGAACTGCGTGCGCTCGCGGCCGGCGCCGTGCTGCCCTACGAGAACCTACTGCTGGCCAATCTGCGCGGCGACCTCGGCGTCGACGACGGCACCGGTTGCACGGACCTCGCCTGGCGCGGCACGTCGACGTTCATCGCGCACAACGAGGACGGCGCCCCCGCCCTCGACGGACACTTCATGCTTCTGACCCTTCACATCGACGGTGACCTGCCGGTCACCGTGCAGTGGTATCCCGGGTTCCTGCCTTCCAACACGCTCGCCGCCAACGCCGCCGGACTGGTGTGGGGCATCAACCACATCCAGGTCACCACACCGATCTCCGCACCCGGCCGCCATTTCGTCGCCCGTGGTCTGCAGCAGTGCACCACATTCACCGACGCGGTCGACTATCTGCGTACCCACCCCAGCGCCGGCGGCTTCGCGTACACGATCGGCGACACCCACACCGGTCGCGCCGCCGTCGTCGAAACCGCCGCGGGGCGTCATGCCGTCCGTGAACTCCCACCCGAGAGAGCATTCGAATGGCACACCAACCACATCCGGTTCATGCCCGACCCACCGGATCGGGCGCCGACGGGAGCCGCCACCGCCAATCTCGGGCAGCGCGACGAGAGTCTCGCGCGGGGCAGGGTCCTCGACAACATCACCCCGGTCCTCGAACCCGGCGTCGGCTGGTTCGACCGAGTTCTGGCAGGATCCCCCGTTCCCACCGGCGTCCACCGCACCGCCGCGGGCGACGACCCCCTCGCCACCCTGTGCACCACCGTGACCAACCTGACCGACCGAACCATCTTCATCCGCAACCGACACGACCGAACAGCCACACTTTCGCTGGCCGACTTCGTCACGGGACCGCGCTCCGCTGAACGATCGGCGACAGCGTGACGAACCGCGCAAGACGTCGTCCGATGTGGCCGCTGTACGCGGCCGGTTTCACCACGGCCTTCGGAGCGCACGCCGTCGCGGCGAACCTCGCATTCGACCTCGAGGACCCGGCCGGCTCCCTTCTGTACCTCGGTCTGCTGCTGGCCCTGTACGACGGCGCCGAGGTAGTCCTCAAACCCGTGTTCGGGACACTCGCCGACCGGATCGGTGCCCGACCTGTCCTCCTCGGTGGTCTCATCGGATTCGCCGCAGCCTCCGCCCTGTTCGTCGTGGTCGGCGACTCCAACTGGCTGTGGCTGGCCCGGGTCGGGCAGGGCGCCGCCGCGTCCGCATTCTCCCCGGCCGCGAGTGCGCTGGTCGCACGGATGACCCCGAAAACCGGGCACGGCAGCGTGTTCGGAACATACGGCTTCTACAAGAGCCTCGGCTACACGCTCGGCCCGCTGCTGGGCGGCCTGCTGGTATGGCTCGGCGGCCTCACCCTGCTGTTCGCGGTGATGACCGCCCTCGCGCTCACCATCGCGGCATGGGCGGTGCGCGTGGTGCCCGCCCTGCCACCCCTGCCGCGGAACCGGCAGACCGTCCTGGACCTGGCACGCCGTCTGACGGATCGGGCGTTTCTCCGGCCCACCGTCGCACTCGCGTTCGCAACCTCGGCGCTGTCGGTGGGAGTGGGATTCCTGCCGGTCGCCGGTGCCGCCGCCGGACTCGGCTCGGTGGCGACCGGAGCTGCAGTGTCCGTCCTCGCCGCCTGCGCCGCCCTCGTGCAGCCGCGAGCCGGGCGGGCACTGGACGCGGGTCGCATCTCGGCCGGTACCGGAACAGCGCTGGGCCTGCTGATCACCGCCACCGGACTCGGGTGTGCGATGCTCCCCGGCCTGCCCGGTGTGCTGACCTCCGCAGTGGTCATCGGCACCGGGACGGGACTGATCACCCCGCTCGCTTTTGCGTCGCTGGCCCGCTCCACTCCCGACGAGAGGATGGGACAGACCATGGGCGCCGCCGAACTCGGACGCGAACTCGGCGACGCAGGAGGACCTCTCCTCGTCGGAGGCGTCGCCGCGGTCGCCACACTCACCGCCGGGTTCGGCGCCATCGCAGCGCTCACTTTCCTTGGCGGCGCCGCGACCGCGGCCGCACCGCTGCGCCGGCATCTCGGCTTCGTCTCGCCGGAGGACGAGTGAGCGCGACGGCGACACCTGGTCCGATCGTGGTGGTCTCCCGATTCCATCTCGTCCGTCTCGGCTCACGCGATGGCCCAGATAGATTGAGAAAAACGGAGATCGTCAGGTCGGTTCGAGTTCAACCTGCGGTTGATGCAGAGCTGCACGGTCAAAGCCCGCTTCCAGCCGTTGCCGCACCGTGGTGAGGTAGCGGGCGGCGTCGGCGCCGTCGACGATGCGGTGGTCGTACGACAGCGAAAGGTACGCCATCGATCGAACCCCGATCTCGAGGGAGCCGTCAGGGCCGCGGGTGGGGACGAGGCGTTCGACAACGGTGCCGAGACCGAGGATCGCGGACTGTGGTTGGTTGAGGATCGGGGTGTCGAACAATGCTCCACGACTGCCGGTGTTGGTGATGGTGAAGGTGCCGCCGGACAGATCGTCGGGGCGGATCGTGCCCGCACGCACGTTGTCCGCGGCACCGGCGATGGACCGGATGAGGTCGGGAATCCCCAACGTCGCGGCGTCGCGGATGACGGGCACCATCAGTCCCTTGTGGCTGTCGACGGCCATCCCCAGGTGGACGGCACCGTGGTAGGTGACCTCGGTGCACTCGGCGTCGAGCGAGGAGTTGATCACCGGGTGCTCGGCGAGGGCTTCGACTGCGGCGGCGACGAAGAACGGCAGGAACGACAGCTTCATGCCTGTGCGTGCATGGAACAGCGCCTTCTCCCGGTCCCGCAAGCGGGCGATCCCGGTGACATCGACCTCGACGACTGTCGTCAATTGCGCCGAGGTGTGCAGGGATTCGACCATTCGCCGGGCAATGGTGCGACGGATCCGCGGCAGCTTCTCGACGCGGTCCGCGCCGGACACCTCGAGCGACGGCAGCACCACGGGGGTCGCGGCGGTCTGATTCGTAGTCATTCTTGGTTGTCTCTCTTGGTCAGTCGGTGAGGTCGAGGGCGGCGCGGACGATGCTGTCGGTGTCGATGCCGTGATACCGGTAGACGTCGTCGAGGGACCCGACCTGCCCGAACCTGCTGACCCCCAGCGCCGCCCCGGCCACCTGGTTGATGCCGGTCAGGAACGCGAGGGTGTGCGGGTGCCCGTCCAGCACCGTCACCATCGGCGCCGCCCGGTCGGCGGGGAACACCTGATCCAAAATCCACGACGAACCGTCGGCCAGACCGCGGCGGGCCTGCACCGCCTCGAACACCCGTCCCGGGCTGGTGACACACACCACATCCGCCGCAATACCCTGCTCCGCCAACCGGTCCGCCGCAGTCAGGGTTTCGGTGATCACCGCCCCCATGCCGACCAACGTCACCGCCGGGGTGTCGGTGTGCCGGAGGGTGTAGGCGCCGGCGACCACCTGCCGACGGCGACGCTCCCGCGCCGCCGGATCCGACGGCACCGCGGCGAGGGTTTGATCGACCGGCCGCGTCGACAGCCGCAGATACGACGACGACCCCTCCGGCCGTCCCAACCGGGAAATACTGTCGAGCAAAGTCCACTCCACGTCGATCGCGAACGCCGGCTCGAAACTCACACACCCGGGCTGCTCCAGCCCGATCGACGGCGTCTTGATCGACTGATGCGCCCCACCCTCCACGGCCAGGGTCACCCCGGACGGGGTGCCGACCAGGATCGACTGCCCACCCGCATAAATCCCATACGACCAGGGCTCGAGCGCCCGTTCGACGAACGGGTCGTACATCACCCCGATCGGGAACAACGGCTGACCCCACCGACTCCACGTCGCCCCCAACTCCCCCATCAACCCGACCAGATTCGTTTCCGCGATCCCGAGCTCCATGTGCTGCCCGGTGGGCTTCTCCCGCCAGTGCATGATCGTCTCGGCGTCGTCGTCGAACCAGTTCCGGCGCTCGTTCGGCGACCACACCCCCACCTTGTTCAACCAGCCCGCCAGATTCGTCGTCGAGGACACGTCGGGGCTGACCGTCACCACCCGCTTCGCCGCGTCCGGGGCCTGACGCGACAGATCCAGCAACGCCCGGCCCAACGCCGCCTGGGTGGTGGACGTCCCAGAGGGAGTGCGGCCGATGTCGGCGGGCACCGCAGGCGGGGTTGCCAGGTCGATCGGGTCACGCTTGAGCCACTGGGCGACGGCGGCGCAAACCCGACCGGAGGTGCTGTCGGTGTCGAACCGGGACCACGGGTTGGCCGGGTCCATGCCCAGTTCGGCGGCCAGTTGCTCGTACTGCTCGACCGTCAGCAAGGACGAATGATTCTGCGGATGGCCCTGCGTCGGCAGGCCGCGGCCCTTGATCGTGTACGCGATGATCACCGTCGGCCGGGTGTCGTCGATCCGCGCATACGCCGCCCGCAGCGCGTCGAGATCGTGCCCACCCAGATTCCGGATCGCCGCCAGCAGGGTGTCGTCCTCCAACTCCGCGATCAGCGAGGCGATCGCCGCGGCGTCGGGGCCGTCGCCGGGCAGCCGCACCCGCACCTGCTCCGCCGTGCAGCGCAGCAACCGCTGGTACTCCGGGTTCGGCATGTCCAGGATCCGGGCCCGCAACGCCGGACCACCCGCCCGGGTGAACAACGACTCCAGCAGGGTCCCGAACTTCACGGTGAGCACCTGCCACCCCGCCGCCGCAAACATGGATTCGAGCCGGCCCGCGGCGATGTTCGGCACCACCCGGTCCAGCGACTGCCGATTCAAATCGACGATCCACACGATCTCCCCGAGTTCGGCGACCGAGGTGTCCAAGATCGCCTCCCACACCGCCCCCTCGTCCAACTCCGCATCCCCGACCAGCGAATACTGCCGGCCCGTCCCCGCCGAACCGATCTGAGTGTTCACATACCGGCGGGCGATCGCACCCCAGATCGGGGCGGTCGCACCGATCCCCACCGACCCCGTCGAATAGTCCACCGGATCCGGATCCTTCGCCCGCGACGGATACGACTGCAGACCACCGAACTCCCGCAACGTCGTCAAATACTTCTCGTCCAGTTCGCCGAGCAGGTAGTTGATGCCGTGCAACACCGGCGACGCCTGCGGTTTCACCGACACCCGATCCCCGGGCCGCAACTGCTCGAACCACAACGACGTCATGATCGACACCATCGACGCACACGACGCCTGATGCCCACCCACCTTCAACCCCGACGGATTCGGCCGAACCCGGTTGGCGTGATGGATCATCGACGTCGCCAACCACAACACCCGCTCTTCGATTTCACGCAGCGTTTCCGAGTTGTCGCCGGCGGCCGGCGTGTGCTGATTGACGAAGGAGGTTGTCGCGGTCATGGGTCACTTCCTGTTGGCTGAATGCGTCTGTTCGGTGCGCATTTCGTCATCGATGGGCAGCGGGATGAGGCGGCGGGCCGGCAGCGCGACTGTCCATTTCGGCTCGCTGTCATGTCGGTCACGCTGAAACTCACGGTAGGGCGGGAAACGAGGCGTTGGATAGCCGGTTTACGCGATGATCCGTCCACTACGCGAACCGCCGGATTCCGATGTGCAGCGGCACTCTCCGGCCGAGAGTCCCCTCGGCGGCTGGCGCGGTGCGCAATCTGCTCACCCCGGCAAGTTCGGACGCGACACCCTCGCGCAGAGTGCTGAAATCGGTTGGTGCCGATTGTCGATCGCAGTGGCTTGTGTTCCACTGGGCATTCCGGCTCGCCCATCAGTGAGCACGGGTCCCTGCGCACCATCCTCCGATCCCGAGGATGTCCGGCAGGCCACGAAGTCAGGTATCCGACACTTCGCCCGGCCGTGTCGACTCGACAGCCCGCCCAGATCAGAGGACTTCCCGTGACTGCATCTACCGAATTCTGCGAACAGACGACTTCCCCCGCGATCCGACGCCACCCCGAACGAGTCACGGGAGCGCAGTCCGTCGTGCGCTCACTCGAGGAACTCGGCGTCGACTGTGTGTTCGGCATCCCCGGCGGTGCGATCCTGCCCGTCTACGACCCACTGCTCGAATCGACGCGGGTGCGGCACGTGCTGGTGCGCCACGAGCAGGGCGCCGGTCACGCCGCCACCGGCTACGCGCAGGCCACGGGCAAGGTCGGCGTCTGCATGGCCACGTCCGGGCCGGGCGCAACGAACCTGGTGACCCCGCTCGCCGACGCCCAGATGGACTCCGTGCCCGTCGTCGCGATCACCGGCCAGGTCGGCAGCCATCTCATCGGCACCGACGCCTTCCAGGAAGCCGACATCTCCGGAATCACGATGCCGATCACCAAACACAACTTCCTGGTCACCGATCCTGCCGACATTCCCCGGACCATCGCCGAGGCCTTCCATATCGCCTCCACCGGACGGCCCGGTGCCGTGCTCGTCGACATCCCGAAAGACGTCCTCCAGGCACAGACCACCTTCACCTGGCCACCGGAAAGACATCTTCCCGGCTATCGCCCGACCACGGCACCGCACGGCAAGCAGATCCGCGCAGCCGCAGCGATGATCAACGCAGCCGGCGCACCGGTCCTGTACGTGGGGGCGGGGTGATCAAGGCCGACGCGGCGATCGAATTGCGGACGCTCGCAGAATTGACCGGCATCCCCGTCGTCACCACCCTGATGGCGCTCGGCGCCTTCCCCGACAGCCATCCGCTGCACTACGGCATGCCCGGCATGCACGGGACCGTCGCCGCCGTGGCGGCCTTGCAACGCAGCGATCTCCTGATCACCCTCGGCGCGCGATTCGACGACCGCGTCACTGGGCACGCCGCCTCGTTCGCCCCGAAAGCGCGGGTCATCCACGCCGACATCGACCCCGCCGAGATCGGCAAGAACAGGGATGTGGACGTCCCGATCGTCGGCGACTGCAGAGAGGTCATCGAGGCGCTCACCGACGCCCTCCGCCTCGAACGCGCCGCCGGCACCGCCCCTGACCTTCATGGCTGGCGTGCATCGCTGGACGAGATGCGATCGGCGTATCCGGTGAGTTACGACCGACCCGCCGACGGCAGCTTGTCGCCACAGCTGGTGATCGAGGCGGTCGGCAAAGCGGCCGGACCGGACGCAATCTACGTCTCCGGCGTCGGCCAACACCAGATGTGGGCCGCCCACTTCCTCGGCTTCGAGAAACCGCGGACCTGGCTGAACTCCGGCGGACTGGGCACGATGGGATACGCCGTGCCCGCCGCCCTCGGCGCGAAACTCGCTGCGCCCGAACGGGAGGTGTGGGCGATCGACGGTGACGGCTGCTTCCAGATGACCAATCAGGAACTGGCGACGGCCGCGATCGAGGGGGTGCCGGTCAAGGTGGCCCTGATCAACAACGGCAACCTCGGCATGGTCAAGCAACTGCAGGCGATCCACTACGACGGGCGCTACTCCCAGATCGACCTGGCCACCCACTCGCGCCGAATCCCCGACTTCGTCAAGCTCGCCGACGCACTCGGCTGCGTCGCCCTGCGCTGTGAGCGGGAGGACGAGGTCGAGAGCGTGCTCGCACAGGCGCGGGCGATCACCGATCGACCGGTAGTCATCGACTTCGTCGTCAATGACGACACCCTCGTGTGGCCGATGATCGCGGCAGGCACGAGCAACGACCACATCATGGCCGCCAGGGGAATTCGCCCACTGTTCGATGACGAGCAATCGGCGGAGAGGGCCACCGTCGCCGCCCTGACGAAACCATCGGGTGAGTGAAGAAACCTATCGGGCCAGGTGAAATTCTCTTGGCTACAGAATTATTCGAGAGGACACGTCAATGAAACCCCTACTCCTCGGAGCCCGAATCCTGACCGGGGCTACCTTTGCGCGCTCGGCTTCGACGCCGCCCGAACGCCCGGTGCCCGTGTCGAGCAGGCGGCGGCCATGCTCGCTGCGCTGCGAAAGGTAGCGCCGGTCCCGAACGACGACGAACTGATCGTCCGCGCGAACGGTGCGGTCCAGGCATTCGCCGGCGCGACACTGGCACTCGGCCTGTACCCGCGGGTGTCGGCACTCGCGCTCGCCGGGTCGCTTGTTCCGACGACGGTGGCCGGACACGGATTCTGGTCACTCGAGGTCCCCACGGCACGCAAGATGCAACGAGTCCAGTTTCAGAAGAACGTGGCTATGCTCGGCGGTCTGCTTTATGCCGCGCGCGATACGTCGACATCACGTTCGTGAGCTGAGATATCGAGAACGCGAAGCTGGCCCCGCCCGGTCACACCTGGGCGGGGCCAATCCCTCCTCTGCCGGACCTTCGGGTGGGGTCAGGTCGCGAGCCACTCCAGAGCGGCGACCACCAGCGCTTGCGTTCCCGTATCGCAGGTCGGTTGGATCATCGGCGCGAAGTTGGGGGCGTGGGGAGCCGGAATGTCCTGCGCCACTCGGCCGGATTCTGCGGCCGCCCGGTACAGCTCCGGGTCGATGCATCCGATCCCCCAGTATGTGTACGGTGTCCCGAACGCCCCGGGGATGTCGCTGAAGTTCTCACTCGCAGGCAGTTTCTCCCCTCTCGCCGATGCGATCGGCTCCGAAGAACGCCTCGAATGCGGCGGCGACCCGTTCCGTCGTCTCTGCGTCGTTGTCGGTCAGCGGGAATTGGTCGAACATCGTGAATTCGGGGTCTTTCGGGCAGCCCGAGGCCCCGCACTCCGCCGCGACGATCCGGTGCACGGCGTCCAGAAGTATCTTCCGGGTCTGCTCGCTGTAGCTGCGGATGTTCAGTTCCAGGACGGCCCGGTCCGGGATGACATTGCTCTTGGTACCGGCTCGGATGCAGCCCACGGTGAGAACCGCAGTGTCCGAGGGCGGTACCTCGCGGGACACCACGGTCTGGAGGCGGACCACGATCATCGCCGCGAGCGCAACGGGGTCGACGGTGGTGTGGGGCATCGAGCCCGGCCCGCCGCGACCGTGGAGAGTGATCCGGATGCTGTCGGCCACCGACAGCGCCGGCCCGGACCGGGTGCGGACGTGCCCGGCAGGCAGCTGCAGATTGTGTTGCGCCAGGGCGACGTCGGGTCGGGGAATAGTCCCGGCGAGGTTGTCCTCGACCATGATCCGGGCTCCGTCCCCGACCTCCTCCGCGGGCTGGAAGAGTGCGATGAGGGTGCCACTCCACTGCTGTCGGCCGGCGGCGAGCAGGTGGGCCGCGCCGGCCAGACAAGTGGTGTGCATGTCGTGCCCGCACACGTGAGAGACCGGGATCTCGCTTCCGTGGGCATCGATGTCGGTCGTGGTACTCGCATACGGCAGTCCGGTGTCTTCCCGGACCGGAAGCGCATCCATCTCGGCCCGCAACAGCACGACCGGGCCGTCACCGTTGCGAAGGATGCCCACCAGTCCGGTGCCGCCGACGCCGTCGTGGACGGTGAAGCCGGCGTTCTCCAGGCGCGCGGCGACCTTCTTCGACGTCTCGAACTCGCGGTGCGACAGTTCCGGATGGCTGTGGACGTCGCGGTAGAAGTCCTCCTGCCAGCCGCGTACGTTCGGCAGCGCGGCGAGGACTGCGGCCGCGGCCGTCGTTGCCGGCGCGGGAGAAGCGGTGGGTGTGGTTTTCGGTGTGAGGTTCATCAGGATCCGTTCTCCTCGTCGTCGAGTGAAATTCCGCTGGTCTCGGGCATGAGGTAGACCGCGGCGGCGGACACGGCCATCAGGCCGATCGCGTAGAGGGGGAAGGCTGCGGGAAGGTGCAACTGGTCGAACAGCGACAGAAGATATGGTGCGGTGCCGCCGAAAAGAGCTGCGGCGATCGAATACGGGACGCGTGTGCCTGCGGCCCGGATCTTGGTCGGGAACATTTCCGCGAGGACCGCGGGAGTGATCGAGGCGAGCCCCGCGACGAAGATCAGCGCGGTGCTCATCGCCACGAACAGTTGCCAGGCGTCGTCGCGGATCATCCAGTTCAGCGGGAACATCAGTATGACGAGTGCGCCGAAACACATCAGGAGTACCGGGCGGCGGCCGATCCGATCGGACAGCGCTCCCCAGAACGGGAGCGCGATCATGAACAGCACCGTGGCGATGGAGCCGGCCCACAGCGCGGACGTCGGGTCAATGCCCCGTTCGGAGATGGCGAAGGCGGGCGCGGTGACGGCCCACACGTAGTAGACGACCGTGCCGCCGACGCAGAAGCACACGACGCGGAGCTGGAGCGCCGGGTGCCGGCAGATTTCCTTCCAGATCGAGTGCCCGCAGTGCGTGCGTGTCTTCTCGAACACATCAGTCTCGGGAAGCGACGATCGCAGGACCAGGATGACCAGGCCGAGCGCGCCACCGATCAGGAACGGGATGCGCCAGCCGAAGGACGACATCTGTTGCTCGGTGAGGGCGGCGCTCAGTACGGCGCCGAGTATCGTTCCGAAGAGCACGGCGAGGGAGATGGAAATGTACATTGCACTCGACCACAGGCCACGCCGATGTGGTGGAGCGGTCTCGGCCAGATAGGTTTGCGCAGTGGGTACTTCACCGCCGGTACCCAAGCCCTGGAGCAGTCGCGCCGAAACCAGGAGGATGGGCGCGAGCACTCCGATCGAAGAGGCGGTCGGGATGACACCGATACCCACGCTGCCTGCGGCGGCGAGGCTGATCGACCACATCATCGCGAATTTTCGGCCCCTGCGGTCGGCGAGCCAGCCGAGGACGAAGCCGCCGATCGGGCGTGCGACGAAGCCCGCGGCGAAGACAGCGAGGGTTTTCAAAACCGCGGAACTTCCACTTCCGGCGAAGAACTGACCGGCGAAGAACACTGCGAACGTCGTGTAGACGCTCCAGTCGTACCATTCGATGGCAACGCCTGCACCCAGACTCGCCAGTGTTCGACCCGGACGCCGGGGTCCGGGCGGAGAAGGGGGCGCAGCACCGCGCTCGGGAACGTCACCCGGGCGGGGCCGGTCGGATACGACGGCTACGGTCTTGCCTATTGGGTCCACGGAAGATGCCTCCGGATGGTCGGATCATGACGAAAGGTGATTGCGTCATCCTGGGCGCAGAACCGCCGACATCTCCGGATCCGATAGTTATGCTCATCTGTCAGGGAAGAAACGAGATATTCGTGCACAGCGATCTGACCGAAGACGACATGGCGCTCATCCACGCGCTGCAGATCTGGCCGCGGGGCAGCTGGAGGGCGCTGGCCCCGATCCTGGGAGCCTCACCGATGACGTTGGCAAATCGATGGAATCGACTCCGCGACGCCGGCCTCGCCTGGGTGACGGCACTGGCGGTGCCCGGCCTGCTCAGCGGCTACTCGTCCGTTGCGCTCGTCGAAGTCGACTGTGTCCGAGACTCGTTCGACGACGTCGTCGCGCGCCTCGAGCAGACTCGGCAGGTCATCGCGATCGAACACGCCGCGCGCGGACGTGATTTACTGCTGACCGTCGACGGTGGATCGTTCGACGGACTGGCGGCGTTTCTGGTCGACGTACTCAACCGGATACCCGGCATCGCCTCGACCCGTAGTCACCTCGGCGTGCGGGTGCACCTCGAGGGCAGCCGGTGGCGTCTGGATGCATTGGATCCGGGCCAGCGGGAGGCCGTCACCGCCCTGCGACAGGCCGCCCGACCGGACCTCGGTCTGTCCCATCCGCGGCCGCGACCGACACCGCTGCTCGCGGCCGTCGAGAAGGAACTGTTCTACGACGGTCGCGCGAGCGCCGCCGAGATCGCCACACGACTGGACCGTCCGTCGTCGACGGCACGGCGCGCCCTCGCCACACTGCTCGGTTCCGGGGATCTGGCCGTCCGATGCGAGGTGGCGCAGTGGCACACCCGATGGCCGATCAGCGTGACGTGGTGGTGCCGGCTGCCCGGCGAAAAGCTGGACGACATCGTGGGGCAGTTGCGCCGGGACGGAAACATCCGGATGTGCGTATCCCTCACCGGGCCGTCCAATTTCGCCGTGCAGGCATGGGTCGCTGACATGGCCGACCTGATGGCCACCCAGACCCGTCTCGAACACATCCTGCGCCCCGGCGAGATCACCGACAGTTCGGTCACGCTGCGCACCCGCAAACGCAACGGTTGGCTGCTGCAGCCGGACGGGCGAGCGCGAGGAGACCGAATCCCGCTGATGTAGTGGTGATCCAGACGTGGGCTACTTCGTATGCGGGTCGGCGACGAATCGCTGGTTCAGCTCACCAATTCCTTCGATCCAGCTGTGCAGCCGCTCGCCGGACTGCAGATACCGAGGCGGCTTCTGTCCTATTCCCACACCGGCGGGGGTCCCGGTGAAGATCACGTCGCCGGGATAGAGAATGACGGTGCGCGAGAGCGCGGCGACCAACTCCGACACCGGGAAGATCAGGTCGCTGGTGCGGCTCTTCTGGACCTCCGCGCCGTCGATGGCGCAGCCCAGTTCCAGATCGTCGGGGTCGGCGAACTCGTCGGGCGTGACCAGCCACGGGCCCTGTGGTGAGAATCCGGGGAATGATTTGCCGAGCCCGAATTGCGCTGCAGGTCCGCGTAACTGCGAGAGTCGCTCGGAGATGTCCTGCCCCACCGTCAGCCCTGCGACGTACGACCACGCATCGGAGGGTGCAACTCGGTGGGCCTCGCGTCCGATGACGACCACCAACTCCACCTCCCAATCGACGTTGCCCCCGTCTGGGAGGATCACCTCGGTGTCGGGTCCGGCGAAGCTCGAGGTGTACTTGGTGAACACCGGCGGAAGTGTCGTCGGCGAATCGAACCCGGACTCGGTCGCATGTTCGTGGTAGTTCAAGCCGATCGCGAACACCTGCCGGGGTTCCGGCGACGGCGCACCGAGCCGGGTCCGGTCGATCGCGAATCCGCCGTCTGCCAGGGCGGTGAGATCCTCGGCGGCGGCCCACGCGGTGACGTCTGCCCACACCCGATAGGTCTCGGCGAGAGAGGGGCCGAATCGGCCCCGCGATGCGGTGGCGAGATCTACCGCCTGCTCGGCACCGGCCTCTCCCAGTATCAGGGCGGCCCGGTTGTCGATATTGGCGATGCGCATGAAGTCCTCTGTTTCGTTCGTCGTGATGGCGGGCCGGGGTGGATCCGCCCGGCTGGTGCCGGCATAGCGTTAGGGTGTGACCCAGGTCATGGTCGACCATAGGGCGGGCGCACGCTCCAGGACTATCCGATACGCGCACCAGGTCGTCCGTCCCGCGAAGCGCCTGGTGGTGGTCCGCAGCACAACAGTGCTCGTATCATGGGCCCGGTACACGAGGAAGCAAGGATCAGCATGGTCGAACTGCCGGCGTCAGCGTTGACCGCCGAGACTGCACAGTCGCGGCGAGGGATCTTCTGCGCCACCGACGACTTCGACGTGTATCGCGCCAAGATCAACGACGCCTATTACCCGGCCCGACTCGAGATCATCGGCGGAACCCGGCAGTTGTCGGACGCGCAGATGCTGGCAGTACGCCTGAACCACATGACCGTCGGCGTCGTCCGCTTCGGTGCCGACGTCCTCATCGACCCGGGCGACGTCGGCGGCTACCACATCGACCTGCCGCTGTCGGGCTCCCTGGCGACCAGTTGCGGCGGTCGGGAAGTGCTGGCCACGCCGCAGAAAGCTGCGGTGTACACCCCGAACGAGCACACCTTTCTATCGAGGTGGGCCGCCGACAACACGCAGGTCAGCATCAAGATCGACCGGACGGCACTGGAGCAGGAGCTCGCTCGGATCCTGGGTCGTCCGCTCAACAAGAGCGTGCGCTTCGACATCGGTTTCGATCTGACCACCCCCGCCGGTCGACGGTGGGCGTCGACACTGCAGATCCTGCTCGACACGATCGCCGATCCCGGTCCGGTGCCCGATCCGGCCCTGATCGCTCAGGTCAGCCACCTCGAGCGGGCTCTGATCAGCGGGCTGCTGGTCAATCAGGGCCACTCCATGAGCGAAGCCATCCTCAACGTCGGCGAAGACACCGACAATCCGGCGGCAGTCCGCAAGGTCCTCGATCTTCTCGAGGAGGCACCGGGGGCTCAGCACACGGTCGCCGACCTCGCCGAGGCTGCCGGGGTCGGGGTCCGGCAGCTGCAGAAACTCTTCCTCGACCGGTTCGAGATGAGCCCGTCGGAGTATGTGCGCAATCTCCGGCTCGACGGTGTGCGGGCGGATCTACTGAAGCGCGAACCCGGCTGCACGGTCAGCGAAGTCGCGTTCCGGTGGGGTTTCAACCACCTCGGCCGATTCGCGCAGTACTACGAGCAGAAGTTCGGCGAAACCCCCTCCCGGACACTGGGAATCCGCCAGGGCTGATCTACAGCGCCACCCTGTGGTGGTACGACCGGTTCGCCTACTGGACGAACGGACTCGCAAACCGGATATTCACATCCCGACGCTGCCTCTAACGTGAATCTCAACCGGAAGTGAGCTAGCTAACACGAGCCGGCAAAAGCGTCCCGCCCCACTGGATTGCACACGCCCGGTGCCGGTGAGACGCACAGCCGAACACGTTGTCGGACAACCTCACACGACCGATCGCCTCGCCAACGGTGCTCACCGCACCCCACCTCCAGGAGAGTGAACCGTTATGTCGGCCAAGCCGAAGTTCGCACACGTCGTATTCCAGACCGGCCAGCCCACCGAGATGCGGGACTGGTACTGCACCGTCCTCGACGGGCACGTGGTCTACCAGGACAAGGCGCTGTGCTTCATCACCTTCGATGAGGAGCACCACCGGGTTGCGTTGCTGACCCCGCCCGTGCCGCTCGAGCGCAAGAGCCCGACCACTGCCGCCGCCCATCACGTCGCCTACACCTTCGACCACCTCGACGACCTCCTCGCCCGCTACGAACTCCTCCGCGACAAGGGCGTACTGCCCGCCGTCTCCATCGCACACGGCGTCACGACCTCGCTGTATTACCAGGACCCGGACGGCAGCTTCGTCGAAATGCAGATCGACAACTTCGCCGAGCCCGAGCAGGCCACCGAGTACATGCACGGCCCCGAATACGCCGGCGACTCGGTTGGACCGGCCTTCGACCCCGAAGCCATGCTTGCTGCCCGCCGAGGCGGTGCCTCCGTCGACGAACTCACGAACCGCGCGTGGTCCCTGAAAGCGGACCTGCCGGACCCCATGGCCGTCCTCGTCGGCGCCCACTGACCCGCCCACCCACGACCCGGGGAGCAGCATCATGACCACCGCATCCGACATCGACCCCGCCGTAGTTGCCGGGGGCATCGACCCGAAGCGTTTCCGGGATCTGATGGCCCGGGTCTGCGCCCCCGTCACGATCGTGACGACCACTGACGGCGACGGCCCTCACGGGGCCACCGCGAGCTCGTTCGCGGCGTTGTCGCAGGACCCACCGCTGGTCACCGTGGCATTCGACCGCCGGTCCGCGCTGCTCGCCCGGATCGTGGCCACCGGTCGATTCGGGGTCAATCTGCTCCACCACGGGCAGGACGACCTCGCGATGCGGTTCGCGAGCCGCGGAACCGGCGGCGAGCGGTTCGCCGGAACACCGTGGCACACCGATACCGGCCTGCCCCGCGTCGATGACGCCGCAGGCTGGGTGTCGTGCGAGCTGTACAACACCGTCGACGGCGGCGACCATCTGCTCCTGATCGGTCTGGTCACCAAGGCCTGCAACGTAGAACGGCCCCCGCTGGTCTATGCCAACCGCACCTTCGGCACCCACTCGAGGTTCTCCGAACGCCCCCGCCGCCCCATCGTCGACCACATCACCGCCTGCACCTCCGACTGACACGACGGACATTCCCCCCGCGCGTGTCTTCCCCCACCCCTGAGCCTGAGAAGGACTTCCGATGACTACCGTCACCGACACCCCGCACATCACGGTCCCCACCGCCGACGAGATCGTCGACCGCGTCCGCGAACTGCAACCGCTGCTGGCGAAGAACTCCGCCCAAGGCGAAGCAGATCGCCGCGTGGTCGAGGAATCGATCACCGCCCTCACCGAAGCCGGAGCCTTCAAGATCGCCCAGCCCCGCCGCTACGGCGGATACGAGACGTCCATGCGCACCATGCTCGACGTCTCGGCGGCGGTCGGCGCGGCGGACGGCGGCACCGCCTGGGTGGTCACCCTCTGCAATGTCTGCGCCTGGCTGACCGGGCTGTTCCCCGAGCAGGCGCAGGACGAGGTCTGGGCGACCACCCCCGACGCGAAGGTTTCCGGCGTACTGTCGCCGACCGCAGAAGCAGTCAAGGTCGACGGCGGCTTCAAGGTGACCGGCCGCTGGTACTACAACTCCGGATCCTGGCACGCGAGTTGGGCCGTCCTGGGAATTCCCATCACCGACGCCGACGGGGAAGTCATCGACCAGGGACTGGCCCTGATCCCCCGCGCCGACCTCGGCTTCGAGGAAACCTGGTTCGTCGCCGGCATGCGCTCCTCCGGGTCGAACTGCCTGATCGCCACGGACGTGTTCGTCCCCGATCATCGCATCATGCCGGTCCCGGCGGCGATCGGCGGTAATTACGCCACCGAACACACCGACGAAATCCTGTATCGGTCGGCGTTCGTTCCGCTGCTGTCCCTGGTACTGGCGGGACCGCAGTTGGGCATGGGCCGCAAGGCACTGGAACTGGTCACGGCCAAGGCCGACACGAAGGCCATCGCCTACACCTTCTACACCGCGCAGTCGGACTCGGTGGCCTTCCAGTTGCAGATCGCCGAAGCCGCGATGCTCATCGACACCGCACACCTGCACGCCTACCGGGCCGCGGACGACATCGACAGCGCCGCAGTCGCCGGTGTCTACCCGGACGAGCTCACCCGCACCCGGGTGCGCGCCGACACCGGCTGGGTCCTCGACCACATCACCAAGGCCATCAACATCCTCATCTCCGCCCACGGTGCCGGAAGTTTCGGGGAAAACAATCCCCTGCAACGAATCTGGCGTGATTCGAACGTCGCGGCCCGCCACGCCGTCACCCTGCCCGCCGTCAACTACGAGGTCTACGGCAAGGCCCTCCTCGGCCGCGACGACCAGATCACCCCCCTCATCTGAGATACGAGGAACGGACATTCCCATGCAACGACTCACCACGGTGGTCGACGGTTACGCGGTCACGGCACGGTTGCACCCCGCGTCCACACCGAACCTGCACGCACCACTGCTCGTCGGACTGCACGGCGGCCTCTATACCGGCCGCTACTTCGAGGTTCCGGGATCGATCGCCGGATCGTTCGTGGAGATCGCGAATCGCAACGGATACAGGGTGCTGACCATCGACCGGCCCGGATACGGAGACAGTGATCTCCTGCCGGAGGACGAGAACACCTTCGAAAAGCAGGCCGAGTTGCTCGACGGAGCCATCTCGAATCTGATTGCGGACGTCGGCGCCAGCTCCGTCGTGCTCGTCGGGCACTCGATCGGCGGCATGATCGGCCTGGAGATCGCGGCACGCCGTCCGTCGTGGAACCTCGTCGGTGTGTCGGCAACCGGGATGGGGGCTCGGATCCCCGAACACGGCGCCGCCGAGGCGCTCGCCGCCCTCCCACTCGGCGGTGTGGTGGATGTGCCTGTGCCCGAACGCGAAAAGCTCTGGTACGGGCCGGCAGGCAGCTACAGCGCCGACGCGGTGGAGACAGCGCGGTCGTCGTACGCAGCGGCACCAATGGTGGAATTGGCGGCTGCACCGAGGTGGGCCGCGCAGAGGCTCACCGACGTGGCGGCGACGATCGACGTGCCCGTCCACCATGCCTTGGCCGAGTTCGACGCCCTCTGGGACAGTTCCATCGACGCTCGGGAACTGTTCCTCTCGAAGTTCCGAGACAGCCGCAGAATCCACTCGGAGATCATCGACGGTGTCGGTCACTGTCTCGATCACCACCTCACCGGCGCCGCACTGCATTACAAACAACTCGCCTTCGCGACCGAGTGCACGCTCCTCCCCTCGGCCACACCGGCCCCAACGACCCGACCCCTCACCGAGGAAGTGCATCCCAAGTCCGACAAGACCGCGCACACCGAGTGCCTGCTGTGCGCCATGGAACAGGCCGACGACACCCGGGTGGTGTTCCGCGACGAGTTGTGGGCCGCGGAGATCGTGACCGGCATGGAAGTACCCGGCTGGTTCGTTCTCCGGGCGCGTCGGCACGCCGAGCGGATCACCGGTCTCGACGACGACGAAGTGAGCACTCTCGGCCGTCGGGCTCGTGACCTGACCGCGGCCGTCACCAAGGTCACCGGCGCCCCCGCCACCTACCTGATGGTCTTCGGCGAGAACCACCGGCACTTTCACGCCCTCATCGCTGCGCGCGGTGACGACGTCCCCACCGACCGCCGCAGCGGCAATATTCTCCGGCTCGTCACCGAGCGCGCCGATCCGGCCGCCGCCACACAACTCGTGCCCGCTGTGCGCGAAGCGTATGCCCTTGCCGCTTCCGTCGATGCACAGTCCGCCTCCAGCACGTAAGGACAGAGGTCAACATCATGGCAACGGTGACGCAGCCGGAACAATACCCGCGCCCAGGGATCGCCGGGGCACGCGACATCGTCGGATTCGCGCTTCAGTGGGCTCCGTTCGACAGTGGCGACGAATACATCCTGCCGCAGTTCGGGATCGTGCCGCAGACCTTCTACCGACGGCTGGCGGAGATCCTGCGCGACAGCCACACCCGCCTCGATCACAGTGTCCGCGAGACGCTGACCGCACTGTGCCGGGACAAGATTTTCGATCACCGACCGGACCCGGCGGACGCGCGATGACCGGGGACGCTGCTCTCCTGACCGCAGCTCGCTCATCCGACCGAGACCGCCTCGCGGCGATGGTCGCCGGCGACCTGGACACCCTCGATGCCCTCATCGCCGACACCGCGCTGTACATTCACTCGTCCGGTGAGGTCGACACGAAGACGGACTACCTGACGAAGTTGGCCACCGGCCAATTCCGTTATGCCACCGTCACCGCACAGGATCACCGGGTCACCGAGCTGGGATCGGCCATTGCTCTGACCTACCGCATGCAGGCTGAAGTCGTGTTCGCCACGGGCTCGCGCCAGATCAGCGCGCGGGCCACCGCGGTCTGGCGACAATTCGACGACGGCATTCGCCTGACCTTGTTCCATTCCACCGCACTGCAACCCGAGGAGTGATCGACATGCCTGCAGCTCTCGTCCCCACCCGTCACGCCGGACTCCCGGCATTCCCACGGCACGAAAGTGGAGCTTCCTGATGGATTCCTATCTCGCCGACCGTCGAGCGATCGACGACCTCATGACCGGCTGGATCCGCCGCGACCTCGCTCAATGGGACGCGATGCGGGAGTTGTTCCACCCCGACGGCATCATCGAAATCACCTGGTTCACAGGGCTCTTCACCGACTTCGTCGACGCCTCGGCACGAATGGGTGCGTCGGATCTGAGGACGAAGCACGTGATCACGTCTCCGGTGGTGACGTTTCACGGCAACCGGGCGGTCGCCGAGACGAATGCGATGATCGTCGCCGAGAACGTGGCACTGAAGCTCGGCTGCCTCAGTCACAATCGATTCCTCGACCGCATCGAGAAGCGCGATGGTGTCTGGAAGATCGTCGACCGCCGCAGCATCTACGACATGGGCTCGTTCACCTTCCCCTGCGGCATCGTCGACATCGACGCCGGCACCACCGCGAAGTACCCGTCCGAGTACGCCGCCCTGGCCTATCTGCTCGACAAGAGTGGATTCCCCGTCACCGGCGTCTTCGCGACCAAGGGCAGCGACCATGAAGTCGAGATGAAACAGGCCGCTCACCAATGGCTGGAGACCGGACGATGACGGCCCGCACCCGCATCACGGGAGTCCGCGTCTTCGACGGCGAGGATTCGCTTCCCCTCCCCATGGACGTCACCTTCGACGCCGGCGGGATCGTCTCCGTTACCCCCGCTGGATCCGCCGGCGCAAGCGCCGCCGCCACTGTGGTCGATGGTGGCGGCGCCACCGTGGTCGATGGTGGCGGCGCCACCGTGCTTCCCGGGCTGATCGACGCACACATCCATCTGCACGACGCTGACACCCTGCGGCAGCTTGCCGGGTTCGGTGCGACCACCGGCCTGGACATGGCCACGTGGCCGGCCGAGAAGCTCGCAGGACTGCGCGACATCGCGGGACGCGGCGGGCTCGCGGACTTTCGCAGCCCCGGCCTGCCGGCTATCGGCCCCGCGGGTCCCCATTCCCGGTTCGTTCCCGCCGAAGCGGTGATCACCGGACCCGATCAGGCTGGGCGGTTCGTCGACGCCCGTATCGCCGAGGGCGCCGACTACATCAAGATCGTCACCGAGGCACCCGGCGACGGCGGTCCCGATCTGCCCACGGTGACCGCGCTCGTCGACGCAGCGCACCGGGTGGGAAGGAAGGTCATCGCGCACGCGGCCACCGCAGCGGCCTTCACGATGGCCCTCGACGCCGGCGCGGACATGCTCACCCACATCCCGCTCGGCCGACCGCTCGATCCCGACACGGTCCGACGAATGGTCGCCGAGGACCGGATCGCCATCCCCACACTGGCATTGATGGAAGGGATCGCCTTCGCACACAACAGCAGGGAGGCTTTCGCCGGGGCGCTGCGCAGTGTGGGTGCTCTGCACAGCGCGGGAGCAGCCGTGCTGGCCGGGACCGACGCCAACGCCGAACCCGGCGCCCACACCCAAGTCGCTCATGGAACGAGTTTGCACCGCGAACTCGAACTTCTCGTCGACGCCGGCCTGACACCCACCGACGCCCTGCGCGCGGCCACCAGTCGCACCGCGGACGCGTTCGATCTGCCCGACCGCGGCCGTATCCGCCCCGGACTGCGCGCGGATCTCCTCCTCGTCGACGGCGATCCCACCAGCACCATCACCGCCACTCGATGCATTCGCGCCGTCTACGTCGCCGGAACACCCCTCCGCCTACCCTCCACCACCACGCCGGAGCGCCGATGAGGATCATCACGCTCGAGGAGCATTACCTCGACCCCGCGATCGCAGCCGCCAGCGCTCCCCTCGCGCGAGAGCTCAGCCCCGATTTCGCCGCAGCCTACGATCCCGCCAGCGGACTCAGCTACACCCCGACCGCGCAGGTGCTGCAGGATCTCGGCGAAGGACGTCTCGCCGACATGAACCGCCACGGCATCAGCATGCAGGTCCTGTCCTGCCTGACCACTCAGCAAGTGCCCTCCGACGTTGCCCCCGACCTGGTCCGCGCGGCCAACGACACCGCCGCCGCCGCCGTGCGAGCCCACCCGGACCGATTCGCCGCTTTCGCCGCTCTGCCGACCACCGCACCCGATGCGGCCGCCACCGAACTCGCCCGCTGCATCGACGAACTGGGATTCGTCGGCACCATGATCAACGGCCGCACCGACGGCGAGTTCCTCGACGCACCCCGCTTCGACCCGATCCTGGCCACCGCCGCCGCCCGCAACGTGCCGATCTACCTGCACCCGGCCGTGCCACCACGGGAAACGACCGACTCCAACTACGCCGGACTCGCCCCGCTGGTGACCACGCGTCTGCAGACCAGCGCCTGGGGCTGGCACCAGGAGACCGCCGTGCACTTTCTGCACCTGGTGCTCTCCGGAGTTCTCGACCGCTACCCGAACCTGCAGTTCGTCCTCGGTCACTGGGGCGAGATGATCCCCTTCTACCTCGACCGCCTCGACGAGGCCCTGCCGCAGACCCTCACACAGCTCGACCGCACCGTCTCCGACTATGTTCGCGGCAACGTCTACATCACCCCATCAGGGATGTTCAGCCAGGCGCAACTCCAGTACTGCGTCGAAACCCTCGGCGTCGAGCGCATCCTCTACTCCGTCGACTACCCCTTCATCGGCAACGAGGGTGCCGTCGCGTTTCTCGAGGACGCCAACCTGCCAGAGGATGCGAAACACCGCATCGCCCACGAGAATACGGAGAAGCTCCTCGGCGTCTGATCGCCGACTCCGGGCAGCTGCCCAGGCAGGCGCCACCCGCCCCCCGGGAAGTTGGGCCCCTCCTTTCCCCCCGTTTCCCTGGGGGCTAGGGGGGGGAGGGGAAGCTGGGGGAGGTCCTCCAACGGGGACCCCAACAC
>NZ_JBHVEY010000025.1:25321-125234 GCF_042802055.1 Rhodococcus sp. NPDC057529
GGGGGGGGGGGAAAAAAAAACAGACAAAGAAGAGGAGGGAGACTCTCCTTGCTTCCTACCCCCCGCTCCGGGGACCCCCCCCGGCAGGCCCCCCCTTTCCCCTGCCCCTCCGCCGCCTCGCTTGTCACCCGGTCTGCTGAAGGTTCAGGTCGGGAAGGCAGATCTGGGCGAGGTCCTCCAGCGGGACCGCCAGCACAGCCGCGAGTGCGGCAACTGTCGTGAAGGCCGGGGTTGCCAGGCGTCCCGTCTCGATCTTGCGCAGGGTCTCGGGTGAGATCGACGCGGCAAGTGCCACTTCGGCGGGCTTGCGGTCGCCGCGCGCCTGCCGGAGGTAAGCGCCGAGTCGCTTGCCGGCGGCCCGCTGCTGCGGCGTCAAAGGAGATCGCACCATGCGACAAGGATACGCCACGCTCGGTATGAAAATACCGAGCCATCCACTAGCCTGGTATTTCTATACCGGTCTGTCTGCGAGAAAGTGGAGCGTGAGCGCGTGTTGGAACTGAAGACGTCACAGGAGATCGAGTCGATGCGCACCACCGGCGCGTTCATCGCCGAACTGCTCGACGACCTGCAATCGCGCGCCCTGGTAGGAGTGAATCTGCTCGACCTCGAACACCGCGCCCGGCACTTGATCGAGGACCGCGGGGCGGTGTCCTGCTACTGGGACTATGCGCCGTCGTTCGGCCGTGGCCCGTTCCGCAACGTCATCTGCCTGTCCGTCAACGATGCGGTGCTCCACGGCCTGCCGCACGACTACGACCTGCGCGACGGAGACCTGCTGAGCATGGACATCGCCGTCTCGGTCGACGGCTGGGTGGCCGACTCGGCGCGCAGCCTGATCGTCGGCACACCCCGAGCGGAGGACCAGCGACTGATCGAGGCCACCGAGCGCGCACTCGCCGCCGGTATCGACGCCGCACGTCCGGGCGGGCGCCTCGGCGACATCTCCGCCGCGATCGGCGCGGTCGCCGCCGACTACGGCTACCCGGTCAACACCGAATTCGGTGGGCATGGGCTCGGTCGAACGATGCACGAGGACCCGCACGTGTCCAACCAGGGGCGGGCCGGCCGGGGCCTGGTGCTGCGCCCCGGACTGACCCTCGCACTCGAGCCCTGGTTCGCCCGCGGAACCGACAAGATCGTCTACGACCCCGACGGGTGGACCATCCGATCGGCCGACGGCTCGCGGACCGCCCACAGCGAACACACGATCGCGATCACCGACGGGGATCCGCTCGTACTGACACGCCGCTCGGTCTGAGCCCGGTCGGCGACCGACTCGACCCCCGATCGCCGACACCTCCGCATGAGGCGATTTTGATGGGTTTTTGACCTTGATTGAGGTGCCAGTCACAGCAAGACTGGCTGCATGAGCATGAGCAGTTCCCCACCGAAGTGGCACAGACGCTCGTGGATTCGTAGGTCCGACGAGACAAGCCCCGTCTCCGCCTAGCTCACCGGCCGCCGCAGCCGCCGGTGACGGCGATACCACGCAGCCCGCCGCGTCATTGCCGCGCCGGGTGCGGCTGGTATTCGATTTGACACCAAAACTTTTCAAGCAACCCTCAATCAGTCGCCCTGCCGTCCTCACGGTGGGCGGCGAACGAGTCCCGATATGGAGCCCGACATGGACATGTTGCTCGCCGGTGAGTGGCGTGGCGCCGCTGACCGCACCACCGAGATCATCCGGTCCCCGTTCGACGGT
The DNA here is from genome assembly GCF_042802055.1 of Rhodococcus sp. NPDC057529. Taxonomy (NCBI): domain Bacteria; kingdom Bacillati; phylum Actinomycetota; class Actinomycetes; order Mycobacteriales; family Nocardiaceae; genus Rhodococcus; species Rhodococcus sp. NPDC057529. The sequence continues at coordinate 27,027 of NZ_JBHVEY010000025.1, forward strand.
CACACGGTCGATGCGGTTCCGGTGGCCACCGCCGCCGATGCCGCCTTCGCCCTGGACCGGGCCGAGCTCGGTGCCCGAATCCAGCGAGCCACTCCCGCTCACGAGCGGGTGGCGATCTTGATGCGAGCCGCGGATCTGGCCGACGAACGCGCGGAGGACCTCGCGCAGACCATCAGCGCCGAGACCGGGAAGCCGATCAGTGAGGCGCGCGGAGAGGCGAGCCGGTCGGGCAGCATCATCCGACTGGCCGCGTTCGAGGGCAGCCAGCTCTACGGCTCGACGCTGCCGCTGGACGCCAACCCCGGAACCGGGCTCGAGAAGATCGGGTTCACGCTGCGCCAGCCCTGCGGGATAGTCGTGGCGATCACACCGTTCAACTACCCGGCCCTGTTAGTGCTGCACAAGATCGCGCCCGCGCTGGCCGCGGGTAATGCGGTGGTACTCAAGCCTGCCCGCACCACCCCGCTGACCGCGCTGAAGCTGGCCGAGTGCTTCGTCGACGCCGGCCTGGCCCCCGAGGCCTTGTCGGTGCTGACCGGCCCGGGCTCCGTGCTCGGCGACGTCCTGGTCACCGACCCACGGGTGCGGAAGGTGTCGTTCACCGGCTCCACCCAGACCGGAACGCGGCTGGCGTCCATCGCCGGTATCAAGAAGCTGTCACTGGAGTTGGGTGCCTCCTGCCCGGTCATCGTCCTCCCCGACGCCGACATCGAACTCGCCGCCTCGGCAGTCGCTGCCGGCGGCTACATCAACGCCGGTCAGGTCTGCATCAGCGTGCAGCGGGTGATCGTGGATCAGTCCGTCGAGGCGGACTTCCTCGACGCCCTGGTCCCCAAGGTCGAGGACATCGTCGTCGGCGACCCCTCCCACACCGACACCAAGCTGGGCTCGCTGATCTCCGAAGCCGAAGCCACCCGAGTACATTCGGCGATCGCCGAAGCCGCGCTGGCCGGCGCAAAGATCCTCACCGGCGGTGACCGGGACGGCGCCGTCGTCACCCCGACCGTCGTCGCCGGCGTCGACCCGACCTCCCCATTCAGCCGCGACGAACTGTTCGGCCCCGCGGTCGCCGTCTCGTCCGCCGCCGACATCGAGTCGGCGATCGCCCTCGCCAACGACGGCGACTACGGCCTCGGCGCAGGACTGTTCACTTCCGATGTCAGCGCCACCGCGCGGGCAATGCGGCAGATCGACGCCGGCAACATCCACATCAACTGGACCCCGCTCTGGCGCGCCGACCTCATGCCGTACGGCGGCCTGAAGGGCAGCGGCATCGGCAAGGAAGGCGTCCGCTCGGCGGTCGAGGAAATGACCGAGGAGAAGACCATCGTCCTCCACGGCCGCCCCTGGTAACCCGCTTCCCCCTCAGACACTTTCGTGGCACTCACAGAAAACGACGACATGACATCACTGAGCACCCACAAGACAATCCGGCTGACCACCGCCCAGGCGGTCGTGAAATACCTCGCCGCGCAATACTCGGTCGCCGACGGCGACCGTCGTCGCCTCATCCCGGCCGCTCTGGGCATCTTCGGACACGGCAACGTCGCCGGCCTCGGACAGGCCCTCGACGAACTGTCCGACGACCTGCCGTTCATCCAGGGCAGGCACGAGCAGTACCTCGCCCACATCGCGACCGCGTACGCCAAGGCCAGCCGCCGCCGCGCCACCCTCGCGGTGACCGCCTCCATCGGACCGGGCGCGCTGAACCTGGTCACCGCCGCCGGTTTGGCCACCGTCAACCGGCTCCCGTTGCTGCTGCTGCCCGGTGACACCTACGCCACCCGGCACCAGGGACCGGTGCTCCAGCAACTCGAGCACGCCAGCGAATCCGACGCCACCGTCAACGACACGTTCCGTCCGGTGGCGAAGTTCTTCGACCGCATCACCCGCCCGGAGCAACTGCTGACCGCGCTCCCGCAGGCGATGCGCGTGCTGACCAGCCCCACCGACACCGGTGCCGTGGTGCTGTCGCTGCCGCAGGACGTCCAGTCCCACGCCTTCGACTTCCCGGTCGAGTTCTTCGAGCCCCGCGACTGGAAGATCCGCCGCCCGCTCCCCGACCCCACCGAGGTCGACGAGGTCGCCACCCAGATCCGGGAGGCGGAGCGTCCGGTGATCATCGCCGGTGGCGGTGTGCACTATTCGGAGGCCACCGCCGCCCTCGAGGAACTCGCGGAGCAGGTCGGGATTCCGGTGGTCGAGTCGTTCGGCGGCAAGGGAGCGGTCGGCCGGGACGAGTGGTGGCAGGTCGGCGGCGTCGGCCTCGAAGGTAACTTCGCCTCGAACACGCTGGTCAAGCAGGCCGACCTGGTGATCGGTGTCGGCACCCGGCTGACCGACTTCGTCACCGGCTCGCAGTCGATCTTCGAGAATGACAACGTCCGCTTCGCATCACTGAACGTGGTCGACGCCGACACCCGCAAGCAGGGTGCCGCCGGGATCCTGGCCGACGCCCGCCTCGGCCTCGCGGCGCTGACCGCCGCACTCGCCGGACACACCACCAGCACGGCGTGGCGGGAGACGGTGCGGTCGGCGAAGGCGGACTGGGCCCCGATCCGGGCCGCCGCCCTCGACCCCGACACCGCATTCGACCCCGCGCAGCACCCGCACGCACCGGTCACCGGTGCGGTGCTCACCCAGCCGCAACTGATCGGGCTGCTGCAGGAGCACGCCCGTGGCGGCGACACCATCATCGCCGCGGCCGGCGGCCCGCCCGGCGACCTGCAGAAAGTCTGGGACGCGACCGGGAATCGGCACTGCCACCTCGAATTCGGGTTCTCCTGCATGGGTTACGAGATCCCGGCCGCGATGGGCGTGCGCCTCGCCGAGGGCAACCAGGGACAGCGGATCGTCACCTTTATCGGCGACGGCACCTACCTGATGGCCCCGACCGAACTGGTCACCGCCGCCCAGGAGGGCCTCGACGTCACCGTCGTCGTCTCCGAGAACCACGGCTACCAGGTCATCCACCGCCTGCAGATGAACCGCAACGGACGCGAATTCGGCAACGAGTTCCGCTACCGCACCGACGGCGACATCATCGCCGACAGCGGGGACAAGGCCCGCCTCGAGGGCGACTACCTGAAGGTCGACCTGCGCCAGATCGCCGAGGGCCTCGGCGCCACCGCTATCCGCGCCACCACCACAGCCGAGGTCCGTGCCGCGCTGGCCGACACCCGCGAGGTCTCCGGGCCGGTGGTCATCGTGGTTCCGACGGTGCCGCACGTGGACCTGCCCGGCGGGGACGTCTGGTGGGACGTGGCCCCCGCCGAAGTCTCGAACCAGGAATGGGTGCAGACCCTGCGCGCCGACTACGACAACGCCGTGGGACGGCAGAGGTGGTTCGGATGAGCAACAACAGCCCTCTCGACGCAGGAACCCTGCGTCAGCGTCTGGCACAGGGTGAGACCACCGTCGGCACGTTCGTCGGCATGGCGTCCTCGACCGCGGCCGAGGTGTGTGCCGCGGCCGGTGCCGACTGGATCCTGCTCGACCTCGAACACGGTGCCGGATCGGAAGACGCGCTGCGTGATTCGATTCTCGCCGCCGGTGCGTACGGTGTCCCGACGGTGGTGCGGGTCGAATCCGGGGAACGCATCCGGATCGGACGGGTCCTCGATCAGGGTGCCGCCGGGGTGATGGTGCCGCGCCTGGACAAGCCCGATCAGGTGGTCGACGCGATCACCCACCTGGCGTATCCGCCGCGCGGCGACCGCGGGGTCGCCACCTACAACCGCTCCTGCCGGTGGGGCATGGACCGCTCCGTGCTGCTCGCCGAGGAGCAGACCTCGCTCGGGGTCATCCAGATCGAAACCCTCGCCGCACTCGACGCGGTCGACGAGATCGCCGCCCAGGACGGTGTCGACGTGCTGTTCGTCGGCCCACTGGACCTGTCATTCGCGCTCGGGGTGCCGTTGCAGTTCGACAGCCCGGTGTTCACCACCGCGCTCGGGCGAGTGCTCGAGGCCGCCCACCAGCACGACAAGACCGCCGGCATCCTCGCCGCCACTGCCGCCCTGGCCGCCGGCTACGTCGAACTCGGCTTCCGATTCGTGGCCGTCGGCTCCGATTCCACCCTGCTCGCCGCGGCATTGACCGACGCGTTCGCCACCGCCCGTCCCGAACAAGACCAGCAAAGGAACTCATCGTGAGCACAAGCCGCACCGTCGGAGTCGGACTGATCAGCGTCGGCTGGATGGGCCAGCTTCATGCCCGCGCCTACCGCGACGTCCCGATCGTCTATCCCGAACTCGGAGTCACCCCGAAACTGGTGATCGCCGCCGACACGGCCGAGAGCCGGGTCGAGTTCGCCAAGAACGTCCTCGGTTTCGCCGAGGGCACCACCGACTACCGCGAGGTCCTCGCCCACCCGGACATCGACGTCGTCTCCATCTGCGCACCGAACTTCCTGCACGCCGAGATCGGCATCGCCGCGGCGAAGGCGGGCAAGCACTTCTGGATCGAAAAGCCCGTCGGACGCAGCTACGCCGAGACCGCGGCGATCGAGGCCGCGGCCACCGACGCCGGGGTGATCACCTCGATCGGCTACAACTACCGGCACGCCCCCGCCGTCGAGCACGCCCGGAAGCTGATCGCCGAGGGCAGCCTCGGCCGGATCACCAACGTGCGGGCCTCGTTCTTCTCCGGATACGCCAACGAACCCAACGGCGCCCTGTCCTGGCGATTCGACCGGGAACTCGCCGGGTCCGGCGTGCTGGCAGATTTGTTCAGCCACGCCAGCGACCTGTGCCAGTACGTGGTCGGGCCGATCGCCGAGATCAACGCCCTCACCAGCACCGTCTACACCGAACGCCCGAAGCTGGCGATGGGCAGCGGAACCCACTTCGCGGTCATCGAGAACGGTGAGATGGGCCCGGTGGAGAACGAGGACTACGCCGCGGCGCTGGTGCGATTCGGATCCGAGGGACCGGGATCGGGTGCGGTGGGCACCATCGAGGCCTCCCGGGTCATCGTCGGACCCGAGTGCGGCTACCGGATCGAGATCTACGGCACCGACGGATCCCTGACGTGGGACTTCGAGCGGATGAACGAGCTGAAGGTCTGCCTGGGCCGCACCAACGCCGAACAGGGCTACACGACGGTCAACGCCAGCCCGGCGCACGGCGACTACTCCCGCTTCCAGCCCGGCCCGGGCAACGCCCTCGGCTTCGACGACCTCAAGACGATCGAGGCGAAGAAGTTCCTGCTCGCCGTCACCGTTGGGCCGCAAGAGAACTCGAACGTGCACGACGCCGCCTCGGCCGCCGCGATCGTCACCGCCGCCGAGACCTCCGCCGCCACCGGGCAGTGGCAGAAGCTCGACGTCGTTGCCGGCACCACCGCCGCCCGCACCGCCTGACCGCCCTTTCGACACCTGCAAGGACGCTGATGTCAACAACGATCTCCACTCAACTGTTCGTCGGCCTGGGCCCGCTCGACCGGGAGCTCGTCGACCCGTATCTGGCCGCCCATCAACAATTGGTCCTCGACCCCACCGAGGAACAGCTGGCGGTCGCCGAGGCCGCGATCGTGCGGGCGGCGTTCACCGTCGACGCCGCGATGCTCGACCGGATGCCGGCGCTGAAGGTCCTCGCCCGCACCGGGGTCGGCACCGACCTCGTCGACGTCGCCGAGGCACGGCGGCGCGGCATCCCGGTGGTCATCACCCCGGGCAGCAACACCGTCTCGGTCGCCGAGGGTGTCTTCGCGCACCTGCTCTCGTTGGTCAAGCGGCTGCCGACGCTGACCGATCTGGTGCGGGGCGGCCGCTGGGCCGAACGCGGAAACGTGACCGTCGGGGATCTCGAGGGAGCAACGTTGGGCATCGCCGGGTTCGGGCGGATAGGCCGCAAGGTCGCCCGGATCGCCGAGGCATTCGACCTGAACGTCCGCGCCTACGACCCGTTCGCGGACATCCCGCAGGCGTACCGGTGTGCCGATGTCGACGAGGTGCTCACCTCCAGTGACTTCGTCACCCTGCACACGCCGCTGACCGCGGAGAACCATCACCTGATCAACGAGACGAGGCTGGCAGTCATGCGGCCCGGAGCGATCCTGGTCAACTGCAGCCGCGGCGCGCTGATCGACCTCGACGCCGCGCACGCGGCGTTGCAGTCCGGGCACCTCGCGGGGCTCGGCCTCGACGTCTTCGATCCCGAACCGCCCGAACACCACCCGGTGTTCGACCATGCCAACACAACTCTCAGCCCGCACCTGATGGGGTTCACGGATCGGGCGATGGCCCTGACGATCCGCGCCGCGGTCGAGGGCGCCATCGCGGTTCTCGACGGCCGCGAACCGGCCGCGGTGGCGTCATGACCGTCCACCGTGATCACCGACTTCGACTCCTCCCGCGCCGCCACGATCGCCGAAGAAGTCGGCGCCCGCACAGTCGCGACCGCGGCAGAGCTGATCACCGCCCCGGACGTCGGCGCGGTGATCATCGCGTCCCACGACTCCGCCCACGCCGAGCAGGTGGGCTGTGCCTCGATCACCGCAAGCCGGTGCTGTGCGAGAAGCCGCTGGCCCCGAGTGTCGGCGAATGCGCCGACCTGGTCACCCGGCACGACCCGCAGATCCTGATGCTGCGTACCACAGACGATGTGCTGACCGTGGTCGATGTGTTCGTCAACGCACGATACGGTTACGACGTGCCCTACGAGGTGGTCGGCGAAACCGGAACGGTGAGCCTGGCGCCGAGTCACGCCGGGACCCGCAGCCCATTGGCGTCCGCCCGCGACGGTCTGCGCGCCATCGAGGTGGCGGAAGCGCTGATCGAATCGATGAACAACGCGGGCGCCGTCACCCCGGTGAGGAATTCATGACTGTCGCTCTACGACTTCCTCGCCGTCCGCGTTCTACGATCGAGACGACCACCGAAGGGTACTGGGCATGATCAGCTCACCACGTCCGGAACTATTGGCCGCCTGTTGGACTTCCGCCGGTGACGTGATGCCGGCACGAGGTTCGGACCGCAGTCCGGTCCCGATCCGCGAGCGCATCGAGGCCGTCGCCCGCACCGGCTACACCGGATTCGGATTGGCCCGCCCCGACCTGGTCGCCGCGCGCGAGACGATCGGCCTCGGCGACGTCGCGAAAATGCTCGCCGACAACGGCATCACCCACGTCCAACTCGAGTGGATCACGAACTGGTGGACCACCGGGGATGCCCGCGCAGTGTCGGACGAGGTCCGCCGTGACCTGTTCGAGGCCGCCCCCGTCCTCGGAGTCGACAACATCAAGGTCGGCGCGGACGACGACGGTGTCGCTGTCTCCCGCGATCGGCTCTGCGAGCAGTTCGACGCGCTCGCAACGGACGGCGCCGCCGCGGGCGTGAAGATCGCGTTCGAGAACACCCCGTTCTCGCACCACGTCAAGACCACCGAACAGGCTGCACGGTTCGTCCAGGACGTCGGAAACCCCAACGGCGGGCTCATCCTGGACATCTGGCACGCCTTCCGGGGTGGGACGGACTACGACACGTTGCCGGAGATCATTCCGTCGCGCTTCGTGTTCGGCGTCGAACTCGACGACGGTTGGACTGTCGTGCGGGGAACCGATCTCGAGGACACCTTCGACAACCGAGTTCCCTGCGGCAGAGGCATTTTCGACGTTCCGAAGTTCATCAATGCAATCCGTCGGATCGGCTTCGACGGACCGTGGGGTGTCGAGCACATGTCGCAGGAGTTCCGGAAACTGCCCGTCGCCGAGGCTCTCTCCCGGGCACGTGACGGCGCCCTGCGGTGCTTCGAGGTCGCCGACCTGGCGGCCGCGAACCGGGACGGCAACTGATCTCACCGGCTCCCCCATCGCCATTCGATCCGCGGCGATGAGGTGAAAATGATGGGAACACCGTATTGATTGAGGCGTACGTCACAACAAGACTGACAAGGGCGCACAGACCGGACGTGTGCATCAGCGACCCACCGGCACCGAAGCCGGTGGGGACAGATCGAAAGGAATCCAGTGGCCACCCTGTTGAACGGGAAAGTCGTTCTGATCAGCGGAGGGACGCAAGGTGTCGGCGCAGGCGTCGTGCGAGCCGCGGCCCGCGAAGGCGCGAAGGTCGTGTTCACCGGCCGCCGGGCCGAGGCCGGTAAGACCCTGGCCGCCGAACTCGAGGCAACCGGCGCGCAGGTCCGGTTCGTGCAAGCGGACCTCGCCGACCCGGCCGAGGCGAAGAACTCGGTGACCCGGACCATCGAGGAGTTCGGCCGCATCGACGCACTGTGCAACGCGGCCGGCCTGACCACCCGCGGCACCCTCCTCGATACCACCCCCGAACTGTTCGATCAGCACATGGCCGTCAACCTGCGGGCCCCGTTCTTCACCATGCAGGCCGCCGTCGCGGACATGGTCGCGCGGAAGGCGCCGGGAACGATCGTCAACATCATCTCCATCGCACAGCACGGCGGGCAGTCCTACCTGGCCCCGTACGTCTCGGCGAAGGCCGGGCTGGCAGGGCTGACCCGCAACGCCGCCTATGCACACCGCTTCGACCGGATCCGGATCAACGGCCTCAACATCGGCTGGACCGAAACCGAGGGCGAGACCGCCATCCAGCAACGCTTCCACGGCGCCGACGACAACTGGGCCGCCGAGGCTGCGGCGAAGGTGCCGATGGGCAAGCTCGGGCAGGTCGACGAGATCGCCGACATGGTGGTGTTCCTGCTCTCGGATCGCAGTGGCGTCGTCACCGGCTCGGTCATCGACTGGGACCAGACCGTTATCGGAGGGCAGGACTGATGGGATCGACACTCGGCGTGATCGGCCTCGGCCGGATCGGTGCATTCCACACCGACACCCTCGCTCAGTTGCCGGGCGTGGACGGCCTCGTCGTCACCGACGAGCGTCCGGACGTCACCGCAACCGTCGCCGCCAAGTTCGGGGCGCGCGCGGTCGAGGACGCAGCTGCGGTCTTCGCCTCGGGCGTGGACGGGGTCGTGATCGCGGCCGCCACCCCGGCGCATGCGCCGCTGATCCTGGCCGCCGTCGATGCCGGGATTCCGGTGTTCTGCGAGAAGCCCGTGGCGTTCACCGCCTACGAGAGCTACCAAGTCGTCGAGCGGTTGAAGACGTCGACGGTGCCGGTACAGATCGGGTACAACCGCCGGTTCGATCCCGCGTTCGTCGCCGCCCGCAACGCCGTCGTGCGCGGAGAACTCGGCCGGCTGCACACCGTGCGCTCGACCACCCTCGACCCCGCACCGCCGCCGGCCGAGTACGTGGCCTCCTCCGGCGGGATCTTCCGCGACTGCAGCGTCCACGACTTCGACATCGTCCGCTGGGTCGTCGGTCAGGAAGTGACCGAGGTCTACGCCGCCGGCACCAACCAGGGCGACTCGATCTTCGCCGACTGCGGCGACGTCGACACGGCCACCACCACCCTGACGTTCGAGGGCGGCACCCTCGGCGTCGTCTCCAACACCCGCTACAACGCCCGCGGCTACGACTGCCGCCTGGAGGTTCACGGCTCCGAGGACAGCGTCGTCGCCGGTTGGGACGCCGGGGCGCCCGTGCGCAACCTCGAACCCGGCGTCACGTTCCCCGACGGCCCGCCGCACCAGTTCTTCATGGACCGCTTCACCACCGCCTACCGCGCCGAACTCAGCGCGTTCCTCGAGGTGATCGCCGGCACCACCCCCTCGCCGTGCACCGCCGCCGACGCCCTCGAAGTGGCGTGGATCGCCGAGGCGGCCACGCTGTCCCTCTCCCACCACCGACCAGTCCAGATGAGTGAGGTTCGACGATGATTCGTATTGCAGGAGCACCCATTTCGTGGGGTGTCTGTGAAGTTCCCGGCTGGGGCCACCAGCTCGACCCCGAGCGGGTGCTGTCGGAGATGCGCGACGCCGGACTCGAGGCCGCCGAGATCGGCCCCGACGGATTCCTGCCCGCCGACCCGCAGGAACTGGCCGCCACCCTGGCCTCCTACGACCTGAAGGCCGTCGGTGGTTTCACCCCGGTTCTGCTGCACGATGCCGGCCACGACCCGGTCCCCGACATTACCGGCGCGCTGGCCGCATTCACCGCCGCCGGCGCCGAGGTGCTGGTGCTGGCCGCGATCACCGGCTCCGACGGCTACGATTCGCGGCCCGACCTCGACGACGCCGGCTGGAAGACGTTGCTGTCGAACCTCGACCGGCTGCACGACGTCGCCGCCGAGCAGGGCATCCGCGCGGTCCTGCACCCGCACGTGGGCACCATGATCGAGAAGCACACCGAGGTCCAGCGGGTCCTCGAAGGCTCCTCGATTCCGCTGTGCCTGGACACCGGGCACCTGCTGATCGGCGGCACTGATCCCCTCGAGTTGGCCCGGGCCGCCGCCGACCGGATCACCCACACCCACCTCAAGGACGTCGACGCCGAATTCGCCGCCCGCGTGCAGGCCGGCGAGTTGAGCTACACACAGGCCGTCGCCCAGGGCATGTACACCCCACTCGGCACCGGTGACGTCGACGTCGCAGGTGTGGTCCGGCACCTCGTCGACTCCGGTTTCGACGGCTGGTTCGTGCTCGAGCAGGACACCATCCTCGCCGGTGAACCCGACGGTGAGGGACCGGTCGCGGACGTCAAGGCCAGTGCGGCATTCCTGCGGAGCCTGCAGCTGTGAGCGAGCTGCGGATCGGCGTCCTCGGGGCCTCGCGCATCGCGGAGATGGCGATCGTGAAGCCTGCTCGGATCCTGGGTCACCGGCTGGTCGCGGTCGCCGCCCGCGACCGTGGCCGCGCCGAGACGTTCGCGCAGACGCACGGGGTCGAGCGGGTCGTCGACTCGTACGCCGAGTTGATCGCCGACCCCGAAGTCGACGTGATCTACAACCCGCTCGCCAACGCCTTCCACGCCGAGTGGAATCTGAAGGCGATCGAGGCCGGTAAAGCGGTGCTGACCGAGAAGCCGTTCGCCCGCAACGCCGCCGAAGCCGATCGGGTCCGTCGCGCGGCCCGCGAGCGGGGTGTGCCGATCATGGAAGGGTTCCACTACTTCTTCCACCCGATCGTCGGGCGGATGTTCGAGCTGCTCGAGGACGGCACCCTCGGCACCCTGCAGCGGGTCGAAGTGGTCATGCGGATGCCCGAACCCAAACCTGACGACCCCCGGTGGAAGCTGGAACTCGCCGGCGGGTCGGTGATGGACCTCGGCTGCTATGGCCTGCACGTGCATCGCCAGTTGGGCCGTTTCGCCGGCGGTGAACCCACCGTGGTGGCGGCCCGCGCCGTCGAACGCACCCGGGGAGTCGACGAGGCCTGCGATATCGAACTCGTCTTCCCCGGCGGCGCAACGGGATCGAACACGAACTCGATGACGTGGGATCGGTTCGAAATGACCCTGCGCCTCGTCGGCGACCGCGGTGAAGCCCTCGCACACGACTACATGCTCCAGTCCGGCGACGACCGGATCACCGTCACCACCGACGCCGGCACCACCGTCGAGCGACTCGGGACCCGTTCGACATATACCTATCAGCTCGACACCTTCGCTCGACACCTCGCCGATGGGACCACGTTCCCGATCGACGCCGACGACGCGGTCGCCACCATGGAGCTCATCGACTCCGCGTACCGCGCCGCGGATCTACCTCTCCGGTAGTCCCATTCACCCCGCCGGGCCGTGAGAACCACTTTCGGACGTCCGGCCCGGCGGGGCTATCACACCCTTCCCTCACCGCATCACCCTCCCACTTCGCCATGCCTGCATGGTTGCCGCTGCCGTGCTGCTCGCGGGTTGCTCGAGCTCCGGCGGGAAACCCGAATCGACCGGCAGCGGAATGGCCTCCGGCACCGCGGACACCCCAACGACAATTTCGAACTGCGATACTCCGGTCCAGAGCGCCCGCGACAGCAAGGTCGACGGCATCGCCGTCACGCTCGCCAAGCCGGATGCGATGGCACCGGCCGTGAAGGCCGCCGTCGACGCGGGAACCCGGTCGCCGGTCCAACATCGACTCGATCGCCGAGTACGCCCAGGCCGGAACCCGCTGAGCACGGTGCCCGGCACAGCATCGCGACTGCCGGGCGCCGTCGGCGTCACGGAAGGAAAGCATGTCCACACAGCAAGATCTGGACCTTGCCAGTCACAAGGTCGTCCACGACGAGAGGGTGAAGGAACAAAAACGCCTGCAACGGCTGCTGGTCCGCCCCGAGATCGGTTCCCTGTTCGGTGCGATCGCCATCTTCGTCTTCTTCATGGTCGTCGCACCCCCGTTCCGCAGCCCCGAGGCCCTGGCCACCGTCCTCTACGCATCCTCCACCATCGGGATCATGGCCTGCGCGGTCGCCCTGCTGATGATCGGCGGCGAATTCGACCTCTCCGCCGGCGTCGCGGTCACCACCAGCTCCCTGGCCGCGTCGATGATCGCCTACAACCTGCACCTGAACCTGTGGGCGGGCGCCGCCCTCGCCCTGATCGTCTCGCTCGCGGTCGGGTTCTTCAACGGCTACCTGGTGTTGAAAACGAAAATCCCCACAGGACCTGGCGGTGGTCTCGCTGATGCCGGTGTGGCGGAACTTCTTCCTCGGCCAGGAACTGCGCAAGGGACCGCTCAAATCCCTCGACGCGAACGGTATGCGCGCCACCACGATGTCGGAGCTGTCGGAGATGGGCATCGAGCTGCCCGACGTCGACGCCTCCATCGGCTCGCTCTCCGGTGGTCAACGCCAGTGCGTGGCGATCGCCCGGGCGATCTCCTTCGGCGCCCGCGTCCTGATCCTCGACGAGCCCACCGCAGCCCTGGGTGTCAAGCAGTCCGGGATGGTGCTGCGGTACATCTCCGCCGCCAAGGGCCAAGGAATCGGGGTGGTGTTCATCACCCACAACCCGCACCACGCCTACATGGTCGGCGACCACTTCGTGCTCCTGGGCCGCGGCCGGCAGAAACTGGACTGCACCTTCGACGAGATCAGCCTCGAAGAACTCACCCAGCAAATGACCGGCGGCGACAAACTCGAAGCACTCACCCACGAATTCCGGCGCTAGGCGACCCATCCCCGATCCTGAGTCACCGTCAGGGCATGTTGTAGGGAGTGATGATCCGGATCGGCGACATCACCGTGGTCACGCCCGACAGCCCGCCACGTCCCTGAATCAGCATGCGGCAGGCCAGGTTCGCGTCCGACCGCAGGTCGTGATCGAGGACGGCCGAGATCTTCTTGTCCCGGAGCAATTGCTTGTTGTCCTGATCGAGGTCGTGGGCGATGAACACGCGGTAGCGGCGGCCGAGCTTCTTAAAGGCGCGCACGGTCGCCATGTTGCCGCCACCGATCGAGTAGACCGCCTCGATGTCCGGGTTGCGTTCGAGTGCGTCGAGGACGAGACGCTCCACCGTCGTGTCGAGGCCCTCACTCTCGGAAATGTCGATCAGTGTGCGCTGAGAGCCGGTCCCCCCGACACCGACCGAGCGGCGCAGCGCACCGCGGAATCCCATCTCGCGCTCCTCTTCGCCGCGAAACGCGTTGCTACTCAGGGTGACGAGGACACTGGACGCGCTGTCGCACAGCCATTGCTCGAGCAGGTAGGCGGCTGTCTCCCCGGCCGCCCGGTTCTCGATTCCGACATAGCCGACCCGACTGCTGTTCGGCACGTCGGTGGCGTAGGTGACGACGGGGATCCCCGCCTCGGTGAGCCGGTCGATGGCGTCGGAGACCTCGGTGGTGTCGGGCGCCTTGACGATGACACCTTGCGAGGGGCGTGTGACGAGCTTGTCGAGTGTCTCGACCATGGCAGGCACCGAGCCGGTCTCCCGGAAGTGAAACCGGGTGCGGACCACCGCGGGGGCGAGGGACGGCAGTTCAGCCTCCACCGCTTCGCGGAACGCCCCGGAGAATCGGGGCGGCGCCTGCATGACGACGTCGAAGAGGTACTTTTGCCCGGCCAACCGTAGCTGGGAACGCTGTTTGTCCAGGTCAGCGATCGCTTGCGCGACTTCTGCGCGGGTTCCCTCACGCACCCCCGGGCGGTTGTGGAGCACGCGGTCGACCGTCGCCTCGCTGAGGCCCGCCTGCTGCGCGATCTCCCGAACCTTGTAACGACTGTGCGCCACAACGTCTCCCTCGAGGTGAAAATGATGGATGATGCCCGTTGATTGAGGCACGTACCCCGGCAAGATTAGCAGAAATACACGAAAGATACTCCCAAGGAACAACTCCCGCACCGGCACCGCTGATGCTGGCCGGCCACCTCGGCGGACCGCACATGACGTATCCCCAGCTGGTGGCCCGAGCCCGGCACGCCACCACGGAGGGCTCAGCCGTGGTCACACCGCACATCAACAGGCTCTGGACCTGTTCGACGCCCTCGGTCCAGGGAGAAGACGCTGCACGCCAATTCGGACGGGCACACCAGTGTCCCCCAGTTGCCCTTGGCCCGGTACCTGAAGCAGGGCAAGACGCCGCTATCGGAGACCGGCACCCTCCCGTTTCGACGGTCGTACGTATTCGTACTCATGCTTCGCTTGCTGAACGTAGACCGGGAAGCGCGGATGGCAGCGTCCAATTGCCTGGACACACAGTTGCGCGTCCCTGCAGCGCAGGGGGTGTGCCGTGCTGAACGTGCATCGGCACAGACGAACTGAGGGAACCCCCTTGACTCGAACTGGTGTTCGAACTAGTTTTGATGCATGGGGGACGGGGAGAGAACTCAGGGGGCGTTGCCGGACGGTGATCCGGCGGACGTCGACACGCTGCGGTTGACCGAGGCGCAGTTGCTCGAGACGGTGCTGGCGGTGTCCACGGAGATCACCCGCCTCGAGGCGGTGCGGGTGCGGCTGATGGACGCGGTGGATTCACGCTGCCGAGTCGACGTGCTGGGCCATCCCCACGCGAAGGCGTGGCTGGCGGCGCACACGATGCTCGAACCGGGGGCGGCGGGTCGGATCGTGAACCTGGCGCGGGGGCTGCGGGCGCAGCCTGAGGTCGCCGGAAAGTTCTACGGCTGCAGGATCTCCGCGGATCACGCGGGGCTGATTCTGCGGTTCTGCGAGCGACCGCCGAAAGGAATGCCGCTGAGCGCGCTGGGTCCCGTGCTGGACGCGTTGCTGACCGCGGCGGACGGACCGCAGGCTCGCACCGACGTGATCCGGGAAGGTATCGCGAAGGTGGAACGAATCTTCGAAAGCGACGAGCACCCCGCGAGCGAAGACCTCGACCGCAACGAACTGCACGCATCGAAAACCCTGAACGGACGGGTGTCGGTCAAAGGCGATCTGGATGCGGTGACCGGCGAGATGCTGCTGACCGCGTTGTCGAAGCTGGCCGCACCCCGGCCGGCCACGGACGGGACCAGAGACGAACGCACCCCGGGACGGCGGCGGGCCGACGCGTTCACCGAACTGCTGCGCCGCTATCTCGCAGCAGTATTGAACGGCACCGAAGCCGGCGAACGCCCCCACATCAGCGTGCAGGTGCGGGCGCGAGACCTCGCCTACGCCCGCGGTACCGATCGCACGGGCGGTACCGGCGGGATGGGCGGCACGGACCGCTCCGGTGGCACCGACCGTGCAGGCGACCCGGGCGGGCACGCTCCCGGCACCGGCCCGGCCGGCCCAACCGGTGGCGCCCGGCCGACCTCGGCGGAGGACTGGGCGGCGGTGCTGGCGGACACGGGGGTGGCGTGGGCGGCCTGGATGGGACCGCTGACGATCACCGCCGCCCGGCATCTGGCGTGTGATGCGCAGGTGAGCACGGTGATCCTCGACGATCACGGCGCACCCCTGGACGTCGGGCTGACCAGCAGGACGGCCACCCGAAAGCAGCGTCGGGCGTTGGCCGTGCGCGACGGTGGATGCGCATTCCCGGGGTGCGGAGCGCCGGCATCGTGGTGCGAGGCGCACCACGCGGTCCACTGGGCCGACGGTGGCCTCACCGACATGGACAACCTCGTCCTGCTGTGCGGTTTCCACCACCGGCTGATCCACCACGACGGGTGGGAGGTGCAGATCGGCGACGACCGGCACCCGTGGTTCATTCCACCACCCGGCGTCGACCCCTTCCGGAAACCACTGCCCTCGCACAATCGGCGGGCCGGCCCGGCCGCGGCCTGACCGGCAAAGCGCCGCAACACAACTCCATCACCCACAGACGCCCCGCATCCGAGCCCCCCCCCACTCGGATGCGGGGCACCCGCCGTGACCGAACATCCGCCGCGTGGCCGAACACCGCAGCATCAGACGCCTCCATGTCAGAACTCGATGACGGCGTCACCTCGTACCTGCTGATCGAACTCCTTGTACGCGATTCAACTCCGGGAACAGCGGCGCCCCTCGCCCGTGGCAGCGAGCAACACCCACAGCCGATACTCGTCCACTACCCCAAGCTCATTCAGGGAGTTCACCAACTCGGTGCCGCCGCGGCGACGAGGTCCGTGCCGGGCTCGGCCTCGAATTTGGCGATCTCCTCGGCCGCATCACCGCTGACTATCCGGGTCTCGGGCCAGTCGTCGGCTGATTTCAGGGTACGAGGGAACACGACATCGGGGATTCGCTCATTGTCCGGCGGACGGGTGATCGGAGGTCGGCCAGGAGCCGAACATGATCTCGTCGGTGTTGCGGTTTATGAGGAAGGGCCCAGCATCACACAGCCGACTGACGGAGCATTCCTCGTGATCGGGGGCCTCGGCGCTCATCGAGGCCGCCTCGGTGTGTCCAGAGGTGTCGACTGCGAGCACTCGAAATTCATCGATGCAGCCGAGATCGTGCACTGAAACTGCTGGAACTTCTGGTCCCCATTAACCTGGGGTTATGGAGCACGACGTGCGCAAGGAACCGATCCCGTCCGAGCCCACGCCCGCACCCGACCTTCGGCACAGGTTCCACGAGATGTCGTTCCAAGACCTCCGCCGTAGTGTCCGAGGACTTCTCCATGACCGTCGACCGAGCCCCCATGCGTCGGTCTCGCCTCGGCGCATGGACGGCTCCCACACCGGCATCTTCCTTTCGACAGCAGTGACGGCGGGGTAGGCGGCGGACTCTCACGCCCGCGAAGGAGCAAGAGCATGGCAGAGACCCAACCCTTGGACATCACTTTCACCGCCCGGCTGAGCAAGGTCCGGCCCGGGGACACGTGGACGTGCGTGCAGCTACCCGACTCAGCACGGATATTCGGTACCCGTGGTTTGGTCAAGGTCGCTGGGACCATCGACGCGCATCCGTTCACCGGAGCGTTCATGGCACTCGGAGATGGCACCCACAAGCTGCCCGTAGCTGCTGCCATCCGCAAGGCGATCGGCAAGAACGACGGTGACGATGTCGAGGTACACCTCACCGAGCGACTGAACTGAAGCCCCGGGACGTCCGGTACGGATCCGCTTTCGGGATGGCCCCTGCCCACCGTGCGCTGAGCGCGGGTGGCGAACACCGGCGGCTGCGATACTGGGCTGATGGACGGTCCAATTGCGCATGCCTTCGACAGCGCCGCCCGACGGTTCCTCGAAGTCAGCGCCTCCGCGACGGGCCACTACGACTCCCCCGGCCTCGGTGAGTGGTCCGTGCGCGACCTGCTGGGGCACACCAGCAGATCGCTGACGACGATGGAGACCTACCTCGACGTCGCCGGAGACGACTCCGGTCCGGTAGACCTGGCTGATGCCGTTGCGTACTACCTGGCCATCGCCGGTGCCCTGGCTGACACCGCAGCGGTGGCGGAGCGGGGACGCGCCGCCGGCGCCGCGCTCGGGGAGGACCCGATGGCCGCGCTGACCGCGCTGGTTGCCCGGGTACCCGAGCGGGTCCGGGCCGCTCCGGCGACCGCCTTGGTGCGCACCCCATTCGGGACGATGACCTTGCAGGGTTACCTCCCGACCCGAACCCTCGAGCTGACGGTGCACACCTGCGACTTGGCGGCCGCCCTCGGCGTCAGCGCCGACGTTCCCCACGATGCGGTAGCCGAGACGTTCGCGGTGATCGGTGGCCTGGCCGCAGCACAGGGAACAGCACCTGCGGCGCTGCTGGCCTTGACCGGCCGCATTCCTCTGCCCGCCGGTTACTCGGTCCTCTGACACGTCACCGCTCTCTCACCATCCAGCGTCGACCGCGTGCCGCGGATCCGTCCGCATCCGGGCATATTGCCCGCACTCGATCGGGTCGCTACTTCCGCAGCCACAGCGCCTTACCGCTCTCGCCACACTCGCGCCTGGACGTGGAGGCCCGGCGAGATCACGACGAAGTCCGGAATCGCACGCGGTCCTCTCGTGCGCGGTCCTACCCTGGTACGCGAGAGACGGAAGGCGGATCAGTGATGCTGCTGCAGAACCGCACCGCGATCGTCCACGGGGGAAGTGGCGCTGTCGGCTCGGCGGTCGCGCGGGCGTATGCGAGAGAAGGCGCCGAGGTGCACCTCACCGGACGCACGCGAGACACACTCGAAGATGTCGCCCACCGCATCAGGGACGGCGGAGGGATCGCGCACGTCGCCGTTCTCGACGCGGTGGACCGGGACGCGGTCGAACGGCATGCCGCAGCGGTGGTGGACCAGAGCGGCCGCCTCGACGTCTGCTTCAACGCCACCTTCAACGACGACGTCCAAGGCACACCGCTCGTGGACATGCAGGTCGGTGATGTCATGCAGCCTGTCGCGAAGGCGATCACGTCGAGCTTCACCGTGGCTACGGCCGCTGCGCGCCACATGGTGGTGCGCGGCACCGGCGTCATCCTCGTCATGGCCGGCGGACGGGAGGCGATCCCGAACCTCGGTGGTTCCCATGTCGCGTGGGCCGCACTCGCCGGCCTCTGCCGGCAGCTTGCCGCCGAACTCGGTCCGCGGGGTGTCCGCGTCGCCTGGCTGCTGTCACCGGGCTCCCCGGAACCGGACGAGCCCGATCCGGACGTCACCCGTCTGCTGCTGCCGCGTCGCCCGAGCTACGCCGATGTCGCGAACGCCGCCGTTTTCGCCGCGTCCGACTGGGCCTCGACGATGACTGCGACCGAGATCAACCTCACCGGGGGCGCCGTCGTCGACTGACGCGGCTGCGCGATGAACGACCACCCGCCGGCACCGGTCTCGACGAGAAGTGCAGGGTTCGGTCGCTACCGAACCCTGAGTATCGACGGGCAAACTTCCGGATCAGGGGCGACGCAGTGACCTCATCGCGATCCGCTCCCGACGGGGACGCACCAGCAACCATCCGCATTGTTCCTGAACAATACTGGTGCTCAGCATCTTTCGAGGCGGCCCTCCGGCCCGAACAAGGGGGGATTCAGACCGGAAGACCTGGCTGGCGCGCCGCCATCGCTTGCTGCGCGCGCAGCGTCCACACGGAGTACCCGCGACTGTCCGGTTCATGCCCGGGCGATCACACTGATTCGCGCAGCAGAATATGCAACGGTTGACTCACGAGATCTCCAGCGCCGAATGTAGAGCGGAGGACATCATGTTGCTCGACGGGGTCAACCATATTGCCTGGATATCCAAGGACGCCGCCCGCCTGGGCAGGTTCTACGCCGATGTATTCGATGCCGACGTCGGACCGACGCGGCCGCACGGCCGCGACGAAGGAGAAACGATGACAGTCATCCGGATCGGTCCGCATACCGAATTGAACATCTTCGTGATCGACGGCAACACCGAAGCCGAGCGTCAGACACCGATGTGGGGGCGGGGTCGCATCGATCACGTCGGCCTGCAGGCGGCCTCACCGGAAGCCTTCGAGGTGATCCGGTAACGGCTGATCGACGCGGCCGCCAGCGATGGAGCCATCAACGACTTCGGTACCGCCCGGAGCGTCTTCTTCCGGGACCCCGACGGCCTCGAGGGGGAGGTGCTGATAGCCACGCCATGACGAACACCGACCACTCGGCGCTCTCGTTCGAGGCGCCGTCATGGTGTTGGCGTTCACCACCGCGTCCGCGGGCCGATCCACCGTGCGGGCATGTGCGTTTGGGTTCTCCAGTTGGGGGCACGCTGTGTAGTGGGTTTCGGACGACGGTCCGGCTGACCCGCTCGTGCCACACAACAGTCAGGAGATGTCATGCAGAAAGTGTTGACCTTCGCGGCGGGCGCGGCCGTGGGCTTCGTCCTGGGCACCCGATCCGGCCGGCAAACGTACGAGAAGATGAGACATCAGTCCGTCGAACTCTGGCACAACCCCACCGTGCAGGAGAAGGTGAGCGACGCGACGGAAACCGTCAAGCACAAGGCGCCGCAAGTGCAGCACAAGGTCGGTGAACTGGCGAAGAAGGCCACGCACCGGCACACCGACACGAACTCGACGACTGCGCCCACCAACGGAGCGTCGCTGGGTGACGCTGCGACCCCTGCTCCGGCTGCCCCCACTCCGACCGACACGGACACCACGGCCGGTGTTCCACCGACGCGCGGCCAATCTGCGGGATGATTCTGGATCATTCGCGCCGGTTCCTGTAGTCGGCGGTCGCGAGCACGGCGGAGTGACGCGGAACGCGTGGCCATGGTCTCCGGGTGCCCATCCAGGCACAGGTCAAGGCGTCGATGCGGCGTCACGCAATTCGGCGTACGAATCTTCCATCGCCACCGCCAGCCGGGCAACATCGGGCAGCGCCTCCGGGTCGGTACAGAGCCCGATTCCGACGACCCCGGCGCAGGAAATCGCCGAGATCCGCAGTGCGTGGTGAACGGCGGGCTCCGAGGACGAGAAGAGCCGCTCCACCCGGCGCCCGGACACGCTCACCGGCACCGGCGGGCCCGGGACGTTCGAGATCGCGAGGCTGAACTCCCGCGCGCTCCCGGCCAGTCGCTGTACGGCCTCCCCGACGCGCTTCACGCGTCCGAGAGCGTGGAAGAGATCATAGAGTTCGTCGGCGTCGTCGAGGTGCTTGCGCTTTCTGGTCTCGGCGCTGATCCGGTCGAGGCGGGTGAGCGGATCGGGCTCGGCGAGTGGCAGATCGATGTTCAGGAAGGAATCGCGGTTTCCGATGTCCGCATCCTCATCTCGGTGGTGAAGGCTGACCGGAACCTGAGCGCGAAGACGCGGCAGCGTCCCCGCTGCGCCGGAGAGCCAGCTGCGGAGGCCGCCGGCGACGATCGCCAGGAGCACGTCGTTGACGGTGGCGCGAGTGGGACGCGAGACCCCTATTGTTTTCAGCTCAGACAGCGGGGCGACGGTGAACGCGAGCTCGCGGGCGGCGCTGATCGGACGGTCGAAGGGCGAGCGTGAGCCGCGATGGCCGAGTTCACGGCGCATGGCTGCCGGCATCCGCAGCACCTCGTCGACCCTCGAACGCTGCGTCGCATCGGTGCGAACACCCGGTCGCGACCGGCGCGGGCTCGGTTCGGCGTGTCGATCCCAGAGCACGTCGTCCAGGAAGCGCACCGCGGCGATCCCGTCGGCCATCGCGTGATGGATCCGGACGGCGATCGCCTCGCGTCCGTCGCCGAGGGGTCCGATCAGATCGAACGTCCACAGCGGGCGCTCGTGATCGAGGTGCTCGGACATCAACGTGCCGACGGCCCGCCACAGATCTTCCCGCGACGCACACCCGGCCGCTTCCCGACGCCGGACGTGGTCGCTGATGTCGAAGGCGGTCGCCGCGGTCCAGCGCGGCTCCGAACCCGACGTGTCGATCCGCTGCATCGCATGCGGCTGGCTCGAAAGGCGCTCCGCCACCGCAGTTCGCAGGGCATCGAGGTCCAGCGGGCCGGCGGCGGGCTCGAGAACCACCAGCTTCAGGGTATGGCCGGATATCACCGCCGATTCGAGCCCCAGAATATGGGCATCGTCGGCGGAGAGCCGATCGGGATCCTCGCGGGTCACCTCGGCAAGTCTATTCGGGTCTGCACGTCGTCGAACCAGGAACTGCGCTCTCGACTGGGACGGCCCACCGGACGTCACCCAGCGGACGCCGGACTCCCCGTGACGGCGACCGCGGATCCCACCCATCGGCGCAGGTACGCACGCAGTTCGTCCTGGCTACGCGGCGGGTTTCCCGGCGAGATGAAGAACGACTGCATGGTCCGCAACTGATACTCGACGAGCTCACGCAGGGCGTGCTCCCCGTAGCCGTGCCGCTCCCAGTCGACGTCGAAGCGCCGGATCATCGTCATTCCGAAGGCGAGGGCTTCCTCGGACGTGATTCCCTCGGTATGTGAATGGGAACCGGACAGCATGATGCCGAGCTGCGGAACGCGGGGCGCTTCGTTGAGCGTGTAGATCACGGCCTCGACCACAGCCTCTGCGGGATCCGCGATGCCGGCGACGTGTTGCGTCAGGCGGTCGAGGAATCCGTCGACCGCGGCGATGGCTGCAGCCCGTAGCAGCGAGTCGGTGCTGGGAAAGTACCGGTACACAGTCTGACGGATGACGCCGAGGGATTCCGCAACGTCGGCGATGCTGATCGCCGTGCCTTTCCGGCTGATGAGCTCGACTGCGGCGATGACGATTCGCCGGGACGCTTCCTCGTCACTTCCGGGTGGGCTGCCGCCCCACCCACGCCTGCCTGCCATTGCCCGTTCCCCTACCTCTCGCACGGCGTCGTCGACCCGGACGTGCTGCACGGGACGACGGCGCAGTGCCCGACCTGGACTCAGAGGTTACCGCGAGCGCGTTCGCGCTTTCGGCCGCAGCAGTTCTCCCCGAATCTGCCGAAAGTAATCATACAGATCTGAGTGTGTGTGTATGTTGTTGAGTCTCGGGTCTCCACCTGCCCACAGACTGCAGCCACTCATGCCGCACGAGACGAGGAATTGCACATGTCCGACCTGCACCCCCGAAAGATGGATTTCGCGTTCGACGAACAGGACGTCCCGTTCCTCTGGAACCCCGACAACCCCGCCTGGTCGAGCATGTCGAACGCGATCTCGTTCCTGGCCATCGGTTTCGAGAAGATGATCGTCAAGGCGATCATGCAGGCCAAACCGTTGATGACCGATCCCGAGGTCGCGGAGGAGGCCGTGGCGTTCATGCGCCAGGAGGGCCACCACTCGACCGCGCACCGTCAGCACGTCAAGGCCCTGATCAGGCGGTATCCGGGACTCCAGAACACGCTCGACGCGGTGATCGGCGAGTTCGACCTCCTCACCGAGGCGACGAGCCTGAACTACCGACTCGCCTACACCGCGGACCTGGAGGCGACGTTCACGCCGGTGTTCAAGCTGATGCTCGACAACGACGCGACCCTCTTCCGGCCGGGCGACGACCGGGTTGCGTCCCTGTTCATCTGGCACTTCGTCGAGGAGGTCGAACACCGAAGTTCAGCGCTGGTGATCTTCAATTCCCTTGTCGGAGAAGAGCTGTACCGGATGAGGATGGCACCGTCGATCTTCACGCATGTGATGAAGGTCGTCCGAATCGCCTGCGCAGGGTTCAACCAGCACGTCCCACTGAGAGAGCGGAAGGTCGATTCGATGTCGATGTTCGCGACACACCGCACCAAGCAGAAACTGCTCACCGCGTTCGCGCCCTACCTGAGCAAAGGGATCATGCCGCGCGCGTTCGACGACCTCCCCCGCGGGGAACAACTCACCGCCCTGGCCGGCGTCGTCCGGAGTCAGATGCCGAAGCACAACCCGACGCACGAGAAGCTGCCCGCGCTCGCCGACGAGTGGTTCACCCGATACGACGCCGGCTACGACTGCACCCGCTGGTACACCGCCGAGTCGGGTGAACGTCGGACCGAGTCCGCGGCGGCGGTGGTCAACGGATGACCGATCTCTGCTCACCCACGTTCGACCAGCTGTCGACGGCGCTCGGCTTCTCGTGCGCCGAGGCCGGTGGCCTGGTCGAGGTCCGCAATCCGTTGGCCCTGGAGAACTGGACGCTGCCGGTTCTCGAGTTCACGATCGTGCTCGGGTCGGTGCTCGCGCTCGTGTTCGCGATCCTGCGCTGGCGCCGCAACGGCGATCCGACCACCCTGGCGCTCTGGTTCGGCGCCACCGCGTATCTGTTCGTCATCGAACCGCCGCTGTACTTTCCGGCGGCGTTCGGGATCGAGGAACACGTGGACACCATGTTCGCGCACAACGTGTTCACGGTGGACTTTCTGTGGGGTCGGCTGCCCCTGTACATCATCGCGATCTATCCGCTGATGGCCACACTGGCCTTCGAGCTCGTCCGGATGCTCGGCGTATTCCGCAAATACGGCGTGCTCGTCGGCGCGGTCTGCGTAGGCTTCGTGCACCACGCGTTCTACGAGATCTTCGACCAGCTCGGGCCGCAACTGAGGTGGTGGGAATGGTCGACCACCAACCCGGTCAACCAGCCCATGTTCGATGCGGTCCCACTGCCGAGCGTCGTGGTGTTCGCGGCACTGTGGCCGATGTCGCTGGCGCTGTGCGTCCAATTCTTCGTGGGTCGCCACATCGACCGTGGCCGTACCTTCACCGGGCTCGAACTGGTGTGGCGGACAATCGTAATCGGCCTCCTGGCGTCGGCGGGCACGTTCATCCTCCCGATCCCGGCGACGGTTCTCGGGATGGAGAGCACCACGGTCCGGGGATTCCTCTACGCGGCGGAAATCGTCCTCGTCACGCTCGTCTCGATCCCGGTCCTGGCGCGGCAGTGGTCACGGCTGCGCGGTGGGACGTCGGACGTTCCCGCCTACTCGAACGACTTCGTCCGTGTCTACAGCGTGGTGTACCTCGGCGTGATGGGTCTGCTGTGGGCGACCGCGTTACCGGACTACCTCGCGGCCGTCGACGGTGTCACCGGCAACGGCGATCCCCTCGGAAACATCTGGTACACGATCGCCTGCTTCGCGATCGCAATTCTGTGCGTCACCGCCACCTTCACGGTGCCGCGGAGTTCCGTGGACGGACACGGTCCGGTCACCGGCGAAAGGGCGCCGCACGCCGTCCGATAGCTGTCGCGCATTCTCGTGATCGACGACCGCCTCCTGCCAGTCCCGGTCGGTGACCGGACCGCTGTGTGCAGTCGGAGCGGCCACACCGAGCCAAGTGCCGATCTGCTCCCACGACCGGCCACCGGCGAGCGCATCGATCACCGACCGGGCGAGGAGTTCTTCGTCCTGTTCGCGCGACAGACGGATCGGGGATTGCACCAGCCGGAGCTGTCGACGGTTCGGGCCCGCCTCCTCATCCATTCCGGCGACTGTACCGGGGCCGGATTTCCTGTTCGTTCGCCGAACGGCACGGCTGCGGTCCCCGGACACCTGGCCACCCGGCCGAGTGGCACATGACCGGGTATGTGGTGTACAACATAGTCGGCCACGATGTGAACCAGATCACAGGCGTGACCCTGAGGCACACATATCGGTACCCGACGAAAGCAGGACGCATGGCGACAGTCTCGATCATCCCGGCAACTCCCACCGTGTCGCGGACGCCCCGCCACGGCGGCTCCATGAGCACCGCGGAGATCAAGTCGAGGATCGAGGCCATGTTCGCCGACGACCGGACGCCCGCCCGACGCGCGGGCACCGCAGTCTCCTCGTAGCTGCGGCGGACGGTGCGCTGACCTCCGCCCGGTGTCGACGTTTCTACCCGTTACGACACGTCGACGCGCGCCGCCTTGTCGGCGATCATCACGTGGTGTGCGAGGACGGGGCCGATGCCGGCGAGGGCTTCCGGACTCGTCATCTGCTGGTGCGACACGGGAACGTTGTGCACGAGGATCTCGCCGCTGATGTGCTGCCGCCACGCGGAGACTCCCGTGGGGGCGTCGAAGGAATCTGCCGCTCCGAAGTAGAGCAGATCGACGCCGCTCGGTGTCGACGGGCGGTGCGCGAGCGTGAGGTCCACAGTCTGCGTGAACACCCGGTGCACGGCCTCGAGGTCGCCCGCGGTCACGGCCGCGAACGGTCCGCCGGTGCGCCGCAGCACCTCCACGGCACGATCTGTGGTTCTCGCATCATCTCCGTCATCCGGGACCACCGCGCCGAACTCGGCGAGAAGTGCTGCCATGGTGGGCTTCTCGGCCGTGCGATCGAGACCTCCGGCCAGATGGGTGTCGAGCATCGCGAGCGTGACCACCTCGTCGCCGGCGCCTGTGAGCTGCACCGCCATCTCATGGGCGATCTGACCGCCGACCGAATAGCCCACCAGGTGGTACGGGCCGTGCGGCTGCACCGCCCGGATCCGGTCGACATACCGGGCCGCGAGTTTCTCCAGGGAGCCGACATGCAGGTCCGGGTCGGTGAGCGCCGGGGACTGCAGCCCGTACACGGGACGATCGCCGAGGTACTGCACCAGTCCGGTGAAGCACCAGGCCAACCCGATCGCCGGATGGACGCAGAACACCGGGCTGCCGGTTCCGGTGGTGCGCAGCGGCAGCAGTACGTCCAGTGACCGGTCGGCCTCATCCTCCGATCCGGGATCCTCCGGTGCCGTGACGATCATGTGTGCCAGGGATTCCGGCGTTGGATGGGTGAAGATCCACTGCACCGGCACGGCCCGCGCGGAAGACTCGGCGATCCGGGCGATCACGCTCGTCGCGGTGAGCGACGTGCCACCGAGCGTGAAGTAGTTGTCGTCGAGGCCGACCCGCTCCAGTCCGAGCCCCTCGGCGAACGCGGCGGCCACCACCTCCTCGGTCGCGTTGCGCGGCGCCCGGTACTCGGCGCGCCCCGCGGTGAAGTCCGGTTCCGGCAGGGCCGCGCGGTCGAGTTTCCCGTTCGCGGTCACCGGCACGGCGTCGAGCACCGTCACGGTCGCAGGGACCATGTGCGGGGCCAGGCGCGCGCGGGCGTGTGCCAGGACGGCGGACGTGTCGAGATCCGATCCCGCGACGGGGACGACGTAGCCGGCCAATCGGTCGCCGCTGGTGTGCACGACGGCGTGGTCGATACCGGGGTATCCGAGGAGGGCTGATTCGATTTCGCCGAGTTCGACACGGAAACCACGAATCTTCACCTGACAATCCGAACGACCCACATACTCGAGCACCGGCCCACCCACACCCTCCCGCCACCGCACCACATCCCCCGTCCGATACATCCGCTCCCCCGGACCACCGAACGGATCCGCAACAAACCTCCCCGCCGTCAACCCCACCCGATTCCGATACCCCCGCGCCAACCCCGGACCCGACAAATACAACTCCCCCACCGCCCCGAACGGCACCGGCCGCAACCGCGCATCCAACACCACCTCACCGAACCCGACAACCGGACCACCAACAGTCACCGACCCTCCCGCCACCAACGACTCACTCGCATTCGACATAATCGTCGCCTCCGTCGGCCCATACGCGTTGAACATCCGCCGACCCGGCGCCCACCGAGCCACCAACTCCGCCGGACACGCCTCACCCGCAACCACCGACGTCTGCAGAGTCTCCAACCCGGACGGATCCAACGACGACAACGCCGTCGGCGTCAACACCGCATGCGTCACCCCCTCACCCACCAGAATCCGCGCCAACTCCTCCCCGCCATACACCGTCGGCGGAACCACCACCAACCGGCCACCCATCCCCACCGCCCACACCAACTCGAACACAGACGCATCGAAACTCGGCGACGCACACTGCAACACCCGCGCACCCGCACCTCCCCCGAACTCCGAACGCTGCGACGCCACCACATTCGCCAACCCCCGATGCGTCCCCACCACCCCCTTCGGCACACCCGTCGACCCCGACGTATAAATCACATACGCCGCCTGACCCACCCGCACCGGAGCACCCCGATCCACATCCGACACCGCCCCCGCCGACACCGACGACAACCGCTCCACCGTCCCGACATCATCGAGCACCACCCACCGCACCGCACCCGGCAACCGATCCACCGAACCCGACACCGTCACCCCCACAACCACACCCGAATCAGCAACCATGTGCTCGATCCGACCCACCGGATACTGCGGATCCACCGGCACAAACGCCGCCCCCGTCTTCGCCACCGCCCACACCGACACCACCGACTCCACCGACCGCGCCACCGCCACCGCCACCACCGACTCGGCACCCACCCCCACCTCCAGCAACACCCGCGCCAACCGATTCGACGCCTCATCCAACTCCCGATACGTCAACCGCCGCCCCTCACACACCACCGCCACCGCATCCGGAACCACCGCCACCGACGCCGCCAACAACCCCGGCAACGACACCTCCGGCGCCGACCCCCCACCCACCACCGGCGACAACCGAGCCAACTCGGCCGCGCCGAGAACGTCGATGTCGCCGATCGGGCGATCCGGCGATGCGGTGACCGCGTCGAGGATCCGGACGAACTGATCCGCGAAGCCGCGGACGGTGCCCGCGTCCAGGACGTCGGTGGCGAAGCCGAATGCGGCGGACATCCCTGCGGGCGCGCCGGTTTCGTCGACGTTCTCACTGAGGGTCAGGAACAGGTCGCATTTAGCGACCTCGACGCCGGCGTCGACGACCTCGACGGTCAGACCGGGCAGTTCGAGTCGGCTCTCCTCGGTGTTCTGGAATTCGAGCAGCACCTGGAACAGTGGGGCGTGCGCCGTGGACCGCACCGGGTCGACCGCCTGCACGACCCGGTCGAACGGCACCTCTGTCTGCCCGAACGCGCCGAGATCGGTGTCGCGGACGTGCGCCATCAGGTCGGTGAAGGAGCGTTCGGGTGCGACTTCGGTCCGTAGCACCACGGTGTTGACGAACATGCCGACCATCTCGTCCAGTGCCGCGTCGCCGCGGCCGGCGACGGGCGTGCCCACTGCGAGATCCGTCGCACCGCTCAGCCGACCGAGCAGGACGGCGAGAGCGGCGTGCGCGACCATGAACAGTGTCGAATCATGACTCCGAGCAAGGTCGGACAGCTTCCTGTGCAGGTCCGCGCCGATCGCGAACGGCACGGTGGCGCCGTGCGAGGACCGCTGCAGGGGTCGCCGGCGGTCGAGCGGCAGCTCGAGCAGCTCGGGCATCCCGTCGAGGGTCCGGCGCCAGTAGTCCAGCTGCGCCGAGATGGGCGAGTCCGGGTCGGTGTCGCTGCCGAGGGTGCGGCGCTGCCATAGCGCGAAGTCGGCGTACTGCACCGGCATCGGCGCCCACGCGGGCGGATGTCCGTGTGCACGCGCGGTGTACGCGATCATCACGTCGCGGGCCAGCGGCGCCATCGATGATCCGTCCGCCGCGATATGGTGCAGAACCAGGGCCAACACGTGTTCGTCCGGACCGATCCGCAGGAGTGCGATGCGCATCGGGACCTCGCTGCGCACGTTGAATTCGGCCGACGCCAGTGACACCAGCTCGGTGCGCAGCGCCGCTTCGTCGGACACGGTGACCGGAGTGAGGTCGAGGGTCACCTGGTCCACGGGAAGCACCACCTGGTGCGGGCCGTCCGCGGAGCCGGGGTAGACGGTGCGGAGTGGTTCGTGCCGGTCGACGACGTCCTCGAAAGCGGCGCGCATGGCCTCGATGTCGAGTTCGCCGGACAGGCGCAGCGCGATCGGAATGTTGTAGGCGGGCGAAGCCGTGTCGACCTGGTTGACGATCCACATCCGCTGCTGCGCCAGCGACAGCGGCAGGCGATCGGGGCGTACGCCCCCGGTGAGTACGGCACGCGCCGCGACGCGGCGATCTGCTTCGTCGGCGCGGGCGGCGAACCCCACCACCGTGGGTGCCTCGAACAGCTCGCGGACCCCCAGGCCGGTACCCAGTGCGGAGTTGACACGGGCGACGACGCGGGTCGCGCTCAGCGAATTGCCGCCCAGGTCGAAGAAGTTGTCGTCGAGCCCGGCCCGATCGAGTCCGAGTACGTCGGCGAAGGTATCTGCCACGGTCCGCTCGGTCGCACTGTCCGACGCACGGAAGACGGTGCGTACCACCGCGAAATCCGGTGTGGGCAAGGCCTGCCTGTCCAGCTTGCCGACCGGGGTGAGGGGCAACTCGTCGAGGATCACGATCGTCGCGGGCACCATGTGCGCGGGCACACTGCCGCGCACATGGTCGGTGACCTCGGCGACGTCGGGTTCGCCGTCACCGGACGGTAGAACGTACGACACCAGGACGGTGTCCCCGGACGGGGCGGTGCGACCGAGGGTCACCGCGAACGCAATACGGGGATGCTGCGTCAGCACCGCATCGATTTCGCCGAGTTCGACGCGGAAACCACGAATCTTCACCTGACAATCCGAACGACCCACATACTCGAGCACCGGCCCACCCACACCCTCCCGCCACCGCACCACATCCCCCGTCCGATACATCCGCTCCCCCGGACCACCGAACGGATCCGCAACAAACCTCCCCGCCGTCAACCCCACCCGATTCCGATACCCCCGCGCCAACCCCGGACCCGACAAATACAACTCCCCCACCGCCCCGAACGGCACCGGCCGCAACCGCGCATCCAACACCACCTCACCGAACCCGACAACCGGACCACCAACAGTCACCGACCCTCCCGCCACCAACGACTCACTCGCATTCGACATAATCGTCGCCTCCGTCGGCCCATACGCGTTGACCATCCGCCGACCCGGCGCCCACCGAGCCACCAACTCCGCCGGACACGCCTCACCCGCAACCACCAACGTCTGCAGAGTCTCCAACCCGGACGGATCCAACGACGACAACGCCGTCGGCGTCAACACCGCATGCGTCACCCCCTCACCCACCAGAATCCGCGCCAACTCCTCCCCGCCATACACCGTCGGCGGAACCACCACCAACCGGCCACCCATCCCCACCGCCCACACCAACTCGAACACAGACGCATCGAAACTCGGCGACGCACACTGCAACACCCGCGCACCCGCACCTCCCCCGAACTCCGAACGCTGCGACGCCACCACATTCGCCAACCCCCGATGCGTCACCACCACCCCCTTCGGCACACCCGTCGACCCCGACGTATAAATCACATACGCCGCCTGACCCACCCGCACCGGAGCACCCCGATCCACATCCGACACCGCCCCCGCCGACACCGACGACAACCGCTCCACCGTCCCGACATCATCGAGCACCACCCACCGCACCGCACCCGGCAACCGATCCACCGAACCCGACACCGTCACCCCCACAACCACACCCGAATCAGCAACCATGTGCTCGATCCGACCCACCGGATACTGCGGATCCACCGGCACAAACGCCGCCCCCGTCTTCGCCACCGCCCACACCGACACCACCGACTCCACCGACCGCGCCACCGCCACCGCCACCACCGACTCGGCACCCACCCCCACCTCCAGCAACACCCGCGCCAACCGATTCGACGCCTCATCCAACTCCCGATACGTCAACCGCCGCCCCTCACACACCACCGCCACCGCATCCGGAACCACCGCCACCGACGCCGCCAACAACCCCGGCAACGACACCTCCGGCGCCGACCCCCCACCCACCACCGGCGACAACCGAGCCAACTCGGCCGCGCCGATCGCGGCGAGTGGAGTGCCGGGGTCCGCGGCGAGCAATTCGTCGATCAACCCGACGACGGCGGCGTGATGCGACCGCAGTTCGTCGTCGCGGTAGCGGTACGGGTTGGCCTCGAACTCGACGATCGTCGATGCCGGGGTGCCGCTGCGATACACGTTGACGGACAGGTCCGGGACGGGACCGGTGGTGAGAATCCGGAAGTCTCCGGTCAGCGACCCGAACGTGAGGTCCTGATCGAACAGCATCACGTTGACCATCGGTCCCGAGATCCTGCGCGCCTCGGCGGACACACCCAGGTCACGCAGGATGTCCTCGACGTTGCCGCGCTGGTGCCGCATCGCTCCCATCAGTTCGTGCTGCACCCGGGCCACGAGGTCGCCGACCGTGTCCCCGGCTCGGACCTGCACCAGCAGGGGCGCGACGTTGGCGAGCATGCCGCTGGACCGTCGCAGAACGGCGGTGGTGCGGGCAGACAGCGGAATGTCGACGAGGACGTCCTCGCGTCCCGTCCGGCGCGAGAGATGGCAGGCGAAAGCGGCGATCAGCGCGGCGGCCGCCGTCGCGCCGGGCCGGCCGCCGGTGTCCTCGAGCCGGGCGACGGTATCGGGCGACAACGCCGTGCGCACGGTCAGGCTGTGCGCGGCGGGGGGAGCCTCGACATCGGTCAGGGAGGCCCCGTTCGTTCGCCTGTGGAGGCGTTCGGCCCAGTAGTCACGGTCGGACGAGAACCGGTGGGATGCCCGGTAGTCCTCTTCGAGGCGGTGCAGGGTGTGCAGGTCCGCGGCACGGTTCGGTTCGGGAGAACGGCCTTCGACCGCCGCGGTGTACAGGGCGGCGACACGGTTGACCAGCGTCATCGCCGCATATCCGTCGAGGGCGACGTGGTGGATCCGGCTGTACCACACGTGCCGATCGTCACCGATGCACAGCAGGGAAGACTCGCACAGGTGGTCGTGTTCGAAATCTACTCGCGCCGTGTAGTTGTCGTGCATCCACGCCTCGGCCGCTGCCATCGGGTCGGATGCGCCGCGGAAGTCGACGACGCCCATGGCCGCGTCGGCCGGCGGATCGATCACCTGGTGTGGCTCCCCGTCGACGTCGATCAGACGCAGGAACACCGACTCGTACTCGTGGCCCGCAACGAGCGCGACCTCACGGAACAATTCGACGTCCAGCGACCCACGAATGTCGACGTACTGCGCGATGCAGATCGGCACGTCCGGGGCGAGTTGCTGCGCAAACCACAGCCCGTGTTGTGCCGCAGACAGCGGGAACGGATCCGATCGATGCTCACGGTAGGTCGCTCGTGCGGCGTGTTCCATCAAATCACCAATCAGGGTGTTTGCGCCGCTGGGCTCACGGCGGGACGCTCGGTCCATCTGTACAGGGGCGCCGGACAAGCCGGTGCCACTACAGTCCCGTGGAACGCCGCGCGCGAGAACACACCCTAGGTGTGTTGTGTGGGCACCCTGATCACGCCACGAGCGACTCGCTCTTCAGCCAGTCGTACGCCACATCTGCGGGATCCTCGCCGTCGATGTCGACTCGGCCGTTCAGTTCCTGCATCAAGTCGTCGGTCAGTCGCTCGGAGACCACACCCAGCAGGTCGGCGATCTCCGGATATCGATTGATGATCTCGTCCCGCACCACCGCGGTGCCGCTGTAGGGCAGGAAGAACTTGCGGTCGTCGTCGAGGACTTCGAGGTTCAGGTTCTTCACGCGACCGTCGGTGGTGTAGACCATTCCGAAGTTGCAGGGTGCGCTCTGCGCCGTGGACGTGTACACCACACCGGCATCCATCCGGGTGACGTTGCTCGAGGGAACACCACCGGGGGCGTTGAGGGGGATGCCGTAGGTTTCGAGCATCGGAACGAACCCGTCCGCACGACTGAAGAACTCGTCGTCGACGCAGAACGTCCGTTCGGATTCCGGCAGACGTGCGACATCCGAGAGCGATGTGACGCCCAGCCGCTCGGCGGTCGGTGCCGATGCGGCGAAGGCGTACGTGTCGTTGAAGTTGGCCGGCGGCAGCCATTCGAGGTCGTGGTCGCGCTGCTCGACGTCGTGCACTCGCTGCCACAGTTCCGCGGGATCCGAGATCGTCTCCGTCTCACTGTGGTAGTTCACCCACCCCGTGCCGGTGTACTCCCACAGGATGTCGGCGTCACCGTTGAGTTGTGCTTGCCGTGAGGACGCGGATCCCGGCGCGCCCGTGAGGTCGGTGACCTTCGCGCCCGCCGCGGCCAGGTAGGTCGCGGTGATCTTCCCGAGGAGTACCCCCTCGGTGAAGCTCTTCGACGTCACGACGAGGGCGGCATCCGCCAGTGGGCGATCGCCACCGGGCAGGGTCGCGTCGTGGAACGTGCCCGAGGAGCTGACCAATCCGCAACCGGAGGCCATGCTGGCAGACACCGTGACCGCGATCGCGGTCGCGGCAAGTCGAAGTCGCAGCCGGTTCATGCCACTCCTCGCGGGGTTGCGGCGAGCTCGACCAACCGTCCGAGCCAGTCGATGATCAACGCCAGTAGTCCGACCAGGATGGCCCCGGAGATGAGCAGTTTCGGCAGGAACAGTGTGACTCCCGTCGTGATGAGCGTGCCCAGGCTGGTGGCGCCGATGAACGTGCTGAGGTTGCCGTGCCGACGAGGATGACGAGTGCAGTCCGGACGCCGTTCAGGATCACGGGGACGGCGAGCGGCAACTCCACCTGCACCAGCGTGCGCAGACCCGAGAAGCCGATGCCTCGCGCGGCCTCGATGGTTCGTCGATCGACCTGATCGATACCGACGATCGTGTTCTGCAGGATGGGCAGGATCGCGTAGACCACGAGCCCGACCACCGCGGTGCGGAATCCGGTGCCCAGCCACATGGTGAGCAGAACGATCAGACCCACGGCGGGCGCCGCTTGGCCGACGTTCGCGAAATTGACCACTACCGGCTTGACCGGTCTGGCCTTCTCCCGGGTGAGCACGATTCCCAGGGGTATGGCGATCAGGACGACGATGACCGTGGCCGTCAGGGTCAACGTGATGTGGTCGAGGATCGTCGTCCGGAGGTTGCTCCAGCCCAGGGACGCCTCCTCGGTCGGCGTCAGGGTGGTGGACCGGTACCACAGGATGTATGCGGTGCCGAGGACGACGATGAGAAGGGGTTCGAACCACACATCCATCGGCAGGCGACGAAGCCGGTTCACGCGGTCGTGCCCTCGGTGTGCGCGGTGTACGTGACGTGCCCGTCGCCGGCCCGCGCGTCCGACAGCTGTCCACGGATGACCGCCATCACCGTCGCGATGGTGAGTGCACCGGTCACCGCACCTCGGCTGTCGGTGACGAGCACCCCGCCCTGGCTCGCGGCCAACATGGAGTCGAGCGCATCGTTGAGCGTGGACGACGGCGCCACCACCGGGAGACGCGGGTCGACGTAGTCGGACACCCGCTCCTTGGTGGCCACTTCGTCGAGCGACGGCCACGCTTGGGCCCGGCCGTCGCCGTCGACGACGACGATCCACGTCGCGCCCTGTGCCCGAGCGCGACCGATGACCTCGTGAGACGGCTCGCCGATTCTCGCGGTCACCACCGGATCGTGCTCGACATCCTTCACCCGCGACAGAGTCAGGTGGGCGAGCGTCGCACCCGACCCGACGAACTCCTCGACGAAGGGGGTGGCCGGCTTCGCCAGAATTTCCTCGGGCGTCGCGTACTGCTCGATGTGGCCGCCCTCGGAGAGGATCAGGACCTTGTCACCGAGTTTTGTGGCCTCTTCGAAATCGTGTGTCACGATCACGATCGTCTTCCCGAGCTCGTGCTGAATTGCGATCAGTTTGTCCTGCAGGCGAACCCGAGTGATCGGATCGACCGCCCCGAACGGCTCGTCCATCAGGAGGACCGGCGGGTCCGCGGCGAGTGCACGTGCCACCCCGACCCGCTGCTGCTGCCCGCCCGACATGTCCTTGGGGAGCCGGTCCTGGAACGTGGCGGCGTCGAGTCCGACGAGATCGAGCAGATACTCGGTGCGTTCGGCGATGCGTTGCGCATTCCACCCCAGCACCCGCGGAATGGCGCCGATGTTCTTGGCCACGGACCAGTGCGGGAACAGGCCACCCGACTGGATGACGTAGCCGATCGACTGCCTGAGCTTGTCCGGATCTTCGCCGGTGACGTCGCGGTCGCCGATGAAGATGCGTCCCTCGGTCGGCTCGATGAGGCGATTGATCATTTTCAGTGTGGTCGTCTTGCCGCACCCGGACGGACCGACGAATGCGACGATGTGGCCGGCCTCGATATCGAGATCGAGTTTCTGCACGGCCGGCTTCGCCTGGCCACGATACTGCTTCACCACTCCGTCGAGCCGAATGGAGGCACCGGTGACCGTGCGCTCGCCGGCCACCGTGTCGGCGGCGCTCCCGGTCTTCTCGTCGGTCATGACAGTCCCTTCGCGATGGTGAGCCGCCCGAGGAGGACGAGCAGGCCGTCGAACACCAGGGCGATGACGACGATGAGCACGGTTCCGGTCAATGCCATCTCCACGGAGTTCGTCCCTCCCAGTCGGGACAGGCCGTTGAAGATCAGCGAGCCGAGTCCCGGCCCGAGAACATACGCCACGATCGCGGCGACACCGACGACCATCTGAGTCGACACCCGAATCCCGGTGAGGATGACCGGCCAGGCCATGGGCAACGACACCGAGAACAGGATGCGTCGACGGGAGAGCCCGATCCCGCGTGCGGATTCGATGACCGAATCGGGAACCGAGCGCAGACCGACGATCGCGTTGCCGATGACAGGCATTGCCGCGAAGAACGCCAGCATGATGAACGACGGCACGACACCCAGCCCGAACGGCACGATCAGCAGGGCGAGCAATGCGAGGGACGGGATCGTCAACGCGACCCTGCTGGTGGTGAGTGTCAAGGCCGAGAAGAGCGGCAGGCGGTGCACCGCGATGGCGATGATTACGGCGACGATGGTTCCGACCAACACGGTTTGGAACGCGAGCGATGCGTGCTGATACGTCAGGAACCCGAGGAACTCTCCCCTTCCCTGCAGGTAGTTCCACATGTCCACGAGATTCCCCCTTGCGGCCACCGTGTTTCGGGGGCACATCGACTCCAGTACTCCGCCCGTGCCGGACGGCGACGATACCGCCCGGATACCGACGACGACCGAGTACCCAGTCTCGCCGATCGCAGACCGATCTGCAGGAAAGAGGATCGGCGTGTCCGCCAACTGCGGCGACGCCGATCGATACAGAAATCAACCGATTGCGACACAGTTGAAATCAGCTCGAGCCGAACACCTCGAGTCGTGGTTCCGAGACGGAATTACTGTGCCTCGAAGGGTTCACCCTCGAGTGCCTCTGACGTGCGCGCGTCCGGTCCGACGGGCACGTCACCTTCGAGGGTGATGCGGAACAGTCGACGGTCGTCGTCGGTGACGAGGTCGTTCGGCGCGAGATGGACCGACGAACGGTTGTCCCAGAACGCGATCGACCCCGGCTCCCACTTGAACCGCACCGTGTACTCGGGCCGAGCCAGCTCTTCGTAGAACAGGCCGAGAAGACGACGACTCTCGTGGGCCGACACACCGGCGATCTGCTGCGTGAAGCCCGGGTTGACGTAGAGGGCCTTCTCCCCCGTCTCGGGGTGCACCCGCACCACCGGGTGTTCGCTGACCAGCGGGCGCCGCTCGACACGGCGGAGGTAGTCCTCGGTGGGCGTCGAACCGGCGTCGGGCGCGAATCGGTGCACCGCACGCAGTTCGTCGGCGAGTCGCTGAATCGGTGCCGACAGACCGTCGTACGCGGCGACGCCGTTGGACCACTGGGTGTCGCCGCCGTACGGGGGCAGGACCTCCGCGCGCAGAATCGACGCGAAGGGCGGGTTGACCACAGCGGTGACGTCCGCGTGCCATCGCACCTTGTCGTAACCGCCGCTGGACGCGACCCGCGATCTGAAGCGATCGCGGAAGATCGGATAGATCGTCGGATGGTTCGGGTCGGGGATCGAGTCGAAGAGTGGGTGTGCCGGAGTCGGCTTCCCGAAGTACGACGCGAAACGTAGGTGCTGGTCGTGGTCGAGGAACTGTTCTCGGAAGAACACGACCTTCCACTTCAGCAGTGCGGCGCGGATCGCCTGGATTTCGTCGCCGGTCAGCTCGTGGGTCAGATCGACGCCGCGAACCTCGGCGCCGGTGTATCCGGAC
Organism: Rhodococcus sp. NPDC057529; assembly: GCF_042802055.1. Taxonomy (NCBI): domain Bacteria; kingdom Bacillati; phylum Actinomycetota; class Actinomycetes; order Mycobacteriales; family Nocardiaceae; genus Rhodococcus; species Rhodococcus sp. NPDC057529. The sequence continues at coordinate 64,445 of NZ_JBHVEY010000025.1, forward strand.
TGCGGGATCACCGCGAGTCGAGTTGCGGCCTGCGTCATGTGAACTCCTTCTGTGGGACTTTCGGCAGCGGCATCGGGCGGCACCGTCCACTGTGTTCGGGGCAAAGGGTGACGGACTGCGGTTCAGGCGGTCCGGCGGATCGTGTGGGTGGCCGCGCACATCGGGCACCACGTCGCCTCACCGACGATCCACCCGTTGGTGCGTGCGAAGGCGACCGCCTCCGGACGACCGGCGACGGCAGCGTCGAATCGGTGCTCACACAGATCGCACCGCAGCATCCATCCACGCTTCCCTGAGGACCGCACCAGTATGTGAACAGTCATGTCACCCCCGTGACTTCGTCAGACTTCGTTCTCAGCATGGCACACCCTGCCCCGCACTGGTTGCCTCACACAGGCACCCCGGGTCGCGGTCCGGATTCGACTCTCGTGTTCGGCTCCGGGCGTGCAGTGCGGATGGACGAGCGACAATTATTCGCTCCCAATGGATTCGGCGCTGTCGCACGCACCGATCGGTCGCCGCATCCACCCTCCGCAGTCCCTGCCGTGGGCACGAACCCGAGTAACCATCACGCCGATCCGAACCCTCCGCCGCATCCGCGAGGGGCATTAGCATCGTTGGTACTCAGCGGTTTCCGGTGTCTGTTCGCGCGGACGGTCCGGCGTCTCGCCGGCACTCCCCACCCGAAACACACCAGTCATATGCAACCAACTCGCGCGGTCAATGGGAGTCGATCCAGTATGTCGAACTATGAAAATGTCAACGTCGGTCGCCGGCGGAGTGCGATTGCGCGCCGCATCGCAGCCGTGACGGCACTCGGAGGCGTGGCACTGCTCGGCTTCGCCGCACCTGCCGCGGCGCATGTCCACGTCGACGGCGCGGAACAGCTGTCGAAGGGCGGATACGGCCTGGTGCGCCTCATCGTTCCCACCGAGTCGGACGCCGCGTCGACAAACGGTCTGACCCTCACGGTCCCCGAGGGCGTCGACTTGACCTCGGCTCGGACGCTGCCGATTCCGGGATGGACGGCGACGGTCGAACGTGAGCAGTCCGGCGACGGGGAACGGGTGTCACGCGTCAGATGGCAGGTGACGGATCCCGCGAACGGATTGAAGGCGGCCGAATTCGGGGTGTTCACCCTGTCGGCGGGGCCGTGGCCCGAGGACGTCGACTCGGTTCCGCTACCCACCGAGCAGATCTACAGCGACGGTTCGGTGGTGTCCTGGAACGAGGTTGCCGTCAACGCGGGCATCGAACCCGAACACCCGGCTCCCGTCGTCACGCTTGCTGCCGGTGGTGCGGGTGCGCACGGCGACGGGCACGGCGGCACAGCAGATTCGGCATCGGCCGACGGTTCGTCCCATGTGGCCGCGTCCGACAGCGATTCGACAGGGTGGCTGTGGCGCACGATCGCGGTGGCCGCGCTGGTGCTCGCGCTGGGGGCCACGATCGCGGTGATCACCCTCGTGCGCCGGGGTCATGTCCGAACCTAGCCCGCCGGTGCTCGTGCAGAACGACCATCGCCGATTCGCGGCCACGATGACGCGAGCTGTTGCGTTCTCCTGGCTACTCGCGTTCGTTGCGACGGCAGCGGCGGTATGGTGGGCGCCGCCCGCGTCGGCCCACGCCACCATCGTCTCGGCCGCTCCGGGCGACGGATCGCACGTCGACGTGTCGCCGGAGGTACTGGCCTTCGAGTTGAGCGAGCCGGTCACGCTGGTCGAGGGGTCGGCGCAGCTGATCGACAGCACGGGTGCCCGCCACTCGGTCGCGACCGACCGGGTCGAGGACGGTGGCCGCCGGATCGTGTTCGTGGTCGACGGAACAATCGGCGACGGGGCGTATCTCGCTACGGCGCGGGTGATCTCCGCAGACACTCACGTGGTGTCGCTGTCGAGCAGATTCACGGTGGGCTCGGTCACCCAGTTCGGACACGCCCTCGACGCCGGTGCGACAACGACCGGAGTCGAGCAGTACCTCCGTTATCCGAGCAAGTCGGCGGTGTACCTCGGTGTCGTCCTGTCTTCCGGCCTCATGATCGCCGGCCGCTGGGTCTGGACCACCACCCTGGGCGGCCGCCGTTTTCGCACGGTCTACCGGGTGGGAACAGCGGTATTGACCGTCGGGCTGCTCGGTCGACTCATCGTGCAGGTTGCGGGGCAGTCGGGCGGGCTGGCCGACGCGTCGGCGTCGGCTGTCGCAACCGTCCTGGGCAGTCAGCTGGGTGTCGCGATCGTCGTGGCGGTGGTGCTGAACCTCGCCTGCTTCGCGTATCCGCCCGGGACGAACCGGACCGCCGACGCACTCGGGTACCTCCAGGCGGCGTCGGCGGTGGCCGCGGTCACGCTGGGCGGTCACGGGGGGTCCACCGAAAGATGGCCGCTGGCGTTCCTGGGCACCGCGGCGCACGTATACGCCGCCGCGCTGTGGCTCGGCGGGGTGTGCATCCTGGCTCTGGTAGTCGACGGTGTCGCGCAGCTCGAACGATGGCATCGGGTGGCCGCAGGCCATGTGGTGCTCGTGTCCGTCACGGGTCTGACCCTCTCGATCCTGCAGGTCCGTCCCGTCGAGGCGCTGTTTCGCACCTCGTACGGACTGGTGCTGACCGTTAAAGTCGTACTGGTCGGGCTCGTCGTGGTCGCCGGCTACCTGACATACCGTCGGTACCGTCACGGAGCGACCGACCCGGCCGGTGACCGCGGTGAGAACCCGCGGCGCTCGCGCACCGTGATCGTCGAGGCCGCTCTCGCGGTCGCAGTCCTCGCTGCGACGTCATTGCTGTCGTCTCTCACACCCGCCAAGGACAGCTACACCACGAATGTGCACACCGAGCTGAACTTCGGTGCGTCGGAGATCCTGGACGTCGAGATCGACACCGTTCGCCGCGGCCCCCAGACGTTGACCGTCCGGTTCCGGACCCCGGATGCGGGATTCGCCGCAGGCGCAGCGCTGCCCGACGTGGACGTCGAACTCTCCTCGGCCGTCGCCAATGTCGCACGGATGCCGGTCGAACTCACCAGAACCGGACCCGACGGCGACGGACTCACCTGGATCAGCGACGGGTTGATCGTGCCGACCGCCGGAGAATGGAAGGTCACGGTTCGGTTCGAGGGCACCCACGGACCCAAGCTGGCGTCCTTCGATTACGAGGCCCTCTAGAGTATCGGCACTGTCGACAGGTCCCTGACCGTGAGTCAGTTGCTCTCCGCGGCGGCCACCGGAATGTTCGCGCCCCGGAATTTCGTTTCCAGGAACTGGGCCAGTTCCGGGCTTTCCAGCGCACGTGCCAGTTCGAGCACTCGCTGGTCGCCTGCCAACCTCGACGGCGCGACGAGCACATGCGCATAGGGATTCCCCGGGCCCGGTTCGATCGCGAGCGCGTCGTCCGCCGGCGTCAGACCGATGGATGCCGCGTCATCCGGGTTGAGGACCACTGCGTCGTAGTTGTCGTACAGCGACTGGAGGTAGTCGTCGTAGCCGAGTCCCAGGAGTGTCAGGTGCCGGAGCGAGTCCAGCACGTTCGCCTGGGTAATCGTGAGATCCACCGCCGAGGTACCTCCGAACGGGCGGTCCAGCTTCACCAGCCCCGCGCTCTGCAGCAGATGGAGTCCCCGCGCGAAACCCGTCGGAGTCGCGGGGAGCACGACCTGCGAGCCATGGGGAAGACTCCGCCCGGTCACCTCGTCCGCCACCAGGCCCACGTTCACCCAGCTCTCGGTGTCCTTCACATCCGTCCATTTCGACGAGTACAGGCCGTATGGAACGACATTCACCTTCGACACAATGCTCAGATTGTCGTACGCATGCGTGCCGAGATCGGCTTCGAACGCGGGGATGTGCTGATAGAACGAAAGGTCGCCGTCCCCGGCGGCCACCTTCTCGTTGGAATCTTCCGACGCGTCGACGAGTTCGACCTTCGCCGAGGCCGGCAGAAGATTCTCGACCGCGTACTCCACGATCTCGCGGTCGTCGCCGGCGCCGACGTAGACGAGAAGCGAATCCCCGGAACCCCCGGCGGTCTCGTAATCGACCTGTGTGTCCGACCCGCAACCAACCAACCCTGTCACGGCCGCGAGCGTCACGGCGACGGTCCCGAGGACGCGGCGCCGGTTGAGAACCACCGTTGCGTCGACACGGCTGCGGTGACTTGCGCGTTGCATCTGACCACTCACTCCACTCTCAGAGGTTTTCGACACGGAACGACCGGCACCCAGGAACTCGGGAGCCGGGTTCCTGGGTGCCGGGTTCATGGGTGCGGGGTTCATGGGTGCACGGAAAAGCTGACGACGATCTACCGACCGTTGCGGACGGCGGTGCGGACTCGCGTGTTCGTCACTTGTTCGTCAGTCCTCGCTGCCATGCGGTCAGTCGCCATTCGGCGCCGGTGAGCACGCCGTTGACGAGGATTCCGATGAGACCGAGGGTGAGGATGCCGGCATACATTTGCGGGGTCTGGTAACGCAACGCGGCGTTGTTGATGTAGATACCCAGACCCTGCGCACCACCGACGAGCTCGGCGGCGACGAGAGCCGTGAATGCGTTCGCAGCAGCCAGACGGATCCCCGGGAAGATCGCCGGGATCGCCGCCGGAAGAACCACGCGGCTGAAAATGTACACCCGCCCGGCTCCGAGTGTCCGGGCCGCATTCAGCAGGATGCGCTCCACACCCCCGACCGCTCCGACCGCGTTGATGAAGATCGGCCAGAAGCAGGCCCACACGACGATGGCCACCTTGGACTCCTCGCCGATTCCGAGGAACACGACGAAGACCGGCAGGAGCGCGAGCAGCGAAAGATTCCGGAAGAACAGCAGGAGCGGTTCAGCGAGCTTCTGGAATATCCGGAACGATCCGACGACGATGCCGAGGGTGATGCCCGCCACGAGCGCAATGGCGAATCCGGTCAGCGCACGCTCGACACTCGGCCAGATCTCGGAGCGCAACGTGCCGTCAGTCAGTCCGTCGACGAACGCCGTGGCCACATCCTGTGGCTTCGAGAGATACAGTGCGCTGACGTACTCGGAATCAACGATCCACCACCAGAGCACCAAGAAGGCTGAAAGCCCGATGATTCCGTAGATCACTCTGTCGTATTTCACGAGCCAGGGGTTGGGCGCCTTGGGCGGAGTGAGATCCTCGTCCAGCAGGTGTTCCTCGACGCGTGCGGGCTCAGTGATCGTCGTTGCCAATGTGCACCTCCTCCTCGAGGACGCGTGCGACGCGCGACCGGATGTGCGCGAACTCCACCGAGTTGCGGGAGTCGCTGTCCCGGGGCCGCGGAAGCTCGACGTCCAGCAGCGTCTTCACCTTGCCGGGTGCACGGGTCATGACCGCGATCCGATCCGACAGGAAGATGGCCTCGTCGATCGAGTGGGTGACGAAGAGGATCGTCTTCTTCGTGTCACCGGATTCCCAGATACGCAGCAACTCGCCCTGCAGGAACTCCCGCGTCTGCGCATCGAGGGCGGCGAACGGCTCGTCGAACACCAGGATGTCGGGTTCGTATGCGAGAACGCGCGCGATCGCGACCCGCTGACGCATACCACCGGAGAGTTGGTGAGGAAGCCGGTTGGCGGCGGCTTCCAGGCCCACCGTCTTCAGCACCTTGGCGGCCCTCGCCCGGCGTTCCGCCTTGGGGACGCCGCGGATCTCGAGACCGACCTCGACGTTCTTCTGCGCCGTCAGCCAGGGGAACAGGGCGTAACCCTGGAAGACGACGCCGACGTTCTTGTTGACGCCTTCGACTCGTTTGCCATCGACGAGAACGGCTCCGCCGTTGTGAGTCTCCAAGCCCGCGAGGATGTTCAGAAACGTCGACTTGCCGCAGCCACTCGGTCCGAGGAGGGAGAGAAACTCGCCGCTCTTGATCTGCAGGTCGAATCCGTCGAGGACTGCGGTGGCGTCCTTGGTCGACCTCGAACCCGGTTTCGGATAGATCTTGGCGACGCGCTTGGCCTCGATCTTCCAGTCCGTACCGTGGGCACGGGGTGCGATCGGCCCCGCGTCCTGCTCGATTCGTTCAGCTAGCACTTGTTGAGTCATGTCGTGTGACTTCCTGTCGGGTGCGGATGGCGCCGGATCACTTTTCGAGGCCCTCGATGTCGACAAGGTGCGTCTTGAAGATCCCGTCGTTCTGCTCTTCGGTCACGATCTCCGTGTTGTCTTCCTGGGATTCCAGAAGGTCTGCGGACTTCGCGTAGGGGTTGAAGGCATTGGTCGCAACGTCTTCGGGCTTCAGATTCTCCGAGCCCGGCAGCGGTTCACCCACCTCCTCCACGAGGTCCCACCACAGTTGCAGGCTCGCCTTGTCGAGCAGCGCGTTGGGTGCGTAGTGCCAGTTTGTGGTCTGCTCCACGGGGTATCCCGTTGTCTTGCCGGCGATCTCCGCGGACTCCTTCGGGTGAGCGTTGGCCCAGTTGGCCGTCTTCGCGATCACGCCCACGAACGCACGCGCCGCGTCCGGGTACTTCTGCAGCCATGCGTTGCTCGCGACATACGGTGCCTGGCCACCCAGCGGGCCCCAGTCTTCGAAAGACGTGAAGGCCTGGGTGAACTTGTCCGGCTGGCTCTGCAGCACACCGACCAGCGGCGGGTGGAAGACCCCGAGGTCGACCTCGCCTCTCTCGATCGCGGGTGCAATGAGCTCGTTCTTGAGCTCGAGGAAGTTGACCTTGCTCAGGTCGACACCGTTGTTCTGCAGGTAGCGCTTGATCACCAGGTCTGTGCAACTGTTGGACCCTGACAGACCAATCGTCTTGCCCTCGATCGCCTTCAGGTTCTCCTTCGTGATGTCCGAACCCGCCTTCGTGAAGTAGGCCATGTGAGGCATGTCGGGCAAGTCGAGCATGCTCGAGGCGATGGCCGTGAACTTGAAGCCCTTCACCTTCCCGTCGATGTCGTTGTTGAACATGCCCGTCGCGATGTCGATCGCGCCCTGATCGAGCAGCTGCACCGCGGGCACAGCCGTGGCAGGCCCGACGTACTCCGGACGGACCCCGGCGTTGTCCCAATACCCCAATTCGTCAGCGATCCTGACCAGCGACAGGGCGGTGGGCGAATTGGCGAAGCGGAAAGTCACCGCCCCGTCGTCATCGCTACCGCTGCCGCACCCGGCCAGCACCAGCGGCGCTGCAACCAACAAGGCCGACCAGGTGGACACCTTCTTCGTCAGGCGCATGTTGCCGAAGACGCTCATGCTCGCGCCTCCCGGTGCGTGGTTCTGCCACTCACGGCATTTCCTCTCTCTCGCGGTGGATGTGGTCGTCGGTTCCCGATTGGCCGGTCACTCCCGAGGATTGATTCGATGTAGAAGATAAGCTCGGGCACAGGCTTTTCCTACGAATAGATTCACCATGAGCCAAGCTCCACCGACACGACGCAGACCGAGACTGCATAATCGTCTCTGGTTCAACCTATTTCGCCTCCGGCCTACACGCGGTCCGACGCTGAATCTGAAGAACAAATGAACGATGGAACAAGAATCGTGTAGGCGGGATGGTGATTGTCCGACTCCCGGTGCACTATGTCCGTCGTGTAATCAATCAATTGCGTAGGACGGCCTCGCGGGTGTGGTGCGCGCTTAAGGGTCTCTCCAGTGAATCTGCACGATTCGAACCATTCCCATTCCACGGCCTTTCGACGACAGTGATCCGATCGATCCACACCCGTCGCCGATGAAGGGACCACCGAGTGAGCGGCCGGCTTCACATCAACGTCAATATCCTCAACGCCGGGGTCTTCGGTGGATCGTGGCGGTTCCCCGGCACCGACGGCCTGGCCACTTACACGATCGACCACTACACGTCGATCGCCAACCGGGTCGTGAAGGACATCATCGACCGGGAGAACCCGACCCTGCGACAGCTACTGAAGAAGCTGTCGGGGGGTGGTGGGCACCGCATCGTGGTCGGCACCCCCGAGCAGGTCGCCGACGACATCCAGCGATGGTTCCACTACGGCGCCGCTGACGGGTTCAACGTGATGCCCGACGTATTGCCCTCCGGCTTAGACGATTTCGCCGACCACCTCATCCCCGAGCTGCAGCGGCGCGGTCTCTTCCGCACGGAGTACGACGGAACGACCCTGCGTGAGCACCTCGGTCTCGACGTCCCCGACGTATCGGCCGGGGTGTGGGACCCCGGACCTCTCGAAGCCGCTCGCTGAACAGTCTGAGAAACCAGAAGAGGCAACACATGAGTACCCCGATCCTGATCGACATCGCCGTCGGCGACGCACTCGCTGGGGACGAGCCCGACCGCTTCGACCCCGTCTCGCCCGCCGCGGCGGTCACGGTCACCGAGGCGGCGCAGGAGGCCGGCGTCGCCGCGCTGCGCCTGTTGGACACTGCTGGTGGCCGTCGTGCGATCGACCCGAGCGTGGCCGGTGTGTCGTTCGACCGCGCCACTGCCGGCCGGGTCGGTGTGGTCCTGCGCCCCGGCGCAGGCTACGAGGTGAGTGCGGCCACCGTGCCGGACCCGGCCGCCGCCGGACCGGTGGAGCGCTGGTCCGAATACGCCGAGATCCTCACGCGCCTGTGGGAATCCTTCCCCCGGGACGCGCTGATCGGGGACCAGGAACGCGCACTGGTCGTCGACGATGCATTGGTCCGGGCGATCGACCACGAAGGCCGCTTCTATCGGGTCGCGGCGCCGCTGGACGGACCGTCGTCCGTGCAGGGACGCCCGGTCGTCGTCGCCGACCCGGACGTGCTCGGCTGGGCGGTAGTGGCACGGTCCGCCGACGCGGTGATCGTCGACCGCGGGCAGTCGGCGGGCGCGGACCTCGCTCTGACCGCCGGACTCGAGCAGGCCGGCCGACAGCGCGACGACGTCGTTCTGATCGGGCGCGCCGAAGTGACGCTGTCCGCCTCGACAGGACCGACGCTGCGGGCATGCCTCGGCCTGCGCGACACCGTGGAGGCGTTGTCATGACCGCTGTGTACCCGGAACACGAGTCGATCGAAGCGACGCCGGTCGCCGGACTCACCGTGGCGGGCATCCGCGCCGCAATCCGCCCCGTCCTGCGCCGTCTGGGTGATACCGCCGGGGCGCGGGAGAACGAGCGCGACTACGCTTTCGGTGAGGTCCGTGCACTCGCGGACGCGGGGATCGCGCTGGTCGGCGTCGCCCGGGAGGACGGTGGTGCTGGTGGTTCGCTGCGTGATGTGGCCGACGTCGTCATCGAAGTTTCGCGCGCCGACTCCAGTGTGGCGCAGGCATTGCGCAGCAGTTTCCTCGTCGCCGAGCAGGTATCGAGCCGGCCCGATCTGCCGCACCGCGACGTGATTCTGACGCGGCTGCGCAACCGGGATCTGTTCGCCGGAACGAGCAATGAGCGAACCGGAGGCGCGAGCGGGCAGGTCAATGCGACGGCCCGGCGTGAGGGTGCGGGCTGGGTGGTCGACGGCGAGAAGTACTACTCGACCGGTGGGCTGTACGCATCCTGGTTCTCCACCCAGGCACTCGCCGAGGACGGGACGGTGGTTCGATTCACCGTGCCCGTCGACCGCGAGGGAGTCGAACGGCTCGACGACTTCGACGCCGTCGGTCAGCGGCTCACCGCCAGTGGCACCACCCGCCTGACCAACGTGCGCGTATCCGACGACGAGGTGACCTTTCCCGGCCAGGCCCGGCCCGACAACCCGTGGCCCGGCAGCTTCGCGCAGTGCTATCTCGCGGCGATACAGGCCGGTGTGGCCGCGCGAGCCCTCGACGACGCGGTCGGGTACGTGCGGGAGAAGGCCCGGCCGATCAAGCACAGCTCCGCGGACACCAGCGTCGAGGATCCCTATGTGAGGCAGACAATCGGGCAGATCGCCGGCCGCGCCCAGGCGGCGCGGGCCGTCGTGCTGCTGGCAGCCGAGACACTGGAAGGTGTCCGGGGCCTCACCGGGCCCGCCGCACGCACCGCCGGTGCTGCTGCCGCGGTCCACGTCGCGCACGCGAGTGCGATCGCAATCGAGTCCGCGCTCGACGCTGCGGAACTGCTCTTCGACGTGGGCGGTGGCTCCATCACCAATCGAGACCTCGGATTCGACCGGCACTGGCGCAACGCGCGCACCGCCGCCAATCACAACCCGCGGCAGTGGAAGCAGGCGATCGCGGGGGCATACCACCTGACCGGCGAGGAACCACCCACCACCGGCCTTTTCTGACCACCGACCCACAACAACAATTGATCAGAACGGAAGAGACGACACCGATGACCGCCAGCCCCTTCGATCTCACCTACGCCGCCGCCGAGGACCGCTACGAGAAGGTCCCCTACCGTCGCACCGGAAACTCCGGCCTCGATCTTCCGGCCTTCTCGTTCGGCCTGTGGCAGAAGTTCGGTAGCGACTATGCCTTTGCGACCCAGCGGGAGATCATTCTCCACGCATTCGACCTGGGGATCACCCACTTCGACAACGCCGACCGCTACGGCCCACCGCACCGCGCGGCCCAGCAGAACTTCGGCAGGGTTCTCGCGAAGGACCTCGCGCCCTACCGGGACGAACTCATCCTGTCGACCAAGGCAGGCAACCCGATCGGTCCGAGCCCCTATCTCGAGGGCGGCTCGCGCAAGTCGATCCTCACCTCGCTCAACCACAGTCTGCGCGACCTCGGCACCGACTACGTCGACATCTTCTACCACCACAGCCCGGACCTCAGCACGCCGCTGGAAGAATCGGTCGGTGCACTGGTCAGCGCGGTGGAGCAGGGCAAGGCGCTCTACGTCGGCATCTCCAACTACCTCCCCGATCGCACCCACGAGGCCGCCGAACTGCTCCGCCAGGCCGGCGTCCCGCTGCTCATCCACCAGGCGCGTTACTCGATCTACGACCGGCGCCCCGAACAGAACGGTCTGCTGGACACCGCCCACCAGGACGGATTCGGGCTCATCGTGTACTCGCCGTTGGCGCAGGGCCTCCTGACCGACAAGTACCTGGAGACGATTCCCGAACATGCACGGGCGCAGAACAGTTCATTCCTGACGCCGGATGTGATCGACGAGACGTACCGGCAGCGTACCGCCGAACTCAACAAGATCGCCGAGGCCCGCGGGCAGTCACTCGCCCAGCTCGCGTTGCAGTGGGTACTGCGCAGGCCGGAGGTCACGTCGGCGCTGATCGGTGCGAGTTCGACCGAGCAGCTCGACCACAACATCGCCGCCCTGAACTTCCCGGCGCTCACCGACGACGAACTGGCGCTCATCGAGGAACACGGCGTGCACGGCACGGGACTCAAGCTCTGACCGACCAGATTTCGGCAGACGACAACTGAAAAGCCCGCCCGGGCCGATGTTGCGACAACCGCGGCATCGGCCCGGGCGGGCAGGGGCTTCCGCGCTCATTCCCCCAGTAGCGGCAGCAACTGCGTGCCCTGACGTTCGATCTCCCGCAGGTACGGGGTGTCCGACAACACGAAATGGGTGATGCCGAGGTCCTGGTACTTGCGCAACGACTTCGCGACATCCTCCGGGGAGCCGACGAGCCAGGTGGTGCCTGCGCCGCCGCCACCGAACTTGCCGGGTGCGGTGTACAGATTGTCGTCGAGCACCTCGCCGCGAGCAGCGAGGTCGAGGAGTCGCTGCTGTCCCACGGCGGTCTGACGGTGCGGGTTCTGCTCCGGTGCACCCTGGTTCTTCGCCATCTTCGCCATCTCCGCCACCTTCGCTTCCGCGTCGGCCCAGGCCTGCTCGGTCGTGTCCCGGACGAGGGTGGTGATCCGCAGACCGAACTCGAGCGGTGCGTGCTCTCGGCCGAGTTCCTCACTCAGCGCCCGCAGGCGCTCGATCCGCTCCCGCACCCCTTCGAGGGGTTCGCCCCAGAAGAGTTGGACGTCGGCTTCGGCGGCCGCTACCCGCTCAGCGGCGTCGGAGGCACCACCGAAGTAGAGCTTCGGGTGGAGCCGGTCTCCGCGCGGCGCGATCCGGGGCAGCACCGTGGAGTCGGTGACCTGGAAGTGCTCGCCACGGTAGGTGACGTTCTCCTCCGTCCACAGCTTACGGACGAGTTGCAGGAACTCCTTGGTGCGGGCGTAGCGGGCGGCCTGGTCGCTCTCGCGTTCGCCGTACGCTCCCAGGTCGTCCTTGCCGGACACGATGTTGACCCGCACCCGGCCACCGGACAGGTGGTCGAGACTCGCTGCAGCGGAGGCGAAGTGAGCCGGAGTCCAGTACCCGGGCCGAACCGCGACGAGTGGCTCGAACGTCGACGTCCGGGCAGCGAGGGCCGTGGCGACGGTGAGGGTGTCCGGGCGACCCCACCCGGTGCCGATCAATGCACCCTTCCAGCCGTGTTCCTCCAGGGCCTCCGCCTGGGCCGTGAGGGTGTCGAGGCTGTTGTGGTCGACCGTGACGGGCTCGCCGCGGTGTCCCGGCGTCACCTGATTCGGGATGTACCAGAGGAATTCGAGGCTCATGGGATGATGATTCCTGTTCGGTGGTGGTGATCAGCGGGCGAGTTCGGCGAGCTGGGCTCGGCGAACGTCGGTGGTTTGTCCTTGGACCAGGACGAAAAGCGCCGACCGCGCATGGAGCTGCGCCGTGTCGTCGCCACTCAGTCCCCGACCGGCCCGCGCTATCAGCAGTGCTCGGGTGATCGTGGACAATGCCTCGCCGCTGGCGACCTTGGTCGCGAGGCGTTCGCCGATCCGATGCGGACCACCTCCCGCGGCGGTGGCCTCATCAGACAGCTCGTACGCAGTGCTCCGAATCCGCGCGATGCGCGGCCTCCACGTCGCCGCCACGTCCTGGGCGAGCGGGTGTCCTGACTGCTCCAACTCTCGGAGGACCGTTTCTGCAAGCCCGAAGTGGTGGCCGCGTGCGTCGCTCGCCGTGCCGATGTCGTTGAACCGCGTCGTCTCCAGCGAGTGGGCGGAGAGCACGTGCTCGTCGGGTACGAACACGTCGTCGAGCTCGACCCGCGCGGTCCTGCTGCCCGCGACGGCGCCGAGTGGGAGCGGTCCGACACTGCGCGTGCGGTCGCTCACCGGCACGAGCGCGGTGATCACGGTCTCCGTCCGCCTTTCCACCGCGGCGACCGTCAGGGCGTCGTTGAGCCCCCACCCGCTGACCCAGGAGATGGCGCCGGTGAAGATCCAGCCGCCGCTCGTCCTTTCCGCCGCGATGTAATGGTCGGGAAACCTCCGGACGTCGCTGACTCCGGCACCGAGCACGAGTTCGCCACGCAGAATTCGCTCGGCGAGCTGCGACACCGGTTCGCCCGGTTTCCTGGATTCGACGATTCGCCCGGCCATCGGCGCGTGCTGAGCCCAGACGAGCCACGTGTTGAAGCACGCGCCGGCGATGATCTCGTGCAGGCGACGATCGGTGTTGCGGTCGATGTCGAGGCCGCCGTATTCCCGCGGCGCTTGGTGGTTCAGGAGCCCCAGCGCAGCGAGTTCGTCGATACGTTCTCCGCTGACCCCGTCACGGTCGATCGACAGGGCTTCGGGGCGCAGCACTCGTTCGGCGTACTCCCGCACCCGAGCGACGAATGGGAGGCGGTCTGCGGCGGTCACGGATTCGGCCGCACTGACGGCCGTGTTCACCGCTGTCATGTCGTCCCTTCCCTACTTCGGTCCCAGAGAGATGCCTGGCACACGACAGAGTGACGGGGCCGGCATACGGACATCGAGAGACTAGCCCCGGTTGTCGCCGTCGGTCGTTCACCGCCTCCGCCCTCCACCACGAGAAACGGTGCCTGACGTGGGACAGTTCGATGCGATCGGACATTAATTCGTCCCGATCGGAAACATGCAGTGCAACTGCACCTTCGGTTGCCGGGGTTTCAATCGAGCTGATGAAAAAGGGGGCGCTCGAACAGACGACGAACCGTAAGCTCGCAGGCGACCATCCGGAGCGACCGAGAGACCCCCTTGCTTCGTGGTGCGACCGCCGCAGGGGCAGCCGGCGGTCACCGCACTCGCCCATCAGGCACTGCCGTACGACCTGGCGGCACGCGGCGCCGACCTCGTGTTCGTGACCCCGGCCGACGACGTCCACGCGCAGTCGGTTCTCGCGGATGTGGCCACGGCATCCGAACGGGCCGGTCGCACCGGTGAGTCGCTCCGGGTCTACGCCGACCTGGTGGTGTTCCTCGACGACGACCGCGAATCCGGCGCAGCCCGGCTGCGTCGACTGGACGACCTCCCCGGGATCGAATTCGCCTCCGCTGCCACCGTGTTCACCGGCTCCGCGGACGAGCTCGCGGACCGGCTCGCGGCATGGCAGCAGCTGGGATTCGACGGCTTCCGGTTGCGACCGGGAGTCGCCGTCGACGATCTGGAGGCCGTGTCGTCCCGGCTGGTGCCGATCCTGCAGCAACGCGGCCTGTTCCGCACCGCGTATCCGGACACCTCCCTGCGTGGGCTGCTGGGCCTGCCCACCGACGTCCCGAACCGCTATGCCACCGGCTTCCCCGCCGCCTGAGCCACTGCCTTCAGACAAGGACACGTACACGATGAGCACACATCCAAGAAGCAGGTCATCCTCGGCGCCTACCTCGGCGGCGTCAACCACCACACACTTCTTCTTCCTCGCCGAGGGTCTCGCCCTGCGCGAGCGCGCCGGGCAGATCTTCGACCAGGACATCATCGGCCGCCCCGACACTTTCACAGTGCTCGCGTCCCTCACCGCCGTCACCGATCACCTCGGACTGGCCGGAACCATCAACGCCACGTTCAACGAGCCGTATGAACTCGCGCGGCAGTTCGCGTCGCTCGATCAGCTGTCGGGTGGTCGAGCGGCGTGGAACGTGGTGACGTCGTTCGACCCGTTCACGGGGCAGAACTTCCGCCGCGGTGGGTTCCTGGACCACTCGCAACGCTACGAGCGCGCCGAGGAGACCGTCGAAGTGGTGCGGCAGCTGTGGGATTCGTGGCGCGGTGACGACGTTCTGGCGGACAAGGAAGACGGCCGCTTCCTGCGCCGTCCGGACGCCGGAACCTTCGACTATCATGGCAGTCACTTCGACATCCGCGGCCGGTTCACAGTGCCGCGCAGTCCCCAGGGCCGACCGGTCCTCCTGCAGGCCGGCGTGTCACCGCAGGGGCGCGATTTTGCGGCAGGCAACGCCGACGCGATCTTCTCGCCCTACGGGAAGCTGCCCCAGGCCGCCGAGTTCTACCGCGACATCAAAGCCCGTGCCGTCTCGTTCGGGCGGAACGTCGACGGCATCAAGATCCTCCCCTCGGCAAGCTTCGTCCTCGGCGACACCGAGGCCGAGGTATGGGAGAAATACCACGAGGTCCGCAACGAGCAGGTCATCGGTCAGACCGCGCTGATCCTGCTCGAGCAGATCTGGAACCGCGATCTCTCCGCGTTCGACCCCGACGGACCCGTCCCGGGCATCGAACCGGATCCCGACGCGCCACCGATCATCCAGGGCCGCGCATTCACCTACCAGGACCGGTTCGAGACCGTCGCGAGGTTACGAGCGGTGTCCGAGGAGAAGAAGCTCACCTTGCGGGAGACCGTCATCGACCAGTTCGAACGTGGCCCGATCGTCGGCACCGCCGCGCAGGTCGCAGAGAAGATCGATGCGTTCGTGCAGAACGACGGCTCCGACGGATTCATCATCGGCTCGCACCTCGTGCCTTCCGGTCTCGACGAGTTCGTCGATCACGTGGTGCCGTTGCTACAGGACCGGGGCGCGCTGCGCACCGAATACACCGGAACCACGTTGCGCGACAACCTCGGCCTGCCGGTGCCGCACGACCGGGTTTCCGCAGCCACCCAGGCGTAGATCTACGGCACGACGCTGTGGCCTATGGCGTCACCACTACCGCCCCGCAGTCGTATCACGGGCGATCTACGCGGTGATCATCACTGCATGGATCGGCGCATTCCTGAATTCCCTGCGCGAATACCTCCGCGACCGCGAACGCGAATCCGCCGACGCAATCAGCGCAGCGGCACAGGCCGCCGCCGGTCCGGAACCCGCACTGCCATCCGTGAGCACTTCATCGATCGACAAGGCCTCCACCGTCGAGAAGACCATCGACGTCGACACCCTCCGCGTCTGGCTGGCCGACGATGCGGAACTCGCCGTCCTCGACATCCGACCGAGCGACGAGGTCGGCTACGCGTCGCCACTGTTCGCCACCAACATTCCCGCGGACCGCCTCGAGGCCGAGATCGACCGGTACGTGCCACGCGCGGTCGTACGGACCGTCCTCGTCGACGGCGGTGACGGCGTGGCGCAGCGCCTCGCCGAGCGCCTCGCCGAGACCGGGCGCAGCGAGGTACACGTCCTCGCAGGCGGCATCCCCGAGTGGACCCGGAACGGCACCGACGACCTGCCGACCTTCGACGTCCCCGGCAAAGACTTCTCCCTGGGAATCCGCGACGAACGCGACACCCCCTCGGTGTCCGCCGCCGAACTCCAGTCCCTCAAGGATCAGGGCGCCGACGTCGTCGTCATCGACACCCGCACCCTGCCCGAGTTCACCGCCGGCCACGTTCCCGGCGCGGTCGGCGTGCCCGGCGCAGAGTTGCTGCTGCGGTTCGCGGACGTCGTGCCCTCCCCCGATACCCACGTCGTCGTCTCCTGCGCGGGCCTGCCCCGCGCGATCATCGGCGCCCAGACGCTCATCGACTCCGGTGTCCCGAACAAGGTTTCCTACCTGCACGACGGCACCCGGGCGTGGAAGGAGGAGAACCTCGAGCTGGAAACCGGCGCGACCGCCGTCTACGCACCGGTCGACCGCGCCGCGCGGGAGGCAGCCGCGCAGCGTGTGGAGACCATCACCGCCAACGACACGTTCCCCCGCATCGACGTCGAGACCGCGCAGGCGTGGGCTGTCGACCCCGACCGCACCACCTACCTTCTCGACGTTCGCACGCCGGAGGAGTTCGAGCAGGGGCACCTACCCGGATCGATCACGTCCGAGGGCGGGCAGCTGCTCGGGGTCTCCTACCGCACCATCGCCGTGCGCGGCGCGCGCGTGGTCTTGATCGACGACCTCACCGGTGCCCGCGCCGCGGTCGTCTCGCACTGGCTCCAGCGCCGCGGATTCGAGATCGCGCTGCTGCTCCACGATTTCGAGTCGGGCGTCGCCCGATGACCTCCACCCTGGACGTGTCGATCGACGCGGGCAGCGCCGACCGGGTCGACGCCGCCGACGAGCACCCACTGGTGTCGCAGGTTCGGGACTTCGCGTACAACACGCTCGCACCCCGGGCTCTGCAGACCGACCGCGAGGGCGTCACCGCCGACACCGTCGAGGAACTGCGGCGGCTCGGGCTGCTCAACCATCTGGCCCCGGCCCGGTTCGGTGGCGCCGAGTTGGACAAGGCCGCCGAACGCCGGGTCCACGAGCACCTCGCCTACGGCGACTTCAACACGTGGCTCGCCTGGGCACAGCACACGGGGTTGATCGTCCACTTCACCGCTCTGGCCGACAGCGGCGAACGGATCGGCGAACTCGGTGAGCGGGTGCTACGCGGGGAGATCCTCACCGGGACCGCGATCAGCGACGCCCGGCACTACCCCACCCGATATGTCCGCGCCACCCCGGTCGACGGCGGATGGACGATCACCGGCACGGTGTCCTGGGTGAGCGGCTGGGGGCTCAACACCCTGCTGTCCGTCGCCGCGATCGACCCCACGACCGAGACCCAGCTGCTCGCGCTGATCCCGGCCGACGACGAGCGGTTGCGTGCCGAGCCGCTGGGTCTCGTAGCCGCCAACGGAAGCCGCACGTGGCGAGTCACTTTCGAGGGAGCCTTCGTCGCCGAGTCGAACATCGTCACACGCACCCCGAGATCCGAATGGAATCACCGTGATCAGAACATCGTCAGCGACGTCAGGCCGCAGGTGTTCGGGGTGGCGCGCGCGATCCTCGACGAATTGGACGCCTCCGGCACCGAAGCGGCCGTCGCGGTGGCGCAGGCATGGGCACCGCAGTTCACCCGCTATCGGGCACTGGCCTACTCCCTGACCGATCGGGCGACATCGGATCCGAAAGGCCCGCAGTACTTCGAGAACCGGCTCACGCTGAAGGTCGAGGTGCTCCGTTCGCTGCACGAGATCGCCCGGGCACTGACCGTCTCACGGGCGGCCTCGGGGATTCTCGACACCGATACCGCTGCGCTGCACGCCCGTTCCGCGCAGTTCCTTCAGATCCAGAGCCAGAACGAACACTCGCGGACAGCCCAGCTCGCACACATCGCGGCAGCGGCACACCACCGAGAACCTGTGGCGTGACAGGGCACACAGGAGTCCCCGCAGGCGATTGCCGTTAGATTCACTGCGCTTTAATATCGTGCCCGCCAGGAACTTTGACCATATATTCCTGCGCATGGAAACAACAGTTCACGCCCCACGGCCGGTGCGCGAGCGCCGACGACGATTCCGAGGCGTGTTCGGCGTTCTCGCACTGACCGGTGTCCTCGCTCTGACCGGATGCAGCAGCACTGTCGACGCCGCGGGCGGCACCGGAAGCGGCGATCCGCAGACCGGCGGCACCCTGCGGATCGCGCTTCTCAGCTCCCCCGAGTCGCTCGACCCACACCTGAACACGTCCTTCGCGGCCAGCAACTACGGCAACAGTGTCTTCGACAAACTGACCTGGCAGGATCCGGAGACCGGCGAAATCGGTCCCTGGCTGGCCACCGCCTGGGAGGTCGACGACACCAATACCGAATTCACGTTCACGCTGCGTGAGGGCGTCACCTTCAGCGACGGCACCCCGTTCAACGCCGACATCGTGAAGAAGAACTTCGACCAGTACGTCTTCGGAGATCCGGCGCTCGGCATCAAGCCCAACGGCGCCACCCACCTGAAGTCCTACCAGGGCAGCGAGGTCGTCAGCGACAACGTCGTCAAGATCGTCTTCAAGTCCCCCTCGGCCAGCTTCCTCCAGTTCATCTCGTACTCCGGCAACAACCAGCCCGGCATCATCGGCCAGAAGACCCTCTCGTCGAACGCCGAGCAGCGGCTCGACCCGACGAACATCGTCGGCACCGGTCCGTTCGTCGTGACCGAATACGCGCCCAAGGAGCGCACGGTGCTCACCAAGCGCGCGGACTACAACTGGGGCGCTCCCGGACTGAACCACGAGGGCCCGGCCTACCTCGACAAGGTCGAGTTCGTGACGATCCCCGAAGCGAGCGTGCGCACGGGCGCACTGCAGTCCGGAGAGGTACAGGCTGCGTTCGACATCCTGCCCACCGACGAGACGGTCCTCGAGGCGCAGGGCTTCGATATCACCTCCCGGACGATCGCCGGGCTCAACCTCGGCTGGAACATCAACACGAGTCTCGAGCCCACCAACGACATCAACGTCCGTCGCGCGATCGTGCGTGCCACCAACCGCGCCGGGTTCAAGGACACCGTTCTCGCTCCGTCCGAGGGGCAGGCGAAGTCCGTACTCGCCGCCCACGTCCAAGGATCGACCGACTACACCGACGGGGTGTTGAAGTTCGACCTCGAGGAGTCCAAGCGGCTGCTCGACGAGGCCGGCTGGAAGGTCGGGGCCGACGGCATACGGGAGAAGGACGGAAAGAAGCTGACACTCAAGGCGACCGGGCACTATCTGGTGCCGAACAGCCGCTACACGTACGAATCGATCCAGGCGTCGCTCCAGGAGATCGGCGTCGACCTCGACTTCCAGTTCGACGCGAGCAACATCCCGACCGACCAGGTCAACAAGGAATACCACCTGATCAACACCAACCGTAGCCGCAACGATCCCGCGATCCTGAACGTCAACTTCAACCCCGACCGGGGCAACTCCGCCCGCATCCCCGCGGACTTCCCCGACCGGCAGAAGATCGCCGACACTCTCGAAGCACTCGAGTCCACGCTGGACCCGACGCAGCGGGGCGCGCTGACCGAACAGGCGCAGGAACTCGTCCTCGACGAGTACGTCCTGTACGACCCGGTGTTCGAGCCGTCCCAGGTGGCCGCGTCGAAGGGTGTCCACGACATCGACCTCGACGCCACCAGCCGGCTGCACTTCCTCCGCACCTGGATCGACCAGAGCTGATCGACCCGTCCCGGGTCGGTCCCCCGACGGACCGGCTCGGGACGCCGGGCAGACACACACTCGCAAAGGATTTCCATGGCACGCTACGTCCTCCTGAAGCTGGGGCGAAGCCTGGTGGTGGTGTGGGGCGCGTTCACCGCCTCCTTCATCCTGCTGTACACGCTGCCCGCCAGCCCGGTCGAACTGCTCTTCAACCCCGAAGAGCGCAACGACATCTCGCCCGAGGCCTACGCGCAGATCGAGCAGCAGTACGGCTTCGACCGCCCGGCATTCTTCCAGTACCTCGCCCGACTCTGGGCCGCACTGCATCTCGACTTCGGGTCCTCCGTCCAGAACGGCAAACCGGTGGTGACAGCGATCGCCGAGGCCCTCCCGAAGACCGTCGTGCTGGCCGTGGCCGCGCTGGTGCTCGCGGCGTTCATCGCGCTGGCAGTCGCCTGGGTCGCCACCTACATCGAGTCCCCGTGGCTGCGGAACGTCATCGCCGGGCTGCCGCCTCTGCTGGTGTCGTTCCCGAGCTTCCTGCTGGGTCTCATCATCATCCGGGTCTTCTCGTTCCAGCTCGGCTGGTTCCCTCCGATCAGCCGCGACGGCCTGCACGGGCTCGTGCTCCCCGCCTTCGCGCTGGCGATCCCCGTCGCCGGCCCCATCGCCCAACTGCTGTTGCGCAATTTCACCACCGAATACGGCTCGCCCTATGTGCTGACGTCGTTCAGCAAGGGCCTGCGCAAGGCGACCGTGATCAACGGCGACGTCCTGCGCAACGCCAGCCTGCCCGCCCTCACCCAGGGCGGCATCATCGTCGGCGAACTGCTCGCCGGTGCCGTCATCACCGAGACGATCTTCTCCCGCAACGGGATCGGACGACTCACCGAGCAGGCGGTCCGTGCGCAAGACGTGCCCGTCGTCCAGGGCGTCGTCATGTTCGTCGCCCTCGCGTTCGTCACGGTCAACTTCGTCGTCGACGTCGCCTATCCCCTGATCGACCCTCGACTCAAAGCCGCCCGCGAAGGAATGCTTTCATGACGATCGACAGCGACCGCACGCTCGTGGCCGAGCCACCGGTGGCCGACCCGGTCCCGGCTACCGTCCCGGAACTCGCCGCGACACCACCGCTCCTCCCGCCACCGGTCGACACACCGGACGCACCGCCACGGCGACGATTCGGGGCGCTTCCCCCGCTCGTGTCCCGCCCGGGTCTCGTTCTGGCGGTCCTGATCGTCGCCCTGGCCGTCGCCTGGTGCTTCGTGCCCGGACTGTTCGCCGGGAAGGACCCGTACCTCCCGGACTCCACCGCGATCCTGGTCGGCCCCAGCGCCGAACACCTCTTCGGCACCGACCGTCTGGGCCGTGACATCTACTCACGGACCGTGCACGGCGCGGTGATCACGCTCAGCGCGACACTCCTCGCCGTTGCCATCGCCTTCGTCATCGGGACCGTCCTGGGCGCGATCGCCGGATTCGTGCGCGGCGCGGTCGAACTGGTCATCATGCGTGTCGTCGACGTACTCCTGTCGGTGCCCGGCCTACTGCTCACCATGGTCGTGGTCTCCGCGCTCGGTTACGGCACCATCAACGTGGCGATCGCGGTCGGCGTCTCCGCTGTCGCCAACTTCGCCCGGGTGATGCGCGCCGAGGTGCTGCGTGTCGTCCAGGCCGACTACATCGAGGCCGCCGCGAGCATCGGCACCCCGCGACTCACCATCCTCACCCACCACGTGCTGCCGAACTCGCTCAGTTCGGTCGTCTCCCTCGTTCCACTGCAGTTCGGTGCCTCGATCCTGGCGATTGCGGCGCTCGGCTTCCTCGGGTTCGGTGCTCCGCCACCGGAACCGGAATGGGGCCTGCTGGTCTCCGAGGGCCGTGACCTCCTCGCAGTCGCTCCCTGGATCGCTCTGCTCCCCGGCTTCGTCATCCTGGCGGTGGTCTTGTCGAGCAACCGCATCAGTCGCGAACTGCAACACGACGGAGGAATCCGATGACCCTGTTGTCTTTCGAGGACGTCGAGATCTGGTACACCGGCCGGGGCCGGAGCGCGACCAAGGCGGTCTCCGGGATCAGCCTCGACGTGCAGGCCGGTGAACTGGTCGCCATCGTCGGCGAGTCCGGTTCCGGCAAGTCCACCCTCATCCGGTCATCGATCGGCCTGTTGCCACGCACCAGCCGGGTGAGCGGACGAATCCAGCTCGGCGGCAAAGACGTCGCCGGGTGGAGCCAGAACAAGTTCGCCCGCCTGCGGGGCAGCTATGTCGGCTTCGTCCCGCAGGATCCCGGCGTTTCGCTCAACCCGGTCAAACCGATCGGCAAGCAACTGGAAGATGCGCTGCGCAACCGCCTCGGAAAGAGCCACCTCCTTCCGTTCACGACCTCGGCGCAGCGGCACAACCTGAAGTCACAGACACTGAAGTTCCTGGAACTGGCGGGCCTTCCGGATCCGTCCCGCATCTACCCGAAGTACCCGCACGAACTGTCCGGCGGCATGAAGCAACGGGTGCTCATCGCGATCGCCCTGTCCGGCGAGCCGGAGCTCCTCATCGCCGACGAACCGACCAGCGCGCTGGACGTGACGGTGCAGAAACAGATCCTCGACCACCTCGACCGGCTCCGCACCGAACTGGGCATCGGCATCCTGCTCGTCACCCACGACCTGGGGGTCGCGCTCGAACGCGCCGACCGCGTCGTGGTGATGCGCAGCGGCGTCGTCGTCGAGGAGGGCCGCAGCGACACCCTCCTGCACCACGCGAGCGATCCGTACACGCGGCGGCTCCTCGACGCCGCTCCCGGTCTGCATGTCGGAACCCTGGAGCCGCGGCCGATTCGGGTCGGCACGCTCACTCCGCACTCGTCCGCCGAACGCACCTCCGCCGAGTACGCGATCGAGGTGAAGGGTGTGTCGAAAACGTTCCACGCGGCGCACAGCAGCGCGGAACCGGTGGTCGCGGCCGACGACGTCTTGTTCCGCGTCGCGACCGGAACCACGCATTCACTCGTCGGCGAGTCCGGTGCCGGCAAGTCCACGATCGCCCGGATCGTCGCCGGCCTGCGTACTCCCGACGAGGGCGAGGTCACCCTCCTCGGGCAGGGCGACACCTGGAGCCGCCGGCAGCTGAGCAAGCGCCTGCAGTTCGTGTACCAGAACCCGTATTCCTCTCTGAATCCCCGGCTCTCGGTCGCCGACCTGATCACCGCGCCGCTGCGTGTGCATCGCAAGGACATCGACCGCAGGCAGCGGCACGCGATCGCGGAGGAACTTCTCGACGGCGTGCGGCTGGACCGCAAGTACGCCTCCCGCCGGGCCGGGGAGCTCTCCGGCGGGCAGGCGCAGCGTGTCGCGATCGCTCGCGCTCTGTCCCTGAATCCGGAGATCGTCATCCTGGACGAGGCGGTGTCCGCGCTCGACGTGTCGGTACAGGCGGAGATCCTGCAACTGCTCGTGGACCTGCAGGCCGCGTACTCGCTGACCTATCTGTTCATCACGCACGACCTCGGAGTCGTGCGGCTGATCGCGGACACGGTGACGGTGATGCGTCGCGGGAACGTCGTCGAATCCGGGCCGACGGCACAGGTTCTCGATGCACCCACGGACGAGTACACACGCCGGCTCGTCGACTCCGTGCCGGGCGCCGAGGCACTCCGCATCCGTGCGTGAGTGCGGCAGCCAGAGTTGCCGCACTCACGCACAGGCGACCAGCCGAATGAAACGAGGCCGCTGGTCGGGGGTTCCTCCCGGGTAACGAGGAGTACCCGCCACGGGCATCCGAACCTGGACGACGGTTGGCCGCGGTGTCCAGCGGTGAAATGCCCATCGCTCGCCCCGACACACTCGGACCACCGTCGATACCGCCCTTACACGGCAGGCAGACGCAGGTGGTCGCGCAGAGTCTCGGTCGTGTACTCGGTTCGATAGACCCCGCGTTCCTGCAATTCCGGTACGAGTCTGTCGACGAGGTCGTCGATCGAATCCTGCAGGTGGTACGGATTGATGTTGAATCCGTCCACGACACGATGTCGCACCCAGTACGCCCAGCGATCCGCGATCTCACCGGCGGTCCCGGCCAGGTAGCGCGAGTTCGGGGCCACTTCGAGGACGAGCTGTCGGATCGACAGGTCTTTCTCCGCGGCCAGCGCACGCCAGTGGGTTATCTGATCGAGCTTGCCGGTGCGGTCCGCGATCGCCAGCGTCCCGCGCGACGGATCGAGTTCTCCGTCGATCGGGTCGATGTCCGGCAACGGGCCGTCGGGGTCGTATGCCGAAAGATCTTGCCCCCAATAGTGTTCGAGGAATGCAATCGCCCGGTGCGGGTTGTAGGCGTTCTCGCGGAGCCACCGAGCCTTCTCCTCGGCATCCTCGGGCGTGTCTCCGATGATCACGGTGACACCGGGAAGGATTCGGAGCGAATCCGTGGACCGGCCGTGAGCGGACAGTCGCGCCCGGAGGTCGCGTGCGTAGGCAACGGCCGCGTCGAACTCGCTGTTCGCCGAGAACACGACGTCGGCATGGCGGGCCGCCAGGTCACGGCCGCCGACGGAATCGCCGGCCTGGAACAACACGGGCCGCCCCTGTCTGCTCGACGGAACGGTGGAGACCGCAGTGGCGTGCAGAAGGTCACTGTTCCGTGCGATGCCCGCAGATCGGTCGGCCGGCAGCCAACTGTCCTGGTGGGCATCCGTGGCGACATCGGCGAGCGACCACGCGTCCCAGTATTCCTTGGCCAATTCGACGAGTTCGGTGGCCCGCTCGTAGCGGCGTTCGTGCGGCAGCCATCCACCGCGCCGGAAGTTCTCGCCGGTCCACGCGTTGTCGGTGGTGACGATGTTCCATCCCGCCCGTCCGTCGGACAGGACATCCAAGCTTCCCAGCCGCCGCACAAGGTCGACCGGCAGACTGTACGTGGTGTTCTGCGTGGCGACGAGACCGATCCGGCTGGTCACCCCGGCAAGCGCCGACAGTTGAGTGATGGCGTCGGGACGGCCCGCAATGTCGGTGGCCAGTGCCGCACCGCGGTTCTCCCGCACACGCTGGCCGTCGCCGAGGAAGAACGCATCGAACAAGCCCCGTTCCAAGGTTTGAGCAACCCGCAGGAAGGTTTCCGGGGATACCTGGTCGGGGGCCTTGGAATCTTCCCACACCGTCTGCGGGCCGATTCCCGGGTAGAAAACACCGAGGTGGACCTGCGCGTCGGCATCATACGGTGCTCCGGTGTCCGGAGTGGACATGGCAAACTCCTGCCTGGTCGTGGCTAGCTGGTGGTCGATGCGAAGCGGCTGAGCGGCCGACGTAGTCCGAGCGTCTCCCGCAACGTCGAGCCCGGTTTCGGAATCCGATGCAGTGACAACTCCTGCAATATGGGAAGGACCTCGTCGACCAGAACGGCGAGATCAGTGGTGACGACGGCGGGATGGATCCGGACACCGTCCACCGTGTCCGCCAGGGACCGCACCAGGTCGACGAAGTCTCGTGCCGAACCCGCGAATCGAAGGCGTCCCCGGTCCGGCCACAGCGCATACCCATCGAGGCGGGCAAGGCGCGACTGCGCGGACTCGGTCTTCGTATCGAGAATCACCTCGACATCGGCGAAGGTCACGGCCCGCTGTCCCGCCGCCGACATCCCGATGTCGGTCACATCCCGACCGGACAGCAGCACAATGTCGAGAAGATCCGGCACCCCCAGTTCCGCAGCTCCCACGACGACTATCTGCCCCTGCGGTGAACGGGGTGTGATGAGCGGTCCGACGACGCTGAAGAATTCGCCCTCGAACCTGACGTGGTGCACCTTGTCGGGATCGAGGTAGCGACCCGTCGCGGCATCGCGGATCACGGCATCGTCCTCCCACGAATCCCAGAGCTGCCGGGCGAGCTCGATGACGTCTCGAACCTCGCGCCGTACGGCCTCGGGGGCACGTGGCTCGAATCCGACTGCACCATTGACGTCCGCGGAGTTGTCCGAGCCGACCACCCATGCCGCGCGACCCCGACTGCCGTGATCGAGGCTGGCCAGCTGCGTCGCGAGATGGAACGGTTCGGTGGTGAGGACGTGCACCGTCGGCGCCACCCCGATAGTGGCCGTCGTCGTCGCCACGAACGACGCACGCGTCCCAGCATCCAACCGTCCCAAGGGGTATGCGCCCTCCCCCGGCACCATTCGGTCGTCGATGGTGACCAGCGCGAAACCGGCAGCCTCGGCTGTGTCCACGACCGACCGGAGAACCCGGGGACAGACCACATCGGCAGGCGGGCGCCCCCACACACGCCACGCGGCGGGATGACCTCCCGCGCCATCTACCTCGACTGCCAGGTGTAGCGGTTTGGGCGCTCGAACCACGACGAAAGTCCTTTCGAAGGAGTGCGGACGCGCACCGGAGAACCAGGGTCCACGGACTCCTTGCGCGCTTGCGGAATCAGTTGTCGATTCCGCCGGGTCGTCACCTGGAGCACCCCGCCGCGCGGGAGGGTTGCCGACCAGCAAGCCAGGGCTTGATGCTGGTACTCATGACCGTCGACATGAATGTATCACGACACGTAAGGCCGAAAAGCGCACCGTCACAACATGCTCAATGCTTCCCATAGCCCACGAAGGGGGCCACGCGTAGCTTTACGATCCCGGTGATTGAAATTCACCTGACGGCACACCATTCGCGGACGGAACGACCGTCGGCGCGACGACGCGGCATCGGCCCGTTAGCCCAATCGCGCTCCGAACGGAAGAGTTTCACTCGTCGGATGTCATTGAGGTTGCAGTGATTTCAACTATCGACCGAGGCGTCCTCGTCATGACACCGTCATTCGTCGAATCTAGTCGTACGGAGAACAGTCATGACCGAAAGCGCCACGCGCACCGAGTTCGTCGTCCGCACAGCCTCGTGGTCCGATCCCGACGCGGTGGCATTGCGGGCGGCCATGGCAGCGGAAGTCGGCCCCAGGTATTCCGATCGTGTGTCGGACGCCGTTCGGGCAGCCACCAATGCGGTGGATCCGGAATCGGTGCATCTCACCGTTCTGGTGTATGTCAGAGACCTCGAGTCTGCGGAGCCACGAGCCGTGGGCCACGCGGCCTTGCGCTGGAACGGCGACGATCTCGAGTTGAAGCGGATGTTCGTCGTCAAGGAAGAACGCGGAACCGGGGTCTCGACCGCGCTGCTCACCGCGGTCGAGGATGCGGCACGAGACGCGAGGCGACCCCGTTTGATCCTCCAGACCGGCGACCGGCAACCCGACGCGGTCAGGCTGTACGAGAAGAGTGGCTACTCGCGGATCCCGACCTTCTCGCCCTACGAGGCCCTCCCCTTCTCGAACTGCTTCGAGAAGGTGTTCGGGTAGGTAACGCGTTGCATACGGCCGTGCTGGTCGTCGTTGGTCAATTCGGATAACCGCTGCGGCGATATACGCCGTATCGGTCACCCGAACTGTGCAATGGGATGCACAGGCGACGCGGCATCCCGAGCGCGGGATCGGCCTCAACCACGGTCGGTTCATCGGTCACGAGAACTCCGAGATCGACTACGCACTGCTTGATCGGCTCCGGCGTCCTGCGAGTCAGAATCGACTCGACACGGCCGCGATCGATCGGTTTGCCGCTCGCGGCCAGGACTCGCAGATCGAATCTCCTCGGCTCGACGAGGCGCCGGGTTCGATACCGACCACAACTATGCCGGTTCGGCCGAAGAACGCCAAGGCCTGCGGTCGGCGCCCGGACGATCCGGGCGCCTCTCTCCGCACGTGCCGTCGTTACGCGGTGGTTCCGCCGTCAGCGGTGTAGACGGCACCGTTCACGAACGACGCATCATCCGACAACAGCCAGGCGACCAGCGTCGCGATCTCGTCGGCTGTGCCATATCGGCCGAGTGGGATCTGCGAGATGAGCTGGTCGTGGACAGTTGCCGCGTTGCCGGGCGCCCACTGCTCCTCGAGGCTGTCGATCATGCGGGTCGCGATCTGACCGGGCGCGACGGCATTGACCCGGACGCCGCGTCCCCCCGCCTCCAGGGCGGCGCTTCGGGTCAGTCCGACGACCGCGTGCTTGCTGGCGGCATACGCGGAGAGCCGGGGAACACCTCGGATTCCGGCCTGGCTTGCGGTGTTGACGATGGCGCCTCGCCCCTGCGCATACAGGTGCGGAAGCACTTCCCGCATTCCGAAGTACACGCTACCCGCGTTGACCGCGAGTACCTGCCCGAACTGGTCCGGGTCGCTCTCGTCGAGAGCGGTCGCCGACCCCTCGATTCCGGCGTTGTTGTGCAGGTAGTCGATGCGCCCGAAATGCGCGCGTGCCGCGTCGACATACGCTCGTGTTCCGTCGTGGGTGGAGACATCGGCACCGACCGCCAAACAGCATTCTCCGAGTTCGCTCTCCAACTCCTTTACAGCCTGCTCGTCGAGGTCGACGGCCGCGACGCGGATCCCGTCCGCAACCAATCGGCGCACCGTCGCGGCGCCGATCCCGCCACCGGCACCGGTGACGATTGCTACACGGCCGGCACCCTGGTGATCGTCAATCATATTGCCTCACTTGTTATCGATTCCGTCGTGAACGCTCTACTGCGCGGTGTATCCGCCGTCGACGAGGAGAAGCTGACCGGTGACATAAGACGAACTCTCGCTCGCAAGATGTGCCACCGCATCGGCGATGTCGTCCGGAGTCGCGGTTCGGCCCAATGGATGTTGTGCTGCCATCGAATCCCACTGGGCGTCGTCGCTGATCTTGTCGGCGGTGAATCCCACCCGCGCGAAACTGGGTCCGACCGCATTGACACGCACTCCGTGCGAGCCGTATTCGACTGCTGCGGCTTTCGTCAACCCGAGCACCGCGTGCTTCGACGCCACGTACGCACTGATGTTCGGCATCGCAACGGTGCTCATGATCGAGGCGATGTTGATGATGGCCCCTCCGCCCGAGGCCGGCGAGGTCATCGCCGCCAATTCGGCTTGAAGGCAATAGAACACGCTGCTCAGGTTGACATCGATCACCTGCTTCCAGGCGTCGAGCGGGTAGTCGGCGAGCGGCACCATTTCGCCGCCGATTCCGGCATTGTTTACGGCGATGTCGAGGTGGCCGTACTCGCCGACCACGGAGTCGACCACGTCGCGCACTGCGCTGGGATCCGTGAGGTCGATCTTGTGGAACGTTGCGAGGCCTCCAGCCTCCCGAACCGCTGCGGCGGTGGCTTCTCCGCCGGCAGGATCGCGGTCGAGCACCGCAATTTCGGCGCCCGCCGCCGCGAGGCGTCGACTGATCGCGCGGCCGAATCCGCCGCCACCCCCGGTGACGAGCGCTGTCTTGCCTGCAAGGTGTTGAGCATTCATGGATAGTCCTTCACTCTGGTGCGGAGGCACGGTTGGCCCAGGTCTGATCGAACGTGCCCGAGCTGATTTCAAGGATGTTGCCGAACGGGTCCTCGCAGTAGACGATGTCGCGACCGGGAAACAGCGTCCACACCTTGCTGCGCTGCTTGCCGCCGTGCCGCTCGATATGTCCGGCCAACTGCGCGACGTCCGGCCACGTCAGGCACACGTGGAACGGCCCGGTGCGCCAGTACTCGACCCGGTCCGGCTGTGTGGTGGCGGGCGAGAGGAACTGGAACAGCTCGATTCCGGTGCCGTCCCCGGTGGCGAGGAAGGCTACGCGCAGGCTCGCCCACTCAGCCCCGAAGATGTCGCTGAGGACTTCGCCGAACGGTTCGTCCTCCTTGCCGATCTGTATCGGTCCGCCGAGGACGGTGAAGCGCAGCACCTGTCGATACCACTCGACAGCCTCGTCGAGGTCAGGAACGGTGATCCCGACATGGTTGAAAGCGGGCGTCGACGACAGCGATGAGGTCATGGTTTCTCCGATCGATGAGCTGTGCAGATGGAAACGGCTACTGGAGATCGGTCGATCCGTACGAGTAGTCGACCAACTGCGTGTTGTGCACCGCCTCGTTGTCTTTGGCCATGTAGTAGTGAAGTCGCGCATCACCCATGACGGCGAGTTGCCCATCCTCGGTGTAGCCGCCGATGGGTCCGTCGAACATCGCGAGCATCACGCAGCCCGTTTCGGTCGAGAATGGCTCGTGAATGGTGCCGGCCGTTTCGACCGTGAACGAGTGGGGTGTTCCAATGTCGGGGGTCGTCTGCCCGTCGACGACGACCGTTCCGTCGTAGTAGTAGAAGCCGCCCTCGAGGATGTAGACCTGCAGGTTGCCGACATGCCAGTGCGAGGTGGCCTTGATGCCCGGATCCACCTGCAACAAGATCGTGAAGGCACCCGAAACGAGGTTGCAGTAGAGCAGCTTGTAGCGCGTTCCGGGCATCAGCCAGTCGGTCCACTCGGTCTCGTCCATGGTGTGGAAGTCACGCCGATCCCCCTTGGGGGTATTTCCCGGGCTCGTCATCCAGAACAGCGGAGTCCTGGCGGTGGCGGGTGTGGCGGTGTCGTCGACAGCGGTCATCGAATTTCTCCTGCAAAACTGGGGGGATGGAGGTCGTGGTGTCCGGCCGTGACGAGGACTGTTCGACGGCCTGTGACTCACAACACTGTGCCGCCGGAGCGGGAGGAACACCAGGTCCTATCCGACGCCCAACGTTAAGCAACGCTTACCGGTCCGTGCGGATGCTCCTGACGTGCACACTTGCAGAATATGGACGCACGCCGCCGGAATCGGGAAGGGAACCCATGGACATACACCCCCGCGTCTTACGCTACTTCCTGGTGGTAGCCGAGGAACTGCACTTCCGCCGCGCTGCCGAACGCCTCTACATCACCGGACCCGCCCTGAGCCAGCAGATTCGTCATCTGGAGCGCGAGCTCGGGTTCGAGGTCCTGAGAAGAACTTCCAGGTCGGTGGAGCTCACAGACAAGGGCGCGGAACTGGTAACGCTCGCTCGCGCAGTTGTCGACGCAAGCGACACGTTGTCGGCTTGGGTTGCGCGCGCAGAGCAGGGAACGACGCGCATTCGGATCGGGTTCATGGCCACCGGGGCGGGTGAGCTCACCCAGGAGATCCTCAATGCCACGAGCGCGAATCTCCCGCTGGTCGATGTGCAGCTCAAGCATCTCGAATGGGGCGACCAGACCCGTGCGCTTCTCGAGAATCGGGTGGACGTGGTCTTCACACGCGAACCTGTCCGAGCTGACGATCTGCGATGCAGCGTGGTCCTGAGCGAGCATCGTGTAGTGGTGCTCCCCAGCAGCCATCCTCTCGCGAACCGGTCGACCGTCGCGTTCCGCGACATCGCGGAGGAAACGTTCCTACCCAGCGAAACAGGTTCCCAGGAATGGATCGACTACTGGCTGGTCAACCCTCGCTCCGACGGATCCGCGGCGCGAACCGGACCCTCGATTTCAACGGTCG
This sequence comes from Rhodococcus sp. NPDC057529, assembly GCF_042802055.1. Lineage (NCBI taxonomy): Bacteria > Bacillati > Actinomycetota > Actinomycetes > Mycobacteriales > Nocardiaceae > Rhodococcus > Rhodococcus sp. NPDC057529. The sequence goes on from NZ_JBHVEY010000025.1 coordinate 95,744, forward strand.
AAGAAATGCTCGAGCAATGCGCGGCCGGCACCGGCATCGCCATCACCGCGGAGTCGGTCCCCCACTTCTACGCCCATCCCGGCGTGCGCTTCGTCGTTGTCGAGGACCTGGCACCTACACGCGTTCTCCTGTGCGCTCGTTCAGACAACAGCGACCCGACGGTGCGCAAGTTCGAACAGCTTGTCGAGGAAATTGCCCACGCTTGAACCGCTCGCTTTTGGTTCAAAGCAGTACTCGTACACACGGTCGCGGCCGTGGGCGACCGCCCGCTCGCGCACGTCGCGGGTGTAGTCGCGCGCCGCTCCGATCGACAGGAGTGGCGCATAGATCAGGTCGGCGTGCCTGCCGGCGAAGTCGATGCCCTGCTCGGACCCCCTGCCTGAGCGATGAGCGGGTACCACTGAGGGCCCAGCGGCACGTTGAGCGGCCCCTGCACATGGAAGTACTCTCCGGCCGTGGTCATCGCGGTTCCTTTCGACGTGAGAGACGTGGATCAGGCACGCGGCGCGGAGTGGACCTCACGGACGGCCCGGGCGATGCGCTGTGCCCCGAGACGGAGGTTGTGTTCACTCTGGTTCGTGAACCCCAGGCGCAGGCTCCGTGCGTAGAGTCCGCTCGCGGCGGGGTCGAAGTAGCGGCCCGACGAGAAGTCCGCGCCGAGCGCGTTCGCGGCGGCGCGGACGTCCGCGAGGTCGATATCAGGGTCGGTCACCGTGGCCCAGGCGAAGATTCCGCCTTCGGCCTGCGGAATCGACACCAGATCACCTGCCTCCGCGGTGAGAACGTCGGCCAGCAGATCTGCTCGCTCCCGGTAGAGGGTGCGGGCGTTCGCGACGATGCCGTCGAACAGTCCCGGCCGACCGAGCAGATGCGCCACGGCGGATTGGGTCAGCAACGACGCGTGCTGATCGAGGTTCGCGCGCAACCGCAACAGTCCGGCCTGGAGCCAGGTCGGGACGACCGCCCAGCCCAGTCGAAGCCCGGGTCCAAGGGTCTTGGAGAACGTATTGACCCGCACCACCCGATCGCTGTCGAGCGGGAAGTCAGGAACAGCTGTGCCCCGAAACCGGATCTCGCGGTACGGGTTGTCGGAGACGACGACGAACCCGTAACGCTCGGCGAGGGCGACGAGCCGCGACCGGTCGTCGGCTGCGAGAGTCGTGCCGGTCGGATTGTGGAAGTCGGGGATCACGTAGAACAGCTTCGGGATCCGCCCTGCCTGCAGGTGGCTCTCGAAGACGTCGAGGTCGAGACGTCCCCCGGTGTTCGGCACCGGCAGGAGCTGGGCTCCGTAGTGGTCGAGCACCCGCAGCGCAACGGGAAAAGTAGGGCTCTCGACGGCCACCAGGTCGCCGGGGTCGAGGACGGCGGCGAAGACCAGGCTCAGTCCGTGCAGTGCGCCGTTGGTGACGACCACCCGGTCCGGATCGACGACACCGGACTCGTCGCTCTCCCGTCCCGCGATCCACTCGCGAAGCGTCGCGATGCCCGGGGCCACCGAGTACTGCAGCGCCCGTGCGCCTGTCGGAGGCGACGCGAGGGCGACAGCGAACGCGGCCGCCAGTTCGTTCACCGGGAGCGCCTCGTCGGCGGGAACCCCGCCTACCAGGCGGATCGCGTCCGGCGGCAGGGAGGCCGGCGGCGGCCCGAATCCACTTGCTTCGAGCGGGCGAGTGATCAAGCGGGACAACGAGGACGGAGGAGGGGATGTGATGATCCTCATGTTCGAACTTCCTTCGTGGTCGAGAGTGTACGACGGATCACGCGGCGAGGGCGCGGTCCGGGCGAGATGGGTGTAATGGTCGAGGACGCGGCCGGGATGCCGAACATCACCGGGACGGATCTGCCCGCGGGAACCGTTGCCGGGCGGGTTGGTGAGGAGGCCGAGCCGGATCTGCCGGTGTGCGGATTGTGCTGACACGATTCTGTGCTCCATTGTCGTTGCGCGGCGGGCTGAATCACACGGAACCGTCATTCCCGTCTCCTGCGGCCGTCCCGGACGGCACATGCCAACGACAACACCAGCATTCCGGCGCACACGGCAAGCCCCGCCGCCATTGCGCGGCCGTAGTTCCCGGTGTCCGCGGACAGGACCCCCAGATAGATGCCGGGCACCGCGGCGAGGCTGACGGTGGCCGACAGCCGCTGCGACAGCTGCAGGAATCCGACGGCCACGCCGCTCACACCGGCCGGCGCATGCTCGAGCGTCATCGCACGGTTGGGGGCGTCGACGAATCCGCTCGCGACCCCGGACAGAACGGCCAGTGCGGCGACCACCGCGAGCACCGACGTCCGCGGCAGCACAGTGACCGCGAGCACGTATCCGGCGACGACGAACAGTTCCGCGGCGATGGCACCCACCACCGCGGCGCGACCGAACCGTGCGACCACCCGCCAGCCGACTGCCGAGGTCACGGCCATCATCACCGAACTTCCCGACATCACCAGGGCGGCGTGCAGCGGTGCGATGCCGAGTCCCTCGATCAGATAGAGACTCATCACGGCGTTCATCGCCAGGAGGGCGCCGAACCAGAACAGCGCGACCGCCGTACCCAGGGTGTAGCCACGTGCCCGCATCAAGGCAGGTAGCAGCACGGGCGTGCCGCCGCGACTCGCGTAGCGCCGTTCCCACCAGCGGAAACACCCCAGAGCGAGGATCGAACCCGACACCGACAGCACCGCTCGCGTCGCCCCGAAGCGCGACACCATCGGCAACAGCAGCAGCGTCGTCGCAGCCGCGAGCAGCCCGAGACCGACGACATCGACCGTCACCCCCGACCGGGCGCGGCTGTCGCGGCGCAGGAACAGCGCGCCGAGCGTCACGGTGACGACCGCGAACGGCACGTTCAGCACGAGCAGCAGCCGCCACCCCCAATCGGGACCCCCGACCCCGAGGAGCACACCACCGGCGATCGGACCGATGAAACCGGCGAGCCCCCCGGCCGTTCCGTATGCCGCGAGTGCCTCGGCCCGGCGAGGCCCGGAGTAGCGGTCGGAGATGATGCCGAGGACCTGGGAACTGACGACTCCCGCCCCGGCGCCCTGTCCGAGGCGGGCCGCAACGACGGTCCACGGCTCCGCGGCGAGGGCACCGACCAGGCCCATGACGGCGAACAGGCTCAGCCCGGCGAGGAACAGCCGCCTGCGGCCGATCAGATCGCCCATCCGCCCCGCCGGGACGAGGGCGAGACCGAAGGTCAGTGAGTAGCTCGCCAGGATCCACTGCACGTCCGCCGTCCCCGCATCGAGGGACGACCGGATGGCCGGCAGGCCGATGCCCAGCACAGCGGAGTCGAGGAGTGTGGTGAAACCGGCGGCGGCGCAGACGAGCACCTCCCGACGTCCAGCCGTGTCGCGGAGCGCCGGTCCGGCATCGTTGCGTTCCGGTGCTGTGTCGAGGTCGGTCAGGATCGGCCTACCGATGCTCGCCCGCGGCGGTGCGGATGTCGTCGGCGTCTGCGAGCGCCACCACCCGCCCGGCCTCGGCCACGACCACCGGCCCCCGGTGTCCACCGATTCGCCGCGCTGCCACCGACAACTCCTCGGTGACACCCACGACGGGCAGCGGCTGAGCAACGTGCGCGCCGACCGGGTCGTCGTCCGGAGCGTCCGACAGCGCCTCGGGGCCGACGGCCCCCAGGATCTCCGCGACCACGATCGGACCGGTACCCGGGCGCGCCAGCACGACGGGGAGCGCCGGGGTGTCCGTGAGCAGGTCACGGGCCTCGACCACGGTCGCGGTGGACGGCACTGTCCGGGGTGCGCTTCCCCGGCCACCCAGTGTGTGACCCACGACGGGTCCGCTCGGGGCGTGGTAGAGCGGGAAGCCGAGCCGTCCGAGCCATTCGTTGTCGAAGTACTTCGACAGGTACGCCCGGCCCGAGTCCGGGACGATCACGACCACGACGTCGTCCGGTCCGAGAGTCCGCGCGACCCGCAGGGCGGCGGCGACCGCGGTGCCGGCGGAACCCCCGACGAGGAGTCCTTCCTCCCGGGCGAGGCGGTGCAGCACCGTGAGGGCTTCGACGTCCGTGATCCGCTCGAGTCGGTCGACGACGTCCGGGTGGTAGGAGTCCGGCCACTCGTCTGTCTCGGTCTGCGGGTGCAGGAAGTGGCCGACGGATTCGATGTACCAGGCCCGGCCGTCGCCTCCGCCGTACACGGAGGTTTCGGGGTCCGCGCCGACTGTCTGCACGGCGCCGCCGGAGACCTCGGCCAGGAACTCCCCTGTCCCCGTGATGGTCCCACCGGTTCCGACTCCCGCCACGAGATGGGTGACCCGGCCCTGGGTCTGCCGCCAGATCTCCGGTCCGGTCGTGGTGCGGTGCGCGTCCGGATTGGCCGGGTTGTCGTACTGGCCGGCGAGCCAGCCGCCGGGGATCTCCGCGGCGAGCCGAGTGGCGACGTTGCGGACGAATTCAGGATGATGACTGGGCCGTCCGCCGGGCGTCACATGCACCTGCGCCCCGTGCGCCCGCAGCAACCCGATCTTCTCGGCGCTGGTCTTGTCGGGCACGACGACGACCGAACGGTAACCCCGGGCGGCAGCGACCAACGTCAGACCGACCCCGGTATTGCCCGACGTGCCTTCCACGACGGTGCCCCCGTGGAGCAGCTCTCCCGATTCCTCCGCCGCGCGAATCATGGCCAGGGCGGCACGGTCCTTCACGCTTCCGCCGGGATTGAGGAACTCGAGCTTGGCGTACACCGTCGCGGAGATGCCTTCGGTGACCCGGTTCAACCGAACGAGGGGTGTGTTGCCGATGGCATCGGTGATCGAGTCGTAGACGCCGAGGCTCGCAGCATCGACTGTGGGTGGATCGAGGATGGTCATGGCTCTACCTTTCGAGGCCGCACCGGTGTCACTCGATCAGCATGGCAAGGACGATCGCCGAACAACAGGATTCGAGTCACGCCGATCGGATCTTCGCATCCTCGAGATTCGAATTCTTCTCCGGCGACAGCCGATCGGCTGTACTACGGGACGACCGAGACCGAAGGGGGTAGTCGAAAAGATGTCGACACCGGTGACAACACTGCAGCGTCACGACACGGAGCTGTGGCAGTGGCGGCTGTCCGCGCGTTGCCATGAAGAGGACGCGGAGATCTTCTTCCCGGCGGACGCCGAACGCAGGAACGCGCGCTTCGAGCGGGAGGATCTCGCCAAGGAGTTCTGCCGCGGCTGCGCGGTGGTGGAGGAATGCCTCGCGTATGCGCTCGACACCGGCCAACAGCACGGAGTCTGGGGAGCGACGACGCCGGGCGAACGGCTCGCTCGACTCGGCCGCTGAGCTACGTCGAGCACGAAAGCCGAATTATATTCGCAAAGAATTGATTTGGTGCGCCGCTCCCGGAAAGCAAGTACGTTCAGTGTGCCGCGGTCTTGGGAGAGGCTGCGGTGACATGCGGTGTTCGAGAAGAGGGGTAAGAACACCGGACGTGGTGGATGGCCCCGTCGACGACCTCTCCTCGAGACGCGTCGGCGGGGCCTCTCCCGGCCCTCGTGTTACGCGGCGGAGCTTCGCCGCAGCTCCGGGCGGGCCAGCGCCTCGGGAATCTTTCCGGTGTCGCGCTCGGTGAACACCGTTCCCGGCGGGACGATCTCGTCGATCCTGTCCAGCACTTCACCGGACAGCGGCACATCGACCGCATCCAGGTAGCTGTCGAGGTGCTCGATGGTGCGTGGTCCGACGATCGCGGATGTCACATCGGGGTGGGCCAGCACGAACGCCAGCGACAGTTGGATCAGGCTGATGCCCAGTTCTTCCGCCAGCACCGCGAGTGCGTCCGCGGCTGCGAGCTTGCGGGCGTTGGCGGGGGCGTCGATGTCGAAGCGGCCCTTGATCAGTTCGGCGCGGTACGACTCCGGCTGTGGGGCACCGATCCGGTACTTCCCACTCAGCCAGCCCGCGGCGAGCGGACCGTAGGTGATCACGCCGAGCCCGTACTTGCGGGCGATCGGCAGGGTTTCCCGTTCGATGCCGCGGATCAGCAGCGAGTACGGAACCTGCTCGCTCGACGACCGCTGCAGGTTCCGGGAGTCCGCCACCCACTGGGTCTCGACGAGTTCCGCCGGCGAGAACACGGAGGTTCCGTAGTAGCGAATCTTGCCCGCCCGAACCAGATCGTCGAGTGCGCCGACAGTTTCGCCGATCTCGGTGTGCGACTCGGGCCGGTGGACCTGGTACAGGTCCAGGTAGTCGGTGCCGAGGCGCCGAAGACTGCCCTCCACGGCCTCGGTGATCCATCGACGCGAATTGCCGCGATGCTGTGGATTGTCGTCGACGGCGTTGTGAAACTTGCTCGCCAGGAACACGTCGTCGCGGCGGCCCTTCAACGCCTTCCCGACGATCTCCTCGGATTCCCCGCGCGAATAGGTGTCTGCCGTGTCGACGACGTTGATGCCCGCGTCCAGCGCCCGGTGGATCACCCGGATGCCGTCCTCGTGCGTAGTCTTGCCGCGGGCCCCGAAGTTCATCGTGCCCAGCGTCAACGGGCTGACCTTCACACCCGTGCGTCCGAAGACGCGGAAGTCCTGCAGTGCCATCAGTGATCGTCCTTTGCTGTGGTGGTGACGCGACGGCGAGTTGCCGCGTCGGTCAGTGACGGCGGAAGGTATCCCTCGTCCGCCGGGCTGATCGTGACTCCGGGGGCGACGATCTCGTCGATACGGTCGAGGATGTCGCTGCCCAGTCTCACGTCGACGGCGCCCAGCTGACTCTCGAGGTGCTCGAGGGTCCGCGGCCCGATGATGACGGAACTGACGGCGGGATGCTGGAGGACGAAGGCCAGGGAGAGGTGGATCAGCGACAGGCCCGCGTCGTCGGCCAACTTCTGCAGTTCCTCGGCGGCGGCCCGCTTGCGCTGGTTGGCGAGCAACTCCGGGTCGTGGCGGTGCGGCTGCCGGGTCAACCGACTCGACTCCGCGGCATCCGTCTCGCCCGCGCGGTACCGGCCCGACAGCCAGCCCCCGGCGAGCGGACTCCAGGTGAGGACACCCAGCCCGTACTTCTCGGCGATCGGCAGCGTGGCGCGTTCGGCGGCGCGCGCGAGAATGGAGTACGGCGGCTGCTCGGTAACCGGACGCTGCAGGTGGCGCCTGTCGGCTGCCCACTGTGCCTCCACCAATTGGTGCGGCTCGAACGTGGTGGTGCCGAAGTAGCGGATCTTGCCCTGCCGCACGAGGTCGTTCAACGCACCGAGGGTCTCGTCGAAGTCGGTGTCGGGGTCGGGGCGATGGACCTGGTAGAGGTCCAGATGATCGGTCTGCAACCGCCGGAGGCTGCCCTCGATCGCCGTGAAGATCCAGCGCCGCGAGTTGCCACGATGGGTGGGGTCGGACCCGATCTGGCCGTGGAACTTGCTCGCGAGGACCACGTCGTCGCGGCGGCCCTTCAACGCCTTCCCGACGATCTCCTCGTTCTCGCCCTGCGAGTAGACGTCGGCGGTGTCGACGACGTTGATTCCGGCGTCCAGTGCGCGGTGGATGATCCGGGCGGCGTCCTCGTGGTCGGTGTTCGCCCAGGACCCGAAGTTCATCGCGCCGAGTGTGAGCGCGCTGACCTGCACACCGGTCCGTCCGAGGTGGCGGTACGTCATGATCTGGTTTCTGCTTTCTGTCGGGGCCATCATCTGCGGGAAAACGTGTTGATCGGTTCGCGGAGACCGAGGTGGCTCCGGAGTGTGCGGCCGGTGTAGTCGGTGCGGAAGAGCCCGCGGGCCTGGAGGATCGGGACGACGTGGTCGACGAAATCTTCCAGATACGAGGGCAGAACGGCCGGGATGACGGTGAACCCGTCGACGGCGCCCGACCGCCACCACGTCTCGACATGATCGGCCACCTGCTCCGGGGTACCGACCACCACGCGGTGCCCACCGAGGAACTCGGACAGGAGCTGCCGGACGGTGTGCCCGGTGTCGGCGGCGTAGCGGGTCAGCGACGCGAAGAAGCCCTGCGGTCCTACCCTGTTCTCCGGCAGCGTCGACAGTCGCTCGGGGAGCGGTGCGTCCAGGTCGAGGTCCTCGTCCGGGTAGCCCAGCCACCGGGCGAGGGCCCGCACCGGGGCGCTGTCCGGGTGCAAGCGGGACTGCAGGGTGTCGAACTTGCCGGACGCCTCCGCGGTGGTGCCGGCGACGACGGGGACGAGTCCGGGCAGGATTCGGATCTGGGCGGGGTCGCGACCGTCCGCGGCCGCGGCCGACCGGATCTCCCGGGCGAACTGCTGCGCCGGCCCCAGCCCGAACTGGGTGGCATAGATCGCCTCCGCATGGGCCGCCGCGAAAGCCTTGCCCTGAGCGGACGAACCCGCCTGCACCAGCACTGGTCGGCCCTGTGGGGAACGGGTGACGTTCAGCGGCCCGGCGACGGTGAAGAACTCACCGCGATGATCCACCGCGTGCACCTTGCCGGGGTCGGCGAATCGCGCCGACGCCTGGTCGCCGATCAGTGCGTCGTCTTCCCAGCTGTCCCACAACTTCTTCGTCAGTTCGACGTACTCGCCGGCACGCCGGTAGCGTTCGTCGCGCTCGGGGAGATGGTCGATACCGAAGTTGCGGGCCGCGTTCGGCTCGAACGTGGTGACCACGTTCCAGCCGGCCCGGCCGCCGCTCACATGATCGAGCGAGAGAATTCTGCGCGCCAGGTTGTACGGCAGATTCAGCGTGGACGTGGCGGTCGGGATCAGCCCGACACGTTCGGTCGACACGGCCAGAGCGCTCGTGAGCAGAATCGGGTCCAGTGTGGCCGCGGGACCGCGGGCGATGCCCGGCTGCTGCACCGGGATGTCCGGGAACAGCAATCCGTCGAGGAGTCCGCGCTCCGCCACGGCGGCCACCCGGCGGTAATGGTCGAGACTGATGAACGACTCCGGTGCCAGCTCAGGGTCCAGCCAGGCGGCCGGGTGATATCCGGCGCTTCCGACGTTGACGAGGAAGTGCAGCGAGCGACCGTCGACTCCGCCCATCACGCCACCACCCGGTCCGTCGAGGTCGGCACGGTGTGAGCCGGGATCTTCAGGCCCAGGTGCCCGCGCAGCGTTGTCGTCTCGTACTCGGTGCGGAACCGGCCGCGGCGCTGCAGGATCGGGACGACATGGTCGACGAAATCGTCGAATCCGCTGGGCAGCACGTCGGGCATCAGGTTGAACCCGTCGGCGACGCCTTTGTCCACCCAGTCCAGGATCGCGTCGGCGATCTGCTCCGGGGTGCCGGTGACGATGCGGTGCCCGGCGCCGCCGCCGAGTCGGCGCAGTAGTTGGCGGACTGTCAGATTCTCGCGCTGCGCCAGTCCGACGGCGATCTTGTAGAACGTCTGCGAGCCGCCTGCCTCGTCCGCGTCCGTCAGCAGGTGCCAGGGCAGAGGCCCGTCGATGACCAGCGCGTCCTCGGGGACCCCGAGCTGACCGGCCAGGCGGGTGAGCGCGTACTCGGGCGGCACGAGTTCGGCGAGTAGGTCGCGGCGTCGCTGTGCCTCTGCCTCGGTGCTGCCGATCACGGTCGACAGGCCCGGCAGGACCACGACGTCTTCGGCCCTGCGCCCGTAACCCACGGCGCGGGCCTTGACATCTCGGTAGTACTCGGCGGCTTCCTGTTCCGTCTGCGCGGCCGTGAAAATCACCTCACCGACCTGGGCGGCGAGTGCCCGCCCGTCCGTCGATGCACCCGCCTGCACCACCACCGGCTCCCCTTGTGGTGAGCGCGGAACATTCAGCGGTCCCGCGACGTCGAAGTGGGCGCCGTGGTGGTCGGCGCGGTGGATCTTGCCGGGGTCGGCGAATCGCCATGTCGGCTTGTCGCCCACCAGGGCGTCGGGCTCCCAGCTGTTCCAGAGTTTGCGCACCACCTCGACGAACTCGGCGGCCCGGGTATAGCGGCCGGCATGGTCGGGTTCGTCGTCGAAGCCGAAGTTGCGCGCAGATTCCTTCCCCGCCGTGGTCACCACGTTCCACCCCGACCGGCCGCCGCTGAGCTGGTCGAGAGTGGCGAAACGCCGTGCGACGTCGTATGGGTCGTTGTAGGTCGAGGACAGGGTGCCGATCAGACCGATCGTCTCCGTCGCAGCGGCGACCGCGGCCAGCACCACGGACGGTTCCAGGCTGTTGAACGGCCTGTAGCGCAGATCTTCCCGGATCGCGGGGCCGTCGGCGAGGAAGATCGCGTCGAGCCTGGCTGCCTCGGCTTTCCGGGCGATGTCGATGTAGTGGTCGAGCCCGAAGGAGGCGAGCGGATCGGTTCCGGGAAACCTCCAGGACCCACCGAAGACGCCGGCGTTGAGAATGTTGACGTTGAGGTGGACCTGCCTGCTCATTGCTCCTCCTCGGCCGGCGCACCTGCTGCGATGGCGGACTTGCCGAGGTTGGCGAGGACGAAGTCGCTCTGCGGGAAATGAATCCGGCCCACCATGGCGTTGCGGTGGTGTCGTTCGAGTGGGTTGCTGCGCGACAGTCCCGGGTTCCCGGTGAGGTCGAGCGCTGACTCGGTGATCCGGATCGCCGTCGTCGTCGCCACGTGCTTCGCCAACGCGGGCAGGGCGCCGTTGGTCTCCACTACCGCCGCCGCGTGCCGCAGCAGTGCACGGCTGGTCTGCAGTTGCGCTTCGATCTCCCCCACGCGGTCGTGGAAGCGCGGCACCGTGGCCAGCGGCGCGCCCAGCGCGGTGGGCACTCGGGTGTGGAGGTACCGGACCAGCCAGTCCCTCGTCGCGATCGACACCCCGTTGTAGTTGGCGGCCAGGAGCAGGGGCAGCGCCTGCCTGCCTGCACTGCGGACCTCGCCGGTGCCGTCGTTCGGGTCGCGCAGATCCACCAACCGGGAGTGCGGAATCCGGGCATTGTCGAAGATCACGGTCTGCGTGTCCGACGCGCGCAGCCCGAGGTGATCCCACGTCTGCTTTACCCGCCAGCCCGTGGCCTGGCGGTCGAACAGGAACGTGGCCACCTTCGGCTGGGGTTCCGCGGTGGTGGCTGTGACGGTGAACCAGTGCAGCCCCGAGATGCCCGTTCCGTAGGCCTTCTCGCCGTCGATCCGCCAGCCGCCGTCGGGCAGGCGGGTGGCCGTGGTGGCGGGGACGCCTCCGCGGGACAGGCTGCCGAGTTCGCGTTCCACCGCGAGACCGTTGATGAGGGCGCCCTCGGTGACCGCCGTGCGGAACACGGCGTCCTTCAGGTCGTCCGGCCACGGGTTGTCGGGTCGTTGGAGCGTGAGGTGGTTGGTGTAATTCCACTGCAGGATCAATCCCACCGACGGGTCCGCCGCCCCCACGCGCTCGATCACCTCCACGGCCTCGCCGATTCCGGCTCCGCCCCCACCGAATTGCTCGGGCACCGTCAGCGACTGCGCCCCGATCCGGCGCAGCGCATCGAATGCGTCGAACGGGAACTCCCCGGTGAGGTCGTGGTATTCGGCACGGGAGGCGATGAACTCGAGAACCTCACGGAATCGGCTCTCGTCGAGTCCTCGCACGGTGGTGCGCGGTTCGGTCACTCCGACAGTCATGTGAAGCTTTCCTTCCTGGTGCGGACGACAGTCTCGGTCACCTCGAGGCCGAGATTGCCGCGCAGAGTGCGGTGGGTGTACTCGGGGCGGAAGAGTCCGCGGCTCACCAGATGCGGCACCACCTGTTCGACGAAGGCCTCGATGCCGGTACCCACCTCCCCCGGCATGATCGTGAAGCCGTCGGTGGCACCGCTGCGGAACCATGCTTCGATCCGGTCCGCGATCTGTTCGCCGGTCCCGACGGCCAGTTGGTGACCCGCCCCTCCTGCGAACTTGTGGATCAACTGCCGTGCGGTGAGGGGTTCGCCGGCGAGCAGTGCGCGTGTGCTCGCGAAGAAACCGGCCGACCGGGGCAGCGACGTGTCCGTATCCGTAAGATCGTCGGCACTGATCACCGTGTCGAGCCGGAGCCGCCCAGGATCGAGACCGAGTTGTGCCGCGAGCTGCCGCAGTGCCGGCTCCAGCGGAATGGTCTCGCGCAGTTCCTCCTCGCGTCGCCGGGCCTCGGCCTCGGTGCCGCCGACGACGGTGATGAGACCGGTCGAGACTTTGACCCGGTCGGGATCGCGCCCGTTCGCCGCCGCCCTGCCGCGGATGTCGGTCCTGAGGTTCCTCGCGACGTCGACGGTCTGTGCTGCCGAGAACACGAGATCCGCGTACTTTCCCGCCAGGGCGAGGCCGCCTTCCGACGCGCCTGCCTGCACGATCAGCGGCCTGCCCTGGGGTGAGCGCGGCAGCGGCAACGGGCCCGCGACCGTCAGGATCGGACCACGATGGTCGGGAGGAGTGATCCGGTCCGGGTCGGCGAACCGCCCCCTCTCGGTGTCCCCGATGATCGCGCCGGCCTCCCACCCGTCCCAGAGCTTGGCCACGACTTCGACGAATTCGTCTGCTCTGCGATATCTTTCGTCCTTGTCGGGGGGCTCCGAGAACCCGAAATTGGCGGACGCCGCCGGATGCTGGGTGGTGACGACGTTCCACCCGGCCCGACCGCCCGTGAGATGGTCGAGAGACAGGTATCGCCGGGCCAGGTTGTAGGGGTCGTTATAGGTGGACGACCCCGTCGCGATCACCCCGATGTGTTCGGTTCCGGCGGCCGCATCGGCCAGCATGACCACAGGATCGAGACCGAGGCCGGGGGCGTGGTGAATGTCCGAGGACAACGCGGGACTGTCACCGACGAAAACGGCGTCGAGGTGTCCGCGCTCGGCGATCCGGATGAGACGACGGAAGTGCGCCGGATCCACGAAGTCGCCGGGGTTGTTGCCCTCCACCCGCCAGGAGCCGCGGAAGTGCCCGGGCGTGAGAAGTGAAATATTCAGGTGCAGTTGCGAACTCATGGTCACGTGCTTCAGTATCGAGCGGGACGGTGAGGCGAACAAGCTAGTGACGCTACGAGATTCGTTAAGAAATCCTCAAACCGGATCGGACGACCGCAGACAATTCACGACGCGAGCTGCAGTGGTCCCGCGACCATCCGCAACGCCCTGATGGCCGCGGCCACCGCAGGGCGCTCGATCGACGCCTGACGGTACGTGACGCCGATCTGCCGTGCACCGTTCGAGACCGGGCACGCGACGAGGTGCCGGTGGGCCTCGGCGACCGCCATTTCGGGGACCACGGCCACCCCGAAACCGGCTTCGACCATTTCCGCCATCCCCGTGAAGCTGCCGCACCGATGCTCGATCCGGGGCGTGAATCCGGCCTGACGGCACGCGAACATCACCGACACGATGGAGGGGGCCCCGTCGGAGGCGGCGATCCAATCCACGTCCGCGACCGCGCCGAGCCCGTGCTGCCTCGCGCGCTCCCGCAACGGAGTCGGAGCCAGAAGCACCAGTGGGTCGTCGAACAGGAACTCCGAGGCGAGACCGGCGGGAAGGTCGCGTGCACGGAACGAGTAGGTGTAGGTGATCGCCAGATCGACTTCCTGCTGCCGGACGGCAGGCACCGAGTTCACCGGCATCGCGTCGATGAGCCGCACCCGCAATCCGCGGTGTTCTCGACCCAGTCGCGTCGCCACCGGCAGCGCGAGCCGGGTCAGGGCGGTCTGGAACGTCGCCAGGGTGAGGACGCCGGTGACGGATTCGCCCGTCGCCGCGACGGCGCTCTCCGCTTCTTCCAGTGCGGCAACGACTCTCGACGTATGATCGACCAGAACCCGGCCCGCGTGGGTGAGGCGCAGCACGCGCCCCTCTCTGCGGGTCAGGACCGCGCCGACCTCGTCCTCGAGGATCCTCAACTGCTGGGACACCGCGGACGTGGTGATCCCGTGCAGTTCGGACACAGCCGTCATCGTCGTGTGCTCGGCGAGGTCGCGGAGCAGAATCAACCGTCGAATGTCATACACAGGTGGTCCTCGTGGGTAGATCGGCCGGTCGCACGGGATCTCCGCTCGACCGTATTCTCATCCTGCCCAGCGGCGACCGTTCAGCACAGGTTTGTGATCACGACGATTCTGTTCAGTACACCTTGTCGCACGCACTCGATCCTCGACCGGAAGACTCTTTCCGGGGATGCAGCGGCGATCAGGAATTCTTCGGCTCGCCGTACCGGTCGGCGAACGACTTGGGCGTGGTGCCGTTGACCAGGTAGTCGCCGATGACCGCCGGCTTGTAGACCACGGGGTTGTGTGAGGCGAGCGTGCGGGCGTTCCGCCAATGGCGGTCGAGGTTGCGCGTCTCTCGCACCGCGGACGAACCACCCGCGTTGAAGATGAGGTTGGCGGAGTCCAGGACCGCGTCGATCACGGCGATCTGCGCCGCGGACGTGTTCACGAAGACCTCCGCGAACAGATCGGGGGTGGGCCCCTCGGCCGCGAACCGTGCGTTGACGTCTTCGAGTTCCTGCGCGATCCGCTGCAGGACGCTGTCGACGACCAGAACGTTCTTCGCGATCTTCCCGACCACGCCGAGGACCGCGTAGTCCGACGTCGCCGCATCGGACGGCGCGTGCAGACTGGTCCGGGTGCGGCTGCGCACGAGTTCCACTGCGTCGTCTCGCAGGTTGCGGTTGATCCCCGCCAGCGTCGCCAGGTGCACGATCTGCACGAACGAGGACTGCTGATCGAGGAATCCCGGGCGGTGCCCGAACTCGCCGAATTCGGCGAGCGGTGCCGCCTCGAACCTCGTGGTTCCACTGGCGGTGAGCCGCTGACCGATCCCGTCCCAGTCGTCGATACGGTCGACACCCGCCGCGGTGGCCGCCACGACCACGAAGCGGCGCCGCGCATCGCCGTCCGTCACGGCGACCCGGATGTAGTCGGCGTAGAGGGTTCCCGTCGTGTAGTACTTCTCGCCGGATACCACCGCCGCACCGTCGTGGTCGGTGACGGTGGTCGAGATGTCGAACGTACCCCGTCCGGTGGGCTCCGACTGTGCATTGCCGAATGCCGCTCCCGCACCGATCTTTTCCAGCCAGTGGGTGCGAACCGGTCCGTCGTCCAGGTTGCGGAGGATTTCGACGGTGGTGAAGTGCCCCCGCAGGATCTGCGGAATGTTGGAGTCGGCCTGCCCGAGCTCCGCGAGGAGTTCGAACAGCTCGGGCAGGGTCACCCCGTGGCCACCGAACTCGGCCGGGACACGCAGAGCACCGAACCCCGCGGCGAACAGCTCGGCCACCTCCGTGTACGGCAGCTCCCGGACGCGTTCGCGCTGCGCGGCGCCGGCGGCGATGCGCGCGAAGATCTCCCGGAACCGAGGGAGGGAACGGTCCACTGCGGTGGAATGGTCGCTGACGCGGCCGGTCAGGGTGACAGCGGTCATGAAGGGTCTCCTCGGACGACGTGATCGGGCGCCGTCACCCGGACGGGTGACGGTCGACGGAACGGTCTGCCCGGCCGGGCCCCGAATGGAGCGACCGGGAGTCCAGGTTCTCCGTCCCATCTCATATCGAGACATGGTGCCGATCAACACAATCAGCCTTGACTCTTCGTGTAGATCCGCTAAATCCGCGTCTCGTCGCCGTGTGCCCGTGCAGGCTCGTTCGCGGGCAGGCCCGCGGCCTTCCATGCGGCGAACCCACCGTCGATGTGCACCACGTTGAGGAAGCCCCGCTCGAGCAATCCCTCCGCCACCGGTCCGGACCCCGCAACGGATCCGCACACGACGACGATCGGCTGGTCGAGCGAGATGATCTCGGCGTGCTTCGTGGGTGAGTCGAGTCCGAACTGTTCGTCGAGCGCGTCTCGGTCGGCAACGATCGCTCCCGGGACCTCGCCGTTCTCTCCGCGCCCCTTGTCGCTGCGCACGTCCACGAGCACGGCGCCGCCCTTGACGGCCGCGGCCGCGAGCAGCGGGGTGACGAGAGCGGGGGTGAGTCGGCCGGTGGTATCGGTGTTGTCGGTCATGTGATGCCCTTCTCGGTAGGTGGTGGTTCGGAGGTCAGAGCGCGGCGGCGAGAAGTTGATTCTCGCCGGGTACGGCGTGCAGCAGGTTTCGGGTGTAGGCCTCCCGCGGCGCGCCGAAGATGTCGTCGACGCGTCCCGACTCCACCACCCGCCCGCCGCGCATCACGGTGACGTCGTCGGCGATCAACCGCACCACGCCCAGGTCGTGAGTGATGAACAGGTACGTCAGCCCGAATTCGGCCTGTACGTCGACGAGGAGTTGCAGGATCTGCGATTGGACCGAGACGTCGAGGGCCGAGACCGCCTCGTCGAGAACGACGATTCTCGGGTCGGCGGCGAGTGCCCTCGCGATCGCGACGCGCTGCCGTTGCCCGCCCGACAGTTCGACGGGCTTGCGCCGGAGAAACGTACTGTCGAGCGCCACCGCGTCGAGCAATTCGATCACCCGTGTGCGGCGTTCGGATCGATTGTTCCGAATCCTGAACGCAGCCAGCGGTTCCGCGATGATCTGCTCGATGCTGAGCTTGGGGTCGAGTGACGAGTAGGGGTTCTGGCGTACCAGCTGGATCCTGCGTCGCACCGGCCGCAACCGGCGGTGGGACAGTCCGTCGATCCTGTCGCCTTCGAGCAGAACCTCGCCGGCGTCCGGTCGGCTGAGCCCGACCGCGATTCGCGCGAGTGTGGACTTGCCCGCGCCCGATTCACCGACGACGGCGTGGGTGGAACCGGCGGTCACACCGACGGTCACGCCGTCGACCGCGACGAACTCGGAGGCCTTCGAGCCCGACCCGACGGTGAAGCGCCTGGTCACGTCGCGCAGTTCCAGGACTGGGCCGTCGGACGCGGGGGCGTCCACGGCGCGCGCCGCAAGCGCGAGCGGTGACGGCCCGAGGCGCGCGCTGCGGAACGACGGCGCCGCGGCGATCAGCGACCGGGTGTATTCCTGCCCCGGATTCTCGACCAGCTGCCGCGTCTCCCCTTGTTCGACGATCCGCCCCTGCCGCATGACGACCACGCGGTCCGCCCGGTCGAACGCCACACCGAGGTCGTGGGTGACGAGCAGGACGCCGAGCCCGAGGGTGTCGCGGAGAACCGCGAGGTGGTCGAGGATCACCTTCTGGACCGTCACGTCGAGCGCCGACGTGGGCTCGTCCGCCACCAGCAGTGCCGGATCACTCGCGAGGGCGATCGCGATGAGGACTCGCTGCTTCATCCCGCCGGAGAGTTCGTGCGGGAACTGCGAGTAGATCCGTTCGACACTGTTCAGTCCGGCGAGGCGCAGTTTTTCGAGCGCCAACTCCCGCGCCGGACCCGATTCGACCTGCCGGTGCAGCCGGATCGCCTCGAGGACCTGCACCCCGACTCTTTTCACCGGGTTGAGCGAGGTGCCGGGATCCTGTGGAACGAACCCGACGAACGGACCGCGCAGCTGAGCCAGCTGCCGGTCCTTCCACCGGGTCACGTCCCGCCCACCCAGGTGGATCGTGCCGGACTCGATGGACGCCGACGACGGCAGGAGCCGCAACGCGGCGTGGACGGTGGTGCTCTTGCCCGAGCCCGATTCACCGACGACGGCGACCAACTCACCCGGGTGGACGCTCAGCCCCACACCCTCGACGGCGGTCTTCCCGCCCCCTCGAGCGGTACGGTAGCCGACCCGCAGATCGTCGATCTGCAGCAGTGGACCGTGCCCCTGTTCGACGTCGCTCATCTCTGGTCTCCTAGCGATTTGCTGATGCGGTTGGCGGCGAGCACGACCACGGCGATCAGGACGCCGGGCAGGATCGAGATCCAGGGGTAGGTGGCGAGGTAGTCGCGGCCCTCCGACACGGCGAGCCCCCACTCGGGCTCCGGCGGCGGCGCTCCGTAGCCGAGGAAGCCCAGTGCCGCCACGGCCAGGATCGCCGAACCGCATTCGAGCGCAGCCAACGACAACACGGCGGTGACCGAGTTCGGCAGCACGTGCCGGACCACGACCCGGCCGAAGCCGGCTCCCGATCCGTAGGCCGCCTCCACGTAGTCGCTCTGGGCGACCTTCAGCACCTCGGAGCGCATGACCCGGGCGAATGCCGCAACCGCGGAGATTCCGACCGCCAACGCCACAGTGAAGGTTCCGTATCCGAGTGCCGTCACCACCGTCATGGCGAGTAGGAGCGCCGGAATCGCGAGCAGCACATCGACGAACCGCATGACGATCGCGTCGGTGCGACCGCCTACGAACCCGCTGAGCAGACCGACGACCGAACCGACGACGAATCCCACGAGCACCGCGAGCAACGTCGCACTGAGCGTCGTGGACGCCCCGAAGATCACGCGGGCGAGGAGATCCCGGCCGAGGCGGTCGGTGCCGAAGAGGTGGTCGGCACTCGGTGGGCTGAAACTGGCGTCGACGTCACCGTCGTAGGGACTGAACGACGTGAAGCAGCCCGGCGCCACCGCCCAGAGAACGACCGTGACGATCACCAGCCAGGACAGGACCAGGCCCGGCGCGGTCGACGCGAGCCGCGCGAACCGCACGAACCGGTCGCCGGCGGTGTCGGCGGTGTCGGCGGTGGATGAGGCCGATGAGCGGAAATCGACTGTGGTCACTGTGATGCCTCCTTACCCGGCCGCCGGGGCGGCGCCGGCCAGGACCCGCGTGCGCAGCCTCGGGTCGAGAAGCGGATAGATGATGTCGACCACGAAGTTGACGACGACGAAGACGACGGCCGCGAACACAACCACCGCCTGCACGAGCATCACGTCCTGCGTGCGGACTGCCGTCTCGGTCAGCCGGCCGAGGCCGGACCGCGAGTAGATGGTCTCGACGATCACGGCACCGGCCAGCAAATTGCCGAGGGTGAGTCCGGCAATCGTCAGTGCGGGCAGGCTCGCGTTCTCGAGGACATCGCGCACGAGAACCCACAACCGGCTGGCGCCCTTCGCGACGGACACCGTGACGTAGGGCGCGTTCAACCCGAGTTCGATGTTCTTCAGCAGCAGCTGTGCGATGGGCGCCGACACCGGTATCGCCAGCGTGACGGCGGGCAGCACGAGAGAGGCGAAGCCGTCGTTTCCGATGGGCGGAAACCACCGCAGCTGAAACGAGAAGACCTGCAGGATCGCAAGCCCCACCAAGAACACCGGTACGGACACACCGGCCGCGGGGAGGGACGCGATGGCCTGCGACAGCCACGAGCTGCGCGTGTACGCCGCCGACAGCGCAATTGCGAACGCCACGATCACCGCGAGTAGCAGTGCGACACCGGCCAGGATCGCCGTCTGCGGCAACACCGCGAAGATCATCGACCACACGTTCTCCCCCGTGCGCACCGAATGCCCGAAGTCCCCGTGCAACGCACCGAACAGTCGCGTGGCGTACTGCACGACCACCGGCTGATCGAGACCGTAGTGTGCGCGCGCCGCGTCCTTGTCGGCGTCACTGACCAGTTCCGCCTCGCTCGGGTCGAACATGAGGTCGACGGTGTCGTACGGAAGCACGTACAGCAGGACGAACGTGAGCGAGTACGCCGCCCACACGACGAACAGGGACTGACCCAGTTTGGCGAGGATGTACCGTCCCATCGTTCAGCCCTGCTCTATCCAGGTGTCGTAGAACACGTTTCGCGACTGTGCTTCGTAGCCCACGTTGTGGACCTTCGGGTTGGCCGCGGTCACCTGGGCCGGGTTGTACACCGGCACGCTGAGGACCTCCTCGTTGAGAACGAAGTCCTGCGCCGCGGCGGCCGCGGCGGCACGCCCGACCGGATCGAGTGTCTCGTTGACGGCGCGGAACGTGTCGATCGCCTTCTGCCGGACGGGGTTGTCCGCAGTGATGGCGGCGCCGTTCGTGAACAGCGGCGAGTACGTCTGCTCGAGCACCGCCACGTCCGATCGGCTGGTATTGAACACCTGGACGTTCCATTTGCCCTGCAGCTTGCTCGCCGCCTGGTAATCGGGGATGGGAAGGACCTGCAACTGCAGGTCCACACCGATGTCACGCAGATCCTGCTGGATGAGTTCGAACGCGGGCTTGTTGATCACCAGGTTGTTGATGGCGAGCAGACTCAGCGTGAGCGGCTTGCCGTCGGCATTGACGCGAGTACCGTCCGGGCCTTCCTTCCAGCCGGCCTGATCCAGGATCCGCCTCGCCTCGTCCTGGTTCTCGACCAGTCGATCGCTGAAATCCGCATATCCCGGCACGCGCTCCGAGACCACCGAAGACGACGGACGGTAGCTGTCGGTCAGTACCGTCTTCGCCAGCGCGTCCCGGCTCCAGCCGAGTTTGACGGCCTCACGCACGGCGCGCTCGTTGGTCGGGAAGAGATCGGTCTTGAAGTCGAATGCGATATCGCGGCCCGGGATCAGCTGGGGCACGATCTCGTAGCCCTCGGCGCGCAGCGGCGCCTCGTCGGTCGTGTTGACGTCCAGGATCGCGTCCACCTCACCCGAGCGCAATGCTCCCGTCCGGACCCCGGCCTCCGGGATGACGAGCACTTCGACGGCGTCGAGGTAGGCGTCACCGTTGTGCCCCCGGCTCGCCGGCGCCCAGTTGTATCCTTCCCGCTTCCGTAGGACAGTCTTCTCCTGGTACACGTGTTCGGTCACGACGAACGGTCCGGTCGCCACGATGTTCTGTGGAAGCGCGCGGTCCTCTTTCCTCAACTGCAGCGTCGTGTGCCCGAGGATCCCGGCAAAGTACATCGAGAGACCCTGGAGGAAGCCGGCACTCGGCTTGTCGAGGGTGACCTTCACGGTGCTCGGGTCGATCACCTCCGTGCCGAGGTACCCGCCCCAGTACGCGGACACCGGGACGACACCGAGTTCCTTGTTGCCGAAACCGAGCAGGTCGAAGTTCTCCTTCACCGAGTCCGCTGTCAACGGCGTGCCGTCGCTGAACGTGACGTCGTTCCGCAGGTGGAACGTGAATTCCGTCAGGGTCTCGTTGACGTCCCAGGACGTCGCCAGCCAGGGCTCGAGAGCACCCGATTCGGGATTCTGATACACGAGCTTGTCGCTGATGTTGCTCGTGATCAGCGACTCCGGGTACGAGCTACCGGAATGCGGATCGAGGTTCGCCGGAGCGTCCAGGACGGCGAACCGGAGCGTCCCGCCGGGAACCGGATCCCCACCGACGTTCGAGGAGGCCACCGATTGGGATGCGGCGCACCCGGTGAGCACCAGTGCTGCGGCGGCCGTAGCCGCAATCAGAGCTGTTGCTCTGCCGACGAATCTTCGGGTCATCTGACGGAACTCCTCAATGCATGGACGAACGGAAGGAAGACGAGACACGCGCGTGGCGCCGAATCCACGCCGACGACGGTCGGGCGGACGGGACGATCAGGGAATCGGAGGTACGAACTCCGAATCGGGTGCCCGCAGGCGCCCGGTCACGAGATCAGCGACAACAGTGGAACGCAGCGGAGGCGAACAGGGGGCCATGGGCGCTCATCACGTTCTTCCTTCCGCGTCTCGACACTCGTCACAACTGTGACCAGCTGAGTGTGCACAGTGCCGGAATGACGAACAACCAACCTGAACTACGAGGTTCTTTAAGATTCGCTCAAGTCAGCGATCGGCGCGGCCGTATCCGTTTACGACTCCGCGACCCGGGGAATGTCGTAGGCGAAGGTGATGTCAGATGGTGAATTCCGAGATCTCGAACCCCGTGCGGTCCGCCCGAAGCTTCCTCGACCGGCGCCGGGGGCCGTCGGACCGTGAACTCGTGACCACTGCGAAGGCAGTCCTGATCACCAGACGCGGCTACAGCGATGCCCAGGCTTTCGACGAGCTACTCGACGTGGCGCGCAGGCACCACCTCTCCGTGCAGGGCGCTGCGCGGTGCCTGATCGATCTCACCAGCAACACCGGTCACCTCACGAGCCGCCGGCCGGTCGCATTCCCCGAGTGGGAAGGACTCTGCGGACCGTCCTCCGGGCACCACCGTCGTCCGCCGCAGCGGATGGACAGTTTGCAGGGACGCCACCGCCCTCACCTCGCGACGCAGATTCGACCGTGATGACGTAGACGGGACTTCGACGAACTCACCGGGGCGCGGATCCTTGACCTTGCGGCCGAGAACTAGTTCTCGATCACGATTCCGGAACGACTGGTCCGTGGCCGGAACCCAGCCACACGATCATGGCATCCACGATGCAGCATCTGTCGGGCGATTGCGCGCCGCCTGGTCGATCGCGGATAGTAAGCGCAGCGGTCAGGCGGGAGACAGTCGGGGCCGGAAGCGACGTCCCGACATCTCCGGACGGCCCTCATCGGTGGTGACCACGTCTGCGTCGGCACAGCCTCGAATGAGAACAAACTGATTGCGGACGCTGCACCCAACCGGCGGCCTATCCTTGATTTGACGCTATTCAGAGGTGAGCGGATGTTGCATCTTCACTGCCTCCGCCCCAGTACTGCACTGGTAGGGGCCGGGGCATCGGGATCGGTCGGGCAGTCAGATGACCAACGATGATCCTTTCGCGACACAGCGTGACGTAACCACGAACGTGACAGACGAGCTCTGTGCGGCCGGATTTGATGACCCACGCCTAATTGGGCGCGGCGGTTTCGGAGTGGTTTATCGATGCAGTCAGCCTTCTCTGGATCGCACCGTCGCGGTGAAGGTCCTCGCGAGCGATCTCGACGAGGAAAACCGGGCACGCTTCTTTCGTGAACAGCGCGCAATGGGACGGTTGACCGGGCACCCGAACATCGTCAACGTTCTCCACGTCGGGACCACCGACAGCGGCCGACCGTACATTGTGATGCCATTCCATCCACACGATTCGCTGGACGTGCAGATTCGCCGCCACGGGCCGCTCTCACTGACGGACACGCTCCGACTCGGCGTAAAGATATCGGGTGCCCTCGAGACTGCCCACCGTCTCGACATTCTTCACCGCGACGTCAAGCCCGCAAACATCCTCGTCACCGACTACGGGGAACCCGCGCTCACCGATTTCGGGATCGCTCGCCTTGGGGGAGGCTTCGAGACCGGCACCGGCACAATCACCGGATCACCGGCCTTCACAGCGCCGGAAGTCCTTGGGGGCACCGCTCCGAGCCGGACCGCGGACGTTTACAGTCTCGCTGCAACACTCTTCTGCGTCGTCACTGGTCACGCCGCGTTCGAGCGCCGAAGCGGTGAGCACATTGTCGCCCAGTTCCTGCGCATTACCGCCCACCACGTTCCGGACCTGCGAGAACAGGGCATCCCAGCTGACCTGTCCGCGGTCATCGAACAGGCCATGGCCGCCGATCCACGAGAGCGCCCCGCCACCGCAATCGAGGTCGGCGAGGCGCTGCGCCGGATCCAACTCCGCGGCGGCTTCCCCGTCGACGAAATACCGTTGCAGGTCGAACCCACAGCAGCGCCGGGCGAGAATGTCCCACGAATCACACTCGCACCGTCGGCACGAACCACATTGGCTCCGCGTCGAGCTATGGACCTTACCGCCGTCCGGACAAACGCGGGCAACGTGCCGATCGAACTCACCAGCTTCATCGGTCGCCACCGCGAGCTGACCGCAGCAAAGAAACAGCTGGCGGTGTCGCGTTTGGTGACTCTCACGGGGATCGGAGGGGTCGGCAAGACCCGATTGGCACTCCGAGTGATCTCCGAAGCGCAGCGGGAGTCATCCGACGACGCATGGCTGGTCGAACTCGGCGAAGTGCGAGACCGCTCCCTCGTGGCTGACGTAATAGCGGCTGCCCTGGGACTGCGTAGTCAGTCCGCACGCCCACTGCTCGATGTCGTTGCGGAGTACCTGGTCCCTCGACGGGTCCTGCTCATGCTGGACAGCTGCGAACATGTCTTGGACTCGGTTGCCGAACTCGCCGAGGCTCTGCTTCAGTTCTGCCCCGATCTCCGGATCCTCGCCACGAGCCGCGAGCCCCTGAATATCGGAGGGGAGATGGTGCTGCGTGTTCCTCCACTGAGTGCACCGGACCCGGACCACCAACCGACACTGCGCGGGATGCCTGAATCCGACTCCATGACCTTGTTTGCGCAGCGCGCCGCGGCCGCCGTTCCGGGATTCCAGCTCACCGACGACAAGCGTGTCGTCATTGCCCGGATCTGTCACCGGCTCGACGGACTGCCGCTCGCGATCGAACTGGCGGCCGCAAGACTGCGCGCGATGTCCCCCGAACAAATCCTGCAACACCTGACCAACCGCTTTACCTTGCTGACACTTGGCAACCGAGGTGCACCGACTCGGCAACACACGCTGGCATTGTCGATCGATTGGAGCCACGATCTGTGCACACACCGGGAACAAGAGGTCTGGGCAAGGATATCGGTGTTCGACGGAGGGTTCGAACTCGATGCAGCCGAATACGTCTGCGCCGGAAGTTTGACTCCTGAAGGGCTACTCGACACGGTGACGGCGTTGGTCGACAAATCAATCCTTATTCGCGAGGAAATGGGCACCACAGTTCGCTTTCGGATGCTCGAAACCCTCCGCGACTACGGCCGCACGAAATTGCGGCACAGTGACGAGGCTCTGTCGATTCGTCGCCGGCACCGCGATTGGTACCAAGAACTGGTGGTGACCGCGGAGGCGGAATGGATCAGCCCGCACCAAATTGAGTGGATTGCACGACTCGAGCGAGAACGATCAAACGTCCGCGCAGCGATGGAATTCTGCCTGGAACAGCCGACTGAGATCGCGGCTGGAGTGCAGATCGCCACCGCTCTCTTTCCATTCTGGGTCTCCCGAAGCCTTCTCGCCGAGGGACGGCGATGGCTCGACCGACTACTCGCTGCTGAGCCGGCACGCCCGACTGAGCTACGGATCAAGGCGCTGTGCGCGAACAGCATGCTCGCTGACACGCAGGGCGATCTGGCAAGGAGCACCACCCTCGTCGAAGACGGGAAAGCCCTGGCCGCGAGCATGGCCGACGCCGTACTCGATGCGCGAATCACCCACGCCGAAGGGGTCCTGGCGCTCTTCAGCGGCGATCTTCCGCGGGCAAGCAGCTGCCTCGAGGATGCATTGCAAGCGTTCCGCGCACGACACGACATCCCCCAGCAAGTCTTGATTCTGATGCAGCTTGGTGTTACGTATGAATTGAAGGACGACCCTGCCCGCGCAATCGTCTGCCACGACGAGGTGCTCGCCATCACGGAAACACACCACGAATCAGTGAACAGGTCATACTCACTGTGGGCCATGGGCATTGCGGAACTGCGGCGAGGAAATCCCGTCCGGTCGGCCCGGCTACTGAAGCAAGGACTCCAGCTGACCCAGGTGATCGACGAACCTGTCACCGCCGCGTTGTGCCTCGAGGCACTGGCGTGGACCTGCGACGCCCACAACGCCCACCGTGCAGCGCTGCTGATGGGCGCTGCCGAATCGCTCAGTCTCGCGGTCGGCAGCTCATCCATCCTGTTCCACAACCATTTCGTCCACCACGAGAACTGCACCCAGATGGCGCGCCGGTCACTCGGTGAACAGGCGTTTACATCCGCCCACATCGAAGGCACAACAATGACTTTCAGCGACGCCGTCGCTCATGCGCTCGACGACTGACCCCACCCTCACGACCCGACGCCGGACCTTGCACCCCCTGATCACACTTGCCCACCCCTGACCTTCGACGAGCCGTCTCCAGGGGTGAGCTCATGATCGACGACCCAGCGTGTGGGCCGCCGATGAGCCTCGCTCCGGGTTGGTGCCATGTTCATCTCGACAAAAGATACACACGGGCCCGCGTCCTTCAGCGATTGACGCGGGCCCGCGTGTACTCATCGGTCCTCACCACTCACGCGCTGACCGCCGAGCCGCGGGTAGCGTCGGTGTACTTGGTATCGGTCAGCTCACGCATCCGCGCGATCTTGCCGTCGCGGACCTCGACAAAGATCACATATAGATTGTCAAAGCGGCCACCCTCCAACAGCTCCGAGCGGCCGTGGACAATTGCGGCAAAACGATCGTCCTGCTCGGTCTGCGACTCGAAGGTGAACTCGACACCCGCGACGGTCGACCTTCTCAGGTCGACCACCAGTTCACTGACCTCACGGATGTCTCGCTTA
This sequence comes from Rhodococcus sp. NPDC057529, assembly GCF_042802055.1. Classification (NCBI taxonomy): domain Bacteria; kingdom Bacillati; phylum Actinomycetota; class Actinomycetes; order Mycobacteriales; family Nocardiaceae; genus Rhodococcus; species Rhodococcus sp. NPDC057529. The sequence continues at coordinate 121,603 of NZ_JBHVEY010000025.1, forward strand.
CCGGCGAAGACCGTCGACCCCATCAACTCGTGGACGAAGTCATCGGTGACGAGGGTCGTGAGTGTTGCCGTGTCCCCACGCCCCACCGCGTCGAAGTACTCCTGGCACAACGCCGTAACCGCACTCATGTTTATCCACCTCTCCTGGACTGAATTTGATCGCCGCCAGTTGTACGGGTTCGGCGGGAGTCATCTCACCGCCCGTTCGACAATGACGAACGCGTCTCGGTCGCACTGTGTGATCTTGCTAGCTTTCGGAAATGTTCTGCTGCTAAAGCCGTTTCCCGATCTCCCCCAACTATGAGGTGCGACATAGCATGGTTCAACTTCTCAATCGGACTCCGCATAGGAGAATCGCTGGTGCAGCGCTCCGCTGCCGGCCTGGCCGGGCATTCGTCACGTGGCTCGCGGGCACGCAACGCGGTCGGAAAGTCGATCTCGCAGTAGTGAAGCTAACGGGCAAGTCGCTGATGACCTACTCTTTCACCGCGATGAACTCGCTGGACAACCTCGACGTTCTGATCATTCACACTGTTGGCCGAAAGACGGGCGAGCCCCGGTCGACTGCCATCCCATACTTTCGAATCGACGACGGACTTTACGTGATCGCTTCTGCTGGCGGGCAGGATGCGAACCCGGCATGGATCCACAATCTTCGTGCCACCCAGGGAGTCTCGGAACTCACGATCAACCGTATTCGCCGGCCCGCGATCGGTACTGAACTCCCAGCGAATTCCGACGAGCGCACACGGGTGTGGGACCGCATCCTCTCCATCGCACCAGTTTTCTCTGACTATCAGTCGAAGACTACACGGATTCTGCCGGTTATCCGCTTCGAAGACCTACCCCCGCAACGCGGACGCGGCAAACAATGACCGGCCACAGGCGAAGCGCTCGAAGGGCTCAACGTTCTCGCTAGCGACCTGCCGAGCCGGTTTCGTAGGTGGACACGCACGAGGAGTCGAAGAGTTTCGTGCGTCGACGAGCGTGGTGTTCTTCGAATTCAGCATCCAGCCAGACAAAGAAATCCAGAAAGAAAGGTCGTCTCCGCATGCCCCTAACTCTGAACAAGTTCTTCCACGTCAACATCAACGTGACAGACCTGGACCGCTCCGTTGACTTCTACAAGAAGCTGGGCTTCGTCGAAACAGCCCGCTTCGTGATGGACGGTCACCTCGGGGAAAGCACCGCCGAGGCATTCGGCGTTCCCTTCAATCGGCATCGCGCGGCATTTCTGAAGCTCCAGGACTCCGAGAGCAACATGGTTCTCGACCTGTGCGAGTATGAGCAGCCGCCGACCTCGGGGCAACCGTATCAAAGCCTCATCAACGTCGGGATGGTGCGGCTCGCCTTTCATGTCCCCAACATCGAAGAGGTCTACCAGGAGCTGCTTGACATGGGTGTCGAGATGCTCGGTCCGCTTCGCTTCACGACTCCTCCGGGCGGGACGCGTTCTGGAGTCTTGGCATTCAAAGACCCGGACGGTGTGATCCTCGAAGTCCTGACCGGCGTCGAACATATGGTGAACTGATGACCCGGCGCACAGATCCGGGCCATGTAACGGTCTCGGAGTTCTCGGTGTCCTTTCCCCGGGATCAGGTGGAAGATTTGCGGGCTCGGCTACGCCGGACGAAATGGTCCGACGACTTCGACAACGACGACTGGTCGTTCGGGGTGAACGGCGACTATCTCCGCGACTTCGCGAGCTATTGGTGCGATGACTACGACTGGGATGCAGCTGAACAGCGCTTGAACCAGTATCCGGGCTTCCGAGTCGACGGATTACTCGACGGCACACCCATCCACTTCTTGCACATCCGCGGTAAAGGGCCGAATCCAACGCCCATCGTCCTAACTCATGGGTGGCCGTGGACTGTCTGGGACTACGCCAAGGTCGTCGATCCGCTCACCGATCCGGTTCGCTTCGGCGGCCGGGCAGAAGACTCCTTCGACGTGGTAATTCCCGCACTGCCGGGATTTGGCTATTCCTCGCCGCTCCGCTCCGCCGTCACCCCCATGGCAACGTCGGACGTCTGGTCCCGATTGATGACCGAGGTGCTGGGCTACCCGAGGTACATGGCTGCTGGCGCCGATTGGGGTGCACTCGTCACGTCCTATCTCGGTCACAAGCACGCTGACGAGATCATCGGGATCCACCTCACGATTCCCACGCTCATTTCGATTGCCGGCGCCGAAAGCTGGTCGTCGGAAGACTACTCCCCCGACGAGGCCGGGCGGTGGTCGAGAATGGTGGACGAGAAGCTCCCCTTGATGACCTCGCACTACAATGTCCACGTGCTCGATCCGCAGACCCTCGCGTGGGCGCTGGAGGATTCTCCTGTGGGCTTGGCAGCCTGGATACTGGAGCGACGTAGAAGCTGGAGTGACCACGACGGAGACTTCGAGAAGTTGTTCAGCCGAGATGGGCTCTGCGACAGCATCTCGACCTACTGGTTCACCCACACCATCGGAACATCGATGCGCTACTACGCCAATGCGTCGCGTACACCGCTGCCACGTACGCACCAGCACCACCCACCGGTCCAGACTCCGCTGGCGATGTCGGTATTCCTCAACGAACTCATCCTCCCGCCGCGCTCGGTGGTGGAACAGAATTCAAATCTGGTGCAGTGGCGCACGCATGACCGTGGCGGCCACTTTGCCGCGCACGAGCAGCCGGACGCGTGGGTGAACGACGTGCGGGCGTTTCGGGAAACACTGGCGGCCAGCGCTGAGCAGACACCCGCGCACTGACGTTCAGCGGACCTACTGAGCGTCAGGCCGCACGTTTCGATCCTCAGGGCCGCGGCGATCACCATCGGCGCGGCCCTGGCGCGGTTTCTCCGGTACGTCCACGTCACCGCCGACATGCGTGATACTCGACGCGGAACTCACAGAGCGGGCTCGGGCAGATCCGCAGGTGCGGGTCACGGCGCGAAAACATCGGACCCTGCCGCGTATGCCACACTGGTACGCGACACCCAGCCGCCGAACCCGTTCGTGCTCATAACGATAACGGCTGAAGGGGACGTCGTGCGTGTGTGGTGGTGCGTTCGCGGGCCGGGCGGCCGATGCCCTCGGCGATGGCCCGCAACTCTGCGACGGTCTTCTCCGATCCGTGCTCCGATCCCGCCATCCGGGAGATCGTCTCCTCCATCAGCGTGCCCCCGAGATCGTTCGCCCCACCGTTGAGCATCACCTGGGTGCCGGTCACCCCCAACTTCACCCAGCTGGTCTGAATGTTCGGGATCCGCCCGTGCAACATGATCCGCGCCAACGCGTGCACCGCCCGGTTGTCCCGGTTCGTCGGACCCGGCCGCGACGCCCCCGCCAGATACAGCGGCGCACTCTGATGCACGAACGGCAACGGCACGAACTCGGTGAACCCACCGGTGCGGTCCTGGATCGAAGACAGCACCCGCAGATGCCCCACCCAATGCTTCGGGTTGTCGACGTGCCCGTACATCATCGTCGAACTCGACCGCAACCCCACCTCGTGGGCGGTGGTCACCACCTCCACCCAGGTGGCGGTGGGCAACTTCCCCTTCGTCAGCACCCACCGCACCTCGTCGTCGAGGATCTCCGCCGCCGTCCCCGGGATGGTGTCCAGACCCGCCTCCCGCAGCTCCGTCA
>NZ_JBHVEY010000026.1:0-105037 GCF_042802055.1 Rhodococcus sp. NPDC057529
GCCGGAGTTGGTCTTCTTTCCTGCCACTCGTCAATGATCAAGCAGCGCGGCGCGAATCACGTGTATCGACACGCCCTATTACCGAAATATCAGTAAGTACATGTTTCGCAAGGTTTCATGCACCGCGGCAATCGCTCTCGCCATCGTCGGAATCGGGACCGCTGTAGCCGGCGCCGAACCGGCAACCACCTTCGGCGACGGCGCACAGGTCGTCGGCGCCGACATCGCCCCCGGAACCTACATCGGCAATGGGGAAGCCGACGAGTACGGCTGCTACTGGGCACGACTGAGTGGGTCGAGCGGCGAGATCGACGACATCATCGCCAATGACTTTACCGATTCCCCCAAAATCATCGTCACCATCAAACCCAGCGATCAGTACTTCGAATCCGAAGGCTGCGGCACGTGGACCCTGGCTCCGGCATCGACGCCGCAATCCAGCCAAGTTCCCGAATCGGCCACCGAGTCCGAAGCGACGACAATCAAAGTGGGTGACTACTGCTCGCCGAAGGGCGCCATCGGCGCTCTCGACGACGGAACTACCGCCTACTGCGTCCGTGTTCAGTTCACCGACGCCTACGTCTGGTCGACAACCCAGGGGCTCGTCGCCACAGACCCGCACTTTCCCGTGGACCCCGGCGATAGCTGCGTCGACGCCAATGCCGTCACGGCCGACTCCCAGGGGCGGGAGTTGTACTGCAACCCGCCTCAGAACGGTCGGAACGCCGGAAATCTTGTTTGGCAACTCCAGCCCTGAAGGTGAGAGGTTTGTGAGGGCAGGGATTCGCCGGGACCTCACCTCGGTGAGTCACGTCGCGTGAGGCGCGGCCAGGACTCAGATTCCGCGCCCACGCGTCTGGGGCGCATCCGACGGTCTAACGGTGTGTCTGTCTCGGTGAGTGACAAATCCCTATGGAGTGGAGTCCAAGAGCCTGTCGGGCGGTGTGAGATGTCGCATCGGGATTGCGTCGGGACATACGCTGCTCCATATTGCGATCCGAACAGGCGTACCGCCGCGCTGTGCGCGTGAGAAAGTCGGGGATTGCCGGCAGCCGCTCCTTGCAACGCAGGAAAGGGCCGAGGGCGCCAGCGTGCCCTCGACCCGACCAACGAGCTGTGAGCGCGGAATTCAAGGTTGCCGGGTGCATCATCCGACTGACACCCAGCTGAGAATGCTGGCTCGCTGAGATCCGCAAATCTGTCCGCTTACGCAGGACAGTTTGAACTCATCGTGTTTGAATGCCCACCCCTACATCGTCCCGGAGTAGGGCGGTACTTCGCGTTGACCGAGTTACGCTGGTGGACTACAGATATCGTGGCCCGCGCCTCTGCGTTCGTCACTTGTCGCAGGCGACGCCGTCCTTGTCTCGATCGAGCTTCGTCGAGTAGCCGGGCTCGCCTTTGTAAATCGGCGCTGCGCCAGCATCCCTGGCTTCGTCGCAAGACCCGTAGCTCACCGATTGTTTCGGGACCGTTTGGACTGGCGCCGGGGGATTCGCCGGGACTACAGCAGGCGCCGGCGGGGGTGCGACGACAACAGTTGTGGTGGGCAAGACCGGAGCCACGGGCTGGACTACGGCTGATGTCGTGGTGACCGGCGCTGCAGCGGTGGTCGTGGCCGGCGCTGCGCTAGCAGTGGTGGTTGGACGTGTGCTCGACGCATCGACAAGCCGCGCAACGGATGCCGTGGAAGTCGGTGTGGTGCTCGACTGCGTGCCGGTACTTCCACAGGCGGTCGCGAGTACTGCGGTGGCCAGGATCGCCATCCCGAGGGTCATCTTCTTCACCCCGGCATGTAATCAGACAAACGGGGCGTTTGGTATCGGTCAGGTGACTGACAAAGCAGAGTTGTTCGCTGCAAAGCGATTACAGCCTGGACCTACGGCTAGGTATTCATCTCGCCAGCACTCACCAGCGCGAATGCTTTGCGTTCTTCAGATTCTGAGTAATGCATGCTGCCAGGGATCGAGCGCGAGAGCTGCGTCGGTCAAGTACGTTGCTGTGTCCTTACCTCCTTACTTTCGCACCAAATTATCGTAGCGGCGGAAGTTTCCGACGCCGATGTCGACCCCGTCCCGCCTAAGACGCGCACCCGGTGATCGTCGGTCGCGGTGGAAGTCTGGTCCGCGGCCCGCCGGGGTGTGCGGCGCGAGTCCGCATTGCACGACTGCGGGATAAGCAACGCGCCTGATTCTCCAGCGGCAAATGCACCCGCTGGCGGGACGAAGGATGGGCTGTCGGCTAATTCGGTGACGAAGTACCGCAGGGCCTCGGCGTTGGTCGCGTCCATTCGGGTGGGTCCGACGCCCGTGCGACCGATTGTGCGGGTGAGATCGAACGTCCCCGACGGGATTGGCTCGTCGATCGCCGGCCACGATTCAGGTCAATTCACCCAGCGGACGGGGATTGCCCGAGTCGCGTGTGTACCTTATCCTGCCCCAATTCATTTGGGGCATTGTCCGCTGTACTTGTCCAACCCGCGGCCGCCGTTGCGCTTCTTGCTGCGGCCTTTGGGTCCATCGGGCGGAGTGCGCACCCATTTGCCTGTGGCGTCCAGGCCGGGCATCCGTTCGGTACCAACACGGCTATAGCGGGTTTCTCCGTCGACAGTGAGCACACCGTCTTGCACATCGATGTGAGCGACCGTCGCCCAGAAGGAGTTCTTGCTGTTCCCGACATAGACCAGAATTTCGTCCGCATCCGGGCCTGGAAGTCCACTCCTGCCGGCGGGGCCGTAGCGGATTGCTACGCGGGGGCGGCCGAACTTGTCCAGGGCACCTAATCCGTTGTCGACGCTTTGATAAATGTTGACCAGCAGATCACCGTTTTCATGGGGGAGTACTCGCACCTGCTCAACGGCAGGCTTGTTGCCTTTGCCCGGGCCTTTGCTGTCCCCGTGATGGTGGATGAATGGCCACTTCTTGAGGTCGCCCTGGTGGCCCTTGTCTCCGCTGATGATGACGTAGTCGTTGGTCTCCTCGTTCCGGCAAAAGAAGTACACGTCGAGGTCCCCGGTGCCGTATTTCGCGACGTTGCCGTTGCGGTCGTATGTGGCGCCGCGACCATCCCACTCGAGACCGACCGTGAGCACCCATTTGGGGTCGCCCTGACTTTTTCTCAAGTCAATCCGTGCGGTCTGGTTAGGTGAGTCCTTGGTCAGAGTCACCTTCACTTTGTCGAAGGAGATCGCAGGCGCCGGGTCAGGGTGCGGGTGAGGGGCGGGGGTTGCGGGTGCCGTCGGAGTCGCGACTGCAGCCTTCGCCGCTACAAATGCGTCCTTGGCAGCGGCGAACACTCCTTTTGCTGCGCAGATCGCTGGGTTCTCCGAGGGCGGTGCTGCTGCGGCCGCGGTGACATCTAGGGCCCCACTTGATGGTGGGAACGTATTGGGGGACTCGACATCGATGCCGTGCTCCGTGGCGAAGGCGGCAAGACCCCGGCTGTATCCCTGGCCGATGGCGTCCAGCCGCCATGCTGTCCCGCGCCGGTACAGCGCGACAACTTGCAGGACCGTCTCGCTGGTCAAACCTTCGGGCGTGAAGGTGAGAGCTTGGTCGGTGCCTCGGACGTCGACGGCGAGGGTGGGGACATCACGGAACTGCTTTCCCTGAGCCTCGGTGCTGGCGGTGACGAGGACACGGTCGATCTCCGCTGGCAGGGCGTGCAGGGCGATCGCAATGGTCTCTTCCGACAGCAGAGTCACGCCGGAGGCCTTCGGGTTATTGAAGAAGGTGAAGTCGTCGTCGTCGCGGACCTTGCCGTGGCTGGTCAGCAGTACCGCGGCAATGTCCACTGTCCGGGACGGCCCTGGGGTGGCGATCCGTACCGTGTAGCAGTCATCGATCAGATCGGTCTTCGACCCCTTGGACACCCCGACCATCGACCATCTCCTCGCCATCGCACCAATTCGGCGAAGGAGTCGCCGTCCGCACATGCTTTCACAACCCGCGAGGAGAATGGGTCGGGATATGTCTGCTGACTCGCGTCGACGAAGGATGGCGTAGTGACCGCCAGCGGCGCAGCAGAGAGATCGGCCGGAGGACGAAGAAGTTTCGTATTCCGCCGCGGCTTGCCGAATCGGGCTGATAACCGCCTGGGGAACCCCCGCGCCCTCAATGGGTCGTAGCGAGCGCGGGGACGAGGCGAACCCGAACGGGTTCAGGGGGGAGTGTACCCACGGGGGGTGTACCCGATCTGTGGATAAGGCCGCGCCTGGGCGGCCCGGTGGTCATCGGCCGCTCTTGCGGACACTGCTGCGGAACGATGGCGGAACCGGGCGGATGGCCTGAACGACGATCTGTCGGGTAGCGGCCAGCTTTTGCCCAAGAGAGTGGTTCGCTTAGTTCGATGCTTTCCACCTTTTGCGTCCGTCGGAGTCGGGTGCGCAGACCATGGGTGTCCCCGTGCTGGTGACGTTGGTGCCGCCGCTTGCGGCGGGCGTGATGCACGGTGCATCACGCCCGGGCGTGATGCTGATGATCCTTATGCGCCCCGGTGTGGCCGCCTGCTCGGATTCGGGGAAAGGTACTTCGGTTCACCGGCGATCGACTCGCTCAGGTCGGTCTTGGCGCGGGGTCTGGCGAATCTGTGCGAGCGAGGCTCGGACCTGCTCCACGGACGCTTGTGTGGCGTTGCTGTGCCGGATTGCGGCGTCGTGTTGCGTCGGCTTTGAGCGGAGTTCCCTTGGGGAGGGCCCCTGTCCAGTTGATCTGGGTGAGTCGCGAGCGATGGAGGGCGACCGGTGGTCTGCTGTGGGCCGGTCCATCCGCATGCTCGGGTGCGACGGTCTAGGGTATGTGTGAGATTCGTCGCTGGACGCCTAGACTGTCGGTGGCGTCCAACAGGAGGTGACAGTCTTTTGTGCTCGGGTGTCGTATGCGGGGACCGATGACGTCGACGAGGCCCCATCTGGTCACGTATCAGCGGTCATCTAATTCCCCAGGTTGAGGGGTTTGTCCGTCACGTAATTACGTGACGGTCGACAGTCACGAACGGTGCCTGCCGGGAATGTTGCGTCCATCATCTGTGTCGGTGGCGACGAAGAGGGGATTCGCGGGGTCGGCGTAGCCGCTGCCGGATACACCGGAAGTAATCGCGCCCGCACTGCTTGAGACGTCCTCATCTGTTCGCCCCGGTTGAGCTGGACCCTTGAAACCCCATCCGGCTGTCCGCCGATGGTGTGGTGCTTAGTGTTGCCGTGTGTCCACGCGGACACACCCGGCCGAGTGGGGGAATGTGCGTGCAGGGACTCTGGGAGTTCGGCATGCACGACTTCTGCTCACCGAGGTGGACACCCACCTGTCATCCCACTCGCGGGCGAAATGTACATCCGCTCACTCTCGATTGCAGAATTCCCTGGTCCAGGCATCATTCCTACTCGAAGATGCGTTCGGGAAGCCAGTCTGCGTCGAACAGCCGCGCGAGCTTCCCGAACGCCTCGAGATCGCCATCGACACTGGCTGACGTCACCATGAGCCGACTGATCATGATCCGAGCCGCTTGCTCCTCCACCGTTCCGGTGGCGAACAGGAGTGACCATGAGCAAACCTGCCCGTCGCGATGCGCGCGACCCATCGTTTGGCGTGCGGCAATTCCGGAGTAGCGAGGCTGGTGGAAGAACCCGATGCGGCGTGCGGATGAGGCTCGGGAACCGTCGACCATCAACTCGGACGCCTGCAGGTTGATCGAAGATGCGGTGTTGAACACCACGACCGGGTTGTGGCCGCGCTGAAATCTGTTGCGTTCCGTCTCGAGATCGCCGCCGCCGAAGATGCGTGAGACGCCAATGCCGTGCTCCTCCAAGAGGTTGGCTACCGGGTCGGCGGCCGTGGTGACCAATTCGACGGCGACGAGTACCTGGTAGCCGCGTTCGACGTGTGCGGCTACCAACTCGGCGGTCTGCGGGGCTCTCAGCATGCCTGCTTTCTGCCGGAACCGCATCAGGGCGGCACGGCCGCGGGCGGTGTCGTTCCCTTGGCGGGCGATCTTCATCGCGCTCCGGAACTCGCTCCAGTCCTGGTGGTACGCAGCCCATTGGGTGGCGGTGAAGTCGAGTGGCAGGCCGTCGATAGGTGGCGGCCCCCAGGGCGCGTCGCGATGCATCATGACGGGCGGGTCGCAGTCGGTCATCCATTTCCGGACGCGGGCGACGGCCTGATGCTGCAGCTGCTGAGAGCCCTTTGCTTGGTCGTTCCAGTCCCATTTGCCCTTGTCCCACCCGGGAGCCAGGGGAAGTCCGTGCTCGACCAGCTTCTTGCCAAGATCGGCCCACTCGCCCGGCGGGTCATCGTGCAGTTGCGCGAAAAGCGAAGACAAGTAGGTGTATTCGCCTGGGTGATGACCCGGCGTCGCCGTCACGGTGATGACGAACGGCGCCTTCTCCGGCGTCGCGGCGAGGCGGTTGACGCGCCGCTGGTACTGGGTGCGCTGGGCCGTGAGATGCCTGAATTGCTGTGCCTCGTCATTGATGACGAGGGAGAAGGAGTACTTCGGTTGGCCGTTGCGTCCGAGCAACTTCTTGAGCTGGTCCGGGGAGATGATCAGCCACCGATAGCCACCGTCGCCGAACGCAGCGAGGGCGTCGCGCCACGCGGCGATGGTGATCTGGGCTGGCCGGTCCACGGTGATGAGTACGGTGTCGCCGCCCCCTAATTTCAGCGCAGCTTTCGCGCCGAGGATTGCGCTGCCGGTCTTGCCTACACCGGGCTCGTCGGCCAACAAGAATCCGCGTCTGCCGTGGTGAAAGGCCGTCGCGATCGCCTTCGCGGCGTCCACCTGTTCTGGCCGCGGCATCTTGTGGAATCCGGTAGCGCCCGGTTGCCGCACGCCGTTAAGGTCCTCTTCGACCCAGCGAGCGTACGAGTACGGTTTCGACGCGTAGACGGCGAGTTCGTCAGGCAATTGAGTGCCGATGTAGGCATACGCTTTGAGTGCCTTGTAGAACTTGGCGCCGGGCGCGGATTCCCGGTATGGAACGTCGAGGATCCAGATGTGCTCCCCGTGCCTCGGGGTGGGTATCAGCGGCGCGGCGCTGGCTCGCCTGGGACTGGAGCGTCGCTGGGTGGTCTTCCGTGCGGCCATGAGTGCAGGCTATTCCCAAGGCGAATCGACGGGATCGACGACGTCGACTGCGGCCAGTGTGGCGGCGACCGTCGCAGCGGCTGGAGCCAAGGAATCGCGGGCTGTCGCTGCGGGCGCGAGGGCCGACGCAACGGCAGGTCGATTATCTACGTCGATGGTCTCCACAACCTCGGGTTCGGCCGACGGTTACAACGCTGTCGACACTATATTGATTTGCGACGTAGCCACGAAGCTCGGGAGTCGATCTCGATCTGCAGTTTCGACGACCATCCGAGGATTATCGCCCGGTCGTAACGCAGAGCGACCGTGAGCATCGCATCGAATGACCCCCCTCGCTGCGCTGGGATCCGCGTCCGGTGCCTTCATCGTCCGCGACGGCACGCAGCGTATCCGGATCGCCGGCCACCGCGGTGCGCATCGGTGGCGCCGCGTCCGCGTCCGGGGCCGAGTCTGGGACCGGAAGACCGACGATGCGGGCGAGTTCCGCATTCGTCGGATTGCGCAGCACCTTCTCGCCGTGCCAGATCGCGACGGGAGTGTCCTCGGAGGCGACGTCCAGGCTGCGCAGCAGCTGCTCCGCCCATTTGTCTCGCTGCGGGTCCTCACTCTCGGATTTTCGATCCGGATGGGCGTCGGCCAGGGATCGCTGCGCAGCCCCGCAGCGGTTGGTGGACGCGCTCGGTCCCTGGTCCGGACGAGTCGCTCGCCGGATCGGCGGGCGGTGAGGGGATGCGGACCACGGGGTGAATTTCGTTTTCGAGCTCGCACCACGGTGGGTCGTCCCCTTCGTTTGCGGAAGCATGTCGGGTTACGTACAATTTCTTGTACGTAACAACTGGAGGTGTGCTCAATGCGAACCATGACCTACTCGGAGTCTCGCGCGCGGTACGCCGAGGTCCTCAACGCCGTCGTCGATGACCGGGAAGAAATCGTCATCACGCGGGCAGGTCACGAGCCGGTGGTGATGGTTTCGCTCGACGACTATGAGTCGTTGAAGGAAACGGCATACTTGCTCAGGAGTCCGGAGAACGCCCGCCGGCTGCTGGCGTCGATCGATCGGTTGGAGTCCGGCGGGGGAACTGTCCGGGATCTGGCTGAATGAAGCTTGTCTGGGACGAGTCTGCGTGGGAAGACTACGTCTGGTGGCAGGCGCAGGATCGGAAGATCGTCAAGCGGATCAACACACTACTCAAGGATGTCGAACGCAACGGGAATGACGGAATCGGCAAGCCCGAGCCCCTCAAGCACGGTTTTCAGGGCTACTGGTCCCGGCGTATCACCGATGAGCACCGGCTGGTTTATAAAATTGTCGATGATCAGATCCGCATTGCTGCCTGCCGTTACCACTACGGACACTGATCGCGCTCACCACGGCGGCGGGGCTTGTCGACAACGACTACGGAATGGTTCTAGTCCACTGGCATGACGCTCCGACTGTCCGCGTTTCGGGAGGGCGTGTAGTAGGCACGATTGGTGGCTGAGGTGTGGCCGACCCACCGAGTTGGGGGACATCTTGGTTGCGTGGCCGGCTCGCGCTGGTATCGCACATTCCTGACGCGAGAATTGATCCGTACCGGTGAAGTCGCGAATACCTCCGTTGATGTTCCGATGCGGTTCCTGCACGGAGTGGGGGACCCGGTGATCACTCCGACGCTGCTGCGCGGGTATGCCGAGCACACAGATGGTTTTCGGCTCGAGACGGTCGACGGCGTCGGTCACTGGGTTGTCGATCAACGACCTGAGCTGGTGCTTGAGCGACTTCGAGCGTTCCTGCATGACACCTGAGGTGTATCGCTGATTCGCTTGTGTTGCGCATTGACCGTGCCAGACATTGCAGAGAGATCGCCATCCGGACTGGTCGCACCCACGATCCGGGGTGCAGGTGATGCACCGTGCATCACGCTGGGCTCGTTGCAGACGATCGTTGTGAGGACTCGGGTGCCCGCGTGGTGGGCTCCCGTCGGTGGGTGCACGTCCCGTTGCGAAAAATCGAAGATCGTGTTGCTTTGGCCGGGCTTGGTGCAGGCCTGGCGGATCTGTGCGAGTGCGGATTCCCGCTGTTCGTGGACGGCGTGCCGGGAGCGGGACGCCGGCAATGGGACCGAGGATGTGTGAGCAGCTTGTCGCTACTGTCGTGAACGTTTCACTCGATTCGGGTGTCATCGCGCCTCGGTCTCGTAGGTTCACAGGGGGTGACAGGTGGTCAGGATGCGTGACTTGATTTCCGGGGTGGTGGTGCAGACCATGCTGAAGGCGGCTTCCCGGACCATCCTCTCGGTGGGTTCGCCGCGTTGGACGGATGGGCTTCCTGCGGCGATGGCGACGTAGTTGGCGGCGGTAACGGCGAATTGGCTGGCGCGGGCGCGGGCGTCGTAGATGTCTCCGTCGCCGCTGGCCGCGTTGCTGAGGGCCTCGCGGATGGTGGTGTGTGTGTCCCAGAGTTGTGAGGAGGGGTGTCCGATGCGGGCGGCTTCGGTCAGGCATGCTCTCGCCACGCCGAGGGCGAGGGAGCCGTTGATCCGGAGAACGGCGCGGTCCGCGACGCCGAGTCCGCCTCGACCGCGTTTGCCGGCGCGGATGACCGAAGTGTGGGGAACTTCGAATTCGCTGAAGGTCAGTTGCACGGTGTTGGATGCGTCGGCCGCGGACAGCGGGATTCGCTTCGCGTCGATGTTCGGGCAGGCGGTCGCGTCGATGAGGAAGGTGACGATTTTGTCTGCTCGGGTGTCGAATGCGGTGACCCCGATGACGTCGACGTAGCCCCATCCCGTGACAAACGGCGCCCGCCCAGTAATGGTGTATCCATCGTCGGTTTCGGTGGCGACGACGAGGGGGTTGTCCGGGTTGGCGTAGCCGCTACCGGAAACGCCGGCCGTGATGGCGCCGCTTCGCAGGTCGGCGAGAAATTGTGCCTTGAGGGCATCGTTCCTCGACATCAGCAACCGGAGCAGGGTCCCGTGGTGCTGGGCCCAGACGAATGCGGTCGCCAGACACCCACTGACGAAGATCTCGCCGACGTCCGCGAGGGTGGTGACGGGGTCCTTGGAGGCGAAGGCGAGGCCGTAGAACCCCTGGTCGCGTAATGTTTCGAAGTGCGATTGCGGGATCATCCCCGACCCGTCCACCTCCGCCGAAGCGGGTCGCAGTACCTCGTCGGTGAGGTGCTGCGCTTGCTGTACCCAGTCAGTCATGTCGACACCGTATCCATCATGCGCCGCACCACGCCGACCCAGTGCAATGGTGGGCGGTACCGTTCATCCTTGACCGCCAACGAGAAGCGAACTGCGGCAGAGAGATCCCTTGAGACAACCATGATCCAGGTAGCCCCGTATCGTCTTGTTGCCCTCAGAAGTAGCGTCCGGTTGATCATCTGGTGTGCGGCCCGGCGCCGGCAGGAGCGCAGTCCACCTCCATCCGAATGGCTCATCGGAGATCAACTCGCTGATGTGTGGTGTGATCCAGGGTTCGGCGGATCTGAGCAAGCGCGGCTTGCCGCTGTTCGAGGGTTGCTTGTGTGGCGTTGCGTTGTGCGATCGCGGTGCGGCGGGCTGCCTGCTCGCGGCGCCGTCCTGCGTCGGCTGTGGCGCGGAGTTGGGTGGGGGATGGCCCGGTCCAGTTGATCTGGGTGAGTCGCCAGCGGAGCAGGGCGACGGGTGCGTCGATGTGGTCGGTCGTAGGCCAGGTCCAGCCGCGTTCTCGGGTGTCTCGGTCGAGGGTGTGTGCGATGTCGTGACCGGTCCAGTGGGTGGTGTCGATGCCCGCGGCCCGGAGGGTGTCGCAGATGTGGCCGATATGGTCGTGGGCGAGAATAGGGGAGCGGGAGGCGAGGGTGGCGGCTGCTCGTTGGAGGTGGAGTGGTCGAGGTTGCCGGGTGGATGTGGCGTGCCGCGCATGTGCGCGTTGGTGAGTACTTCGTAACGAAAGAATATGTGTAGGAACGTAAGAACTGGGGGATAGGGTGTCAGCGCCGGTGGCCTGGGGATGAGTTGCGGTGGTGGGTTGTTGGGGTCGTGTGCGGTGGCGTGCGAGGCGTCGGGTGGCGCGGGTGCGGTGGGGCCGCTGGGGTCGGCTCGCGGGTGGGGGAGTGGTGTCGACGATGTGTTTCGGGGAGCTGAGTGCCCACACGGAGGCTGCTTGGTGCTGTTGGCCGCCGTGGTGGACTTCAGCGGCCATGTATTCGTGGGTGCGGAGTGTTCGTCCGCGTTCGAGTTCGACGCCCATGTGGAGGGTTTTGAGCACGCGGCGGGCGCGGTTGACGACTGAGAGTGAGACGCCGGCGTGGTGTGCGATGAGTTGCCGGGAGGCGGTAACACCACGGCCGGTGGTGGAATCCGCGAATCGGGCATGGGCTGCGGCGACGGCCATCAGGCGTTCGATGCTGATGCTATGGGTGGTGAGTGCGGCCTGGCCGATGGTGTTGTGGGTGATGTGGTGGCGTACCTGGCGTAACCATTCGATGCGTCCGGACCAGACGGGGATGGTGGCTTCGCATCCTGGTGTGGTGGGGAGGGTGAAGGAGTTGCCGCGTTGCCCGGTATCGCGGTTGTACTCGTGGAGCTCGTTGATTGCCTGGGTGGCGGCGTAGACGGACGCCTCCCAGGTGTCGACTTCCGAGGACTGCGGAATGCGCGTCCCGCCGCAGGCCGACGACCTGGACTCGGTGGGCGAAACGAGTTGTGTTGAAGCTGATTTACGGCATGCGTTAGCATGAGACGACATACCTGGCATAGGTAGGTCCCTTCGGGGAATGCAGTACGAGTGTCGGAAGCAGCGAACCTCCGACTCTCACCCTCAGAGAATGTGACGGCTCGGCGAGGCCTTCACCCTCGTGGTTGAGGAGGACGAGCGAGTCCTCCTCAACGCATGCCGCGGAGCGGTTCGTGAATCCGAAGCCACCCCACCAAGGGGGTTTTCGTGTCTCTGAGGGTCTACGAAATGAAGTTTGATCATCGGGGTCGCGCGGTGGTTTGGGTCAGGGGCATCGCCTCGCTATGGGCAGGTTTGGGTGCCGACTCGCCATGGCCGGCCTAGTGCATCGCAGAGTGTCAAGATGGACTGTGGTCGAAGTGGTCAAGCCGAATGCGGTGCGGGCTGGAGGGAAGAGATAGCCGCTGTGGGGCTGGGACCGAGCGGATCTGCCCGATGATCGCCGCCGTGGGATCGCATAACCCTTCACAGCCGAAAGATTGCATGGTCACCCGAGTTCCCTAGAACCGGCAGCTGGTCTGTATTCGGCGGCCCGCAGTCTTCCACTCGACGCGCCGGACTGCTTATCCGTCATGAAAATTGCGGCTACTACTCGCCAATCAGAACGCATTTCCACGCTGCTCCTCTCCCATGTGGGCTGCACTCAACTTCGTCGCCCACTGCTCTCCCATACTCGGAGGAAGATCCTGGAAGGGGGACGTGTGTGACACGAACGCTGCAACCTTCTAATCACTGCCGTGCGGCATCGCTTCACGTGGAGTCTTCCGCAGCTGTCCCAAAGAATCCCGCCTAGCAGATGGTGTGCAACCGCCGTGATGGAGTGGTGGCGTGGCAAGACACCTGTCCCGACTCAACGAAATTGATGAGAAACGACATCCTGTTCCCGAGATGCATCAGATTCACCGAGTCGACCTCAGATGCAGTGAGCCATGACAACAACTGGATTCACCAACCAGCCCTTGACACGTGCGATACGCTCCACACAGCGCAACGGAGAGAGCAAGGGTGGAGCGCAAGCGCCGCTGGAGGATTCTCTCGCGCTCAGGCAACAACTTTCTGTGCCCCGCCGAGCCCATCCAGAGGTGAAATGTCCCAGGCATTGCGTCTCATCGAATTGCTGACTTCGCAATCCCACACACTAGCCTGGACGGTTCCCTTCGCCTCCGTCGCCTTTCATCAACCCGGTACCGTGACGAGCAAGCCTCTGTGCGCCGAGCGGTTTCCGTTCGCCTCTGACTGATCCGCGAGTGCATACCCGTTGCGGCGCTCTTATCGTTCTGAGTGATTGCCGGGGGCACGAGACGGGATACCGATCGCAAGATGCGATCGGTATCCGGCCGGCGATCGTGCCGGCAATTGGCTGCACACAAGCGACATTGATCGTTCTGAGGCAATAACGTTCCGGGCGGGCATCAGGCTGCCAACTTCGTCATGCGCTGACGGACGGCGGGAACGTATGCCTGGGTCTGGGCGAATGGCGGAATCCCGCCGTAGGTGACGATGGCACCCTCCCCGCCGTTGTAGGCGGCGATGATCAGATCGGTGAAGTCGCCGCGGACGGCCCCGCTGTCATGATGCGGTCGAAGGTAGTCGGCGATGTGGCAGAGATAGCGCCCTTCCGAGGCGATCGCGTCGTACGGATTGAACGGGTCGGCAGCGTTCGGTGGTTCCGTGTTTCCGTCTCGATCTAGACCAGAATCCGTACCGAATGCCTTCCAGGTCCCCGGCATGAACTGACTCATTCCTTCGGCGCCGCCCTGGTTTACTCCATCGCCTGTGCTGACAGCCTTCTCATTGAACCCGGACTCTTGTTGAACGATGCCGGCAACGAGAACCGGACTCACCTCTGGGCACAGTGACCCAGCGGCCGAGACAGCGTTGGTGTATTGCGGCGGGATGCTGCCAGGGGCGAACTTGGTCTGATCACCGTCCTCGGGCGGGCACGGCCCGGTGGTGGTCGTACGGCCCGGAGCGCTGCCGTAGTGGGTGTCGACGGTCGGCATCCCGCCGCCCTTGAGTGTCACATGTACGTGGTCGAAGTGGTTTGCAGTGTAGCCGTGGCGGTCCTCCATCGGTGACCAGTCACCGGTGCCATCCCAGTAACGCTGTTGCCAGATCAAGTACTCGACGTTGAGGGCCGCTTTGTTCTGTTGGAGGTACAGGGCGATCTTGTCGCCGAGCGCCTTCCCTTGGGCGCTCGCGGAGTCGGGAATCATGATGTCGACCGCGCGCCCGTCGGTGTGGTCCTGGGCGACGTCGTCCGTCGGGCGCCATCCGCCGATGGTGGTGATCTCGGGGAAAGCTGCCGCGATGGTGCGCATGACGCGGATCGAGTCGACCTGCATGTGCGCTTCGCTGCCTTTATCGGCGGGCAGCGGCGGTAGATCTCCACCGGTGGAATCGGTATGTGTGACCAGCTCTGCTGGTCCGCCATTGGGCGAGATGGTTCCTTGTTGTGTGAGCCACGGAATGGGATCTACTCCGCCGCCCAGTGACCAGCCTCCGGGGTAGATGCCGAAGTGAAGATGCGGTCCGCTCGACTGTCCTTCGCTGCCCACCTTGCCGATCAGTTGGCCCGCTGTGACCTTGTCTCCGGTGTGGACGAGGACTCCGGAGGCCTGCATGTGCCCGTAGAGGGATTCGACGATCTGGCCATTGATGGTGTGCCGGATCCGAATCCAGTGTCCGTAGCCGGCGGCGGGCTCTGCGGCGATGACTTCGCCGTCGCCGGCGGCGTAGAACGGGGTGTCCAGTGGCGCTGCGTAGTCCTGGCCGTCGTGCATGCCTCCCTCGCGCATACCGAAGGGTGAGCTGATGGTGTAGGTGCCTTCGGCTATCGGGACCGCGAGGGATCCGGGCTTGATTCCGGTGAGGCTGCCGCCCCCGGCGTCTGGCACAGGTTGGCCGCAGTTCGTGTCACTGCCGGTCGTCGCGAGGATGACCAGTATCGGAGCCATCATGATGACCATGGCGAAGGCGGGTATGCCGGCGAGCAGCCACCACCACTTTTTCGAGATGCCGTCCTGTGTATCCGGGGTCGACGGTGGTGTGTCGAGGAGCGTCATCAGCGAGCTCGGTGGGCCAGTGCGCTTGGCTTGACCACCGGCGCGGATCCGGACTGCGCGGCGGCAGCGAGCAGCTGAGCAGTCTTCGACCCTGAACCGTTGGGGATCCCTGATTCAGGAGAGACGGGTCTGGCTGGTCGGAGGGTGCGGCTCGGTGTAGTCGGCAACATCACCGGCGCCCCAGATGTGGTGGTGAATTCGCGGAATCGGCGACCGTCCGGACCACTGGTTGTCGTGGCCGAGGCACGGACCTGGCCAGGGTGGTCGACCGGCAATGACGGGGCGACCCCGATGGGGTGCTTGATGCCGGCCTTGTCCGACACCGCCGTTTTCGACAGTCGACTCCGGACAGCGTCGGCAGCAGCGTTCGTCGCGGCGGTTCCACGACTGGTCTGGGCACTGACAGCGCCGGAGGTGGACTTCGGGTAGCTGTCGGGATCGGCGATCGAGTCGACCTTGTTCTTCGCTCGCTTCGCCGTCGAGGAGAGGGCCCGTCCGGCAACCAGCACTGCAGCCGCCCCGCCGGTTGCTGCGGTCGACGTGGCTCCGGCGGCGACTTTTCCGGTCGTTGCCGCGGCAGTGCCGGACTTCTTCGCTAGTGCTCCTGCCCCCTTCACCATGGCCTTTCCGCCCTGGTACATGTGGCGTCCGTTGGCGGCCATCGCAGCGATGTCGCGCGCTGTGGTGGGCGTCGAGCGACTGATGGCGGTCGGTGCGGCGTTGGGCCGTTTCGCCAGAATTGTTGCCAGGTTGTCCGACATTCGCTTCATTCCCTTGACCGCTCGGCGGAAGAGGAGAAGTGCGGTGACCAGGAAGATGTCGACGAAGAACACCGTGCGGATCAGGTTCGATTCGTCTGCAGCGAAGAGATCCTCGACAACCATGACGTATCCCACGAGGAAGACGATGGCGAAGATCATCTGCAGCAACGCCATTGCGGCGTTGGCAATGGTCCGCCAGAACTGCCCGCGCATCGGGGGTGCGATGGCGAGGACGACTCCTGGTATCGATTTGATGGCATTGCCGATCGAGACACCTGCGGCGATGATCAATCGGCCGGCGAGGTAGATCGCGAAGGCCATGAGGAGTGCGCCGGCGAAGTTCAAAAAGAACAGGCCCATTGCTTGTCCGGGACCGGGGTTGTCGGCATAGGCCTTCATCGGCCCGTCCTCCCCCTCACATGTGGCGATGGCATCTTTGACGCGGTCTTCCGGTTTCGCGTCGGGATTGATCAGGTCAAGGGCTACGCCTGCCCCAGGGGCGACCTCGGAGACGACGTCCTGCGCTTTGTCCGCGAGTCCAGGTTCCTTGGGCGTCGCGAGGTACGCGGCGTCGAACTCTTTGGCGCATTTCCCGTTGTTTTCCGGGGCGTCGAGAACGACTCCGAAGTTGATCAGTTGCGTTGGTTGGCGGATGAACGTATCGATGAGTTTCGATTCGATCGTGTCGATCTCGGTCTGCGGGTTTCCGCTGGTATCACCACCGTTCGCGAGCCCTGAGGCAACTTCCAGGCCCGCATCTCGCGCCGACAGCACGAGCCCGTCGTCGCCGAGGACCCGGTCGACCGGGTTCGAGAGAACGCCCACGGCCGCGGCCGCGATGACGCAGGACATGAGGAGCTCGTAGATTCCGGTGGAGAATCGGCCGCGGATGATCCAGATGGCGACGCTGAGTCCGGCGACTGTGAGCATCAGCGGGGTCAGCGCGAACTGGTTGGTGATGGAGGTGACCGAGTCGGCGATGGTGCGCACGGGGGTGAGGATCAGGTCGAGCCATTCGAACGAGAGCACCCAGGTGATGAACCAGATGGCCGTTGCCATCAGGAAGCGGAAGACCTCGTATTCGAGGGTGATGATGTACGCCCAGATCATGCGCCAGCCGCCGCCCACCGAGGCGTTGCCTTTGTCGATGGACAGGAAGTAGCTCCACGCGTCGATGCCGTGCGAATCTTTCAGATTCATCCAGGCGAAGAACGGGTTCGCACCGCCGCCGCCGGCGGGATCGGCGAGAGCCGGGGTGGCCACGATCATCAAGATGGCGCCGGCCGCGTGCCAGCCGGCGATGAGGCGGATGAGTAGCCGGCTCCACCAGCGTGCCCACAGCCAGCGGGTTACCGGACGGGTCAGGTGTATCAGTGCGGTCAGCCAGGATTGCGGAATCCATGCGGTGACAAGCCACAGCAGTGAGCGTGTGGCCGCGGCGCGGACACTGAAATACTCCCGGGGTTCGGGGGTGCCGACCACCTCCCGTTCACGGGAGGGTGCCGCGGCCGCGGTCATGATTTCACCAGCTTGGTGTCCTTCGGAGTGGTCGACACTGCAATTCGGCGAGACTCGGTTGCCGGCAGCAGCGTCTTGATACGACCGACGTTTCCGCTGCCATCGCGCATGTAGCCTTCACCGCGGCGGTGAGGTTCGACGTATTTGTCTTTTCCGGTGACCGGAGCTGTCTGCTCCATGTATTGCTTGACCAGTCCGTCGTCGTCCGGGTCGAGGCCGAGCCATTCAATGGCGCGCTTGGCGAGGGTGTCGTCTGTATGACGGTGCGCGATGCGGGTTTTGATCAGTCCGCGCAGTTTCGGGGTGCCGAACGCGCAGTCCTGGTCGCCGAGTCCCACGGCGGCCGAGGACTTGCGGCCCTGCAGCACGAAGTCCTCGACGATGTCGATTCCGTCGTCGGCGCTCAGGAGGTGGTGTGCCTCGTCGACGAGGAATAGCGCCATCTGGTCGGGGTCGGCGAAGCACTGTCCGCGGGCGACCTTCGCGATCAGGGTGTACACCGCGTGACCGAATCGCTTCTCCAGCGGCAGGTTCTCGTAGAGGTGCTGCTTCTCGGTCTGCAGCTGGGTCGGCAAGTCGACCTTGTGGGTGCGGAAAATGATGCCGGGAGCAGTAATGGGCAGCGGGGGTAGATCTGTGCCGAACAGTGCCGCCGCGTAGGTGCGGCGGGCGTAGACGTTCATCGCTTCGCCGAGCTCGTGGGCGTGGGCGATCGGGCAAGCACCGGACAGGAGGTGTTCGGTCAGCTCGCCCAAACCCTGGTAGGGGTGCTCTGCGCGGTACTCGGGCTCGAGCGCCTTCGCCAAGGCGATGCCCAGGTCTGAGGATGGCTGGATCCGGAGCAGTGTCAACAACACGGACTGGGCCATTTCTGCTGCGACCCCGGCGTCGAAGATCCTCAGTGGATCCATGCTGTATTCGGGTTCGACGAGGTCGACCACGACTGCCTCGGTGACGGCGCGGGCCCAGTTGGCGTACTCGCCGAGATCGCTTTGGTCGATACCGATGACCTGCCCCCCGCAGTCGACGACCTGGCCGGCGATCACCTTCATGGTGACCGACTTGCCCGATCCGAGCTCACCGGTGACCGCGAAGGATCCGGACTGGTCGCGCAGGGACTTTCCGGTGACGTCGTGGTGAACCACACCGATCCGAGAGGTGGTGATGTTCAGTGCCAACAGTGGACCACTGCCATCGCCGAGATCGTTGCGAATGAACGGCATGTACGCCGCGAAATGCGTCGACGTGGTGATCTGGGCGAACTCGCGGACGATCTTCGATGTGGGAACGCCAGGCAACATCGCCCACCACAGGTCTTCCTGGTAGCCGACCGGTGCGACCACCTTGTATTCCTGCTGTTCGAACGCTTTCACCAATGCCTTCGCGTCAGCGAGTGCGCGCTCCTCGGAATCAGCTCCTACCGCGAATAACGCCGTCCAGGCAACCTCGACCTCATCGCGGTTCGTCTCGAGCAACGAGGTGTATTCGGTCAACGCGGCGGCAGCGAGGTCGAGAACACCTTGGCCGCCGGCCAACTCTCCTTCCCGCTGTTCGTACTGCTCCTTCAGGTTCTCGAGCGCGCGCTTGTTCGCTCGCATGACATCGGTACCGGCGGTGACCTTGAGCCGGACGGCGAAATCGACATCGATATCGCCGAAGTCGTCAGCGAGGGTGAAGAACTCCGAGCCGGGGAAATAGACGCCACCGGCGGGGGTGTCAGCGAGCGCGAGGAGCACTTGGTAGGAGGCAGGGTGGTCGACGATTTCGTACGGCTTGTCGACTTTCAGGACACGACTGAACGTCGGGAGCTTGCCTCGCCAACCCGAGGCCTTCTCTCGATCCGATTGGGCGCCCTCGTCGATCCGGCATGCGGACAGGGCGGCACCTGACTTTGCTCCTGGCGTCACGGCTGCGTCCGGCAGGTCAGTGTCGATATGCAGTCCGCGCGTCATCGCGTGCTGCCACAGCCACACCATCTGAGCGGGAGTGGCAGGTTGCGCATCGAAGACACCGGGGATGTCGGCCATGATCCGGTTGGCCTGCCGGACACGGGCCCGGATCTCGTCATCGTCGATTGCGGTCCGCGGCAGCCCGATGTAGTCGGAGAGTGTGGTCCAGGCCGAATGAGCCGCGGCCTTGACCTGATCGACGACTTTGGGTGTGGTCAGCGGAATGCTCAGCCAGTAGATCCGCTGGCCCGGGCGGTATAGCTCGATCGAGTCGAGAGTTGCTTCGCATTCGGTTGCCCAGTCCGGGTGTGCATCGAGGTCGACGCCTTCGGTCATTCGGGAAACGACGGCCTCGGCGCTCAACGATGCTGCGATGCCCATCAACAGTGACTCGCCCGGAAGGGCGCGGACGAGCATCGTGTGCAGGGTACGAGCAGTGCGCTTGTCCACGTCGGGGCGGTAACCGTAGTCGATGCCCGTGAGCACGTAGTCCGCCCAGACAACGCCGGACTTCGTCCACCGGATATTCGCGGCCATTGACAGCGTCGGCTGTTCCATAGTGGCGGTGCTTTCTACTCGGAGGTGCCTGCAGCAGCCAGCGCGAGGAGTTCCTTGACGCTCGATCGGCCGGCGCGATGGGTGGGCCCGCTTGCCGGTGTGGGCACCGGAGCGGAGGTCTGCGGTCGTGGTGCGATAGGTTCCGCCGGCGCGGTTTCGGTGACCTCGGCGGTGGCGATGTGCACGGCCTGCGGGACGACCGTGGCGCTGAGTTCGGCGGCCGTCGGGTCGGCAGTGATGTAGCCACTCGGACGCACGAGGTGGGGTGGCCGGATGGTCACCCGGCGGCCGTTGATCTGGATCTTGGCACCGGTCGGCGCGAAGGCTGCGGCGCAGATTCCCTGTGCCACTGAGGCGGGGCTCCGGCCGGCAAACCGGAGTTTGCCGACGACAAAGACGGTGCCCAGTGACCAGAAGGCGAAGAATCCGACGTTCCAGGAAATGCTGTCCCGAAGCCACAGTGGATGCAGGAGCCACAGGAGCCCACCGACGATTGCGCCGCTGACGGCCTGCGGAACGGTATAGGGACCGAACGGCAGCTTCTTTCCGTCAGGTGTACGCCCGATCAGCTGCGGCACCTTGCGAGCGCGGGTGAAGTTCTTGATGACTTCCCCGGTGGTGCGCTCGTCGCTCATCGCAGCACCGGCCCACTCGTGACTTCATGCCGGCGAGGCCGCGAACCCGGTTCCGCGGTGCTAGCTACATCGAACATTGGAGCCTCCTTGTAGAGGTCGTCGCGCAATGAGGTCATTGCCGACAAGGTGTCTTTCAGCCGGTGCGAACGGGCGGAGATCACACCGGCAGGTCTGAGCCCGAACTTGGCTCGGCCACGATGTGCACCACGGCGGGAGCGCTCTCCAACTCCTCACCTGTCGAGTCCTTCAGGACGTCCATGTTGAAGACGACCCACAGTGCTGCGCCGCCGATGAGCGCGGAAGTGATGAGTCGGGCAACGGTGAATGAGGCCATCAGATTCTTGAGAACGAAGAACAAAACGAGGCAGCCGGCGGCCGACTGGAGGAGCAGCTTGCCGTCGCTGGTGAACTCCTGTGCCTTGTCGAAAAGCCCTATTGCGAGGACCGCGTTGTTGGGATCGGTGGCTGCGAGCGCAGTGGACATGATGGGTTACCTTCCGGATGAATGAGGATCGGTTCCTGAGGGCGAGAACAACGGCACGTCGCCGGCAGTCGGCACTGAAAGTGCGGGGGGCTGCCTTGATTCAGACGATGCGGACTCCGGGGCATCCGCACGTGGTGTGGTCGAGTTCGGTGTGGTCGTTGACGAGGATGGTGTTCGGGGTGCCGCCGGCGGGTACAACGGCGTTGCGTCAATTGCGCTGACCTCCCACCGGCCGCCGCGGGAGGTCATCGTCAGCGCGTACTGCCCACTGACCGAATCGGCCTCGGTGACTTTCTGCGCTGCCGTCACCAGGAGGCGCACAACATCGCCGTCAGGCCGCGGTGCCGATGCACTGGCAGCGCTCAGGTCTTCCGACGAATAGACATCGGTGATTGCCACGCTGCGATACGGCGCCGGGACAATCGGGGCGATCGAAACCCCCGGCGTGAGATAGCGGGCTACTTCCCCGTTGCCGGTCAACATCGCGGACAGGAACTCATGTGCGGACGTGGCGATGGGATGGTTGGCGACCCGGTACTTGTAGCCGAGTTTGACGTCGATCGAGGTCGACGGTTCAGCTACTTCGGCGGGCAGTGCTGCGGCCCTCACGCCCGCTTCGGTGACCACAACCGGCACCTGAAAGTAGCGACGAACTGTGTCCGCATTCGCGTCCGAGGCGGCTCGAACTGACACCGAGACCGTCACCGCGTATGTCCGTGACTTCTGCTCGTAGTCGATCGACGCGACGGCCGGATCAGTCGCGGCAAACAACGGCGCGGTCGGAAGGCTGGGGTTTTCCGAGACGAAATGATCGAGTTCTTGTTCATTCCCACGCGATGCCTGGAGCCAGGCAACGACGAACTGTCGAGCAAGATCTTCGGCTTTCGCTTGACCGATTGTGTCGACGGCTGCGGTGTCGTTGGTGGCGTTGTCGGTGAGGTTTGGAGTGGGCGAGGATCCGAAGACGACGAGGGTCAGGGCGACTGTTCCGGCGCCGAGTGCGGCGAGGATTCCTGCCTTGAGAATTCGGGTGGTCCACACCTGCCGAAGGCCCCACTGTGCACGCTCTGCGCGCGCCAACTGCTCGGCTTCGTCGACAACCAAGTCGACGCCGTTTTCGGTCGCGGGATCGGTCGTGCTCTTGGGGCTGCGGCCGAAGTTGTTGATTTTCGCGAGGTCGATTTTCATCGGATGCCGGCTTCTGTCGTCGGGTCGGGGGATGTGCAAGCGGGGACGGAATCCGCGATGTCGAGTGCGCACGCTCGCGACAGCGCGGCGCGGGCGGCTGGCGCTTCGACGAATACCAACAGCCACAGCGAAGTGCTCGCCTCTTCATCGAGAGGGTTCACCGCCAGGGCCGCCGCGACTCGGCGGATCTCTTCGGTGACGGCGTGCACGTTTCCGAGATCGTGCAGCTGGGCTTGCAGCGAGTTGTCGAGCTCGTGCATCCGGTCCTCCTGGCGACTGGGGTGTGGAAGAGCGCCACACAGAAGAAGTGGCTGTACTTGGAGGAAGATCCGGGTCCGGGGGGCTTGAGTGACATCGCTCGCGAATCTTTTGAGGTTTTCTGCTGTCGCCACCGGGGGTTATTGCCTCAGCCGAAAGAGCGCACGTGAGGGGCACTCCTTGCCCACCGCCGCGCTGCCGGGACCTTCACGGCAACAACGCCTTGGCAATAACCGACAACCCCTCCGGCAACAACAAACATGCAGGTCAGAGGCAATATCTGGTTGCTGTACTGGGCGCGAGACCACCTCGCCCGCGCCCAGAGGAGACCGATCGTGGAAACGTCCACCCACGCCCCCACCGCCACCACAGCGTCATCGGCAACGCCGGTTCGTAGCACCGCGTCGAGCAATCTGTACAGCCGCTTGAACACCGAGTGGATGTACCTGTGCGCTCGCCCCGTAGCCGCCGCCGAAGTCTTGACGTGGTCGGTGAGCCAGGATGCGCTCCGTGAGGTCGCGGATCTCAACGATCTCGCCGCGGCGCACCGCCGAGATCGTGATGGTGTGCTTCTGGCGCTGCTGACACTGCATCAGGAAGGAAGCTCCCTTGCCGGGCGAGCGCTACTGCAGTTGATGCTCGGCAAGCTCATCGCCCTGACGCGCCACGCACGGGTCAGTGGGCACGATCGGTTTCACGCGTGCGATGAGAGAGCGGCCTCCACGGTGGCCACGTTCATGTCTCTGATCGCCACCTACAGGCCGTCCGGTGAGAACGTCTACGCGGCGCTCTTCCTGCACACGCTGAAGAAGATCACGCGTGAGGAAACCTTCGCCCAGGAGATCCCCGCCTCCGATGTCATGGACGAGTCGGACAGTGCTGAGAACGAGCCGGAAGCGGATATCTCTGCATCAGCTCTGCTCACCTGGGCGGTCGACAAGAAGGTCATCAACGACCTCGATCGCACCCTGATTCAGCGGGCATATCTCGAGCAGACCGATTGCGACCTGGCCGGGATCGCCGCGGAGGTGGGGATGACTCCGGCAGCGCTTCGCCAGCGGCTCTACCGCGCGGTCACACGCCTTCGTAAAAGTGTCGTCGCCTCCAACCAGCCGCCTTCTCGACCCCGGTTTGCACGTGGTCGTCGTCGGACCACAACGACTACTGCGGCGATCTGATGGCCCGTAGTTTCGTGCCTCTGTTCACCGTCATGGTCTTCATCGCGGCGGCGCTTCTTCTGACCGAAACGTCCTTGCTCCTCGCAGCGACGCGAGGATTCGATGCTGCACTCACCCACCCCGCAATCGCTCGTCCCGGACTGCTCGCCGAGTCCTCGCATGCGATGAGCAGGGTCGCTGTCACTGTCGCCGACTTTCTCCCCCGCGACATCACCACTCATATCGACAGCGGTCGGGTCATCGTGCCGGCGCTGTATCGCTGACGAAAGAGAACACTCATGACGAACCTTCACGTGCCAACTTCTGCGGGTGGTCGCGCCAACGAAAGCGCCTGGGTGCCTCTACTCGTCGCCTCCCTGCTCGCTGCACTCCTCGCCTCCCTCATCACGGTTGTGTCGCCACGTCAGGCCGAGGCGGTGCCGGCATCGTCGGGCTGCCCGGCAGTGGAAGTGGTGATGATGCCGGGAACGTTCGAAACGGACTCGACCGCTAATCCTGACATCGCGACGGGTCTGCTCAAGCAGGTCACCGATCCTCTTTCCCAGCTGTTCGGCAGCTCCATCAAGATCACCTACCCGGCGTACGAAGCGTCCGCCTTCAACAAGGGCAAGACCTACGGCACCAGTAAGGCATCTGGCATCAAGGCCGGTGCGCGCGTGATGCAAACTCGTGCAACGCAATGCCCAAACACTCAGTTCGCACTCGGCGGCTACAGCCAGGGTGCGGACGTGGCCGGCGACTTGGCATGGTTGATCGGACACGACAAGGGACCGATCCCCGCTGAGAAGTTGATCGCTGTCGGGCTTGTTGCCGACCCACGGCAGAGTTCGAATGGCGACAACACCCTCGTCGGTCCGCCCGTCGACGGTGTTGGGATCGCGGGGGCCAGGCCGGGCGGGTTCGGAAAGACTGCTGCAGTCACGCGTTCGTACTGCGCCCCCGACGACCTCTACTGCTCGACCAACGCCGGCAAGGATGGATTGCTCGCAGGACTTGGGCGGGTGCTTGCGCAGCCTCCGACTGCTTCCGGTCCGCAGCAGAGCGATGGATCTCAGCCCACCACCGCGGGTCTGCAGAACGCCTTGGTGTCCGACTACTCGAAGGTCGATCTTCCGGGATTGGCCGGCAACATCGAGACCCTGCAGCAGCAGCTGCAGTCCGGCGATCCGGACCTGGCGAGCATGGAATCGGCGGCGACAGATGTTGCCAACACCCTTGTTCCGGTGGCCGATACGACGAGCTGGGTCACCCAGAATCCGGCCGTGGAACAGACGCTCAAGGCGGCGGACGCTTCGACTCCCGAATACGCCGCCGGTCAGATCGTCGACAAGGTCAAGGGCATCGACTTGGGGAGTGCATTTCAGGCCGCGGACACCATCGCGCGGACAGTTCAGAATGCCTCCACGCCGGATCGGGTACAGCAGCTGCAGACCTCGGTGGACACCTTGTCCACTCAGGTCTCCCCCTTGGCCGCCACTCCGGCCGATGGTCTGTCACTCGCGGCGGACGCACTCTCGATCATCAAGCCGAGCGTGCTCATCAACCAGGTCACGCACATCGGGACGAACGCATTCGACCTCGCCAACAACATCCCGCCAGTTCTCGACATCTTGTTCAACCGGATCCCGCACATCGTTCTCGATCCGGGTCTCGATCCGATGTCAAAGGTCAAGGCTGTCCACGCCGATTTCGACCGCATCAACGTCCTGTTCGAGCCACTCATCAAACTCGCCGCCGGACTCGACTACAAGACGGCTGCGGCCCTGATCGCGATGATTCCCGACCCGTCCGGCGCCGCACAGATCATCTCGATGATCGTCGGCCTCGTCGGGAATCTCGACATCATCGGTCTGGCCAACACCGCCGGCGAACTCCAAAAGCAACTTTGGCACGCCATCGAAACCGGCGACATCATCGGAGCCGGCCTCGGCGCACTCCCACACATCCTCGACTTCGCGAAGATCGCGGTGGGCACACTCAACGGTGGCCAGAAAACCGAGGCGTCCAAGCTCGGTTCAGCGTCTGCGTCCACGACGACCGGACAGCAGACCACCCAGCAGTCACAGGCTGGGGACCTTGGAGGGCTCGCCTCGAGCCTCACCGCCTTGGCAGGCTCAGACGATGCAGACGCCCTCTCCCAGATCGGTGCCGAAGGACTCAAGTTCGCCTCATTCATCGGGTCCGGAACTCACCAGAACTACGGGGGACTCGTCGTCGATTCATCAGGCACAACGGCCCTACAGGACATGACCAACCACTTCCGCGATCCGATCGCGACGGCGGTGGCTAAACCGATCGGTGCTCACAGTGTCCTGCAGAAATGAAGCACGCGTGACCGCTCAAATTTCCGTCCCGACGAACGGCGAGTGTGAGGCCCACTGATGACGAAACCACCACCGCAACAAAATGCTACGCGATTCACCCGTTCATCCCGGATCCCTTCCCTGCCGCCACGGTCACTCACATGGATCCGCGACAGCTTCTGCCTAGCTACAACCGGAGTAGGTATCTGTGCCGCCGCCCCGCTGTTCGGGTACAGCGCCCTCCCAATGCCTGCCTCCGCAGGATTCTCGATCGCCGCCGCCTACACCGCAGTAACAGGCAAGCGAAGACAGCTTCGCGATGCCGACGTCGACGAGGTGGTAGAGAAGCTATGTCCGATCGTGGGGCTACCGGAAGCGAGCCGGGCGGTCCTGTCCACAGCAAGATGGAGTCGTCGCGAATGGCCAGGACATCCGCGGAAACTCATCGTGCACTACGACTCGACCCAGGCACTGAATGATGAAACGTGGCTCGCCGACATCTGCGAGATCTTCGAACACCAGGGTTGGGGCTTCTTCGAGCTCGACAAGCATGACCCCGCCCGCCGCCGGCTGATCTTTACATCCGCCGCCGAACCGAACCGAGAAGCCCCAGACAGTGACCAGGTCACACGCGCGAAGCGGATCGTCACTCAACTGCTGGGGCCTACCGCAGCCGCAACAGCGATCGAAGTTGACGTTGAAACCGGCGACGTCACCTCGATGGAAGTCCGCCACGAACTCGGCCCGAAACTGGCATCGGAGGGATACCGGACCCGAGTCGAACGAGGAATGAGCGCGACATTGCCCGGTCGCTGGCGAGCAAAATGGAACCTTGAGACGGACTGGGTCCGGTTCGAACTACGCACAGCGTTCCTCGACAGCATCTGGTTGCCGAAGACAGACCTCGACCCTGACGCGGATCTCCTCGCCAGCTACGACTCGGTCGAAATTCCCTACGGTATCGACGAAGACGGCAACGAAGTAGTGTGGCGACCAGCGATCGACCCGAACATGATGTTGATCGGACCACCCGGCAGCGGTAAAACCGTTACCGCGCACAATCTCTTGGTCAATTTCTCACGACGTGGATGGCCGATTTGGGTTCTCGATGGAAAGTACGTCGAATTTCTGGGATTCCAGGACTGGCCCAACGTGCAAGTGGTCGCCACCACCATCGAGCAGCAAGTAGCGTTGGTCCATCGCGCCCGCGATCTCATGGAGTTTCGGTACCAAAAAATTGTCACCGGCGAGGCTACCGAAACGGACTTCGAGCCAGTTCTGGTCTTCCTCGACGAATGGGCTGAATTCCGCGGGAACGTCGAAGATTGGTACCTGGGAGTCAAATCGAAGGGCGGACCCCGTCTACCGCCCGTGATAACCATGCTCGCGTCCATGGCGCGCAAAGCCCGCACCGCACGGGTGCATCTGGTCTTCGGAACCCAGCGTCCCGATGCGCAGTACTTCTTTGGCGACATGCGTGACAACTTCGCCATGCGCATCTCGATGGGCCGACTTTCTCCCCAAGGTGCGCTGATGATGTGGCAGTCTCCAACGATCGGCACCAGCGTGCCCCGCAAGTGCCGCGGTCGCGGCACCACCGTCACCGACAACTATCAACCAATCGAGATCCAGTGCTACCGCGTACCTGACCCGCGGAAGACGCGGCCCGACTCCTTCGAAGCGGACCTACTCGACACCCTCCGGCCCCCGGTGACACGCCATCCTCGATTGCTGATCGTCCCGCCGGACGAACTTCCCGACCTCGATGCCACCAACAACACGTCCGAACCTGCGCCGCTGACGTACTTCGACTACATAGACGCTGAATGGGTGCTGGCCAGCGACCGACCCGACCTCGATCCGATCCTCAGAAGAGCGAACATGACCCACGAAGTCGACCACGGTATCGCATCTCCGACGGCGCTCCTCGGACTCCTCGGCGGCGGCGCCGCGCCGACCGTCGAAGCGACCGGAGCACCCAACGACCACCCCCAGCCGTTGACCGCCTCGAACGACGCCAACGATCCCGCCTCGTTTCTCGATCAGCTTTCAGCTCCACAACCCGGTGAATCCTCTTCGGAGGATTCGGAGTCAATGCGCACTCGGCTGGCGCTGGTCAAAGAGCCGGCAGGAATGGAACCGGAGATGCCAGGATGCCGTGACTCCGACTTCGTTGACGATCGGTCGACTTCACATCGGACCGACGAGGACCAGTACGGGCCGGTCCACGACGTTCGCGCCGCGGACGTCGCACTCGGGGACCTTTTGCTGATAGACGACCTCGACGAATGGGTGGTCGTCGATACCGATCCCGAATTAGACATCATCGACGATTCGCTGTTATCCCTGACCTGGCGCAGCGACAGCGATGAGTACGGCGAACTCGCCTTACCCGACAGCTCTTACGTATCGATTCGTAAACCTCTTCAGGTTTCGGTGTGAGGAACGACAGCAGCGAGGCAGCAAACTGAGCCTGGATGTCACCGCCCAGTTGTCCGGCGCCGTCTCGGGTGACCGACAGCGGATTTGCTCGTGCTGGGTTGTGAGAAGACCGCCGACGTTTGTCACACAAGTCCGCTTGACCGGATCTTCCTCCATGCAAGAGGCCCACTTCAGGAGGAAGGACTTCCTATGCAACCGACTCAGGCACAGCCGCCACGCAAATCTGCGCAGAAACCAGCATGCCTGTCGGACGAGGACCAACTGTCTCTGTTGATGGCTGTCCCGCTGGCTTTGGGTGTGGTCGCAGCAACTCTTCCGGCGATATCAAGTAGGGCAACGGGGTGGCTGCTCGCGCATGAGTTCATAGTTGCGGCCTCGGCGACACCGCTTGTGACTATTCCTGGCACGGACGGCGCCGGCCTTGATCTTCGTCGGCTGATCGTCGCCGTGGCAGCGCTGGCAATCTCGGCAGCTTTTGTGCTGAGCGGCGCGCGACGTTCCATCGATCGCCGACGGCAGCGACGGTTGCGTCGTGGCGACAGCGCATGAGTGCGCCGTGATTATTGCTGCGTTACCGCGGTGGAAGGGGACGGTTCCGTGCGCGGATGAATGCGTCACGGATTGTCCGTTGTTCCAAGCGCAGAGCGTCAGCGAGTGCAATGGCGTGGGAGTCGGACAGGCTTCCTTCGCCACGCTCGATCCGGCCGATGGTCGTGGTGCTGAGCCCGGTTCGGTCCGCGACATGTTTCTGCGTCAATCCCGAAAGGTTCCGCAGGTCGGCGATTGTCCGATTGTCCTCCGGAACGATGATGAGATGGTCGAGGGGTATCCCGAGCTTCTCGGCGGCCCGGGCGAGGTGGTCGGGCTGAGGGTTCGATCGCGAGGTTTCCCAGTTGTGGATCGTGGTCGGGTCGACGCCTATTGCGCGGGAAAGGTCGCCGCGCGAGATTCCGGCAGCAGTGCGCGCGTCTTCGAGGGCCTGGGGCTGGAAGCCGTTCAGGGGCGATCTCACTGCGATTGTCCGTTCATCGCTGGACATCCTATTAAAGATGTAGATACCATCGTTGCATACCGGGTTTAAATTCCAGTGATGAATGCGATGCAGCGCTGACGATCACTCACTGACCTTCGAACCCCGGTGCGCTCGAGTACGAACAGTTCCCACGTACATGCGGCCTGACCAGCCGCTAAACGGAAAAGAGCATCCGATGACGACTACCGTTTCAACTACCCCACCCTTGTCCCAGCCTTCTGCGCATCGACGCGACGCACGCTCGTCCGTATGCGCCGCTCAGCTAGCTAGACTGAATGCAGCCGGATTCCCCGCCCGGTCTGCTTTGCCCAGTCGCGACGACGGGTGGTTCCAGACATCGCGACAGTCGGGTGTAGGGGGACGTGACGGGCAGGCTTGGACACCTGCCCGTCACGTCGTCGATACAGCTGTCGACACGGTCGATGTGCGCTACCACATCAATGCGCTGATGTGCGCCGGCATGACGACCGCTCTGATCGCTGAGCTGGCCTCTGTGCCGGTCGCGACAATCCGGTCGCTGAGGAGCACTTCGACTCGCACGACCACCTCCGCCATCGCGGACGCGATCCTCTCGATCACTTTTCATCCGAGCCGTGGGCGTGATCTGACCCCAGCAGTGGGGGCTCGCCGCCGACTGCGCGCCCTCAACGCCATGGGCTACGGCGATCCGAGCCTCGTTCACCGCTTGAACGTCGAGGTCGACGTCGTCACCTCGATGCCGGAAAAAGGTCTCATCCCGAGCGAGCTGTGGGAAGCGGTCGACGAGATCTACGACGAGCTATCCATGCGCCCCGGACCTGACGCCGACCTACGTGAACAAGCACGCGCAGAAGGACTGGTGCCGCCTCTCGGATGGGACGACGACGAGATCGACAATCCTAAGGCGCGTAGTCACGAGCGCGAGCGGGCCACGGGAGCGGTCGCGGTCGACGAGGTCGTCATCGTTCGTCGCCTGAGTGGCGAACATGTCCCCATGCGCAACTGCGAACGGCGAGAAATCATTCGGATGGCCTACGAGCAGCGCTGGTCACCGAACCTCCTAGCGGACAAGCTCGCCATCAAGTACGACTCGGCCGTGACGGAGCTGAGCCGGTACCGCCGAGCTCTCGTCCAGACGGACGTCGCCGGTTCCGGTTCCGATTCCACGGCGGAGACGTCGACCCCGACCGACACGCCTACGAGGGAGTGTGGAAAGGGCGAGACCGCCGCAGTCGCTGCCCCGGCCGATCTGACAGGCGCACCCGATTCTGACTCTCCGCGAGAAGCAGCAGCTACGTCAGATGCCGCCGAATCACAGTCG
This sequence comes from Rhodococcus sp. NPDC057529, assembly GCF_042802055.1. Lineage (NCBI taxonomy): Bacteria > Bacillati > Actinomycetota > Actinomycetes > Mycobacteriales > Nocardiaceae > Rhodococcus > Rhodococcus sp. NPDC057529. Next base: position 30,460 of record NZ_JBHVEY010000026.1, read on the forward strand.
CCCGCCGACTCCAGGATGAACGCGCCGGCACGGGCTTCCGCCAACCGAGTGAGTGCGTGCAGTTCCACGAGGCAACGATCGACTGTCCTCGCTCAGCGCCGGAAAGTGGGGTGCCGGGGAGCAGGCCGCCATCCCGGCGCTCGAAGCTATGGCGGCCGACCCGCCGGTCGGGTTCAACGAGAGCTGCAGGTGCCGAGCAGAACTGGCCTCGCTTGGATCCTGCCCCTCTGCGCATCAAGATGGCATCGCCCCGCCGAACAGACATCGGCACCCCGACCCGGCAGACCTTGTTCCAGTTCGCTGATACCTGCTGACTCCGGCGACCGTGTGAGGCATTGCTGCAGCCCCGACCTCGACAATTGAAGGAGACCAGACCCGTTGGCCCTCATAGAAATCCCCGAGGACTTCCACGCGGCGTTCATTGCGGCCGCCCACGACGCGAACGATCACAACGACCTCGACCTCGCCTTAGACGAGGACCGCACACATATCACCCTCAGCAATCTCTGCCCCGGATTCTTCCCGGTTCTTCGGCTCATCACCCGCGGTGAGCATGAAGTCACGGTGGAAATCTGGTCCATCGTCGACCACCAACGAGATGATGGCAGGTGGGAGCGCACCGAGGGGGTCGATGCCACCAATGTGGTCGACCTCGCCGATCCGACCGATGCTGCCCGGCGCGCCGTCGAGTGCAACGCTCTGACCTCGGTCGGACGCGGTCGCGCACGCTCTGCAGTGCTGCTTTTGGCAATGACCACAACAGGTTTCAGCCCTGCACTATGACCTTACGTCCCACTCACGGGGACACGGAGACGGGAACTCTCATGCATGAGTCATTTTCTTCCGCTCTCAACGAGATGTCGGTCGCCGATGCGGTGATGCAGCTGGCGTCCGGAACTGTCGAACTCGCGCTCGAAGACGCGCCCGAGTTCGCTCGCTGGTGCTGGTTCGCCGACGTGCTCGACTCGGACTGGGGTTTGACCGGCAGGCTTCCGGCCGCCGTCGACGATGTACTCCACGCACTCGAGCGCGTTGCCGGTATGTGCCGAACATCGGAAACGAAGGCGCTCAGTCCCGACGCGTGGCGCGCGGCGTACGAGGCCACGGAGAGATTGGCCCACAGCTCGGCCGTAACCAGTTCAGAGGCCACCTATCTGGCACTTTCGGCGGCGAACGACATCGCACTCGAGTGCATCGACGAAACGCACCCCGAGTTCACAGTCGCGATAGCGCTGGCATTCGAGTCCCTCGCCGCCTGTGCGGCGGACTCCGCGATAGCGCGATGCTGGATCGCCCGCGCTCTGACCGAATGGACGAACCGAACGCACCCAATCGCGGGTGATTCTCGAACGGGAGAAACCCCACCGATAACGGACCCTCGGCAGAACGCGTCGATAGTCTCCGCAGGTTGTGGCGAGAGGGCCTTGTTGAGAGTGGGCGGCAACCGCTGAAAGGGGCACTGGCAATAGCGACTCCGCGGGGCTCGCCTGGACCGGGGATAGTCACCTCACCCTAGGATCGGCTATGTGCCGACAGTGACAACGCCCGACGCCGACATCTTTTACACCGACAGTGGGGGAGAGGGGCCCGTACTTCTACTCGGGCACGGGTTCTTCATGGACTCCTCCATGTTCACGCCCCAGGTGCGCGATCTATCCCCGGACCTCCGGGTTGTGACCTGGGATGCGCGCCGCCACGGAAAGACCACCGATGCGGGTACGCCGTTCACATACTGGGACCTCGCACGCGACGCCCTCGCCGTCCTCGACCACCTCGGCGTCGAGAAGGCAATCATCGGGGGCATGTCCCAGGGCGGCTATACCGCGCTGCGCACAGCACTCCTCGCACCGGAGCGCACGACGGCTCTGATCTTGCTCGACACGGAAGCCTCAGCCTGTACACCCGAGCAAAAGTCCGGATACCGCGTCCTGTTCGATCAGTGGTGCAGCACAGTCCCACTCGAACCGCTCACCAGCGCACTTGCCCCCCAACTGATCGGCGGAGAACCTGCGGATTGGACGTCGTGGATCAGCAAATGGAACAGCAGTGATCGCATGGCTGTCCGGCCGGCCGCCGAGTGCCTTATCGAACGCGACGACGTCGTGGACCGGCTCTCCGACATCGGCGTTCCGGCGTTGATCATCCGTGGGGAAAATGACCTGTCAGCACCCGCAGAGAAGGCGGATGAGCTCAAAGCGGGTCTTCCCGGTGCGGCGCCAGTTGTCACGATCCCGGTGGCCGGCCATGCCGCAAGCTGGACACACCCCGAGCCGGTCAACGCCGCGATCACCGCGTTCGTCAAGACGCTCCGCTAGTTCCGGAGGCGGGCAGGCGCACTCCGAGGTACATCTGCAGCGGATACTTGCCCCGCATCTCCGCGTGGACCTGCACGTGCACGCTGTATCGCTCACCAGTCTCGGCGTCGCGGAGGTGCATGAACGGCTGGTGCCGGCCGAACCGGACTTCTTCACGTGACCACAGTTCGCGGAAGCGAGGGAACTCGCTCAACTCTTCGAGGGTTTCCACCGCCCAGTCGGGGTTGTAGTAGCGACCCATCAACGCTCGGAACCAGCTGACGGTCAAGGCCGCTTCCGCCTCCCACTCCACCATGACCTTCATTGATGCCGGAGTCGAGAAGAACCAGCGCAACACGTTTCCCTCGTCGACCAGCCCAGGGAACGCCTTGTCATACGCCGAGTTACAGTCGATGACATTCCAGCGTTCGTCGAGGTACGCCACCAGATGCGGGTTCAGCGCCGCGATAGCGGTCTTCATGTCCGGTGTGATCAGTGTCCGATAGTCGGCGATCGTCCATGGGGTGGTTGTGACCTCACGTTCGGTTGGTGTCTGTCGAGCGAGGTTGAAGAGGTGGCGCTGGTCTGCCGAATCGAGTGTGAGTGCCGTCGCCGTGGCTTCGAGGAACTCGGGTGAAGGGCCGTCCTTGCTGCCGGATTCGAGCTGCGCGATGTAGCTCATACTCGCAAAACTTCCGCTCGCAAGCTGCTGGCGGGTCATCCCGCCAGGATGACTCGGTGTGGACCGCGTCCGCCGTGCCCGAATGAAATCACCGAGGTTGGGTGGGCTGAGTGGGTCCATGCTTCATGCCTTCCGAGATCATCTGAGATGTCGAGCGCCATAACCATACTCTGCACGCAAGTCAACCCTTGCAGGTAACACTCCTTAGTGTTATGTCCAGCGGTGGACAACTCGGTCCACCAGCTGATGGGATCTTGTCCAGAAGACTCACAGCTGCGTGGCAGGCAGGTGAGTAAAATTCGGCAGTCGAGTCGCCGGGGACGGGAGGTCCACGGCGGTTCCGGAGGGGAAAAACGCTTATGCCACGTGCAGCGCAACGGTATTCACGCGTGCGGTCAAGGAAGAAATGTCCCGATATCGGCGTGCGCACGCCCGACTTCATATGCGGATGTTCAGAGCGCATCAGTCGCGGCGTCGTTGAGTTTCCTCGTCAGTGTGATCCCACCTGGCGCGACGCAGGTATGGACTGCGTGCCCGGACCTTCTGTCGAATTATGTTCGCTTCAAACGGATGACGCGCCAATAACCACCGCGAAAACGGTCCTCTGGATTGCTTACGGCCACGATTCCGAACCTGAGCGCTTCGGCGGCGAAGTAGTCGGCCTGCGGAGACAATTCGCAGATCGTCCAGTGCCGGATGGTCGCAGCGTTCGGGCCAGACGGGCGTGCCAGGTGTCCGCTGGACCTGTACGGCTCAATACCCGTGGCCGCGAGGATATCTGGCACAACACCCGGCGCGACGGTCAATTTTGTCGCAGTCGCAACGTACGTTGTCCCCTATGGGGGTACGTCCAACGCTCAACACTGTCGAAGAAGCCGATCAGCAGCGTGCGATGGCTCCACGCATCCACGCGGGCGGTAGGTGGCGTCGCCGACGCGAAGTTGTCCAGGTCGCGTTCTATTGTCCACCCCGTACGAAGCGTCCGATATGTCCACACGTCCACTGTGAAGGACCACCATGGCATCCCTGCTGACCAAGAAACTCGACAAGCTCCGCTCGTCCGGGGATGACCTGCCTCCGGCGCACAACGGCGCAGATCAGGACGACCCACCCGATCTGAATACCCGCGCGCGCGTTCGCCGGCGCCCCATTTACCTGGCGATCGGTGTCGCACTCGTCGTGGTGGCAGTGATCGGCATGCTCACCGCGGTCAACGCCATGCGCGCAACCACCGATGTGCTCGTCCTGACGAACGAGGTGCAGCAAGGCGAGACCATCGAGTCCAAGGACCTGGCCGCCAAATTGGTCAACGTCGATGCCGATCTCGGGGCGCTGCCCGCCAGCGAACGCGGCCGCGTCGTAGGAATGAGTGCCAGCACCCGGTTGCCGGCCGGCACCATTCTGCTCCCGTCCGCGATCACCGACCAGATTGTTCCCGGGGAAGGCCTCACGATGGTCGGCATCACGGTGAGCTACAGCCACCTCCCCTCCGAGCCGATCGTCCCCGGCGACATGGTCCGTGTCGTGGACACACCACGCGACCAGGACGACCCGCCCGTACAGGGACCGATCAACACGAAAGCACAGGTGTACTCCACCAAGGAGATCCCCGAAGCCGGCGAGACAACCCTCAACCTGCTCGTGCCCGAGGCAGAGGCCAACTGGGTCGCCGCCCGCGGCGCAACCAAGCGTGTCGCGATCGTCCTCGACAACCGAGTGCGGTGACCGGCAATGTTTCTCGCACTGACATCCGCCTCACGCTCACCCGGTGTGAGCACCACGGCGCTCGCCCTGGCCCTGAACTCACCGACCGACCGGACTCTGCTCGTAGAAGCGGATGCCATCGGGTCCTCGCCGGTCCTGGCCGGATACATGCTCGGAAACCACTATCACGATCGTTCCTTGATCAATCTCGTCGACGCGAATCGTCACGGGCGCCTCAAGGCTGCGCTGACCGAGCAACTCATCCAGATCCCGGAATCCTCGGTGTCCTTGCTCCCGGGACTGGTCCACTCCGCCCAGGCAGATGCGATGCGGGCCGTGTGGGGACCGTTGGGTGTCCACCTGGCCGGATTGAGCGTCGACGACACCAACGTGATCGTCGACGCCGGCCGGATCGGGCAACGCGGCGCTCCGGTCGAACTGATCGTCAACGCAACAACGATCGCAATCGTCACCCGCACGGAGCGAACGGCGATCGCAGCGTTACGCGCCTCGCAGAACGCGCTGCGACAGCAGCTCTCCGCGGTGCAATCACGCGCAAGTCTGGGGTTGATCCTGATCGGTGAGTCCCCCTACAACGCAGAGGAAGTGACGAAAGTCACCGGACTTGACGTGATCGCCGTCCTGCCCGACTCCGATGACGCCAAGGTCTTCTCGGACGGGTTGTCCATCGGCAAATGGCGCCGTCGCCGTTCGATCTACCTGCACACCCTCCACCGCAGTACCTGGCCGAAGATCACCAAATTCGCGGTGAGCCATCAGGCGGACTGGAAGTCCGGTCCCGCGCTCAATGCTGCGCTGCCGACACTGACAGGAGAACGTCGATGAACTCTGACGACGCGACTGCGCCTCCGCAGAACAAGATCACGGAACTTCCCTTCTTCTCGGCCCCGATCCCGGACGCCGACCTCGCAGGTGGGGGCCGCAGTTCGGTATCGGAAATCACGCTCCCCGACACCGATCCGTTTCGATCGCTTCGCCTACACGAACTGCCACCGGCCAGCACCAACGGGCACCTCGGCACGGCGCGACGGTCCGTGCCGACGACCGCGAAGGTCAAGGTCGATCGCGCCCTGGTCCGCGCTCTGCAGAAAGAAGCCGCGGAACTGTTGCGTGACTACCGGTCAGCGCGTGACCGCGAGCGCCACGACCCAAAGAACGCCGGCAAATACTTCGCTCCGTTCACTGAGGAGGAAGAACGCGAGTTCGGCCGTGAGACGATCACCGGCCTGGTCAAGAACCACGTCCAGAAGACCATCAACTCCGGTGGGGAAGCCTTCACAATCGTCGAAGAAGAAGCCCTGATCAAGGCCATCTTCGACGCGCAGTTCAACCTGGGCCCGCTGCAGGAACTCGTCGAAGAGCCGCACGTCACCGACATCTTCCTCAACGGCGCGGCCGTCTACGTCAAATTCCCCGACGGACACTACGAACACCGCGACCCAGTGGTCGACACCCCCGAGGAACTTCTCGAGTGGATGGGACTGCTGGCCTCACGCGCCGACAACGGCGGCCGGCCCTTTTCCCGGCTCAATCCGTCGCTGCGTCTGACAATGCGCGGAGGCCACCGACTGTCGGTCATGGGCTACTCGGTCAAACGGCCCTCTGTGGCAATCCGCATCCACCGCCTCAAGAACATCGCCCTCGATCAGCTCGCCGTCGAACATCGGATGATGCCGATCGAGCTCGCGACCATCCTCTCGTGCGCGGTCCGTGGCGGTGCCTCGGTGGTCACCGGCGGCGGAATGGGCTTCGGAAAAACGACCTTCACGCGTGCACTGGCCAATGCGCTTCCTCTGCAGACGCGAATCGGGATCGCGGAAACCGAACGGGAACTGTTCATTGACGAACTCCCTGGCCGCGAGGATTTCGTGGTCGACGCCGAGACGATCCTGGGCGGCGGAGAACGCGGTGCAGACCGCGAGCTCGCCGGCAGCTACACCCTCTCGGACATCCTGTACGAGTTCGTGCGACAGCAGCTCGACTACATGATCGTCGGTGAGGTAGCCGGTCACGAGATCCTCGCCCTCCTCAAGGCACTGCAGACGGCCAGAGGAGGGCTATCCACGACGCACGCGTACACCGCTCGCGGTGTCGTCGACCGTCTGGTGAACCTGGCGACCGAACCCCCGATGAACGCGACGGTGGACTACGTCGAACGCCAGCTCGCAGAGCACATCGACCTGATCGTCCAACTCGGCACGAAGGTCCGCGTCGACGGCGAAGGGTCACGCACCTCGGTCCGCTACGTCGACGAAGTCGTCTATGTCGAACCCGGCGACGACAAGAAGCCGTCCTTCTCCACCATCTACCGGGGATACTCCGACGGCACAGGAGAATTCGGATCCATCCCACAACCTCTGCTCCGCCAGCTGCTCGCCGGCGGATTCAAGCGAATCAACCTCCCCAGCGATAGCCTTCGCCACTTCGACGAAGAACGCGACCTCTACGACGACGACGAGGTGGCGTGATGTATCAGCAAATCGGCATCTTCCTGGTACTACTGCTGTGCGCCGGGGTCGCCTGCATCGTCATCGGATGGAAAGACCGCCGCGATCCCACCGCGCCCACACGTCAGCGCCGGCGCCCCAGCTCATCGAAGATCCCGCGTAGCACCCAGATCCTGCTCGTCGTGGGCTTCGCCGCCGGCATCGTCGTGTCGTCCCTCTCGGGATGGCTCTTCACCCTCTTTCTGGTCCCGGCGCTGCTGGTCGGCTTGCCGTACCTGCTCGGGCGCCCCGAAGCAGAACAGCAGATCAGTCGGCTGGCGGCCATGGATGAGTGGGCCCGCAACCTGTCCAGCAGCATGAAGGCTGGTTCGGGAATCGAGCACACCATCATCTCCACTCCGATTCCAGAGGCACTACGGGAAGAGATCACGGCGTTCATCAGCCGCCTGCGCAACAACGTCCCTCCGGTGGATGCGATCACACGTTTCGCTTCGGACCTCAACGACAGTGTCGGCGACAAGATCTGCGGCGCCTTGCTGCTGAGTATGCAACTGCGGGGCGTGGGACTTGCAGCCGTGCTCGAAGGCCTCGCCGAAGACGTCGGTGACATGGTCGCGCGCCGACGCCGCACCGAGGCCGACCGCAAATCCAGCCGTACACAGGCGAAATGGGTCACCATCATCGCGATCACAACACTCGCGGCAGCGTTCCTGTTCACCAACTTCATGGAACCGTACAAGTCGGGCGGAATGCAGATCGTGCTACTGATCCTGCTGACCCTGTTCGCGGCCGACCTGTACTGGATGAAGCAGGCCACCAAACCGCCGACCTACCCACGCTTTATCGGCACCAATGATCGCGTCAACCGCACCGACCTCGTAGGAGCGCAGCGATGAGCATTCAGATGACGGTCATCGTCTACACGAGCGTCGGCACAATCGGCATCTACCTGGTTGCCCTCTACTTCATGCGCGCACAACCCGCACTCAGCGATGCCATGTCGCGCCTGTCCGGACCGGCCCCGGAGCGCACGTCGACAACTGGAACCTCCCTGATCGACGGAATGGCGAACAAACTCGGCATCCGGGTCCACCCCTACCTGCAGGACAGCAAATTCTTCACGCTCCCCAACGCCGATCTCGCCCTGCTGCACCGAGATCCCGCCCACGTACTCGGGGAAAAGCTCGTCGCAGCACTACTCGGACTGCTCATCTTCCCCTTCCTCAACCTCGTCCTGACTGCATTCGGGGTCGGCCTGGGATGGTCCATCCCGGCCATCCTGTCGATTGCGACCGCCTTCCTGCTCTTCCTCATCCCCGACATCGAGATCCGACGTCGGGCAACCGCGGCACGAGCGGAATTCGCGCAGGCACTGAGCTCCTACATCGATCTCGTCGCACTGTGCCGACGCGGTGGCATCGGCACCACCCAGAGCCTCGAGCGCGCTGCACAGGTGGGAGATTCATGGGTGTTCCTACGTCTCGACGAGGAACTGTACGAAGCCGGGCGCTCCGGCGAAGCCCCATGGAATGCCCTGACACGCGTCTCCCATGAGCTCGGCCTGACCGAGCTGGGCGACCTGGCCGACATCATGAACATGACCGGAGACAAAGGCGCATCCGTCTACGCATCACTGCGGGCAAAGGCCGCGGGCCTGCGATCCGCCCAGGCCAGCGCAGAACAGGGTGCGGCAGCGGAGGCCACCGAAAAGCTGGCTATGCCACTGGCCGGACTCGCCGGCTTGTTCATCATGTTGCTGCTCATCCCGGCACTGACCATCATCACCGGCTAGTCCGATTCGATGGTGCCCGCCGGCGCCGCGAAGGAGCGAGACCCCCAGACCACACCGGCCACGATCATCCAGTCCAGCTCACCTGCTACACATCGACCAAACCACAAGGAGCCCACCATGAGCATCACCACCGTCGCTACCGCCACCCGGCGCACCGCCCGCGAGGCCGTGACCTCCTACATCAGCCTCACGATGATGTTCGTCGCCGCACTGGCCGGCACCCTCCTCCACCGCGCCGGCGGCAAAGACTCAGACCGCGGACCCTCCACCCTCGAATACGTCTTCCTGGCCGTCTTAGTGGTCGGAGCCGCCGCCGCAGCCGGTGCGATCGTCGTCCGCAAGATCATGTCCCGCGCAAACGCGATCCCCGACTGAAATCAGACAGCGCTGCATCGATTGGAGAGACGGTGAGTACGTGACATACCTCGTGAGGGCCTTCCAGGCCGCTGCGATGGTGGCGGTCGCTGGGGTGCTTGTGCAGCTCGGAATCGATTCCTGGCCGTGGCCGTATATCCCTATTCCGTCCTGAAAAGCCAGCCGTCCAACAATAATCGGAAAGCAGACCATGGTCACACTGGAACAGTTGATCGACCGATGGCGCCGCGATGACCGAGGCCCGGCGACGCTCGTTACGGTCGTCGCGATGGTCGCATTCCTTCTGATCTTTTCGGTCCTGCTGCAAACCGCTCTGTTCTTCCACGGCCGCGACGTCGCCAACAGCTGCGCCGAAAAGGCACTGAAGAACACGAGATCCCAGTACGGCAACCAAGCGCTAGGAACAGCTGCCGCTTATGCCTGCATCGCCCAGGCAGGCATCGGTGACCTGCAGATCCCGGTTGTCCTCGTCAGCAAGAACATCCGCGAAACAACCGTCAACATCACCGGAAAGGCCCCGTCCCTCGTCCCGGGTCTCGAATTCCCCATCGTCGTCAACCACACCAAACCGACTGAACGCGTCACCAACCCGGGAGGAATCGGATGAGACTCACCCGATGGATATCCCGCGCCCGCCGAGATGACCGGGGCGACGTCACGATCGAGCTGTGCCTCGCAGTTGTCATCCTGATCTTGCTCCTGGGCTGGATGTATGCGTACGGCGTCAACCGACAGGCGCACCAGAAGGTCGAACACGCCGCCACCGAGGGTGCCCGTGCAGCCTCACTCGCCCGCACCATCGCCACGGCCACCCCTCTGGCGTACCAAGCAGCGGCCGGCAGCATGGACGGACAAGGTCTCAAGTGCGCCACCATGAACGTCAACGCCGATACCAGCGGATTCCGCACCAGACCTGGTGTCCCCGCCACGGTCGAGGTCACCGTGACCTGCCAGGTCTCCTTCGACGCTCTTGGATGGCCCGGAGTCAATGGTGCCCGCACCGTCACCGCCACCGCAATCTCGCCGATCGATACCTACCGGGAGCGCACACGATGACCAACGCCCTGCCTAAGCGACTCGCCTCCCGACTGCCGGAGGAGCACCGCGACAAGGGTGCCGTCACCCTGATGACCGTGGTCTTCGCCCCTGTCCTGATCTTTTTCGTCTGGGGACTGATCGTCGACGGTGGCGGCATGCTCACCGCCGACCAGCGAGCCGACAACGTCGCCGAGGATGCTGCCCGAGCAGCCGGTCAGCAGATCATCGGCTCGGTGAGCGCCCGCGGCATCGACACGGTCGTCGACCCGGTCCGCGCGACGGCAGTGGCCAAGAGATACCTGTTCGAGGCCGGCGTCGACGGTGACGTGATCCCCACCGGCCCGCGCACCCTCCTGATCACGACCCGCATCGTCTACAACTCGAAACTTCTGCCATACCCCAGAACGAAACTGCTCGTCGGTACGGCCGCTGTGAATCTCAATCGCACCAACGCCGGGGAGGTATACATACCGTGAGCGCAAACGCCGCGCGGTCCCGCCTTGCCGGACTCGGCTACCTCCTGATCCTGGTGATCCTTGTCGCCGGGATCCCGATTGCGCTCTGGGCACTGCGCGGCAATCCGCTCGATATACCGTGGTCAGATTTCGAAGGTTTGCTCGCAAGTCCAGATGACGGCAGTCTTCTCATCGCCCTTTTTCCCCTTGTCGGCTGGGCGGCCTGGGCCACCTTCACCGTCCCGATTCTGCTCGAACTCGCGGCGACACTACGTGGCGTCAAAGCGCCGAAGCTGCGCGTTCTTCGCTCACAACAGCGGACGGCGACGTTCCTCGTCAGCGGCGCCCTCTTGCTCCTGACCGCCGGAACCGCCACCGCCGCACCCGTCCTGACCCAGCCCGCAGACGTGGGAAGCACCTCTCCGTACGCGCCGCACTCACAGCAGGAAGATCCGAGCGCGTCACCGCAGTCGCAGGTGGATCCGCGGGCTACCCGTCCGGCGGTACAACCGGCAGGGCCGACAGTGAGGACCGTGCGCGGAGACACCCTGTGGGGATTGGCCCAGCAGCATCTCGGAGAGGGCCGCCGCTACGCCGAGATCCTGGACCTCAACCGGACTGCTGTCCCCGAGCCAGGGTTTCTGGCCGAAGGGTTGACCCTGCAGCTGCCCGCATCGCAACCCGAGGTGATACGCGGCGCCTATACGGTCAAACAGGGCGACACCCTGTGGGATATCGCCGAGCGCGAGCTCGGCGATCCTTTGCGTTTCAAGGAGATCACGACTCCCGACGGCACCCCGGCCGGCGAGCTGATCACGGTCGGCCAGCAATTGATCATGCCCACCGCCGCCTCCGCGGCGGCTGACGCTACGCCGTCGCCGGCCTTGGTGCCGCCGGCCGATGCTGTTCCAGCTCCGGCTCCTGCCCCGGAAGCGGCTCCTGCTCCCGCTCCGACCCCGGAAGCTGCTCCCGCTCCGGCGCCCGCCCCTGCGGGTGTCGCCCCCAACTGGCAACTCGACCCCGTCGAACCCCAACTGCCCGCCGACCTCGTCACCAATGACGCACCGGCAGAAACCGATACCGAGGACGGCTCATCCGACATCGTGTTCATCGGTCTCGGAATCTCAGCGGTTGCCGCAGCCGGACTCACCGGGCATCTCGCACTTCGCCGTCGCAAGCAACAACATCGCCGCCGCCGCGGCGAGCGCATCGCCCTTCCCGCCGAATCCACGATCCAGGCCGAGCACGCACTCACCGCCGCCGCTGACCCGCTCACCACCACCCACGTCGACATCGCATTGCGGCACCTCGCGCACCACTGCAGGTCCACAGGTACCGCCCTGCCGGGCCTGCTGACGGTATTCGTCGGTGACAACGACATCGAGCTCGGACTCGTCGAACAGGTCTCACCCCCCGCGCCGTGGACACAGATCGACGACACCACCTGGGCAGTAGACCCGACAGCGCTCCCGCGCAGCATTCCCGAGGCCGAGATCAGTCCGTACCCGGCACTGACGGCAATCGGAACCAACGACGACGGTCGCGAACTCTTACTCAACCTCGAACAGATCGGCCACCTCGCCATCAGCGGCACCCCGACCGCAACAGCCGGGGTGCTGCGCGCGCTCGCCGTCGAACTCGCAGTCTCGCCCATCGCCGACAGCCTCCACCTCAACCTCGTCGGATACTGCGCCGACCTTCCGGAGGCAATCGACAACGGCCGCATCACCCACACCGCCGACGCCGACACGATACTGACGACACTCGCCAATCACCTCGAACTCGACTCCGAAATACTCGCGGACAACGACATCGAGTCAATCGCGCAGGCACGAACGTCGTACACCACCAGCGAGCTGACCGCACCCGAAATCGTTCTGATCGCCGACCCGGTGACCGCGGCACAGGCCGGGCTACTCGCTGGCATCGCACGACACGCACCCCGAATCGCGTTCGCCGCAGTGACCACCGAAAGCGCACATACCAACGCCACATGGACCCTCGAGGTCGACGACAACGGCTCGGCCGTCCTTGCTCGTCCAGGAATCGCGTCGGCCGGCATCACAGTGACCACCCTCGACGAGGAGAGCTACGCGTCCGTCCTAGACCTCCTGACCACCACCTCACGCGAACCTCGCATCGCCCACACGGGTAACAACCCTGACATTCGATGGGAAGCAGCCCGTCTGGACAATGACATCTCGACCAAGGAGTTCATCACCAGCTCCGATCCCGCCACCTTCAGCGTGGTCGGGAACGATGACCTCGACCACGCCGTCGACCGCCCAGAGCCGTCCGATTCGGATGAGATCACCGTAGAAGGCGAGCTGCCGGAGGCGGATCACATCTGGATCAGGCTGCTCGGCGAACCCGCCGTCACACCCCCGTCACCAGGGCCGGCCGAAGGCCGAGAGAAGAGCCTGACCGAAATCGCCGCACTTCTCATCACCACTGACGGCGGAGTCCTCGCCGCGGACATCGACAGCAAAATCTGGCCCCATGACGTCGAAGCCGCCAGAACCGGCACAGCCGAGCAGGAGAAAGAAGCGAAGGCCCGGCTCCGCCGGCGCCGCAACGAAGCCCTCTCTCGCCTGCGTAAGTGGCTCGGTGACACCGAGACCGGTGAACCCGCCCTCATCAAGTCCGGAGATCGAACCGGCCGGACCCCGCAACGACTCCACGACGCCGTCACGACCGACTGGGACTACTGGCAAGAACTCGTCAACGCCCATCCCGCTGACGTCGACACCACCCGGCTATCCGCCGCACTAGCCCTGGTCACCGGCCAACCTTTCAGTAGCGACGACCCCACCGCCTACGGGTGGGCCGACCACACCAAACAAGACATGATCTCCGCCATCACCGACGTCGCCGAGGAACTCGCCACCCGCTACATCCGCGGCCACCAAGTCCCCCAGGACCTCGCGGCTGCACACACCGCCGCGGAGACAGGCCTCAAGGTCGACATCGTCCACGAAGGGTGCTGGCGTGCGGCGATCATCGCCACCCACTTCTCGGGCGACACCGAGACCACCCAACGGTTGATCGATCGCATGATCACCGAGCTCGACGCACTCGAAGAAGAGCCCGAACACGAAACCAAGATGCTCTTGAGTCAGCTCGACTCCACCTACGGGAGCCACTACCGGATCGGAGCAGCATCATGACGCGCCGCATCGCCGCACTGGCGACACTCACTGCCGCGATGTGCCTGACAGCCAGTTGCAGCATCCTGACCCCAGAACCGGTCACCCTCGAAACCAACACCGGACCCACGTTCACCGGACCGCCCGGATCCGGAAAGTCCCCCGAGCAACAGGCCGGAGAAGCCGCACTGATCAAGGTCAACGAGTACTACACGGTGCTCGCGCGACTGAGTGCCGATCCCGCCGCCAACCCCGCAGACCTCGACAATGTCGCGGCCGGCAACTTCCTTCAATCGACAAATCGGGACATCACCGCGCATCGCATCGAGGCGAACGCAGGCGAGGTCAAGGTTCTCAAGAACACCATCACCCGCCACAACATCCCGATCGACGAAAACGGCATCCCTACGCCCGGCACCGCGACCATCGAGATGGACGTCTGCCTCGCCCGCGCTACCGACGTTCTCGAGCTCGGGAAGCCGATCCTGACGAACACCGCTTGGCCCGACCCAGCAGGATGGAGAGTCACAGCCGACTACACACTGCCCGGTACCCCCTGCAACGCCGGACTCTTCTAGGAGATACGACTATGGCACACACCATCATCCGCCGAACCGCCGTCGCTGCCTTGGCTGCGGCGACCCTCTTGGTCGGCGTCACTGCCTGCTCCGACACCGACGCGGCGGATCCGGCCGTAGAGCTCACTGCCACCGGAGACCCGGCGTTCGAGGGTCCCGACGGGGCGGACACGTCGAACAAGACTCCTGACGAGTTGGCACGGGAACAGGCGCTCGCGAAGGTCAACGACTTCTACGCAGTTCTGGGGAGGCTCGATTCAGATCCGGCGGTGCCAATCGAAGAGATCGAAACTGTGGCCGGAGGGCCGGTCCTGGATGGATGGCGGGCTGACATCACTCTCCGTCGCTCGCAGAATGTCCGGGGCGAAGGCGCAATCAAGATCGTCGATGCCAAGACAGCTGACGCCGGCATACCGGTCGACGACGCCGGCAAGGCCGTCTCGGGTCCTGCATGGGTCCACGTCCGCGCCTGCACCGACATCTCCGGGATGACTTGGACGAAGTCAGACGGAAGCCCTGCCTATGACGTTAACCGACCGCAGTTTGTGTTGCAGACCTTCACTGTCCGGAATGCGGATTGGCCTGACGCGAATGGCTGGAGGGTGACCAGTCAGCCCGAGCATGGCTACCCGCCGTGCGATACACCTTAGGTAAGGAGAAGGCATGACCAGCAGCTGTGTCCGCGCCATGGTCCTATGTTTGTCAATCACGGGGACGATTCTCGCTACATCCGTTTCTTCAGGTGCGCAACCAGGCGTTGGTGGCGGTGGCGTAGACGTTCTTGGTGATGGCGGATCGGGCGCCAATGTTGTGGTGCAGGGTAGCTACATCCAGGTACCTTCCGCGTCCCCTGGCTCCGGAGGCTCCCCAGGGGCGAGCGCAGCGGGGACGGGCGGCGGCGGGTCTGGATACAGCGGTGGTGGCAGTGACGGCGTGGCTGCGCCCACAGGGCCTCCAGTTCGGCAAGAGCTTAAGGCGTGCAGCCGATTTATCGATTGCACACCGATAAGCCCGGACGTGGGCCTGCCAGCTACGCCAGTATCGATGGCGCAGATCATGAACACGGTAGGTATCGCAGTCACTGCGATGCAGCTTGAGGCGCCTGAGATGTGCTGGACACCGGAGCCGGCCGATTTTCAAGGTGGGAGAACCGGGTTAGTCGGCCGATTTGGCTGGGGATGGATCTGCAGCGATACGGGCGCTGCTGTGCGATCCAGCCAGGTCGGTCCCGTCTCTCGTACTGTGCCAGGGCCGGGTGGTCTCTTGGTCAATGCGACGGCCATAAATACCGGTGTTGCAATTAATTTCGGTGACGGTGATGCCATTTTTTGCCCAGGAGCTCTGTTGCCTTTCACTCCGTATACCGACGTCGTCGACGCAAGCCCGCTCACACCCCCGAGTGGCATGCCGTCACCGACGTGCGGGCACCTCATGGAGAAATCGTCGATCGGACAGCCGAACGGCGACCGGTTCAACGTTTCGGCGTCCTCGGCCTGGATTGTGAACTGGACGGTGGCATATCCAGGAGGTGGTGCTGGAGGCGTTGTGCCCGTTCCGTTGACGTCCACCTACCAGCAGAGGGTTGGTGAGTTGCAGGTGCTGGTCACTCCAAACTGAGCGAGCCTTACGGGGTAAGAATCAGTTCGTGGACTTCGCTGAGGATCGAAGAATTTTGTAAACGCCCTCTCGGATAGCAGGGCTCTTTAGGTTTTCATTCTTGAACGAGTGTGTTGATGACTGTGACCGTGCGGTGTGCAACTGAACTGGGATCCTCCGAGTCGGCGCAGGAAATGATGGTCCCGGGTACGTGTGGGAGGTGCGGGCGATTGGACGTCGTTTCGCGTATCCGGACGACGTTCCAGCCTGCGTTTTGCAAAGCTTCCGTCTTGCGTCGGTCGACGTCGGCTTTGCCCTGATGCCAGTACCAACCGTCGTACTCGACTGCTGTTCTGGCGTGGACGAGCAGGAGATCGATCGGTGCTGGCCAGCAGGGTAGGCGTTGTGGACCAGTGTATTCGATACCAACTATCATCGCGATCCGCGAACAAACGGCTTCCTCCCGTTTCGAAGTCCCGCTGCGGCTGCATTTGAAGCAGCCACGGCCAGCTGCTCTGCTCGCGATGGTGGTATCCCATTCGTGGCCTTTGGCTTTGCATCGCCACGAAACGACGCGGCTTGATCCGGATGTCACCTGCGCGGGGTCGAGCGTGTTCTTGGTGGGGTGCCACTCTGCTGCAAGTTCGGGGCGGAGTGTGGCGAGGTCGTTGAAACCTTGTACGACCTGCTTACCGGCACAGGTGGGGCATCCGTTACCCACGGCCCTGTCGGCAACGCTTGCTCGGTAGTCATGGCCGTACGCTGGGCAGATCCACCAGATTGCCTTCTTGCTCCCAGCGCTCACCTGTGTGGGGTTGAGGGTGTTCTTGGTCGGATGCCATTCCTCGGCTAGGTCGGCGCGCGCAGTGGCGACGTCGTTGAAGCCGGCTAATACCTTCTTCCCAGCGCAGTATGCGCATCCTCGACCTCTGACTCTCGCGCTAACGACGGATTGATAGTCGTGTCCTGTGGGGCAGATCCACCAGGCTTGATAGCTAGAGCCAGGGCGAGTGTCGTTTGGAGACTGCGAATTTCGTGTGGTATGCCATTCTGCTGCGAGTTTGGGATACATCGTGCTGAGGTCGTTAAATCCGGCTTGTGCTCGTTTTCCCGAGCAGAAGGGGCAACCGTACCCACCGGCCCTGTCGCTCACGATGTCTTCCCATTCGTGTCCGTACTGTTGGCATTTCCACCACACAGTTCGCCCACTGCCGATTGATATGGATTGTGGTGAGAGCGAATTGCGTGTGGGGTGCCATTCGTCGGCGAGATCGGGGCGAAGTGTCGCGAGGTCGTTGATGCCGAGGTCGATACGTCGGTTCGTACATACTGGGCAACCCGTGCCTGCGCTGGTGCGGCTTGCGACTTGTGCCCGCCATTCGTGGCCGTCGGCGCATACCCACCAGACCTTCTTGTTTGAGCTGACAAGGATGTCCCGGGGCGTCAGGGTGTTCCGAGTGGGGTGCCATTCGGTTGCCAGCTCGGGGCGGAGTGCAGCGAGGTCCGTCTCTCCGACGATGGGGAGTCGGCCACCGCAGTACGGGCAGCCGCAGAGCGCCTTTGTCCTGTGGTCCACTCGTGTGATGTATGAGTGCCCACGATCGGGGCAGATCCACCAGGCTTTGTACTCGGACCCTGGCTTGACTGCCGATGGTTCGCGGTCGTTACGCTCGAAGTCCCACTCGCGAGCGATTGCGGGTTCAAGAGTGGCGAGGTCGGTTAAACCGGCGATGGCGTACCGACCTGCGCAATAAGGGCATCCACCGTTTCGCCCTGTGCGTTTCGCGATCGGAGTTTGGTAGTCGTGGCCGTTGGCGCATTGCCACCATGCCTTGAAGAGGCTTCCTGCGGTGTACTGGGAAGGTATGCAATCCCCGTTGAGAGTCGGATGCCACTCAACGGCTATCTCCGGGTGAAGTGTTGCAAGATCAGTCTCGCCACGAATAACCCGTCGACCGGCACAATAAGGGCACCCGGTTCCGCGCCCCTTCCGTGTTCGATCTGCAACCCGGGCCTGATAGGTGTGGCGTCTCGAGCAGCGCCACCAGGCCTTGTAACTACTTCCGGGTGTGACGTCGCTGGCAGAGCGGTCATTGCGTTCGGTATCCCATTCTGCTGTGAGTTCCGGCCAGTGAGTCGCGAGGTCGTTAGAACCTGTTACAGCGAATCTTCCTGAGCAGTAGGGGCAGCCGGAGCCCATTCCGGCGCGGTGTCGGATGGTCGCTTGGTAATCATGCTCAGCCTCGCAACGCCACCAGACCTTGATACTGCTTGCCCCCGTGGTGAAGTTCGTAGGTTGGTGGTGGCCGTTGAGGGTTGGGTGCCATTGGTTTGCGAGGTCGGGACGCAGTGTTGCGAGATCGGTTTCGCCGACGACGAGACGTGTTGCCATGTAGTGATCCTCACTCTGGGGTATGACACAGTCCGCTCCTGCGACTCGTAGTCAGGCTCATCGCTGGAATACGTCTGGAGCGCAGTGAAAATCGAGCTTGCCAATTGATTCATGGGTTGGATTTCGCTTGGAGTCGGTGTGCGATGTTGGGGACGTCTGTGAAGCTGCGGTGGGCGTCGTAGCCGGCCCGGAATGCGAAGAGGCTGTGTCTGCGGATGGCGCGGAGGTCGGAGCGTTCATTGACGTCGTAGATCTTTAAGGTGTCTTGGGGGGCGGGAATCGCGTGGTGGTAAGCGAAGGCGATTTGGCAAGCGACCTTCAGGAGGTCGGCGATGTGTTGGGCGGTGCTCGCAGCGGTGGTGATGTCGGTAGGGAGGTTGTAGCGGACCAATGCGTCGAGTTGGTCGGCGAGGTCGATAGCTGCATTGCAGGCGAGCTGGGCGCTGTGGTCGACGTCGTGTGCTGCGACGGCCATGGGTTCCCCTCCTGCGTGTGCACGAGTGCGGGGGATCTTCGCTGGCATGAAGTCCACTGTATGCCAAATACGGTTGGCATGCCAAGTCTATTTGGCTATTGATGCAAAACTGGTTGATCAGACGAGTGCACCTACCCGGATAGGCTTTCGAGCATGGATCGACTAGACCGTGCCGTTGTCGATTTCAATGCTGCTTTGGCGGCGGTTGAGGAAGCGCGCGCCGAGTTGCATTCCGCGATCGTGGGTGCGCTTGATGAGGGGGTCATCCAGGCGGAGATTGTGCGTCGGACTGGGTATACAAGGGAGCGGGTACGTCAGATTGCGCGTGCTGCTGGTCGTGAAGGTGGCCGGTCGCAGTGACCCCGGCATGTCAGTCAATACGGAGGAACTCACCAGGTCGCCGCGTCACTCGTGATTTGTGCGGGGCCGGTGCTGTAGGAAAACATTTACGCAGCGTCTCGCCTAAAGTCACTGGTCAAGAATATTTTACGTTGTATCTGCGGAGTCTCCGTTGGACGGCGGTATCCTGAACGGGCATCGCCCGAGTTGTGAGCATTCCACCGGCCGTCTGGGAGTCGCGGAAGTACCTGATGACCGACAGCGATCCGCTGCGAACACGCCGTGACGTAGCCGTTGCGGCGGCGAGTGAGTTGAGTGCGGAGGGGTTCGACGACACCGAGGAGATCGGCCGCGGCGGCTTCGGTGTGGTGTACCGCTGCACCCAGAGAGTTCTGGAGCGGACGGTGGCGGTGAAGGTGCTCACCGCCGAGTTGGACGAGGAGAACAGGGAGAGGTTCCTTCGGGAGCAACGGGCGATGGGCCGGTTGACCGGGCATCCGAACATCGCGGGGGTCCTGCAGGTCGGGAACACGCGCAGCGGTCGCCCGTATCTGGTGATGCCGTACTACCCGCAGGGGTCACTCGATGCCCGGATCCGACACCACGGTCCGCTCACGGCGGAGGAGGTGCTGCGGCTCGGGGTGAAGATGGCCGGGGCACTGGAGACCGCGCACCGGGCCGGCATCCTGCACCGCGATGTCAAGCCTGCGAACATCCTGCTCACCGACTTCGGGGAACCGGTGTTGGCGGATTTCGGTATCGCGCACATCACCGGCGGGTTCACCACCGTGACCGGCACAGTCACCGGCTCTCCGGCGTTCACCGCCCCGGAAGTGCTCAGCGGAGATCCGCCATCGCCGGCAGCGGACGTGTACGGGCTCGGCGCCACCCTATTCGCCGCGCTGACCGGCCACGCCGCGTTCGAGCGTCGCAGCGATGAGCAGGTGGTGGCGCAGTTCCTGCGTATCACCACCCAGCCAGTGCCCGACCTGCGCGAGCACGGCGTCGACCGGGATATGTCTGCGGTTATCGAGCGCTCCATGGCCCGCACACCGGGGGAGCGGGTCTCCGCAGTGACGTTCGGGGAACAGCTCCGACAGCTCCAGGCCAGGAACGGGTTCCCGGTCGACGAGATGGCGTTGCGCGGCGAATCAGCTGTCGACGAGCACGTTGGCGGTTCGGTTCTGCCCCTGACCACCGGCCTTCCGTCGGCCCGCCCGCCATTGGGTATCTCGCTGAATGCCCGAGGGAGACTCCCGGAGGAGTTATCGACGTTCGTGGGCCGCCGTACCGAGCTGACCGAAGCGAAGGGTCTGCTGTCGGCGTCCCGACTGGTGACGTTCACCGGGATTGGCGGGGTGGGCAAGACGCGGTTGGCGCTGCGGGTTGCGGTAAGTGTGCGACGGGTCTTCGCGGACGGGGTGTGGTGGATTGAGCTGGGCGAGTTGGGGAACGCGGTGCTATTGGCGGACGCGATCGCCGCCGCTTTGGGGCTGCGTCCTCGGTCGGCGCTGACGGCACGGGAAGTTCTGATGGATTTCCTGGCGTCGCGGGAGGTCCTGCTGGTGCTCGACAACTGCGAACAGCTGGTCGATGCCGTGGCGGACTTGGCCGAGACGCTGCTGTCGGCATGCCCGAGGTTGCGGATACTGGCCACCAGCCGTGAAGCCCTGAACATCGGGGGTGAAGCGATGCTGCGGGTGCCTCCGCTGACGGTTCCCGATCCGGAGAAAGTGTCGCTGCACGGCCTGCCGCGCTACGACGCGGTCCGCTTGTTCGCCGAACGCGCCGCCGCCGCGCTACCGGGTTTCGAGCTCACCGAGGGCAACGCGGCCACCGTGGCACAGATCTGCACTCGCGTGGAGGGACTGCCGCTGCCGATCGAGCTCGCTGCAGTGCGGTTGCGGGCGCTCTCGCCCGAGCAGATTCTGCAGCGATTGACCGACCGATTCACACTGCTTGCGCGCGGGAGCCGAGGCACGCCGACGCGTCAGCAGACCCTGCGACTGTGTGTCGACTGGAGTTACGAGTTGTGCACCGCGCCCGAACGACAGCTCTGGGCACAGCTGTCGGTTTTCGCGGGCAGCGTCGAACTCGATGCGGCCGAACAGGTATGCCAGCGTGACGTGGAGCCGGGTGACCTTCTCGATGTGCTGACCGCCCTCGTCGACAAATCAATCCTCATCCGGGAGGAGTCGGATACCGCGGTGCGGTTCCGGATGCTTGACACCTTGCGGGACTACGGCCGCGAGAAGGCCCAGGCGTCGGGGGAGTACCCCGACCTGCGGCGACGGCACCGGGACTGGTACCAGCAGCTGGCCCTCGACACGGAAGCGGGGTGGGTCAGTGCCCGACAGCTCGACTTGATCGCCCGTCTGAACCGTGAACAACCCAATCTGCGGGAGGCTCTCGATTTCGCGCTCACCGATAATGAGGCACCCGAGGCCGCGCTGGCCTTCGCGTCGGCCCTGCAGCCATTCTGGGTCTCGCTCGGTTGGCTCGGTGAGGGGCGGCACTGGCTCGACCGCGCCCTCCTCGTCGCGCCCGCGGCGGCATCCGCGGTCCGCGCCAAGGCGTTGTACCGCAGCTGCGCGCTGGCCGAACTCCAGGGAGACCTCGCCGCGGCGGCCGCGTTGGTTGCTGACGCCCGAGCCGTCGCCGATCAGTCTACGGACCCGGTCGCGCATGCGTTCGTTGAGTTCACCGAGGGGCGCCACGAGGTCTTTACCGGAGATCTCGCCGCCGCGTGTGCACGCCTGGAACGTACCTACGACGTATTCGCCGCGCATGATGTCCATGCGCAGGTCTTGGTGATCCTCTATCTGGGATGGGCCCGCGAGTTGCAGCAAGACACCGCGGGGGCCCTCGAGTGCTATGAGGAAGCCCTCGCGATCACTGAATCCCATGGCGAATCGGTGCATCGGTCACATGCTCTGTGGGCCACCGCGGTCGCGGTGTGGAGTCAGGGTGATCACGACCAAGCGCTGCGGCTGCTGCGGCAGGGGCTTGGCCTGGTCCGTCGCCGACAGGATCTGTACCTGGCGGCGCCGTGCCTCGAGGCGCTGGCTTGGATCGCGGCCGCCGAGGGCAGCGCGCGGCACGCCGCCGTACTGCTGGGTGCGGCACACGCTCTAGGACAGATGACGGGTGCATCAACCGTGGTGTTTCCGGGTCTGCTGATCCATCACGAGGAGTGCATGCAGAGCACACGCCGGGCCCTCGGTCAGCGGGTGTTCGAGGCCGCACACCGTGAGGGAGGCTCACTCGATCTCGACGCCGCCGTTGCCTACGCCCTCGGCGAGAAACCCGCGGTTGCACCCGCCACGGGCCCGTCGACGGAGTTGACCAAACGGGAACGGCAGGTGGCCGATCTCGTCGCCAACGGGCTGACCAACAAGGCGATCGCCGCCCGCCTGGTCATCTCCCAACGCACCGCTCAGGGGCACGTGGAGCACATCCTGACAAAGCTGGGATTCACCTCCCGGACGCAGATCGCGGCCTGGGTTGCCGAACACCGGCAATACTGATCAGCCATACAACGAGACGATTGACTCGAGATCCCGACCGAAGTCTTCACATCGTGAGGCGATCGATTGAGCCCATCAGCTCGATGCTCTGCTCTTGTGGCCTGGGTCGAGAGATGCTGATGCCCAATTGAATTGATCCGAGTTGCCCGCCAGGGAATCCAGTGTTTCGGCCCCAGTCGTTCTTTCCCGGCAAAGTTCGTTGCTCGACGAGTTTTACCGTTGTCCGGACATCCCTGAGCTACCTACTTCGGCAGTCGTGGAGGCCAGAAATCGGCAGGTCAGCGCACGAGGCGCGATCCACCGTCGACCAGGTATTCGGAACCTGTGACGAACGAGGAGTCATCCGCGGCGAGGAAGACAACAACCGAAGCGATCTCCTGGGCCTGGGCAGTCCGCCCGAGGGGGATGCGCGAGGCGATGCTGGCTTGCGGCACCCCATTCTCCTGCGGCTTCCCGCCGCCCATCGCGTTGCGGAGGTTCAGTGTCATCGCCGTCTCGATGACGCCGGGGTGAACGGAGTTGCAGCGGACCTTCGGGTCGTCCGCGGCCCCCACTGCAGCCACGGTTTTGGTGAGCTGCGTGATCGCAGCCTTGCTCGCGCCGTAGGCAGGGTTGTAGGTGGTGGGGTAGTAGGCCCCGAGGGAGGAGATGTTGACGATGGACCCGCCGTCGCCGGTCTTCATGGCGGGCATGATCGCTTGGCATCCGAGGAACGTTCCCTCGAGGTTCACGGCCATGACCGTGCGCCAGTGCTCGAGGGTGGTCTCCTCGAAGGAGGATCGGGACAGGTCGCCCTGGATCCCGGCCGAGTTCACGAGGACGTCCACGCGCCCGTGCCGGTCCATCGTCTGCTCGACGAGGCGGCGCCAGGACTCGGGGTCGGCGACGTCGTGGGTGACAAACTCGACTGCCGCACCGTTGCCCGGGTCCTGCGGGGGCTCGGCGGGTTCGGTGATGTCCGTGGCTACGGTGGTGAAGCCACGTTCGGCGAGCAGGCGAGCGCTGGCGGCGCCCAGTCCGCCGCCGGCCCCGGTGATAATGGCGACCTTGGTGGGTGTGGTGCTCATCATTGTCTCCGTCCTGGGGTCAGTGGCCCGCGGCCGCGGTGGATTCGGCGAGTTCGCGCTGCGGCTCGAGCAGGCGCCGCTTGTCCAGGCTGTCGAAGTATTTCTGGAAGTTCACGAAGCCACCCTGGTAGGTCAGGAAGGCCCGTGGCT
The DNA here is from genome assembly GCF_042802055.1 of Rhodococcus sp. NPDC057529. Taxonomy (NCBI): domain Bacteria; kingdom Bacillati; phylum Actinomycetota; class Actinomycetes; order Mycobacteriales; family Nocardiaceae; genus Rhodococcus; species Rhodococcus sp. NPDC057529. The sequence goes on from NZ_JBHVEY010000026.1 coordinate 54,538, forward strand.
TGCCGTCGATGTTGCCGCCGTTGAACCAGCTGGCGACCGTGTTGGTGATAGAGCCTTGGCCGGCCTCGTTGACCAGTTCGGTCCACTGGGTGCAGTACTCGACCGGGGGCTGGACCGAACCGGCCTGCTCGGTCTGCGCCAGGTCGATGATGTCACTGGCTTGGTTGACCATGTACTCGTTGAGAACCGGCACGCTGACGTGCACGGCCGGAGACTGGGCGCCGCCGATGATGAACATGTTCGGGAAGCCGGTGACCATGAGGCCGCCCATCGAGTCGATCTGTTCGCCGGACTTCCACTGGTCCTCGAGCCGGATGCCGTTCTCGCCATGCAGGTCGATCCGGAAGAGTGGACCGGTCATGGCGTCGAAGCCGGTGGCCATGACCAGCACGTCCAGCTCGATGTGCTCCTTTTCGGTCTGCAGCCCGGTCTCGGTCAGCTCGACGATGGGGTTGCCGGCCAGGGAGATGAGGTGGGCGTTGGGGCGGTTGAAGGCCTCGTAGAAGCCGGAGTCGCGGACGATGCGTTTGGCGCCGATCCCGTAGGAGGGGGTCAGCAGCTCGGCGGTTTCGGGGTCGTGGACGATGGCCTTGATCTTGGCCCGCACGAAGTCCGAGAGGATGTCGTTGGCATGCGGGTCGGTGAACAGGTCCGTGAACATGCCCACGAGGATGTTGGCGCCCTGATTCCAGCCCTCCTCGAGCAGGCGTTGCTGCTCGTCGGCCGGCAGGGCGGCGAGGGCGTATTGGGTCTCGGCGACCGGGCGGCCCTTAGGCGCCGCGAAGATCTTCTCGCGGGTGCCGGCGAAGTCCTGCAGGATCTCTTCGCGGGCGGCCAGGTCGGCCGGGTGGTTGCCCAGAGGCAGGGTGTATTGCGGGGTCCGCTGCAGGACGTAGAGCTCCTCGGCGGTGGAGCTGAGCTGGGTGGCGACCTGGATGCCGCTCGAGCCCGTGCCGACCACCCCGACCCGGCCGTTCAGGTTCGGGACCTCGGTGGTGGGCCAGGAGCTGGTGTGGACCACGGTGCCCGTGAAGATGTTCTCGCCGGGGATTTGCGGGGTGTTGGGGGCGTTGAGGCTGCCGATTGCCAGCACGAGGTACGTGGTTTCCACCGTGCTGCCGTCCGCGGTGGCGATCTCCCAGCTGGCTGTGGCCTCGTTGTAGGTGGCGCGGGTGACGGTCTGCCCGTATCGAATATCGTCTTGGACGCCGAGGCGCTGCACCAACCACTCGAAGTACCGGCGCATCTCGGCGCTGTCGGCGAATTCCTCGCGGGGGGTCCAGTCCTTGTACACGTTCACATCATGGGTCATGGCGTAGAACCGGCTGTTCGAGTCGACGCGGGCGCCGGGGTACCGGTTCTGGTTCCACACGCCGCCGGGTCCGTCGTTCTGGTCGAGGCAGGACACGGTCATGCCCTGCTCCTTGAACTTGGCGACGGCGTAGATGCCGCCGAAGCCGGCGCCGATGACGAGGACATCAACGGATGAGGGGATGGTGTTCATGGGTTGCTCCGGGGTTTCTGAAGTGGTGGTCGCGGACGGATTCGCGGTGCCTAGGCAGTGAGCTCGTTGCCGAACGAGCCGCTGCGCGGGTGGGGGCGGGATCCGTTGCCGGCGGTGAAGACGATGACGATCTCGTTCGGGCGGGGCGCGTCCGGGATCCGCACCTCGTGCGAGATGTAGTGGCCTCGGGCCTTGTCCTCCCGCACGTGGATGAGCGGGATGTCGAGGGTGGATCCGGCGGCTCCGCGCTTGTCGCAGCCGACCAGGAGGTTCTTGGCCTGGACGCGCTCGCGGATCGGAGTGCCGAAGCGCAGCGTGTGGATGATCGCGGTGGAGTGCTCGATCTCACCGTCGGTGCCCACGAGGCCGCCCTTGCCGAAGACTTCCACGGACTCCGCCCCACCCGGCAGGCACGCTACGGCGCGCTCGGAGAGGAGTTCGCCCAGGCTCTCCGAGTACTCCTCGACCAGTGGGAACAGGTTCTCGACGTACTTGCCGGCGAAAGGATTCTCGATGACCGCCATGGCCGAGGCGAGTACCAGCGGAGTCTCGGCGTCCTTGAAGCCCTCGATGCGGGTTTCCTCGGCGAAGGTGACGATCTTGCGGATTCTCATGGGGGGTCTCCCTTTCCGGGAATGTTTGTGGGTGGCTGGAGCTGGCCCCAGCGATTTTCGGTTGGGACACTGGGCAAGTGAATGACTGGAGGGGGCGGTGTTGTTCTCTGTCAGCGGGCGGGGTTGTCGGCGTCGGGACCCGGTCCGGTATCCGTGCCGAGGGCGCGTCGGAGGGCGGCGGCCGAATCGCCGACGAGGCGGCGGGTCACCGCCGAGCCGCGCACGCTGGTGAAGCCGTGCGTGGCCCCGGGATATACGTGCAGTTCGACGGAGACGCCGGCGGCCATGAGGCGGTAGGCGTAGTCGAGGTCCTCGGGCAGGAACAGGTCCAGCGAGCCACACACGATGAACGTGGGCGGCAGGCCGGACAGGTCGGTAGCGCGGGCCGCCGCCGCGTAGCAGGGCACGTCCGGGCCGCCGGCGCTGTCGCCGAGCAGGGCGGACCACCCGAAGCGGTTGTTGGCCCGGGTCCAGACCCATCGGCCCATCGCCTCCGGGGGATCGGTGGTGAAGCCGGTGCGGTCGTCGAGCATGGGATAGACGAGGTGCTGGAAGGCGACCTCGGGGCCGCCTCCGTCCCGGAGTCTGAGCACGAGGGCCGCGGCGAGTCCGCCCCCGGCGCTCTGCCCGCAGACGGCGATCCGATCAGGATCGACCCCGAGGCGGTCGGCCGAGTCCACCAGCCAGGACAGGGCGGCGTGGCAGTCGTCGAGGGGGCCGGGGTAGGGCGTCTCCGGCGCGAGTCGGTAGTCCACGGACACGACGACGGCGTCCACTCGGCGCGCGTAGGTTGCGTCGGTGAAGGCGGTCTTGTCGGCTGACCCGGTGACGTAGCCGCCGCCGTGGATGTGCAGGATGCCCGGGCGCCCGGTGCGCTTCGCGCGCGGTGCCGTCACGATGACGCGGACGGGCGGTGCACCCGAAATGCCGGGCGCGAATTCCTCGAAGACCATCAGATCCTCGGGTGTCTCGACGGCCGGGGCGCTGCCGGCCGCAATCTGCTTGCGGACGGCGTCGATCCCGGTGTCGAAGTCGAAGACGAGGTTTGTCGCCAGGTCGCGGAGTTCGGGGTCGATCAGGCGGTGTGGTGACACTGCGTCGTCCTTTGCTCGGTGGTGGACCGTGCGGTGTTTGCCGGCACGGGGTGGACCGGGGAATGGTCCTCGGTCACCAGGCGAGGTCGAGGATTTCCATGACGTCGTCGGCGGAGGTGATCGGCCGGGAGTTGTAATCGATCAGCGGGTCGTGCAGGGACTTCTCGGCGATCTCGCGGAACTGGTGGCGCTCGATGCCGACCTCGCGCAGCCGTGTCGGCCGGTCCATCGACCGGGCGAATTCCTGCAGGATGTCCGGAAGCGGTCGGCCCGACTGGCCGACGGAAGCCGCGGCGAGCTCCTGCCGGTCTGCGTTGTGATCGGCGTTCCAGCGCAGGACACCCGGCACGACGCTGCTGCCGGTGTCCCCGTGCGGGACGCCGAGGGCGCCCAGGACATGGCCGATGGCATGGCTTGCGCCGGCGTGCAGGCCGTAGTTCACGCTGTAGATCGAGTACCAGGCACCCAGCAGGAGGTTCAGGCGCAGGGCCGGGTTGTCCTCGGGGCCGCCGAGCTTCGGGATGGCGTCGTAGAGCAGGCTCCATGCCTTGGCGGAGACGACCTCGACCAGTGGGATGGAGTCGCTCTCGCACAGGAATCCGACGGCGTGCTCGACAGCCTTCATTCCGGACGACTGGAGCAGCGGGATCGGGGTGGCCAGCGTCGCGGCAGGGTCGAGGACCACGGTGGTGGGACTGAACAGGGTGTGGAAGGCCACCTCCTTCACGCTTCGCCGCTCGTCCGTGATGCCGGCGAACCAGGTGAACTCTCCGGCGGAGAGGAGGGTGGGCACGGCCATCATGCGGATGCGGTCCGCGGCGTCGGCCGGGCGGATACTCGGGTCCACCATCCCGGCCAGGTTCTTCAGGTGTGGATCGAAACCGTCGATGTCGGTGATGTTTTCCCACAGGCACAGCAGCATGTGTTTGGTCGCGTCGGAGACGGAGCCGCCGCCGACGGAGACCAGGAGGTCGGCCCCGGCTTCACGGGCGGCGGCCGCACCGGCCAGGACCGATGACCGGGGCGCGTGCGCGCCGATGGCCGAAAAGACCCCGGCGAACCGGGAACCCAGCCGGCGGCCGATCTGGGCGGGAAGGTCGTCGGGACCGGCGAGTGACTTGCTGGTAGTGATCAGCACCCGTTGCTTGCCGGACGCCTCGACCTGCTCGACGATCACATCCGCGGCGGGACGCCCGAAGACCACGTGGTCGGTGGAGGTCCCGAACTGGGTCCCGTGAATCGTCGTCGTGACGGAGTTGTGGCTCATGATGAATCTCCCAACTGAACAGCGGGCGGGGCGGTTCGCAGTGGAAGCCGGACCTGCTGCTGTGTCCAATCCGCCGTGCGCGCCGGGCCAGGACGCCCGGGTGCGGCGGTTACTTGCGTCGTGCAAAGTGTCACACGCCATACTCATGTGGGTCTAATATCAATTCGTGAGAGTATCGATTGCAAAATGAAATGAAATGGTGCGGCTGTGAAGTTGGAGCACGTCAAAACCTTCGTCGTCGTCGCCGATGAGCTGCACTTCGGCCGGGCCGCGGCCCGGCTCTTCATGGCGCAGCCGGCCGTCAGTCAGCACATCAAATTGCTGGAGAACGACCTCGGCGTCCAGCTGTTCGAGCGCAGCACCCGGTCGGTACGCCTGAGTGAGCGCGGCCGGGCCTTTCACGGCCCGGCGCAAAAGATCCTCGAGGACGTGGACCAGGCCGAGCGGGCGGCGAAGTACGGCCATGCGCACACCATCGGACGGGTCACCCTGGGTTTCTCCAGCATGAGCAGCCAGCGGGCCGTTCCTGCCGTGATGCGCGCGATGGGGGAGCAGGAACCCGGGATCGAACTGGTGCTGCAGGGCATGAACTTCGGCAGTGGCCTCCTGAGGGAGGTCGCCGTGGGCAATCTGGACGTCGGCATCGCCAGGTTGCCGATCCGCGAACCCGAGCTGGACTGGCATGTCTACGAGTACCAATCGCTCGTGGTGGCCCTGCCCGAGAGGCACAGATTGGCCGAGCGCGAGTCGCTCACCATCGGGGACTTGGTCAACGAACCGTTAGTGGCATTCCCTGCCGGATCGGGCTCCGCGGTCCGCGAGGCCACCCTGAAGATGGCACTGGACGCCGGATTCTCGTTCGGGGTCGTCCACGAGGCCCCGGACACCAGCTCCATCCTCGGCCTGGTGGCGGCAGATTTCGGGATCTCCGTGACCGTCTCCCCGGTGCAGGCGTCCATGGCGCCGGGGGTCGTCTACCGGCCCCTCGATGGAGCGGTTCCCCACATGGCGGCCGCCTTCTTCTGGAAGCGGCACAACCCGAGCCATGCTCTGCAGGCATTCATCGAGGTGATGTCCACGCTGCTGCCCACACCGACGCCGCCTCCGGAACGGGTGTTCTGCTGACCTGATCGGAGTGATCGTGGCTCCGAGGCGCATGCCCGACACCGACCGTGCACGATGAGCCCTGCCAGTTATTTATGGTTTTCTGTGATCGGTTACCGCGGAAATTACTATTGGATTCGCAATCGATGGAGCTCTAGCCTTGGCGTGATCCCAGCCACACTCACATCTCTTTTCCTCGGAGTTCACATGGCACGAGCGCAGCAAGCTCAAGGCAGGCGGGCGGGCATCGCCGCCTTCGTCGGCACCCTCATCGAGTGGTACGACTTCTACATCTACGGACTCGCCGCGGCACTGGTCTTCGGCCCGTTGTTCTTCCCGAATCTGAACCCGGTCCTGGGCACCCTGGCGTCCTTTGCGACATTCGGCACCGCGTACATCATGCGGCCGGTGGGCGCGATTGTCTTCGGCCACTTCGGTGATCGGATCGGACGTAAGCAGACCCTCGTGGTCACCCTGCTCATCATGGGCGTCGCCACTTGCGCCGTCGGTCTGTTGCCGACCTATGCCAGCATCGGCATCGCCGCGCCCATCCTGCTGGTGATCTGCCGCCTGTTCCAGGGCTTCGCCGCCGGTGGCGAGTGGGGTGGTGCCGTGTTGATCGCCTCCGAGCACGCCGAGCGCAAGAACTTCGTCTCCGCCGGCGCGTGGGCCCAGCAGGGCGCACCCGGCGGCAGCCTGTTGGCGTCCGCCGTGTTCGTCCTCGTCAATCTCCTACCCGAGCAACAGTTCCTGTCCTTCGGGTGGCGTATCCCGTTCCTGGCCAGCGCCGTTCTGATCGTCGTGGGCCTCGTGATCCGCCTCAAGCTGGAGGAGTCGCCTGACTTCGTGCAGGTCGCCAAGGAGAACAAGACAGCAGGCGTGCCGCTGGCACGGGTGCTCAAGACCGCCATGCCGATCCTGATTCTCGGCGCCTTCAGCACCGCGGTGGCCACCACCTCCTACCCGATGCTGCAGGTGTTCGGCCTCAACTGGATGACCGGCGAGCTCGGCGTGGCCCGCGGACTGGTTCTCAACGGACTGCTCGTGATGTCCGCCGTCCAGTTCATCATCCAACCGTTCGGTGCACTGCTGGCGCTCCGCTTCCAGCCGGTCAACGTCATCTACTGCGCACTGGCCGCCACCGTCATCTCGGTCCCGGCCGGCTGGCTGCTGCTGGCCACGGGCTCGACCGCGGGGATCTATGTCGGCCTGATCCTCACCGTGCTACCGGTAACGATCGTCTACGGCCTGCTCGGCGGGTTCCTGGCCGAAACCTACCCCGCCGAGATCCGCCAAACCGGCACCGGCATGAGCTACCAGTTCGGCGCCATGATCTTCTCCTCCATCTCGCCGGTCCTTGCCGCTATGTTCATGGATGCCACCGGCTCGATCTGGTCCGTCATCGGCCTGATGCTCGTCTACACCACGATGGCCTTCTTCGCCTTCACCGCCCTCGCCCGCCGGACGGGTGCCGGTCGACGGGCACTGCAGCCGGAGCAGTTGGCGGACCTGCCCGCCCTCGCGCCGGACCCACGCTGACCACCACCTCAGCCGACCCGGCGACCGAACCGACCCAGGAGTCCCCATGACCTCCAACGCATCCCCGACCATCTACGCATTCATCTGCGGCCACGCGAACATTCCGGCGTCCTTCATCCTCGACGGCGCCGAGGGCATGATGCGGCTGCCCGTCCCCGGCTACGTAGTAGTCCACCCGGAGGGGAACCTCGTCTTCGACACCGGGTTCAACACCCGGGTCCACCACGACCCGGACGGCGACTACGTACCCGAGGGCTTCTACGCGACCCGCGACCTGCAGTTCACCCAAGAGGACGAAATGGCCCGCCAGATGCGGGAGGCCGGCTTCGACCCGGACTCCGTTCGCTTCGTCGCCAACTCACATCTGCACTACGACCACGCGGGCGGGAACGACCAGTTCCCCGCCGCCACCCTGATCCTCCAGGAAGACGAGTACCGGACCGCCCTTCGGCAGCCGGACGATTTCCCGGGCTACCGCAAGAAGGACTTCCTGACCGGCCAGAACAAGCTGCTCGTCAACGGCGTGTACGACGTCTTCGGCGACGGAACCGTGATCCTCGAGCCCACCCCCGGCCACACTCCGGGCCATCAGTCGCTGCGGATCACCGCGAACGGTCAAACGACCTTCCTCACCGCCGATGCCTGCTATCTCGAGGCCACCCTGGACTCGAACGCCGTCCCCGGCATCAAGTCCGACGAGGGCCAGTTCCTGGCATCGTTGGCCGCCATCCGAGCGCTCCGGGACGAGGGGGCCTTCGTAGTCTTCGGTCACGATCCCGAACTCTGGGCCCGACTGCCCAAGGCCCCCGAACCCCTTGTGCCCGTCGACATGCCGGCATCCACCAACTAGTCCTGCGCACCGTCTCCGGCACGGTGGTGACTACCGTGCCGGCGAGGTGCGCGCCGGACCCAGTCGTCCGGGCACCCACCGGTGCCGGGTCCCGTGGCCGCCGTTGTGCGGTGACGGACCTCTTCCCGCCCACCGAAAACCACCGCCCCACAACCCACGGCGGCGCCCACCGCACCAACAAGCGGCCGGGTAGCCCGCACCAGCAACGAAAGGACCAGCAGCGTGCGACCGTATCGCTCCGAAAACCCCGCCACCGGCGAACTGTATGGGGAGTTCCCCACCATCCCGGCGGAGGAGATCCCGGCCGCCATCGCCCGGGCCGCCGAGGGCTACCGGCGGTGGCGCGCCACGACCGTCGCCGACCGCGCAGGCGTGCTGAAGGCGACCGCGGACCTGATCCGCGAACGGCAGGACGAGCTCGCCGCCCTCGCCACCGAAGAAATGGGCAAGCCCCTTGCAGAAGCCCGCGGTGAGGTCGATCTCGTGGCCTCGATCTTCGAGTACTACGCCACCCAGGGACCGGCGATGCTCGACCCCGAGAAACTCGACCCGGCCAGCGGCGACTCCGCCCGGGTCCAGCTCGAGCCGGTGGGTGTCCTGCTCGGCATCATGCCGTGGAACTACCCCTACTACCAGGTCGCCCGATTCGCAGCCCCGAACCTGTTGCTCGGCAACACCCTCCTACTCAAGCACGCTCGCAACTGCCCCCGCTCCGCGCTCGCCATCGAAGCCGTGCTGCACGACGCCGGGGTCCCCGCCGACGCCTACCTCAACCTCTTCGCCGACTCCTCACAGGTCGAGGCCATCCTTTCTGACGACCGAGTCCAGGGCGTGTCCCTGACCGGCTCCGAACAGGCGGGGGCCGCCGTCGGGGGCCTGGCCGGACGCCTCATGAAGAAGATGGTGCTCGAACTCGGCGGCTCGGATCCCTTCCTGGTCCTCGATGACGCCGACATCGAGAGCGCGGCATCGGCCGCCGTCATGGGACGTATGACCAACGCCGGACAGGCCTGCACGGCCAGCAAACGGCTGATCGTCACGGAGTCGGTATACGACCAGTTCCTGAAGTCCCTGCGCGACAGGGTCAGTGCCCTCATCGTGGGCGACCCGATCGATCCGCAGACCGACATGGGCCCGCTGTCCTCGGCAGGGGCCGTGGACGACCTCCAGCAACTCGTCGACGACGCAGTTTCCCACGGCGCCGACGCGATCGTCGGCGGCAGTCCACTGGACGGCGTAGGCCATTTCTACCCTCCGACCATCCTCACCGGCGTCACCCCGGCCGCGCGGGCCTACCGCGAGGAACTCTTCGGTCCGGTGGCCGTGGTGTACCGGGTGTCCGACGTCGACGCCGCCATCGACCTCGCAAACGATTCCCCCTTCGGCCTCGGCGCCTCGGTATTCACCAGCGACCTCGAGGCGGCCGAGCAGATCGCCGCGCGGATCGATGCCGGAATGGTCACCATCAACGGGTCGAACAAGTCGCAACCCGACCTACCGTTCGGCGGTGTAAAGCGCTCCGGTGTAGGACGTGAACTCGGGCGCTTCGGGATCGAGGAGTTCGCGAACAAGAAGCTGGTCCGCCGCCCGGCAATGGTCAAGCAGGCAAAGAAGCAGGCGTCATGAGTTTGCCTCTCGACGGAATCACGGTCGTCGCACTCGAACAGGCGGTCGCTGTCCCATTGGCCACGCGCAACCTCGCCGACCTCGGCGCGCGGGTGATCAAGATAGAACGCGTCGATGGCGGAGACCTCGCCCGCGGCTACGACCACGTCGTCCACGGCACCGGGGCGCACTTCGTCTGGCTCAATCGCGGCAAAGAATCGCTGGCCGTGGACCTCAAGAGCCAGGCCGGCCGCGCCGCCGTCCGCCGGCTGGTGGATCGAGCCGACGTCTTCGTGCAGAACCTGGCGCCAGGTGCGGCCGAGCGTCTCGGTCTCGGCGAGAGTGAACTGCGTGCGAACCACCCCGGACTGATCGTCGTCAACCTGTCCGGGTTCGGGCCCGGCGGGCCGTTCGAGCACCGCAAGGCCTATGACATGCTCATCCAGGCCGAAGCCGGGCTGATCTCGGTCACCGGAACCCCGGAAACCCCCGTCAAGACCGGTATCCCGGTCGCGGACATCGCTTCCGGCGTCGCGTGCTCTCAAGCGGTGCTCGCCGCGCTCCTGCGCCGCTTTCGGACAGGCGAGGGAGCAAGTGTCGACGTCTCGATGCTCGAGGCCACCGTCGAGTGGATGGGGCACGGGATGTACACCCAGCTATACACCGGCCGGCAGCCGCCTCGAATGGGGCTGAGTCACATCGCAATCGCCCCTTACGATGCCTACCCGACCCGAGACGGCCAGATCCTCATCGGGGTGCAGAACGACCGTGGATGGCGAACACTCGTCACCGACGTGTTCGGAATTCCGGAATTGGCTACCGATCCGCGATTCACCACGAACGTCCTGCGAGTACAACACCGGAGCGAGTGCGACGCAGTCGTCGCTGAGCAGACCGCTCAGTGGTCCAGCGGCGCCCTGGACAGCAAGCTCTGTGAAGCCGGAATCCCGGCGGCACAGGTCAAGCAACTGGACCAAGTCACCCATCATCCCCAGCTGCACGCGCGTGAACGGTGGCGCACGATCAAGACCGAACACGCCGACGTGCAAGCACTGCTGCCCCCCGCGACGTTCGCCGACGTCGAGGCGCGCATGGGCGACGTTCCCGCACTCGGTGAGCACACCCGCCCGCTGCTCGCCGAGTCCGGCCTCGACGCCGACTCGGTCGACGAACTGATCAACGGCGGCATCGCACTGCACACCGAGCGCCGCGACCACGCGCCCGCCCATTGAACCCGCCATACGCCCACCCCCAGGAAGGGCCATCAATGCTGGCAGGACGCACCGCCGTCATCACCGGAGCGGCCCAGGGCATGCGCCTTGTCGTCCTGCAGGAGAGAAACGTATGACCATTGCCGCCACCGGCGCCACCGAGCACGGGGTCGAGATCTACCCGCCGGGCCCGGCGTTCGCCGAGCAGGCAAACGCCGGGCGGGAGTTGCAGGCCGCGGCGGGCGCGGACCGGTTGGCGTTCTGGGACACCCAGGCGAGGCGTTTGGACTGGGCGACGGAGTGGTCGCAGGTGTTGGACTTCTCCGACGCACCCGTCGCGAAATGGTTCGTTGGCGGCGAGTTGAATGTCGCCTACAACTGCGTCGACCGCCACGTGATCGCCGGCAACGGCGACCGTGTCGCGATCTATATGCCGATGATCCCCGAGGCCATCGTCACCATGCTCGCCTGCGCCCGCCTCGGTCTGACCCACTCGGTGGTGTTCGCCGGCTTCTCCGCCAGCGCCCTGCGCTCGCGCATCGACGACGCCGAAGCCAAACTCGTCGTCACCGTCGACGGCCAATGGCGCCGCGGCCAGGCCGCACCCCTCAAGCCCGCCGTCGACGAGGCGCTGGCCGGCGAAGCCGGTGATCCGACCGATGCCGGGGCCACCTCGGTGAAGCACGTTCTCGTCGTCAAGCGCACCGGCATCGATGTCGCCGTCGCCGACGGCCGGGACCTGTGGTGGCACGAGACCGTCGACAAGGCCTCCGGCACCCACGAGGCGACCCCGTTCGACGCCGAGCACCCGCTGTTCATCCTCTACACCTCCGGCACCACCGGAAAGCCCAAGGGCATCATCCACACCTCCGGCGGCTACCTCACCCAGGCGTCGTACACCCACCACAACGTGTTCGACCACAAGGCCGGCCGCGACGTGTACTGGTGCACCGCCGACATCGGCTGGGTCACCGGCCACAGCTACATCGTCTACGGGCCGCTGTCCAACGGCGTCACCCAGGTGGTCTACGAGGGCACCCCGAACTCCCCCGACGAGCACCGCCACTTCCAGATCATCGAAAAGTACGGCGTCAGCATCTACTACACCGCCCCCACCCTGGTGCGCACGTTCATGAAGTGGGGCCGCGAGATTCCCGACGCCCACGACCTGTCCAGCATCCGGCTCCTCGGCTCGGTCGGCGAACCGATCAACCCCGAGGCCTGGAAATGGTTCCGCGAGGTGATCGGCGGCAACCAGGCCCCGATCGTCGACACCTGGTGGCAGACCGAGACAGGCGCCATCATGATCTCCCCGCTGCCCGGGATCACCGCCACCAAACCCGGCTCCGCGATGGCCCCGCTGCCCGGCATCTCCGCGAAGATCGTCGACGACGACGCGAACGAACTCGGTGCCGGCGGCTCCGGCTACCTCGTCCTCGACAAGCCGTGGCCGGCGATGCTCCGCGGCATCTGGGGCGACATGGACCGCTACCGCGACACCTACTGGTCCCGGTACCCCGAGCAGGGCTGGTACTTCGCCGGTGACGGCGCCAAGTACGACGAGGACGGCGCCCTGTGGGTGCTCGGCCGCGTCGACGACGTCATGAACGTCTCCGGCCACCGCATCTCCACCTCCGAGGTCGAATCCGCCCTCGTCGGCCACCACGGCGTCGCCGAAGCCGCCGTCGTCGGCGCCGCCGACGAGACCACCGGCCAGGGCATCGTCGCGTTCGTCATCCTCCGCGAAGGCGTCGAAAACACCGGCGACACCCTCATCGCCGAACTCAAGGCCGAGGTGTCCCGGGAGATCAGCCCGATCGCCAAGCCCCGCCAGATCACCATCGTCCCCGAACTCCCCAAAACGAGGTCCGGCAAGATCATGCGGCGACTGCTCAAGGACATCGCCGAGGGCCGCGACCTCGGCGACACCTCCACCCTCGTCGACCCCAAAGTCCTCGACGCTTTGCGGTTCTAGGCATCACGCCACCACACAGGCCGGACCGTCGGCGAAATGTCGGATTCCGCGGCCCATACGGTGGGGCGGGTGAAGCGACCCACAAGGGCTTCCCGCCCCACGTTGGGGATTCGGTTGCAGATCGCAGGATGACGTTCAGCCGCTTGATGTCCCGTTCATCCGTGACCTCGCGGTGTGACGAGCATCGGCCCGGATGTCATGCACGGCGCGTGTCTCGTGGCTACGAGCGTCGATGTCTGCCATCGCACTGTGCCCCGACCACCGTAATTTCAGTGAACTGAAAAAACACTTTCAGTCGACTGAAATTTCGGCTAGCATCGGAGGTGAGTTCGATCACCCGACTTTTGGCCGGCGGTATCAGCATCAAAGCCGTATCGCCCGCACGCGCAATAGAATTGGAAAGACACAATGCCCAAGAATGCCAAGCCCCTGCATCTCAGCCTGGTGGCCACCACGAACACCCTGCACGGTGGGCTCGCTGGATTCGAGCGAGCCCACGGCCGGGCCCCGAGTGAGAGCAACGCGACGGAGCTGTATCTGGAATACGCAGACATCGCTGAACGGGGGAACTTCACCTCGTTGTTCCTGGCTGACACGGCGCAGGCCGTCGGCTCGCCAATCGTCGGTGGCGGGTCGCCGGAACCCTTCACCGTTCTCTCTGCGATCGCTGCGCGCACCCGTCACCTGGGAGTGATTGCCACGGCGTCGACAAGCTTCTACGAGCCGTACAACGTTGCCCGCCTTCTCGGTTCGCTCGATCTTGTGTCGGAGGGGCGTGCCGGCTGGAACGTCGTGACATCGTCACAAGAAGCGGCGGGCCTGAACTTCGGCTACGACACTCTGCCCTCGCGCGACGAGCGCTACGCCCGCGCCGACGAGTTCATGGAGGTAGTGACCGCGCTGTGGAGCAACCGCGAACTGCGCCCGAATGAGCAGGGCGGGGCCGACTTCTTCGCCGACGCCATCGACTACCAGGGCGAGCATTTTCGTGTCCGCGGACCGCTCAACGTTGCCCCCAGCAGGCAGGGGAGGCCGATGATCGGACTGGCAGGCGGATCCGACTCCGGCGTTGCGGTAGCCGCCAAGCATGCGGATGTCACCTTCACCAACGCCACGTCGAAGCAGGACGCGGCGTCCTACAGGTCCGAGCTGAGTCGTGCCCTGATCGCTGCCGGGCGTAAGCCCGACAGCGTCCCGATCATGCCGATGCTCGTGCCCTTCCTCGGTCGAACGCGGCAGGAAGCCGAGGATCGAAAGCATGCGATCGACGAATTCCTGGACGTGGACGCTCTCGCCCCGAAAGCGCTGGCGCCCTTCGGGATCAGCTTCAGCTACAACGATCTCGATGACGCCTTCCCTGTCGACGTCCTGCCGCATCCCGAGGCGGTTCGCCGCGTCATCAAGGGGGCCTATGGCAGCTACCTCGGCCTGCACACGTGGATCGGCGAGCGTCCGGGTGTGACGGTGCGCCAGGTCACGCTCCAAGCGGCGCTCGGCATGCATCATCGCAAGTTCATCGGCTCCTACGACGAGTTCGCCGACGACCTCGAGTCGTGGTTCCGGGAGGGCCTCGTGGACGGCTTCCTGCTCATGTGCCCTGAAGGTGCGTCCTCGGCGACGAGTTTCGTCGAGCACATCGTGCCCCGGCTGGTCGCCCGCGGCATCTATCGCGACCGTCCTGACAACCGCCCCCTCCGCGAGCGCTTCTGATGTCGCACAAGGTAACAGCGGAGGAGCAGACGATGACGGTTACGACCATCGAACCCCAATACATGCGCCGCATCCTGGGTCACTTCTGCTCCGGGATCACGGTGATCACCGCGAGCACCCCGGACGGGCCGATCGGCTTCACTTGCCAGTCCTTCACGTCCCTGTCGCTCGATCCACCGCTCGTCTGCTTCTGTCCGGCGCGCACCTCGGCGACGTGGCCGCGGATCCGTGAGATCGGCACATTCGCGGTCAACGTCCTTGCGGATCGTCACGACGGCGTGAGCAACGGATTCGCCCGTACGGGGACCGACAAGTTCGCGGACGTCGCCTGGACGCCGGGCGCATTCGGAGCGCCGGTCCTCGACGGGGTCATCGCCCACATGGAATGCAGGCTGTGGGCCGAGTACGACGGCGGCGACCACACGATCGTCACCGCCGAGGTTCTCGACCTGCATGCCTCACAGGACGAGAATCCTCTCTTGTACTTTCAGGGTGCATACCGCCATTTGCAGCCACGCAATGACAGCGGCGTGGGATGGTCATCGTGACGCACAGGTCTCCGCATGCGTCGGAGTCGCAAGCAGCTCGCTGCAGTGAGGATCGCCGTCAAGGCGCCGGCCCACTTGCAGAACAGGGAGCCATGGACATGAACACAGCACACCCCCTCGCGGCCGCGCTGGCAGCTGTCGTCGGTGGCAACATGGTCGTGATCGCCGACGACGCCGGTCGCAAGAACGAGGGCGACCTCGTCATGGCCGCGGAGCATGTCTCAACCGCCGACATGGTGTTCTTCCTCCGCCACGGCAGCGGCATCGTGTGTACACCGATGCCCGATTCGGTCGCCGACCGTCTCTGCCTCAACCTCATGGCCGACGACAACACCGACAATCACCACACAGCGTTCACCATCACCGTCGATGCCATCGGGACCGGGACAGGGATCTCGGCAGTGGACCGCGCAGCGACCGTCCGCGCCTTGGCGGATCCGGCCACCCAGCCCAGCGACTTGCGTCGCCCCGGACACGTGTTTCCACTGCGGGGCCGCCCCGGCGGTGTGCTCGAACGCGACGGTCACACCGAGGCATCGATTGATCTGATGCGACTCGCAGGGCTGCGTGAGGTCGCGGTCATCACCGAACTTGTCGACGATGGCGGGGTGCCAATGGCCGGGGACAGGTTGACCGACTTCGCCGCCGAACACGACATACCCATGATCACGGTCGCCGACATCGCCGAGCATCGACTCCGTTCCGATCCTGCCGCTGTGCTCGGCGCCCCGGCCACCATCCCGACCGACCACGGTGTGTTCACCGCACAGTCCTACACCGGCGAGGACGGAATTGAGCACCTGATCCTGTACTACGGCGACATCCGCGCCGCCGCGGACGTCGAGTCGGGTGTCATGGTCCGGGTACACAGCGAGTGTCTCACCGGCGACGTCATCGGCTCACGGCGCTGCGACTGTGGCGCCCAACTCGACGCCGCCCTGGCCGCCATCGCCCGAGAGGGGACGGGGATCCTGATCTATCTACGCGGACAGGAGGGTCGGGGAATCGGGCTGGCGCACAAGCTCGCTGCCTACTCCCTGCAAGACGCCGGCCGCGACACGGTCGATGCCAATCTCGAGCTCGGCCTACCCGTTGACAGCCGCGATTACGGCGTCGCTTCCGCCGTGTTGCGGGCACTCGGTATCGCCAGGATCCGCCTGATCACCAACAACCCGCGCAAGGTCGAGGCCATCACGACCGGAGGCGTCACCGTCACCGCGCGGCTGACGGCCCCAACCATCGTCACGGGAGACAACATTGGCTACCTGCGCACCAAACGCGACCGAATGGGCCACCTGCTCGAACTGCCTGCCCCGGCGCCGCAACGTGGAATGGTTGCCACCTGACCGGCACCGCCCACGGCGTAGGTGAGTTCCTTCGGGCGGGTCCGCCCGAATGTGTACTCTGGTTTCGAATTTTCGAGGTCCCTGATATGCCGGAGGAATTGACGCCCGCACATGAATGCCGTCGCACAGTCACGCACGACCCCCGAGTCTCCGAGCGGGAAGCGCTCCGCGCCTCGCACCACGCGAAGCGAGAGGACTCGCATGAGACTCGCCGAGGTTGCCCTGGAGCTCTTCACCGAGAACGGCTTCGAGCAAACCACGGCTGCGCAGATCGCCGCTGCCGCGCATGTGACCGAGCGGACCTTCTTCAATCATTTCGAAACCAAACTCGACGCGCTGTTTCTTCGCGAGGACTACCTGTCCTTCCAATCACTGCGCGATCAGATCGCAAGAACCGATTCCCCAATCACCACTCTGGACGACCTACTCGCTCTCGCTATCTCGTGGATGACCGATGAACTCTCAGCCACCCCTGAAGAACACCACAGGACCGGGCGGCTCCGGCACCAGATCGGGCAGCGATCCCCCGCGGTGCTGAGCATGATCCGAGCTGCTCACGAGCACCTCGCCACCGCCCTCGCCCACGGCCTGGCCGAACACCACGGACGGGATGTGCCGACCCCCGTCGACGAAATGCTCGGAATCGTCGCCGGCGCACTCATCGACCACGCCTACGCGCGATGGCTGGCTCAGGACGATCTGGACGCGTTCGGAGACCTGGCGACTGAAGACGTCGTAGCCCTCCGATCCGCTCTCCGTTGAACCCAGCAGCGCTACAACGCGGCACTGGGTAGACTCTCGGTTCCGGATCCGCAGTCGCACCGCTGCGTCGCAGACACCCCGTGACCTCGTTCCACGCGGCGAATCGGTCGGTCATCTCGCGTCGGCATTCGGACGCGGTGAGCGAGTGTCGCCGCGGCTAAAGTGCCCTGCGATGGCGCCGAACGCCGAGAGGAACCGCTGTGCCTGCCCAGGCGAAGCGAACCGTTTCATCGCCGCTTGGGCTGATGGGAGTTCTCGGCGCGGTTGTTCAGATGGCGGGACTGGCGGTGCTCGACCGACGGCGTCATCTCCCGATGCGCCACCAGGTAGCCCGGCACCCGAGGAGCCGCGCACTGCCTTCTTGAGGAGCTTGCGGAAGAACTTCGTGGCGGCGGCGGCGTGTCGCCGGGACTGGACCAGGATGTCGAGAACGTTGCCGTCCTGGTCCACGGCATGTCAGAGGTCGCGCTGCACGCCGTTGATGTGATGACCACCTCTTCCAGATGCCACTTGTCGCTGGGCCGGGGTCGCCGCCGGCGGAGCTGGTTGGCGTGGTCCTGCCAGAACTTGGCGCACGATTGGCGGATCGTCTCGTGGGAGACCACGACCCCGCGCTCGAGCATCATCTCCGAGATGTCCGCAGGCTCAACGCGAAGCTGTGGTAGAGCCACACAGTGAGCGATGATCTCGCGGGGATACCGGAATCCTTTGTACGACGCTGCAGTGGCCACGACCGCCGATCGTCGCAGAGACTCGGGCAGGTCAACAACTTGACGATGCCACCGCACGTGCCCGTATGCCACAACGCCTGACAATCAAGCGCCAAACCGTAGTGTGTCGCAAAACTTGTCAATAATGCCAACTCTCCCGTCAACGGACAACCCGCTCCGTCGATGATGCATCTGATGAAATACGGAGCAGACTAGTTGACATAATATTTCGATAGCGGCCGGGCCGGATCAGAGATTCAGGTGGTTGGCGAGTCGGCGGATCGGGTGGGACTCGATCGTCAAGTTTCCGTGTTGCCCTGGCCCCGTGATGTGGACGCCGGAACTTGCCCGGACGTGGGCCTCGCCGTCCATGCGGACGGTGGTGGTGTCGGTCGCGGCGACGAGAGCTTGACCGTTGGCTTGGACGTGGCAGTGGCTGTGTGCGAAGACGATGGCGTTGTCTTCTGCGCGGATTCTGGCGTTGTCGGTGCCGACAATGTAACTCTTGCCGCGGGCATCGACGGTGCTGTCGTCGAACGCTTCGATGTGAGCATGTTCGTAGGCGGTGACCCTGGCGTGGTTGGACGCTTGGACGAAGCACCGGCCGGCGGCTGCGATGGAGCCGCCGGCGATTCCCGCGCAGGTTTGTCCGATAATTTTGACCTGGACTTGGCTGGGGATGTGACCGAGGTCCAGCCAGTTCTCCGGGTCGGCGTCGATGACGACGCTTTTCGCTCCAGCGGTAAGGCGCTTGGTGTATTCCGCATAGCTGCGGACCGGCGATGTGGAGCGGCCCCGATCCGGCCAGCGTGAGTTGCGTGTGGTCTTCTTCACTGGTGCCCCCATGAATCAATAGTGCCTTCGTTTGGTGTCGTTCGTGCGAGCTCCGATGTCGGCGCGTCGCGCGTGGGCTGCAGGAGGTTCGGTGTGCCTCGGTGTTCTGTGTCAGTCGCCGATCTTGACGGCATTGCCGGTCGGGTCGACGCATTGCAGGTAGGAGTCGGCGTGTGATCGGTCCGGAAGGTAGGGCCAGTTGCAGTGCCAACCGTCGATGACAGCGAATCGTCCTTGTCCTTGTGTGGCGATCGTGCGGTCGTTGAGGTAGCGATCACTGATGTTCAGTGCTGCTGGGCAGCTGGGAGTTCCGGCGATGATGATCACAGGTGCAGTCGCACCGTTCAGGTTGTTCGTGACGGTTCCGCACTGAGCAGTTGTGGGCGGCAATGCGGCGGCAGTGGTGGTCTGCGTGGCAGTCGTCGCCGGCTGTGTCTCGGATAGCCGGGGTCGACGGTCGTTCACTCCTGGCTGGCCTTGACGAACGGTGGTGGGGTTCGCCGACCACTCGACGCGTGTGGCAGCAGCAGTTGGTTCGGCTGACGGGGATGCGGTCTCGGCTTGTGTGCTGCTGCACCCGGTGAGGATGGCGACCGTGATGAGGGACAGTGCAGCAATTTCGCTGGTGGTTCGTCGATTCACGAGTACTCGCTTCTATTCCAGTCCGACAGGGAGGACGCAATGTCGAGCCCAGTGATATGTGATGACCTGGACAGAACGACGCCCGCCGCGACCACCGCCGCACCAGCGTTTCCGGCTGCGGCTTCTCGAAGACCCTCCCAGTGGGCGGGCTCTCACATCGGCTCGGTGGTGCTGAGACTGTCCGGGTGGACGGCTAGTGTCGATCCATCCCTGATGTCTGTCGCAAGTTGCGGAGGAGTGCCCACGATGACCGAACCGCCGTCCGAGCTGGCGGGCAGTGGTCCCAGCGTGGAGCCGCAATCGCCGGCCGTCGGTGCTGAAAATGCGGCAGGGCAACGGAGTGGTCATCTGTCGGCGGCGGTGTACGCGCCTGCTGGGCTTGTCGTCGTCGCGAGTGTGGTGGTGTGGTTCGCGGCGCGGTGGAGTGATGCCGAATACGGCACCGCCGGGCTGTGGTGGGTGGCCGTCACCAGTGCCGCGGCTGGTGCGGCGTTGAGCGTGGTGACGGCACCGATGATGACCAGGTTGTGTGCTGCCGTCGAGATCCCGACGGAGGGCTGCTCCGGGCGGTTCGGTCCCGCGGCTCTGATCGCAGGAATGTGGTTCGGCGCCGTCATGTTCGTCGGCGGCGACGCGATCTTGCCTGCCTGGCTCGCGCTGAGCCTGCTGTGCGTGTGGGCAGCGTGGATCGATCACTTCACGCTGCGGTTTCCGCTGACCTTGATCCGGATGACCACCGCAGTGGGCCTGATGTTGGGGGCGTTCGCGGTGGCGGTGGATCAAGATCCTGCGGCAGGTGGGCGCGCACTTCTCGCCGGAGCGTTGGTGTTCGCATTCAACCTTGCGTTCGCGATCATCACGCGCGGCTATCCCGGGCTCGCCGACGTGCGGCTGAGCTTCATCCTCGGGGCAGCGCTGGGGTGGGTCGGCTGGATGAATGTGCTCGCCGGCATGTTGCTACCGAACATTTTGGCGCTCGTGGTGATGGCGGGGGTGAAGTCGATCCGGCGTCAGAAAGACCTGGGAGAGTTCGGTTTCGCACCGTTCCTCGTCGCCGGAACCGCCGCGGCCATGGCCGTCCCGCCGCTGTGGTGGATCGTCTGGATCTGAACGCCTTTTGGCGGGAGGGTGTGGAGGATCGGTTGCATACTGGTCTCCAGAGAGCGGGGAGGTGTATCGGTATGGACGAGGTGGCTCACTCGGCCCCGATGCCGTCGGTCGTTCACACGGAGTTGCCGTGTGAGTTCTGCGCGGAGCATCCCCAGTACTTCCCGGGGGATCCCGTCGGATTCGTGCGTGCGGCCCGCTGGGCGGTGGTGGTCAAGGACTGCTGTCACTTCGATGCTCGGGTGGACTACCTGCTGTGTGACGAGCACTGGGCAATGATCCGACACCAACGGCTGCCCGGGCAGTGCCCTCGGTGCGGGGCGATCGCCTACTCGGTCGAGGACATCGTGTGTACCGAGATCCCTCTGGGGAAGACGGCGGATGGGGTGTGGCCGCTGATCGGCGGATAGGCAGCACCTTTCGGCGGTTCGCCGAAGATACGTTGAGGGAACGAGGTCAGCGCGGTGGTGACAGCGACCCTTTGAGGCCAATTCGGAGTTCGGCGATACCTGGCCGTGGGCGGTGGCCTTCTCGAAGAGGTCCTGCGCACTCAACCGCGTCGCTGCCTCGCTTTGAGGACGACGGAGCTGGTCGAGCCGGGTCGGGGATATGCGCGTTGGACTGGCGAATTGCCAGATCTTGTCCTGAACGGCCCTACAGTCTTCTCCGTTCTGCATAGTCGTCAGTCATACCGCGCAAATGCCGCCACCAAACGCCAGGCTGAGCTGCAGCTCATGCCTTACCGGCGGATTCCACACGCGGTGCGGCTGACAACGTGAACTGTGCAGATGCCGGACGTGCCCCTACACGACCTGTCTCAGAAGCAAGTTGCAACGACAGGTGCTGTCGATGGGCACAATCCCCCTCGGAACGCGTACCAGCTGTCGACGGTGAGCATGACGGTCATTCTGCGCCCAAGCGAAGTCACACAGCCGGTGTCACTCAACCCGGATGTAGTGGATCTTCCTCCACACGAGAGGGAGTGGCGGTCGCTTCCGGGGAGGGTCCTGATGTGGCGGAGCGGGAGAACGCTCGCTGTCCCGGTAGGGCAGTCCAGGTCCGAACCTATGGTCCCCCCAATGGCTGTCGTGAGGACGAGGGAGTGGTACCGATGAATGTTGAGATTCGCCGCATCCACCCGACGGACGCGAAGATCCGCCTTCTACGTTGGTGGTCACCATCAGGTCCAGTTTCGACTGACTTGGACGCTGCTGGCACGGCGGGAGTGGTCGCGGCGTCGACGTTCCACCAAGGCGGACACGCGGTGGCGCATCCTGGGTGCCGAGCTGTCGGCTACCACGTGGACCAGTCTGGATACCGGCGACGCCGATGTCGGGCGACGGCGCGGGTGGTTGCCAGAGGTCTGGATGGCGAGCGATGAGGGTCCCCAGCGATCGCACACACCGCATCCTCACCGCTGATGGCACCTCCTTGGCGGTGCGTGAGATCGGATCCCGGACGGCCCCGGTCACTGTGATCTTCGCGCACGGATTCTGTCTCCACATGGGCGCCTGGGCACCGCAACGGGCCTACCTGGCCGAGGTCTGGCGGGGGCGTGCCCGGTTGGTCTTCTTCGATCACCGCGGCCATGGCGGATCCGGCGCGGCGGACACCGACAGTTACACGATCAGCCAGCTGGGACGGGACCTGGATGTGGTGATTCGCACGGTGGCGCCGAAGGGGCCGATTGTCCTCGTCGGGCATTCGATGGGCGGGATGGCTGTGATGTCCTATGTTGCCCATCACCAAGAGGCCGCGGCCGCACAGATCGTGGGGGTCGGGTTGATCTCGACCGCCGTCGACAATGTCGCCGGAGCCGGCATCGGGCGCGCTCTGAATACGCCGGCGGTGACGTTGCTGCGGACGGCATCAGCTCACGCCCCACGGCTCGTTGGCCGCAGCTGGGAACTCTCCCGTCGCATCTTGTCGCCGGTGGTCGGCGCAACGTGCCCGTTTGCTCCGAGTGCCAGTGTCCGTGCCGCCGCCACGTCTTACGGGATGGTCCACGCGACGCCGATCGCCACCGTGGCCGCTTTCCTGCGCGATCTGCGGATCTACGACGCTTCCCCGGCCCTTGACGTGCTCGCGCGGGTGCCGGCGTCGATCATCTGTGGAACCCGGGACAGGGTGACCCCGATCGGGCACTCACAGCGACTCGCCGCGGCTCTTCCCCTCGCCGAACTGATCCCGGTGAGCGGAGCGCGGCACATGGTCGGCCTCGAGCGCCCTGACGTGGTGAGCGAGAGTCTCGATCGACTGCTCGGCCGCGCGGTAGGGCGCCGCGAACAGGACACCACCGGCAGATCCACATCCACCCTGGTCGGGGCGTGGGATTGATGGGACGCAGCCATGACCGGATCAGCCCAGACCGCGGCAACGGTGTGTTCGATCCCGACCGGGGCGACAGCGACGTCGCCACCCGCAAGGAAGGCGCCCTGATCTCGCAGCACGCCTACGACACCCGCGCCGATCTCCGCAGCGGAGCACGAGAACTCGACACCGCCACCGAGAACCTGCCCGGATTAACCCGGGCGCAGCGGGACCTCAACCGCGCCTATCCACGGCCCACGCCGGCGGCAATCGGAAACTCTCGGCTACGCCCTCGGCTGCCACCGGCGATCGAACTCCGTCGCACACTCTCGGCACGACAACGGAACACCCGATCCGCGGCGAAGCGCCGCGTCCTCGACGCCATGCCGAAAGCCCAGTACACGGCGCTGGCGTCGTTGACGTCGGACCCGAAGACCTGGCGGGAGACGAACAACGCCCTCTCCGCGGTGGCCGGCGACGCTGTCGAACTCGACGACGCTCGCCGCAAGCAGGTCCAACGAGTGGACAGGGCAATCCAACGATACGAACGCGAATCCGGGCGAGGCCATCTCGTGTACACCGCGGTGAGCATCCCCCACGCGGTCGTGAACCCGTCGGATCTGCCCTCGACGCTATCGCCGGGGACGGTCCTGTCCTTCGACCGGTTCACTGCGGCAACCCATTCGCTGCACGAGCTGGACTCGACCGCCCAGCCCACCGATGTCGTCTTCGAGATCCAGACCGACCGCGGCATGTACTACGGGCAATCGTCCCGCGTGGACAACTCGCACCATCTGCTGCCACGAGGTATGCAGTTACGGGTGGTGGGGGCTCATTTTGTGCCGTACGAGCGGCCCGGACAGCCGCCGGGGGAGCGCCTGATCGTCCAACTCGTCGATCACGAGACGCCCTGACGAGTCGAGGCGGGTGTTCGAGACAGCTTCACCTCACCGGAAGGAACACACAGTCATGACCGCGGACACGCCGCGCCACCGGCGCCCCGACCTGACCTTTCATCCCGATATCTTCGCTGCGCCCGCGCAATTCAGAGTGGTGGAAGCCGCGCCACACGACGATGCGGACCAGGCCGCGGACACAACCCAATGGAAGGACAGCTCCATTGCCGAATCCCAGACCGGACGACGAGATGGCAAGGGCTGTGAGTAGAAAGCAAAGTCGGAGGCCACCGACACGATGGTGTGCCTCCGACTCACCCGGTGCATTCTCAGTACCCACACCCTATGTGATCGTCCGCATCCGGTCCACTTCTCCACACGCTATCGGCCGATGTGAATGCCGGACTGGGTTGCCCCGGTGGTGAGTTCGGTCGAGTTGTACAGGTCCCTCTCTACTGTCGGTGATCGCACGACACCCGTCGCGGTCATCGAGACAACTTCCGCCCTTGGCCGCCACACCCACGGCACAGGAGACATCATGGATTTCGCATCGATCATCGTCGGCGTCGCAGTGGCCGGCGCATCAGCTGCCCAGGGCGGCGGAGTGGACCCCGCGATCACCGACAGCGTCACGGCGGTCGCACAGGAACTGCCGCCCGCTCTCGCCCCGTATGTCCCGGACCCGCAGCCGTATCTCGATGACGCGGCCCGGGCCGTCCAGCAGGCGCAGGAGCAGTTACCCGCCGAGTGGCAAGCCGAGATCGAGGACGCTATTCCACCGGAAGTCCGGGATGCCGCTGCAGGTGCCATGAAACAGCTGCCGCCCGAGGCGCAGGGCTTGATTCCCGAGGTGGTCCTGCCCGCCCCCGGTCCGGAACCCGGGCCCGGCGGCGGTGTCACCAACCCTGCAGGACCCGCAGCTCCGGCATCGTCATCGGCTCCGCAGCAGGAGATGAATCCGGTCTTTCTGCCTCCTGTCGTCAGCGGAGCACCCACCACTGCGGCCGGCATCCCCTCCCTGACAGGAATGCTCGCCCCGACCGCAGTGCGCGAGCTGACCTTCGATCCCCGCTTTCCCCGCAACCTCGAGTTCGCGCGCGCGGTCATCGACGCGGCGATGCGTGCGATCGGATTGCCCTACCAATGGGGCGGAGGCCTTCTCACCGGACCGTCGATGGGCGACGGCACCGGAGGCGCTACCGCCGGCTACGACTGCTCCGGGCTCACTCGCTTCGCCTACTACATCGGCACCGGAGGCACGACGGTCTTGCCACGCACCTCACAGGAACAGTTCCGGGCCGGCCAGCAGATCAGCATGGACCAAGCCCAGCCCGGTGACCTGCTGTTCGGGAACTGGCAGGCAGACGGCGCCAACCACGTCGCAATCTACCTCGGTGGCGGAAAAATGCTCGAGGCCCCGCAGACCGGGCAGCGCGTCCAGATCAGCGCCGTCCGTCCGGGCCTGGTTCCCGCCCGCTTCCTGTGACCGAAAGTCGGCGGCCATCAGGGACGGTGCCCTGCGCTTGATCCCGAAGCGGAACAATACGATCGCCACTAGAGACCCAGACCGGCCACAGGTCGTGTCGCGACGTGCGGCACGACCGCAGAGACGAAGGAGACAGTGCCCCATGACCATTACGCCAGCAGCCCACAAGAAGGCAATCGAGACCGCACGTAAGAATGCGGAAGCACTGGCGCAGAAGGCAATCGAAACACGAGTCGCGCTTGTCGGGGCCATCGGGGAAGCAGTGGAAGAGCTCGCCGCACTCGATTCCGCACGCGAGGCAGCTGTAGACGCAATCAGGACGGCCCACGAGAGGGCGATCGAAGGCGGATGGACGGCCAAAGAGCTCGCAGCCATGGGCTACACCGCCCCGAAGAAGCGGAAGAACACCTCCGGTAAGGCCGCGCGCGGTGGCGCCAGCAAGGACGCGACTGAGACGACCGACGTCGCAGATGCTGCTGCACCGCAGGAAGACGCTCAGCCGCCGAGCACCGACGGGCAGATCTCCCGCGAACGCGAACCTGAGCATTCCTACAGCTAGCACGCGGTCCGGTGGTGTGGCACCCCGGCTCTCGGGCGCCGTCCTCCTTGTCGGGCGACGGCGCCCGAGCGCTACCAGGAACTCCTCCGGGGCCGGCATAGGAGCCGAAGTCACGAACCACATGTCAGAGGGTGCCGTCACGATGATCACGAGAAAGAGGTGGCATGACCAGAACACAGACGTCTCCGCAGCAATGGGCACGGGGCATGCTCGTCCCCGGCCGGGCAGCAGTGCTGGACGTCGAATCGACCAATTTGGACGGCAGCATCATCGAAATCTGCGTTCTGGACGCCGCCACCGGCAATCCACTGCTCGATACCCTGGTCGATCCCGGCGAAGTTCCAATCCACCCCGACGCCTACGCCGTGCACGGAATTGCCCCGGCCGATCTGATCGGCGCACCCCGCTGGTCTACGGTCCACCAGGCTCTGATTGCGGTGACCGCTGGGCGAATGACCCTCAGCTGCAACAGTCAGTTCGACAAGGGTCGCGTTCTCCATGACTGTGCTCGGCACGGTCTCGACCCCGCGCACCTCGCCGACCCCGAGATGTGGGGATGCATCATGCGGATGCGATCGCAGGCCGAGGGCACCGAGAAGAGCATTCGGCTCGATGGCGGCCACCGAGCCCGCAGCGACGCCGCGGCCGCCCGCACCGTCCTGCTCGGCATCGCGGAGGGCACCTCGGCGCCATCCACCACCGTGGACTCCGCCGCTACCTCCCACTTGCCGGCGTAGTCCACCGTGCCGCACATCTCGAGGCGGGTCCGGTAGCAGTCTCCTTTCGGGTCTGCTCTCTCGGCTGGTGTCCTTGCTGGGATCCTGGTTGTGATTTACCCCGGGATTTGGAGGTGGTTCGTGATGACCGCAGCACATCCCCGGCCGGATCTGGAGGCGTACAACCAGGCCGCCCGTATGCCCCAACCCGAGCTGGTCACCGCGTTGCGGGAGCTGCTGGGCGCGAAGCTGGTCGCCTATCTGGGGCGGGTCAAAGAGACTCGTGCAGTGCGCCAGTGGGCGGAGGGCGCACGGACGATCGGTAGCGACTCGGATGTGGAACGGCTGCGGATCGCGTACCGGGCGGCACGGCTGATCACCGCCCGCGACACCCCAGTGGTGGCGCAGGCCTGGTTTCAGGGTTTGAATCCGATCCTCGACGACCGTGCCCCCGCCTTGTTGCTGCGCGAGGGGGAACTCGCCGATATCGGCCCGCAGGTCCTCGCCGCAGCCCGGCAGTTCGCCGCCGTCGGATGACCCAGGTCGACCATGCCCTCATCGGCACGGCGCGAGGGTCGGTGTGGTGGGGGGTGTTCACCTATGGCGAGCGATGATGCGGGCCTTGGTAGCTCCACGAACTGACTGACCGGTAATCACGTGTAAGAGGGCCTTCGAATCACACCTGATTCCGCCCGACACCGGTTGATGGGGGATCGAGGACGGTGCTGGGGGTGGTCGCCGCGAGCGGATTCGGAAACGGTGTCGTCTCGGGGCCGAGCACGTCGAGGTAGTTGAACAAGGCGGTCGATGTCAGCAGTCGGAACTTGATCTGAACTTGATCCGGGACGGATCACCGAATGGGTCGGGTGAGCTCTCGTGCGATGTCGTCGTCGAATCCGGAGATGGTTGTGTGCGAGGCGGGATCAGGCGTGCGACCCGAAGCGGCGCAGGAGTGTGGCGGTGGTGGCGAGGAACACGATGACGGTGCCGTACCAGTAGGTGGTGGTTGCGAGTCCGAGGTGGGGGACGAGGAGGCCGGCGACGACGGCGGGTACGCCGAAGGCGGTGTAGCTGACGACGAAGATTGCGGCGAGCACCTCGGCGCGGTTCTCGGGCCGTGTGAGGGGAGTGATGGATCGCAGGACTCCGGAAAAGGCTGTGCCGAATCCGGTTCCGGCGATCATGATGGCGCAGTAGAACAGCGAGAGCGATTCGAGTGCGAGAGCGCCGAGCGTGCATGCGCTGCCGACGGCGAGCGCGGTGGTCCCGTACAGCGTGATGGTACGGGGTGCGCGTCGGCGGATCAGGTATCCGGCCAGAGCTCCCGCACCGGCGAGTAGGGTCACCACGAGGCTTTGCGGCAGGTGTGAGGTTCGGTGGAGTTGGGTTGCCACGATGGCCGGTCCGAGGGAGAGATAGAGTCCACCGGTCGCCCATCCGGCGAAGACGGCGGGGGCGCTCTGCAGGAATGTCGTCCGTATCTCCTTGGGTAGTGCGGCGCTGGGGCGCAGCGATGCCCACACCCCGTGGTGTCGTGGTGCTGTTTCGGGCAGGTACCAGATCCCCACTGCCATGAGGAGATACAGCCCGGCGAAAGCGCCGAAGACTGCTGTGGACGCATCGTCGCCGACGCGATCGAGGACGAATCCGGCAATCAGTGCCCCGCTTGCGAGCCCGGTCATCGCGGTCACCGAGTTCCAGGCGGCGGCCGATCCCGGTCGGTTCCGGGGTTCGAGGTCGACCACCGTCGCGGCGAGCGTGGACAGCAGGAGGCCGCTGGTGATGCCCTGCAGGATACGGGCGGTGATGAATCCGGTGGCACTGTCCGCGTGTGAGAACAGCATGACGCTGAGCGCGAGGAGCCCGAACCCGACCGAGATCATCGGTCGTCTGCCCAGGTGGTCGGAGAGTGAACCGGCGACGAGCAAGGTGGCCAGCAGGGCGACTGCGTAGACGGCGAAAACGGTGGTGGTCATGACCGGGGTGAATCCGAGTTCGGCCTGAATTACCGGGTAGAAGGGGGAGGGGGCGCTCGCCCCGGCCATCATGGCGGTGGTGGCGGTCAGTACGAAAGGGAATCCCCGGCGTCCACGTGGACTGGCGTCGTTCGCGGGAATGAGTATTGGCACAGGTGAATTCGGAGTGTCGATCACAAGGTTCGACTGTTTTGGAACCATTAGCGAAGCTTATAATATTCGGCAATACGGTTCAACTATTATCGAACGATGACTGAGTCGACAACGCTTCCGCACCCGGATCGTGGGGCCATCGAACTCACGGCAGTGCTGTTCGCGCTCAGTGACAGAGCGCGGTTGGAGCTGGTGCAGGAACTGTCGGACGGTCCTGTCGATATGGTCGACTGTTCGGCTCTCGGCGTGGACACCCCGAAGTCCACGCGCTCGCATCACGTGAAGGTGCTGCGGGAGGCGGGCGTGATCATCAGTGAGTTGTGTGGGCGCAACCGGCGGCTGACGCTGCGCCGCGCCGATCTTGATGATCGATTTCCGGGGCTTCTCGATGCGGTGTTATCGGAGCATCACCGGGGCTGATGTAGCGCGACGGTTCGGCGGTCCCGCCCCGGTAGCGGGTCGGCAGGCCCTACTCGCTCCGCTACCGGGCCGTTTCGCACCGTCAGGACAGGCGTTCGATGATGAGCGCCATGCCTTGACCTCCACCGACGCACATGGTTTCGAGGCCGAACTGCTTGTCGTGGTACTGGAGGGAGTTGATGAGGGTGGTGGCGATACGTGCACCGGTCATGCCGAACGGGTGCCCGATCGCGATGCTGCTTCCGTTGATGTTGAGCTTGTCCATGTTGATGCCGAGGTCGCGGGCCGACGGGATGACCTGCGCGGCGAACGCCTCGTTGATTTCGACGAGGTCGATGTCGTCGATGGTCAGGCCCGCGAGTGCTAGCGCCTTGCGGGAGGCTTCGATCGGGCCGAGACCCATGATTTCGGGGGACAGGCCGGAGACGCCGGTGGACACGATCCGGGCAAGCGGGGTGAGGCCCAGTTCCTTGGCTTTGGTGTCGCTCATGATCACCAGGGCGGCGGCGCCGTCGTTGAGGGGGCAGGCGTTGCCGGCGGTGACGGTGCCGTCCGGGCGGAAGACGGGCTTGAGCTTCGCCACCGCCTCGAGGGTGGTCCCGGGCCGGGGGCCGTCGTCCTGGCTCACGATGGTGCCGTCGGCCAGGGTCACGGGCACGATCTCCCGGTCCCAGAATCCGTTGGCCTGCGACTTCTCCGTCAGGTTCTGCGAGCGGACCGCGAACTCGTCCTGCTCGGCCCGGCTGATGCCCTGCAGTTGTGCGACGTTCTCGGCGGTCTGCCCCATCTGGATGTAGACGTCGGGGAGCAGTCCGTCGGCGCTCGGGTCGTGCCAGGTGTCGGCACCAGCCTGGGCGCGGCGTTCGGATCGGGTGAGCGCGTCGGCGAAGCGCGGGTTCTTGGTGCCGGGCAGGCCGTCTGAGCGTCCGGCGGCCATGGAGCGGCTAACCGATTCCACGCCGGCCGAGATGAAGACGTCGCCTTCACCGGCCTTGATCGCGTGGAACGCCATCCGAGTGGTCTGCAGGCTCGAGGAGCAGTAGCGGTTGACGGTCGTACCGGGGACCTCCGTCAGGCCGGACAGAATGGATACCACGCGGCCCATGTTGTATCCGGCTTCTCCGGCCGGTTGTCCGCAGCCGAGGATCAGGTCGTCGATCTGGGTGCGGTCGAGGGCGGGGACCTTGTCCAAGGCTGCTGTGACCATTTGTGCGGTGAGGTCGTCGGGACGCACGTCTTTGAGTGACCCCTTGACGGCCCGCCCGATGGGGGAGCGGGCGGTCGACACGATGACTGCTTCAGGCATGAGTGTTTGTCTTTCTCTTGAATGCGGCTGCGGCCGAACCGATGAGCGCGCTGGGATTTCCGTAGTCGGGGAAGAGGGATTGTAGGTGGCGGACGACGTCCCGCGCGGTGTCCTTGTCGTCGACGGCGCCCATGAACGCGTCGATGAACGCGCGGGTCCCGCCGAGCGACGCGGTCGGGTCGTCATCAGGGAGGTCGGGGCGTTTGTGGCCGGCGACAACGATGCGGGGAGACAACGCGGCTACCTCGTCGATACTGGCGATCCACTGCGGCCACTCCTTGGGGCCGGAGGCGGCAAGAAACGGATTGATCCCGTTGTAGACGATGTCGCCGGCGATTACCGCCTCGATCGCGGGGATGTGGACGACCGTGTTGTGCGGGATGTCGCCCTGGCCGATCGTGAGGATCCGCAGTTCGTGCCCGTCGACTGGCAGTACAGTGCCCTTGAGAGGCTCCGGGACGGCCGAATTGTCCAGTGCGAGGCCGCCGAACATCGCCGTCCAACGCCTCCGGGTGAGTTCGAGGTCCTCCGCGATCTTCTCCGCGACAGCGGGGACCGCCACTGCACGCGCCTGGGGGAAGCGTGTCAGCAGCCATTCGAGTCCGAGGTAGTGATCCGGGTGCGCGTGGGTGATGTAGATAGTGGTCAGCGAACACCCCGAGATCTCGATGCGACGGGCGACTTCGTGCACATCGTCGAGGGTGTATCCGGTATCGACCAGGACCGCCTGGGTGGGCCCGAGCACCAGGGTCGCCGTGGTGGGGGAGAACGAGCCCCCGGCGGGTAGGTCGCGTTGCGGACTGGTGTAGACGTCGAGTGTCAGGGTCGGCATGGAGTTCACCTTGTGGTCGAGTGGATTCGGTGCCGGACGGTCACCGAGGACAGCGCGGCCTGGGCCCGGTCGAGCAGCGCCGGGTCGTCGGCGAGCAGTCGCACGACGACGTCGATTCCCGCGGCGCCCTGATCCTGGGAGTACAGCTCGTATCGGCTGTGTAGTCCGGCCTCGTCGAGCAGTCGCGTGAAGGCACGTTCGACCGCGTCCACCCGCAGTTGGTTCTTCAGGATCTTGCCGACCGGCGATTTCGGCAGTTCGTCGAGGACGAAGAACTGCTTGGGCTGTGCTGCGCGTTCGCGTACCCGCTCCCGCATGTGCGAGGCCAGTTCGTCGAAATCTAGGTGTTCGCCCTCGACTACGACAACATAGGCGACCGGTACCTCCCCGGCATCGGGGTCCGGCATCCCGACCACCGACGCCTCGGCGACGCGGGGGTGCTCGAACAGGGCTTCCTCCACCGGGGCGGGATCGATGTTGTGACCACCGCGGATGATCAGATCCTTGGCACGCCCGGTGATCCGGAGGAACCCGTCGGCGTCGATGCTGGCGAGGTCGCCGGTGTTCAGCCAGCCGTCGTCGAGGACGACCCCGTCGTTCTGTCGGGCGTCGAGATAGCCCGCGAACAACCCGGGGCTGCGCAGCAGCAGGATTCCCGGCTCGCCGGTGGCGCACTCGTGGTGTTCGCGGTCAGGGTTCTGCTGGACGATCCTGGCGGCGGTGTACGGCACGGGCATGCCGATGATGCCGGGTCGCGGCTCCACCCCACGTGGGCAGCCCACGACCGCGCCGGAGGTCTCGGTCAGGCCGTATCCCTCGGCGATGCTGACTCCGGTGAGGGCTCGGAAGCGGTCCGCCACCTCCATGGACAGCGGCGCGGATCCGCTCGTGACTCGGTCGAGGGTGTGGTGCGCGGGGATGTCGGCCGGCCGCTGGACAAGCCTGTTGGCGATGGTCGGCAGCAGGGGAACGCTGGTTACCGAGTACTTCTGCACCATCGGCCAGAAGTTGTCGACCACCCCGGGCCCTCGCCAGCCACCCGATGTCGGGAAGATTCCCGTTCCACCGAGGGCCAGCCCGGTGAGCTGGGTGACGGCGATCCCATGAACGTGGAATGTCGGAGAGGCGCAGAACCGCACCGAGCCGACCGGCACTCGGTGCGTTACCGCTGAAGCCCAGGATGCGTAGATTTGGCCGCCGTGGGTGACCCGGGCCAGTTTCGGGGTGCCGGTGGTGCCGCCGGTGCCGAAGATCGCGCCGACGGTGTCCCACTCGATGTTCCTGGGTTCGATCAGTGCGTCGCCGGGGTGCTGGTCGAGTTCGTCGACCAATTCGAGGAATCGCACACCACCTGGTACGGGGCCGGACCGAGAGCCGCCGGCCCGGATCACCGTCTCCACGGTCGGGGCGTGCGCCAGGATTGCGTCGATTTTGGGCCACACATCCGTGGTGGCGTCGCCGCCGAAGCTGACCAGGATCGTCGATCCGGTGGCGGTGATGAGTTCGCCGAGTAGTTCCGGCTCGAGCATCCAGTTCAGTGGATTGGCGATTCCGGCGGTCTGGGCGCCCCACAACGCGAACTGTGGTTCGGGGGTGTTCGCCGTCAGGATCGATACGGGGTCGTCGGCTCGTACGCCGAGGGAGTGAAATAGGTTCGCGGCCTGAGTGATCCGCTTTAAGACCTGACGGTGTGTGAGGTGTTCTGCTGTGGTGAGATCACGTACATCCGGAAGGTAGGTGAAGGCTGTCGCCTCCGGGTCGATCATCGCGCCGTCGCGGATGTAGTCGTACACACTGCTCGGGAGGCCTCGCTCCGAGAGCGGGGTTCGCTCGTACTCTTCGATCTTGGCCCGGCTCGACAGATCCTGCATGGCCCAATAGGGCGGGATGGGCGCGACTGCAAGGCCGTCATATTCACTTGTTCGATCGTTTTCGCGGGTCGCACTCTGTGCGTTCATTATCTGGAGTTCTCCGTCGCTTCCAATCGTGGCTGTCGTGTCGATGACCGACTACGCCTTGGCGGTGAAGCGACCGAAAGCGGCCTTCGCGTCATCGCTCACAAGTCGCTCGGCGAACACCGTGTACTCGTCGGCGAGCGCGTCGCGCACGGCGGAGTGCCGGTGCTTGCGGAGCAGGGCCTTCGTCGCTTCGATAGATCCGGCCGGAAATGCGGTGAGACCTGTGGCTCGGTCCAGGGCTTCGGTCAGTGCAGCTCCCTGCCCGACGACACGATTGATCAAACCGGCCTCGGCCGCTGCACCGGCGCCGAATATCTCACCCAGCAACAGCAGTTCCGCGGCCTGTTTGTCGCCCGCAATGCGGGGCAGTAGATAGGTCGATGCGCCCTCCGGGCTCAACCCCAGTGAGGTGAAGGGAAGCCGGAATCGGGCGCCGTCGCCGGCGAACGCGAGGTCGCAATGCAGCAGCATGGTGACCCCGATGCCCACCGCGTAACCCTCCACCGCGGCGATGACCGGCTTGCGGGCATCAAGGAGAGCACCGAACAGCAGCGTTCCGCCGCGCGGCTCCGGTTGCGGGGTGCGCAGGAAGTCGTCGATGTCGTTGCCGCTGGTGAAGTTTCCGCCGGCACCGGTAAGTACGACCACCCGTACTGCAGGCTCAAGGTCGGCGTCCGCAATGGCGGCGGCGAGTGCGACATAGGTCGCGTGATCGAGGGCATTGCGGCGCGTGGGCCGGTCGATCGTCATCACCCGGACGCCGTCCCGCACGTCCTCGATGCGCAGACTTCCGTGATCGCCGGCCGACGGTGTGCTGCGGGGCGACGATGCTGCCTGCTGAATGCTCGTCATCAAATCTTCTCCTTGCGTTCCAAGCGATTCAGGGAACAAGTAGGGATAGGGTTTCGGCCACGCAGGCCGGCTTGTCGCTGCCTGCTCGCTCGATCGTGATTCGTGTGCGGCATCGGGTGCCGGATGCGCCGGTAGTGAGTTCGAGCAACTCCACGCCGGCGCGGAGTCGTGACCCCACCGGCACGACCGAGGGGAACCGCACCTTCTCGCTTCCGTAGTTGATGCTCATGGTGGGACCGTCGACCTTGTACACCTGCCACACGAGGGGCGGGATCAAGGACACGGTCAGAAAGCCGTGGGCGATCGTGGTCCCGAACGGCCCTTTGGCAGCCCTCTGTTCGTCGACATGGATCCACTGACGATCGCCGGTTGCCGCCGCGAAGCGATCGATCTGGCCCTGGGTGACCTGGTGCCAATCGCTGTACCCGAGATGGGTGCCGACGGCTTTCTGGAGTTCGGCGATCCCAGCGAAAGTTCTCACATCGCCTCCCTACTTGCTGTTGTCGCCGCGAGTACCCGGAGTCGATCTCTGTCGGGGTTGATGAATGTCAGCGCGAGCAGAGCGAACACGCCGGCGGCCGCACCGAGGATCTGGAAGGAGAGCGCGAACCCGTCCGCTTTTGTTGCGGCGTGGTCGACGATGACTCCGGCCAGCCAGGGGGCGATCAGGCCGCCGACCGACATGATCGCCATGTACACCCCCAGCGTTCCGGCCAGCTGCCGCTGGGGGCAGATCACGCTGACCGCGGTATTGACCAGCGGAGCGGCACCAGATGCGACACCGTAGGCCAGCGAGATCATTGCAACCACTACCAGAGGTGAGTCGACGTACGGGACGAA
Organism: Rhodococcus sp. NPDC057529; assembly: GCF_042802055.1. Classification (NCBI taxonomy): domain Bacteria; kingdom Bacillati; phylum Actinomycetota; class Actinomycetes; order Mycobacteriales; family Nocardiaceae; genus Rhodococcus; species Rhodococcus sp. NPDC057529. Next base: position 89,264 of record NZ_JBHVEY010000026.1, read on the forward strand.
CAGCAGGATCACGGCGCCGAGCGCGACACCGGAGGCGGCGACGACCGCGCGCGCCCGCCGTACGGTGGAGCCGCGGGCGATCAGGCGGTCACTCACGCGCGAGATCGTCAGCATGTAGACGAGGGCGAAGATGCTGGGGATCCCGAACATCGACCCTGCCTGCTGGGCTGAGAAGCCGAGTCCGAGTTCGAAGTACGACGGCAGCCAGGTCAGAATCACCGTCTGCAGCGCGTAGTAGGCCATGAACAACAGGGCGCCGAAGATGAAGGTGGGCGTGCGGAAGATGGACAGCCACGGCACGGTGTTGTCGGACTGCTGCTCGCCCGTGGACTTGGCGGCCGGCGCCAAATGCGGTCCTTGCGACCAACTGGTCACCCACAGGATGCACCACAGGGCGCCCATGATCGCCATGGTGATCAGGGCGGCCCGCCAGCCGAAGGAAACGGTGATGTAGGTCAGCAGTGGCGCGAAGACGATCTTGGCGATCGAGACGGAGCTGAGAAGAAGCGCACTGGGGAAGCCGCGCTTGTCCGGTGCATGCCAGGAGTAAACCGCGGTGTGCATGAGGGCCGAACTCGGGCCTTCGGCGAAGCCGAGGAGCATCCGGCTGGCGATCAGCACCGCGAGGGTGGCCGACAGCACCACCGGCAGGACTGAGGCTGACCAGACCAGCGCGAGCGCCAACAGGGCCCACCGCAGACCGAACCACCGGCTCAGGAGCCCTGAGGCGAAACCGCCGATGGTGAACATCAGGAAGAACAGGCTGCCCACCATGCCGATCTGCGACGACGTCAAGCCCAGCTCACGAGCAAGCGGCTGGGCGATGATGCCGTACACGGCCTTGTCGGCGTAGTTGATCATGTACAGCAGGATGACCACCGCGGTCATCGACCAGGCAGTTCTGCGAGTCCCGGACGACTGCGCGGCTGCCGTCTCCTCGAGTTTTCCGACGGTCACTGGATGTTTCCTTCCGAATACGGCGCCGGTAGGCGCCCCGACGATGACGACACCCCCCGATGTCCGTGGCATGTGATCCGCGCCACGAAGAGAATTCTCTCCGGATGCCGTCACGGTGTCTGTAGGACAACCGAGACCGCTCGTGTCGGAATCATCTGACACCGCTTCCGGATGGCTGCCCGCAGGAAGAGACAGTTCCTCTACCTGCGGGCAGGCCGATACCGGTGCCGGCCTGCCCAGCTCCGAACGGGGACGACACCGGTATGAGCTGGCGCGCTGCGTCTTACGCTCAGCGGTGGGCTACTGGAAGGTGGTTTCCCCGTTGCGGACGAGCTTTTCGAGCAGCGGCGCGGGAGTCCAGGACTCCCCATGCGTTGCTTCGAATTCGCGGATCTTGCGGAGCACCTCGGCAAGGCCGAGGGTCTGCGCGTAGTACATCGGCCCACCCCGGTAGGCCGGGAAGCCGTACCCGTCGACGTAGACGACATCGATGTCGGACGCGCGCTGAGCGATGCCCTCACCGAGGATCTTCGCGCCCTCGTTTACGAGCGCGAGGATGCACCGGTCGACGATCTCGGCGTCACTGATCTCCCGGCGCTCGATCCCGTCTTCTGCGGCGCAGCGCAGGATGACCTGCTCGACCACAGGATCAGGCACCGGATTCCGGCTGCCATCCTCGTACCGGAAGTAGCCGGCAGCGGTCTTTTGTCCGAAGCGGCCACTCTCACAGAGAACGTCGGCGACCCGTGAGTACCGCAAGTGCTTGGGCCGCGTCGGAGACAGGCGCTTGCGGGCTGCCCATCCGATGTCGAGCCCGGCCAGGTCGGACATGGCGAACGGTCCCATGGCGAGGCCGAATTCCCGTAGGACGCTGTCGATCCGCTCCGGCGTGGTGCCTTCTTCGAGTAGGAAGTCCGCCTCGCGGCGGTACGGCGAAAGCATCCGGTTCCCGATGAACCCGTCGCACACCTTCGACAGCACCGGAACCTTCGTGATCTTCTGCGCGAGCGCCAGGCTGGTCACGACGACGTCGTCGGCGGTCGCGTCGCCGCGCACCACCTCGAGCAGCTTCATCACGTTGGCCGGACTGAAGAAGTGCAGTCCGATGACGTCCTGCGGCCGGGAGACCGACCGGGCGAGTTCGTCGATGTCCAATCGGGACGTGTTCGACGCCAAGACCGCGCCGGCCTTGCAGATGGCATCGAGTTTGGCGAACACCTCCTTCTTCACGGTCATGTCCTCGAAAATGGCTTCGACGACGAGGTCCGCTGCTGATGCCGTGCCGAGTTCGAGGCTCGGCGCGATCAATGCCATCCGCTGCTCAACTTGTTCCGGTGTCAGCCGACCCTTTGCGGCGGTGGCCTCGTAGTTGCGACGGATTGTCCTGACTCCGCGATCGAGGGCATCGGCGTTCTGCTCGATCAGATCAACCGCGAAACCGCCGTTGGCGAACGCCATGGCGATACCCGTGCCCATGGTGCCGGCCCCGATCACAGCAATCCGGTTGATCGGCCGCGGTGCCGTCGCACGGTCGATGTCGGTCACCTTGGCCGCTTCCTTCTCCGCGAAGAAGACATGTCGCAGCGCCTGGGCCTCGGGGCTGTCGACCAACCGCACGAAGGCGGCGCGTTCGAGGGCAAGGCCATCCCCGATGGGAAGGGTGGTGGCCGCCTCGACGGCATCGATCGCCGCGAGTTGCGCGACGCGGTTGCGGGTGCTCGGCCGGACACGGCGGCGGGCGGCGTCAAAGTCGACGCCCTCACTGCTGGCCGGCGGGCGATCGTCGATGAGCGGGGCTCCCGCGCCTTCGGGGACGCTGTTGCTCAGGAAGGCCAGCGCGGCGTCGAGGGGGTCGCCGGCCGCACAGTGGTCCACGATCCCGAGTTCGGCGGCGCGGGCAGCGGTGACGGTGGCACCGTTCTGGATCATCTCCAGGGCCTGCCCGGTGCCGATAAGCCGCGGCAGGCGCTGGGTGCCGCCGGCACCGGGGAGCAGACCCACGTTGACCTCGGGCAGTCCGATCGTCGCGCCCTGCTGGGCGATGCGGTAGTTGCACACCAATGCCAGCTCGAGGCCACCGCCGAGTGCGAACCCGTGGATGGCGGCCACCACCGGTTTGCGCAGCGCCTGGATCTGGTCGAACACCTCCGACACGGACGGCTTCACGGCGGCGGCCGGTGTTCCGAACTGGCGCAGGTCTGCGCCGCCGCAGAATCCCTTGCCGTCACCGACGATGACCACTGCTCGGATCGCGTCATCTTCGGCTGCGGTGATGCCCGCCGACAGGCCGGTGCGGATCGTGTCACCGAGTCCGTTCACCGGCGGGTTCGCCAACCGGATCACCGCGACATCACCGCGCACCTCGTACTGCACGGTCGGTGACAGGTTGACGATCTGGGTTGTCTCACTCATACGAAAGCTCTTCTCTTTCTGAATCCGGCTCAGCGACCCTGGAACACGGCTTCACGCCGGTCGATGAAGGACTGGATACCTTCCTTGCAATCCTCGGAGTTCATCACTTGCTCGCGAATGACTGGGATCTGCGCGATCGCGGCCTGCTCGGCCGCGTCGAGGAAGGCCATCGCACCGACCTTCGTCGCGCGGATCCCCAGGGGTGCGTTCTTGCAGATCTGACGGGCGAGTTCGATCGCGCGGTCGATCTGCTGCCCGAACGGTACGACCTCCTGGACGAATCCCATCCGCAGGGCGGTATCGGCGTCGAACTGGTCGCACAAGAACAGGTGGTACATCGCGTTTCCCCAGCCGGTGCGCGTCAGGTAGCGGAAATGGGCGCCGCCGATCGGGGCGATGCCCCGCTTGGATTCGAGTTGCTGGAAGCGCGCCGTGTCGGCGGCTACGACGATGTCGGCGGCGAGCATCATCTCGATGCCCACGGTGAAGGTGAGGCCCTGGACGACCGCGATGACCGGCTTGCGGCATTGGCGGCCGAGGCCGAACGGATCGACCTTCGCGGGATCGCGGGGCTTCGCCGTTGCATTCGGGCCGAAGAACTTGGGCATGTCCAGGCCAGCGGTCGTATCCTTGCCGGCCGAGCAGAACACGGCCACCCACAGATCGTCGTCGTCATCGAACGTCGTCAGATGCTCGCTCAGCTGTTCCATCATCTCCGGGGAATACGAGTTCTTCTTTGCCTCGTTCTCGACGGTGATCACGGCGATCCGGCCGTCGATCCTGAGGGTGACTTCGCCGGGCTTTGTGTCGGTACTCATCGGGTGCCTTTCGTGGAGGAGAGGGGATCGGGGCGGTCAGATCGCCGTGGCGCCGCCGTCGACGGCCAGGATCTGGCCGGTGATGTGCTTGCCGGCGTCACTGGCAAAGAGCAACGCGGCACCCTTGAGGTCGTTCTCGTCGCCGATCCGACCCTGCGGAATGCGCGCGGTGATCGAGTCGAGCCGCTTCTCCAGCGTGCCGCGAGTCATATCGGACGGAAAGAAGCCGGGGGCCAACGCATTCACGGTGATGCCGTGGGGAGCCCATTCCGCGCCGAGGGCGCGGGTGAAGTTGATGACCGCGGCCTTGCTGGTGTTGTAGGCGATCGTCTTCGCCCCGGTGGGGGCGTTACCTTTCATGCCGGCGATCGACGCGAGATTGATGATCCGACCGTATCCGGCCGGAATCATCGATCGCTTGCCGATCTGCTGCGACAGCAGGAACAGCGAGCGCACGTTCAAATTCATGACCTTGTCCCACGCGGCGAGCGGGAGATCCTCGGCCGGGGAGCCCCAGGTCGCGCCGGCGTTGTTGACGAGGATGTCGATCGTGCCGACTCGCTCGAGTGCCTCGTCCGCCAACCGCAGGACCTCCTCCTCGCGACTGGAGTCTGCGGCGATCCATTCACACTTTATTCCCTTGGCGGACAAGCGTTCCTGCGCGATCTGCAAGGAGTCGGCCTTGCGTGAGCTGATCACCACGCGAGCGCCCTGCTCGCCGAGAGCCTCGGCGATCTGCAGACCGAGGCCACGCGATCCTCCGGTGACGAGAGCGGTGCGTCCGTCCAGGGCAAACAAGTTCTTGGTGTTGGTCATCGTGTGCGGCCTTCTGTGATCGTGCCTCGAAGAAATGATGTCGTCGAGGCGTGTGGAGAGGAGGAGAGTCCTGTGGTGACGCGGCGCAACCCCTAGAAGGCGATAGCTGCGTCGTCCATCAAAATCTTTGTGTCCGAGCGGGCTCGGACCAGCAGCGAGAAGGTATCGGGGAGCAGCTTGTCGAAGTAGAAGCGCGCGATGGCGAGCTGCTGACGGTGAAAGTCGGTGGCCTGATCGCCCAGTTGCAGCACGGTGTCCGCGGCACGCGCCCAGAAGTAGGCGAGTACGTAGTAACCGACGAGATTGAGGAAATCGACCGCACTGGTCCCGACCCGGCAGTCGTCATCCTGCGCCCAACGGGCCAGATCGGTGACGAGGGTGTCGATCTCCCCGGCCAGCGTTATGAGAGCGACCCGGAAGAGATCCATCTCCTGCCGGCCGTCGAGTGTCTGGGCATAGCCACTGACCATTTCGACGAATTGCTTGAACCGGCGACCGCCGTCGCTGAGTACCTTCCGTTGCAGCAGGTCGTGGGACTGCACACCGTTGGTCCCCTCATAGATCGGGAGAATCCGGGTGTCGCGAAAGGTCTGCTCGGCACCGTAATCGGCGATGTAGCCGGCGCCGCCGTGGACCTGCATCCCCAACGAGGCAGAATCGACCGCACGATCGGAGACGAACGCCTTGGCCACCGGGGTCAGTAGGGACAGCATGTCTTCGGCGTACTCGCGGACCGACGGATCGGCCGACGACTTGCGGAGATCGACCTGCAATGCCAACCAGTACAGGAACAGCCGCGATCCACCCGACCAGGACTTCTGCGTCAGCAGCATGCGCCGCACATCCGGTTGATCGATGATCGGGTCCGCGGCCTGATTCGGTGTGCGCATCGACTCCGGTGCCCGAGACTGGATGCGTTCACGGGCGTAGGTCAGGGCCTTCTGGTTCGCCACCTCGTTCATGCCGAGCGCTTGCACACCGGTGCCCAGCCGGGCGCCGTTCATCATCACGAACATCGCCGCCAAACCCTTGTTCACCTCGCCGACGAGGTGTCCGACGGCGTTGTCGAAGCGCAGCACGCAGGTCGCGCTTCCGTGCAACCCCATCTTGTTCTCGATGCTGTCGCAGAACACACCGTTGCGGTCGCCGACGGCGCCGTCGGGGTCGACCGCGCGTTTCGGGACGACGAACAGGCTGATACCCCGGGTGCCCTTGGGGGCGTCCGGGGTCCGGGCCAGCACGAGGTGCACGATGTTCTCGGCCAGGTCGTGTTCACCGGACGTGATGAACATTTTCGCCCCCGTGATCCGGTAGCTGCCGTCCTCGGCCGGTACCGCGCGGGTGGTGAGCAGGCCCAGGTCGGTGCCGCAGTGCGGTTCAGTCAGGCACATGGTGCCGGTCCACTGACCGGAGGCCAGTTGCGGCAGGTAGCGGCGCTTGAGTTCCTCTGACGCGTTTGCGTTGAGGCATCGATATGCGCCGGCGGACAGGCTGGTGTAGAGGGTCCACGAGGGATTGGCCGACGCGAGCATCTCCTTGATAGCGGAACCTACGGTGGACGGCATACCGCCGCCGCCATGCTCGACATCGCAGTCCACCGCCGGCCACCCGCCGGCGACGTACTGGTCGTACGCCTTCTTGAACCCCGGGGGAGTCACCACCGTGTCGCCGACCAGACGGCACCCGTCGCGGTCACCCACGGTGTTGAGCGGGGCCAGAACGCGAGCACAGAAGTCGCCGGCACCCTCGATCACTCCGTCGATGGTGTCGCGGTCGATGTCGACACCGGCGCCTTGCAGCGTAGCGGCGGCGTCGAGCACCTCGTGCAGTACGAACTGCATCTCACGGATCGGAGGTGTGTAGTTCATCGGGTTTCGGCCCTTCCCACTGGTATGCCTTGGTAAGGCCGATACTTCCGCGGTTCGCCCCTCGGTGTCTGTCGGAAGAACGCCACGCTCGGCGTCGGAGTTATCCGACACGCATCGACATCGATCGCGCGATCGCCACAACGGAAATACCGATCACGAGTCTGCGCAAACCCGCCCGCATCGGCACACCCCGAAAATTCCCGAGACCGGCGGTGCTCGGCAGGTCGCTACCATCGGGACCGACTATCCGAAAGGGCACCGAGAAAATGATCAACGTGTTGCTCGTAGACGACCACACCATCTTCAGAGCCGGACTTGTGCGCCTACTCGAAGAAGACCGCAGCATCGACTCCGTGATGCAGGCCGCCGACGGAACCACCGCGTTGAAACTCATCCGAGAACATTCGTTCAGCGCGGTTCTCCTCGACATCAACCTACCGGTCCGCAGCGGTCTCGAACTCCTGCCCGCGATCGCGCGAATCGCACCGCATCTGCCGGTCATCATGTTGAGCATGTACTCGGCCAAGCAGTACGCGCTTCGCGCCTTCGAGTCCGGCGCGAGCGGTTATGTGTCGAAGGACATGGACGCCGAGGTGCTCATCGCCGCGATCCATAAAGTGGTGGCAGGCGGCCGGTACATCACTCCCGAAGTTGCGGAGCAGATGCTCGAGAACGTCGACGTCCTACAGAGCGAAAATCGGCACCTGACACTCTCGGAGCGTGAATATTCGGTCATGATGCAGATCGCCAATGGCGTCAGTCTGACCGCTATTGCTCAGGAAATGCACGTCAGTATCAAGACGGTCAGTACCTACCGGTCCCGGTTGCTGAAGAAAATGGGGCTGGACGGAAATGCGGCGTTGGTGCAGTACGCGGTACGTAATCGACTCATCGATTGACCGTCCCGGTGCTCGTGGCTACTTCGCGAACGCCCACGGGACCCGTACCTCGATACGTGCGCCACCCGCGGTCGAGTTTCCGATCGTCGTGTGCCCCCCGATACGCCGGGCGCGTTCGCGTATTCCCGCCAGACCCAGCCCGTCGGTCGACTCCTCGATTGAGGTCGGAAGCCCGACGCCATCGTCCTCGATCGTCGCCTCGAGTGTGTCGTCGTCACGCTCGAGCGTGATGGTTACCTTCGTCGCAGATGCGTGTCTGGCGACGTTCGTCAACGCTTCCTGAATGATACGGAAAAGGTCTCGTTCTGAAGCGGGGTCGGCCGCGGACTCGGTCTGCGGAACGGTGACCGAACATGCGATGCCGTAGCGCGCCTGGAACTTCGCCGCGTGATCGCGGATGGCGTCGAGCATGCCCAGGTGATCGATGAGGGAAGGGCGCAGCTCATCCGAAATCCGGCGCACCGCGTCGATCGCTTCCTGCGCCGTACCGGAGATCTCGTGCGTCAACTGCAATAGTCCAGCGATGTCGGTGCGCTCCGATCGGGTTCCGGAATTCAGCGCATCCGCACCCGTAAGTCGTCGCCGCAGTCGCGCAACATCGAACTTCAATGCCGTCAGCAACCCCCCGATATCGTCGTGCAGCTCCAGGGCGATGTGCGCGCGTTCAGTGTCTTGAATCGTCTCGACGGCCGACATCAACGCCCGCAATTGCGATCGAGACGCCTCAATATCCTTGAGCGCCTTCTCTCGTTCGGTCACATCGATGCCGATACCGACCACCGCCGGCCGGTTGCGATAAATCACCTGCCGCCCATGGATCTCGATCAATCGAGGGCCCCGGCGTCGGACATTGGCACGAATGATGAAATGAGACTCCTGGTCCGAGCCCTGAACACGTCTTTCGTATTGCGCCACCAAACTGTGGCGTTGCTCAGGCGGAGCGATATCTGCCAACGGTCTGCCCATAAACCGTGACGGCGTGGTCCCGAAGAAATCAGCGAACTTGTCGTTCACATACTGCATCACGCCGTCTTGCAGCAGGTAGATACCGGCAACAGATTGCTCGACAATACCGTGAAACAATTGCGCGATATTGGCGTGATCGTTGTCTTCGAATCCGTTCACCGGACATCAAGCGTTCGCTGGATCGTGCAGTTGTCAGTGCTGTAGTCGAGCCAGTACATGAACGGACCCTACCGGAATGCAGTCTTGACAGTCAGCTATCTCGGTGCGGCTCACTGCCCGACAGCGTGCGTGCGATGCGCATCGTGCGGTGGATGGCGCGCGCAGGAGGATGCGCTGGATCGCGGCGTGGAGTGGATGGATGGATGGACGGACGCGCTGGACGCGTGGTGCGCGCGTGGACGCGCGCTGCGCATGGATGGAGGTCGGTGGTCGCTCGAGTCGAGTCTGTGGTGCGCCCACCGATATGGGTGCGAGGTTTATCGGGTCGGGTTCGCGCCGCCGCCGTGGGAATGGACACCGTGGGTGTATGCCACCGACGGCCGGTTCACCGGCCGGTGGGACGACCCGGACGACCCGGACGGCGTGTGGCGCACCCTCTATGTTGGTGCCAGCCGATTGGCCTGCTATCTGGAGGTCCTCGCCTACGCCCGGCCGAGCGCGCAGGTGATCGCGGATCTGGACGAGATCGTCGTCGACGATGAGGATGCCGCCGCATTCCCCGCTGTCGAACCCGGCCGGGTGCCGCGTGTCGGGTTTCGGTCGGCTGCGATCCGACACGGACTCGATGATCTCGACGGCGCCGCGATTCGCCAGCGGCCGCCCGCGGGCTTTGACGCAGGCAATCTCCAAGGGGGTCAACACCCTTGGCGGTCCGGACGGATATCTGATCACCGGTGTCGAGTTCGACTCGCGGCACGGTGACGGGCTGCGGCCGAAGGGCGGTCTACGAGCGACCCGGGTGACCCGGTCGTCAGCCCGCACGTCACCGCATTGGATCAGATGCCGGTGGCACCCGACGACAGGGACCTTGCCGGGGCGATGCGTCTGCTCGGACTCGAATGGGACGATACGTGAGCCCGGCCGCGGTGTGACCGATGAGATCTTCCGCGGTGTCGCGGCGGAAACCACAGTCACGACACCGGTTGCGGCTGGGTCGACGGAGGTCCACAGCGACGCGACACCGCGCTGGCTCTCGTGGGTCGGTCCCGTGATACCCGCTCGCCATCAGACGAATTCGCGGATCCGGGGGAGGACGTGGGCGAGTTCTTCGAACAGTGCCGGCCATCCACGGCGCAGGCGGGTGATGCGGCCGTGTTCGAGGAAAGCACCGTCGAGCATGTGCGAGACCCGCAGGTGCCCCTCGGGGGTGCCGAGTCGGCGAAGTGTGTCGTAGACGGGGTTCACCGGTAGCTGGTGGTGGGCGATGTAGGCCCAGATCTCCTCGACGCTCCAGTCCCAGATGGGCCCGAAGACATGTGTTCCGTCGGCTCGGTCGATGAGACCGCCGTGGTGTCGGCGTTGCTCGGTGGTGTTGGTGCAGCAGCCGTCACAGTCGCGTGTGACGTGGCTGCTGAGTGCGTTGTAGTACAGCGACCAGCGTCCGGTCCCTTTCGGTGACTCGTCGGCGCGTACACCCCAGATTTCTCCCGGCCCGTGTGCCGCGTGCGCCGCGCGGGAGGGTGCACCGATGAGGATGTCGCGCAGTTTCTGGCTCGTGGCTCGCGTGGGCTGCTGGTGGTCCCATTCGCCGGACTGCGCGAGGACGGTCAGCAATGGTGGGTCGGCTCGGTGGGGTTCGAGGTTCAGGTTCCAGGTGCCGGCGAGTGCGGTGATGTAGCTGTAGGTCTCGGGATACTCGAGGCCGGAGTCGAAGAACACGACGGGGATGTTCGGTTCGACCTGCAGGGTGAGGTGGAGTGCGACGAGTGAGTCCTTGCCGCCGGAGAAGGCGAGGTATCCGTCGTGGTCGTCGAGGTGCTGCTCGATGCGCCCGGTGAGGGCCCTGAGGTCGCGGCGGGGCCGGCGCAGTGCCCGGAGCGTGTTCAGGTCCAGGCCGTCGGGTTCGGGCTTGCCCACCACACGCCCTCCTCACAGTTGTCCGGTCTCGAGATCTCGGGAGCTTCTGTCACACAGTGTCCGCCCGGCGGATCTTCCTCCGGTCGTAGGGGCGTGTGAAGTCGCCTGGGCATGTGAGGAGTGTGGTGTGGGGAAACTGTGCGAGGTGGCCTTCCGGCAGGACGTCGTCGCCGCGGCATTCGCGTCAACGAACACGCGCGAGGCAGTCGAGCCCGCGAGGGTGGGCCGGTGCGGAAGATGCGCGGCGTCCCCGGTTCCGGTGGAGGCGGTGACCAAGGTGGTCTCCCGAACGTTCACGGGTTACGACTGCTGGAAGGCGCCCGCGGAGGGTGGGCTGTGCACGTCCTGCGCCTGGGCCTACCAGCACCCGGACCTACGCAGACGCATGCATGTGGTCACCACCCGACCAGCAATGAGGGCAGTGACCACGGCGGATCTCGAACGGATCTTGTCGCGGCCCCTCGAGCCGGATACCGCCGTGGTGGTGCCCTTGCGGCCCGGCCGAAAGCACATCCTGCCGCACGCACGGTGGGGCAGGATTGCTGTCGAGGACACGTCCCTGCCGTGGACTGCGCGTGACGTGGCGGCGGCGGCGGCGATGCGCCGCCTGCGTGCGCTGGGATTCGGGGCCCGCATGCTCGCCGAACCCGCGGCCCCATATCCGGTGCTCGCCCAGGTCGCCCCCAGGCGGTGGCCGGCGGTCTTCGCGGACTGGGACCGTCTCGCCCCGTACCGCCAGATCGGGCAGTGGTGGGAGCTCGCGCTGCGCGCCACCGTGTCGGCGAGCGCGAAGGGGACGACATGACCAGCCCGACCGGTCGATGGCTCGCGGCCGCACCGGCGGGGCTGCCGCCGCTCGACGGTCCGGCGGCAACGGCTGAACGACTGCTGCTGTTGCTGCACTACGGGATCGACTGGGATTCGGGATGGGTCGGTCGGCGGCGGGAAACGTACTGGACCCAGCACCTGCCGAACCGGGTCCGGGTCGCCACCTATATCGGTGGCGGCGATCTCGACCGGTGGTGGTCGGTGGTCTCCCGGTCCCTCGAATCGGAACCGACGAACACCGACCAACGGCTGGAGCTGGCGACGTTGCTGCGTGAGGAGTCCGAGCCGGTGCTGACGTTGCTGCGTGAGCGTCCCACGTCGTACGTGCTGCGCACACGGATCGTCGCCGAAGCCGTGGCCGCCGCCCGCACTGAGGGAAGGAAGAGATGATGAGGTCGACGGTGCGTTGGGATGTCGAGCTGACCGCGTTGTCCTCGATCTCCCAGAAGGGGGAGGACTCCGGAACGACGACGACACTATTGCGGCGTGAGCCGGTGATCCAGCCGGACGGCAAGCCGGTGCTGGTGCCGATCGTGTCCGGGAACTCCCTGCGCGGCGGGTTGCGCAGGATCGCCGAGGAGCTGTTCCGTGATGTCATCGGCTACGAGGGGCAGATCCCGCTCTCGGCGGCGCACGCGCTACGCAACGGCGGCTCGTTGACGAAGGTCACCGGCGACTCTCTGACCGGGCGGCGGCGGCAGCGACTGCGGGAGCTGGTTCCCCCGATCGGGGTGTTCGGCGGCAACGGCGGAGGCCAGCCACCGATCGATAGCTGCTTGAAGGTGGGCAAGGTCATCCCGCGGGTGCGGGAGACCGAGACGATCATGACCCGGGCGTATGACGGCCGGCTGATGAGTCAGTTCGAGTTGGTCTGCTTGGAGAGCTACAGCCGATTCGACGACACCGACACCCGGGCGTTCCCCGAACCAACCCCGACCGGGGTCGGAGCCGGCAAAGGTGCCTGCTCGTCGATGCTGATGCGATTCGAGGTCGAAACACTTCCCGCGGGAACCCGTTTCGAAACCTTCCTGCGGCTGGACCGGGCCACCGAACTCGAGATCTCGTTCTTCACCGAGGTGTGGGGCAGATTCGCGCGTGACGGATTCCTCGGAGGGCGCAGCGCGATAGGTCACGGACGGGTCCGCGCCGAATCGGATCGGGTGGTGTTGGCCGGCCCGGACCCGCAGTCAGTGGACTGGCGTGTCGAACTCGAACCACTGCGCGATGAGGTCATCGACGCATTGTGCTGGCTGACATGACCGCCGCCGTGGAGATGGCACCGTTCCTGGTGCGGGCGCACCTGTCGTCGGGACTGGCGCACGCGACGCCGTGGGGAATCAGTCTCGACGGGATCCTCGCCGCCGAACTGTGGGCCGATCACAAGGCCACGGCATGGGGCCGAGGCGAGTATGTGCCGGCGCTGACACCCGAGAGCGCCCCGCCCGACCTCGAGCTGCCACTGGCGCGGTGCGAGCTCGCCGGGCAGGACTGGCATTGGTGTGCGACGTGCTCGTTCCCCGAGGACCCGGCCGGTGATCCCGTGGTGCGGCACTGGGCGTCGCGGGCCGATCACCGCGGGCTCGAGCAACTCAGTCACACGCTGCCGGCGGTGATCTCGGATCGACAGGGTCGCTACCGGGCTCGCTACATGCCCCTGATGATCACCAGCACCCGCACGGTCACCTGGCGCGGAGTCGGAGATCTCGACGCCGTCGCCACGATCCTGGGTGGCCTGGATGTCATCGGTAAGAAACGGGCCCATGGTGAGGGCCGGGTCCTGCGGTGGGAGTTCGAACACTGCCCCGCCGCCGACCGGTGGGCGTCGGCGCACCTGCACAGCGACGGCACCCTCGGGCGCACCACACCACCGGCCTGCGTGCCGGATCGATTGGAACCGGAATCGGCCGGGTTCGGGTTGGCCGGTCTGCGGCCGCCGTACATGCACCCGACCCGAATGCGCCAACTCCACCTACCTCGATGAGTGTTGTGCGCGTACCAGGTTCGGTGCATGTTCTCCGCGCGATGTCACTCAACCCATCCATCTCGGAACTTCCTCCTCATAACGGGATAGAGCCGCACTCGGATGGATGACACGAATGCCGGGACGGAGGACATCGATCACGGCGTGACGGGGCGTGACGCGAAGCCGAGTCGCATAGTCCAGGTCAGGGGATACCGTCCGCCCCACCGAAACACCCATCTGGGACAAGGGAGATGAGCGAGATGACCGATACCGACACACGGCCCAGGATGGCCCTGGACGCTCCGCAGTGGCGAGACTTCGCGCTGTGCCGAGTCACCGATCCGGAAGCGTTCTTCCCCGAGACGGGGGAGAACGGCCGCCCGGCGAAGCGGGTGTGCTCTGGATGCGAAGTCCGTGACGCCTGCCTCGCCGAGGCGCTCGCCCATGATGAGCGGTTCGGGATCTGGGGTGGGCTGACCGCGGCCGAGCGCCGCAAGCATTACCCGAAGCGACACCGGTGACCGCCATTTTTCGACTCCGCTATCAACCTTTCGGGCTCACCCGGCGGTGTAGTGGGTGGCGGGTTCGCCGGGGTGTAGTCGGGTTTGGAGCTGCCGGAGTCGGTCCGGGCTCAGGGTGAAGTCATGCAGGGAGATCTGCCAGTCGAAGTCGGTAGTGGACCAGCGGTGGACGTCACCGCCCCAGCGCAGATTCCAGGGCTCAGAGGATCGGGGTCGGCGTGCCAACGATCCTCCGATGACATGGTCGCCGCCGAGGCTGGCCTCGAACGCACCGGTATCGTCGTTGTAGGTGTGCACCCATTGCACGTCGAGGTCCACCTGCACGGTGGTGGTCAACGGCTGGTCGGTGACGTGGGTGCGGAACCACTGTCTGCGGCGCGCGCGTTCGTCCTCCTGTTCGGTGCGTTCGCGGGCCGCCTCCTCCTCGGCGGACAGGAAGGGGCCGGTCCACTCGAAAAGGGCATTGTCGAGCGGCTCGTCGACAACGAACTCGGTCCATTCGTCGACAGCATCAACTGCGTCGTAACGTTGTTGGAGGACGATCCCGGTCTCGGCGTCGACAACGAGGCGCACGGTGTGCGGGTCGAGGTGGGCGGCGGCGAGCTCGAACGTCCACGCCGGCCGACCCAGAAACGTGGCGTGCCCTACCGCGCCAACGGGTTCGCTGTAGCCGGTCTTGGTGAACTCGGTCGCCGACCGCCAGTCCAACAGGTAGGTACCGGTGCCCTCGAAACGCACCGCGGAGGCGGGGCCCTCGACGGGAAGGTCACCTCGGGTGAAGCTCCAGCTGCGGCTGCCATCACTGATCAGCACCGGGTGACCGTCCGAATCTTCCACTCGCACGTTCGAGCCGGTGCGCCACACATGGTGGACGGTCTCGCGGGCGCGGCTGAAGTTTCCGGTGAACTGCGGTCGTGCCTGGTCGCCCATGATCGCCCAGCCTCCGAAATTTCCGGGTTGATGGCGACCGTTGCGGCTTCGGATCGTGCCGCGCAGGCTGATCGCGTGGCCGGGGCCGTCGACCATCCGGACCAGAACTTCGGGCCACGCGGTCTCACTGCTCACGGCCGTCGCCTCCCCTTCGGCGCAGGCGCGCTCGACCGGGTGCCGGGCGCTGCGTCAGCGTGTCCATCGGACCTATCTCTCCCATCGCGAACCGCGAATGCGGGGGTCGGTGCTACGACTCTTTCAGTACCGTACCCAGCGTGTGCTCAGCGCGTGAGACTTCGCGCCGGGGCCTGCAGCTGCTCGATTCGCCGCCCGCATTCGCTGCAGTTCCCCGTGTGACCATCCCAGAAACAGCCCGCGATAGCTGTCCCTAGAGGATCCGCTTGCGGGGCATCGTCCGCTGGCGAGCGGGTTGAACTCGCTCGCCGCGTGTGTTCGTGTTCCGGCGCGATCGGGTGATGGACGAAACCGGGCTGGATCGGTGGTGATGGGTGACCGCCGACGCGGTGAGTGATTGTGAGCCGCGCGCCGGCGACCGCTGATTCTCCCGGGATATCCGCCGGCCCGCGGACGATCTTTCCGCGCTGGGACGGGTGGTTGTCCCGGGGGGTCGGGACAAAGGGGGGGCAGGGGGGAAGGAAAACAACAAAAAACCACGCGTATCGGGGAAAAAAAACCAACAAAAGAACGAGATCGGGCGGG
>NZ_JBHVEY010000026.1:105047-117447 GCF_042802055.1 Rhodococcus sp. NPDC057529
CCCCGGCACAGGGTGCGCCGGGGACGCGGGACAACCACAGAACCCCTATTTGTGCAGGTAAGACCATATAATCGAGGAGTCTAATTCGGTAGCGGGACTGACCAACTCGCTCGACTCTGGAGGATTTTCTGTGGCTGATGTGGCGACTGCTGTGACGGTGTTGGATGCGAATGGGCGGGCCGGTGTTCCGTCGTTGCTGATCTCGGGTCCGGGTATGGGTAAGTCGAGTCTGGTGCGGGGGTTGGCGGCGTCGGACGGGGTGCTGTGCGAGACGGTCCTCGGGTCGTTGCGTGAACCGGCCGACTTCGCTGGCCTGCCGGTGGTGCGGGAGCACGGGGTGACGTTGGAGGCTCCGGACTGGGCGAAGCGCATTCACGCCGCCGGTGGTGGCTATCTGTTTCTGGACGAGTTGACGACGAGTCCGCCTGCGGTGCAGGCGGCGATGCTTGCGGTCGCGTTGGACCTGAAGGTCGGTGATCTGCAATTGCCGAATCGAACGCGGGTGATTGCGGGTGCGAATCCTCCCGATTGTGCTGCCGGTGGATACGAGCTGGAAGCGCCCTTGGCGAATCGGTTCTGCCATGTGGAGTTCACTCCGTCGGTGGACGAGTGGTTGGACGGTATGGCGACAGGGTGGGCGTCGCCGCCCGCCTCGCGTGCGGTGGCGACGGACGAACAGCGCGTGGCGCTGGTGCGTAGTTCGATCACCGGATATGTCCAGCGCAACCCGGAAGCGTTGGACGCCTTCCCGTCGTCGGCGGCGCAGACCGGGGGAGCGTGGCCGTCGCGGCGCACGTGGGCGATGTTGGCGGCGGTGTTGCCGCATCTGCGTGACGACGACAACGCGGCGATCAATGCGGCGGTGTTCGGGCTGATCGGTGAGGGGACCGGTGTCGAGTTCCTTCAGTGGCGCCGCAATGCCGATCTGCCCGACCCGGTGGCGGTGATCGAGAATCCGGAAACGGCGTTCGACTGGCAGTCGCGTCCGGACCTGGTGTGGGCAGTTCTGTCGGGTGTGACGGCGTGGGCTGCGGGGCGGGGCACCGTCGAGGCGTGGCGCAGCGCGTGGGGACCGCTGATCGCGGCGGCGGAAGCGGGTGCACCTGATGTGGCGGGCGCGGCGGCGCGGACGTTGGCGAAGGCCCGGCCCGCCAAGGCTGTGGTTCCGGCTGCGGCGAAACGGTTCTCCCCGATGTTGGTGGCTGCGGGCCTGGTCGGTGAGGCGGCGTGAGCGCGGTGCGGGCACTCGCACCGGACGAGTTGCGCGCGTTTCGGTTGGCCCGGTTGGTCTCTGCCGAACAGATGCCGTACTTCATGCGGGCGTTGTTCGCGGCGCAACCGGTGGCTGCGCCGGGGCTGGGCACATTCGCGGTAGATGCGCAGTGGCGGCTGTATCTCGATCCGGCGTTGCTGGTCGGTGCGCACGCGTGGCCGGTCCCGGTGGCGGGTGCGGTCCTGTTGCACGAGGTGGGGCACTTACTGCGGGCACATGCCGCGCGCGCAGAGTTCTTGCCGAAGCCGGTCGCGCATCTGGCGTGGAACTACGCCGCCGATGCGGAAATCAACGATGACCTTCTCGCGGCCGGGGTCGGACTGCCCGACGGGGTGATCACCCCGGAGTTCATCGGGTGCGCATCGGGCGGCGTCGCGGAGGACTACTACACGAACCAGCTGGATCCGTCTGCCCCGTCCTCTCCGAACGCACCCGCGGACGGCGATGGTGATCCGGGGTGCGGCTCCGGTGCCGGGTGCCCTGCCGTGCCCGGTGAATTGGGTGCGGCCGGAAGTGAGGTCACCGAAGGTCTCGACGGCGCGGAGGCCGACCTGGTGCGGCGGTATGTCGCGCAGGCCGTCCGGGAGTCTTCGAGAAAGGGGCGGGGGAGCGCCCCGGCCGGGTTGGCGCGGTGGGCCGCTGAGGTACTGGCACCGCCGACGGTGGCATGGGATCGGTTGTTGCGTGCGGTGATCCGGCGTGCCGTGGCGGATCAGGCGGGGCGGACGAACTACACATATTCGCGACCCTCGCGGCGCGGAATCCCGGGCATCGTCGCTCCGGCGATGCGCGGCCCGTCGATCACGGTGTCGATGGTGGTCGACACGTCGGGATCGATGTCGGCAGACGATCTGGATGCGGCGATGAGTGAGGTCGCCGGGGTGCTGCGGGCTGGCGGTGTGGCACGTGATCGGGTGCGGATTCTGGCCTGTGATGCGTCGAGCACCACCGCGCAGCCGGTTCGGTCCCTCGCGGACGTGACACTGATCGGCGGCGGCGGCACCGACATGCGGGTGGGGATCGCGGCGGCCAACGCTGCGCGCCCGCAGCCGCATGTGGTGATCGCCGCGACGGACGGGGACACGCCGTGGCCGGATCGCCCGTCGCGGTCGCATCTGGTGTGCGCGGTGATCGGCAGCGACACGGCGGCGGCACGTACACCGTCGTGGGCGTCGACGGTGTCCGTGCCGGTCGGCGCGGAAGCACGCGCATGAGCGCGGCAGACGGCGGCGACCTGGCCGGTTACGCCGACCGGGTGTTGGCCGGTACCGGGATCACCGCCCACCAGGTCGCGGAGGTGGTGGCAGGCACGGCGACCGATGCGGCGGCAATGGCTCTGCGCGCCGGTTGGCGCTGCGCCGCGTACCCGGTGCAGGGGCGCGACGAGGAGCGGGGAGCGGTATGAGCGTGGAATGGTTCGACCTCGCTCAGCGGCTCTATGCCGCCGAAACCCGGTCGCCGGTCGCTCGGCTCACGCACACCACATTCGTGCCGTCCACGGCGGCGCTGGCGGTGCGTGCGGTCGCCCGTGGTGGCAGCACCGCCGTGGCAGCGGCCGGGTTCGGCGGCCCCGAGGAACGGGCCCGCGACATCGATGCCCTGGCACTGCTGGCCGCACACGGCGGCACCCTTGTGGGGCGCGGCGACCCGGCACCGTTGCTCACCGACGACACCGGCACCCTGCCAGCACTGCTGACGCTGGCGCGGGCGCACGCACACCACCCGGACCCGCAGGTGGCCGGCGCGGCGGCCATGGTGGCGTGGTGGGCGGATCGGGCAGACCATCCCGGCACCTCGGCGGTGGTGAATCTGGTGACCGCGTCGTCGGCGCGGTACGTCCTCGGCACCACCCCGGACGCCGAACGGTCGGCGACCACGTTGCGGCACTGGTTCGGCATCGGCGATGGCAGCGTCAGCGGGTTGCACGAGTGGGCCGCGACGATCGGCGGCGGACCGCTGCTGCCCCTACTGGCGCCGATCCACGAGGACGACCGCTATTGCTGGGACCGCGCGCTGTCGGCAGCGACAGCCGGGCACGACTGGTCGCGCCCGGACACCACCGCCAGCGCCGCCATGGGACTGCGCACCCGATGCGATGCCGCCGACCTGAAAGCTGCCGCCCTGCTCGATGATCCGCTCTGGCGGCAACGCGCAGTCCACACCGGGCACGTGGCGGTCGGGGTGGCCTCGGTGACCCCGCCGCCGACCGGCACGCGTCGGCGGGGCGTATCGCTGTCGGTGACCTGCGAGCGGCTCGATTCACGGTTGCGTCTCGGATCCGAGGTCACCGGCTGGATGGGCACCCCAGCGGACACACCCGTCGAGCGGTTCTGTGCCGAGGTCACCTCGGCACACGTCGTGGAGGGAAAATTGGTCCTGCATTTCGGCTCGGTCGGTGCACACGCCCCCACACCGGGAGCACGGGTGTGCGTGATGCCGAGGTCGCCGTCCCCGCAGACGATGCGCGCGGGTCGGGGTCGATACTGGCGGCTCTACCGTGCCCGCCGTTCCTGGCTCTCCACCGGCCACACCCCGGTCGCTACGCGGCGTGAGGTTCCCCTCGACGTGCTGATCGCAGGCGCAGAGGACTAACCCCAACGGCCCGCCCGCACCGCCACCCACAACATCATGCTGCACAACACCTTTCGTGAAAGGTCGCACCCTCATGCGCATCCTCGCCCCCCGCCCCGACAACCCCCACCCGGCACCGGCGAGCGCACCGGCACCCAGGCCCAGCGCGCCACCACTCACGAAGTGGCCGGGATCGCAGATCATGTCCGACCCGATCACCGCCCGTGTGCTCTTCTCGGTGTGGTCGGGTGATCCCGCCGTCGTCGTCCCGTCGCCACCCGGTGCAGGCAAGACCCGACTGGTCGCCCTCCTCGCGGCAGCATTGGCGCACCGCGCGGATCTACGGGTCGGCATCGCGGCCCAGACCCGCGAGCAGGCAGTGGAGATCGCGCGGCGCCTGGGCACCCTCACCGATCGCGCGGCACTGATGTGGAAAGCGAAACCGCCGAAACCCGACAGCGGGCAGACGCCCACGGTGTCGGGACAGAAGGTGCGGTGGCCCGGTAAGGTGGGCGCGATCCTGATCGGCACGACCGCCCGATGGCTGTTCTCGGACCCCGACCGCGTGGCGGCGGACGTACTCGTGGTCGACGAATCCTGGCAATGCACCTACGCCGATCTGGGCGCCCTCGGCGCCATGGCCCGGCAGGTGGTCTGCGTCGGCGATCCCGGTCAGATCGATCCGGTGGTGACCGGCGACGTGTCCCGATGGGACGGCAGCGATACCGCCCCGAACCTGCCGGGACCGATCGCACTGCAAGCCGCACACGGCGACGCGGTGGGCGTTCACCGGTTGCGCCACACCTGGCGACTCGGACCCGACACCACCGCCCTGATCGGGCCGTTGTTCTACCCCGACCTGCCGTTCACCTCCCGCCGACCACCGGAGCACCTGACCGACGCAGGCGCAATCGTGCCCGAGCTGGCGCACCGCCCGGTCACGGTCTGCGGCGGCCCGTCCGATCCGGCGCTGGCGACCGCGTGCGCACAGCGGGCGCACGAATTGCTCGACACCGTGCTGGTCACCGCCCAGGACCAGCGACCGATCAGCGCCGCCGATATCGCGGTGGTGGTTCCCCACGTGAGCCAGGCGGCGGCGATCCGCGCCCTGCTATCCGATCACCCGGACGTGCTGGTCGGCACCGCGAATTCACTGCAAGGGCTCGAACGTGCCGCCGTGGTGGTACTGCATCCGCTGGCCGGATACCGCACCGCCGAAACTTTCAGCCTCGATCCGGGCCGCGCCTGCGTGATGCTTTCGCGCCACCGCGCCCACATGAGCGTCGTCATCGATGACGCGAGCACCGACGTACTCGCCTCCACCGAACCCTCGACCGCGCACGCCACCAATACCGCCCTGTTGGCCGCGCTGCACCGCACTCCCACTGTGTAGCAACCCATCACAACGAAAGGGGATGTGGGCAATGCCCGACGACATCATGACCGAGTTCCGCGCAGAACGGCTGCCGGACATCGACTGGGACGAAGCGCAGCGAAGGGGAGCGATGCACTTTCGCCGCCGAACTGTACGGCGCGGACTGACGGAACCGGCGACTGGAGGGGTCCGTCCAGACCTGTTCGGCCGGCGGTCCCCGGCACCGGGTGCGCCGGGGACCGGGTACTTCCCGATTCCCGTGCGGTCATCACACGTGTTCCTGACCGCGCGATTTATGCGGGTCGATGTGCGTGAAATGTTGTGGGCCGATATACGTGAAGCTGTGCGTGAAGTTGTGCGTGGCGGCAGGCGTGGTGCAATGCGTGCTGGCATACGGGAGCAGATGCGTGTGGTTCGGCGATTACGTCTGTGGTTGGAGGCCGAAGGTCCCGGAACTACGCGGCCGAAGCAGGGTTGGCCAGTGGCCGTCCCGGAGTGCAGCAGACCAGTTCTAATCTATTTCGTCCGCATCGAATCCGTCCACATCGACTGGAATCTGCAGTCCTTCACCTCGCCGAGTACCGGAGCATGTGCACATCTGCCCCTGTGCGCCTCAGAGCGCGCGAGTGTCGATCTGTCTGAGGGACAGGTGGTGGTGGCTATCGCATCGGGTGTGCTGAGAGCCGTGGTCCCCGTGGGCGGGGCCCGGGGGACACCCCGAGGGCTGCGAGGGGGCGCCGCTCGTCGTCCGGCAGTGCGTTGGCTCGCCACTTTTTCACTGCCCGGTAGAGCCATTGGCCTACCTGTTCACCGTCGGCGGTGACATAGTTTGCGGGGACGTGTGCGTCGCCGTGTTCTTCGCGGTAGGCGGCGATTTCGGTGAGCATCCGTCGCCGCTTACCGTCGGTCGGCGGCACGGCAGGGAGCGGCGTGCTGTCCCCGGTCGACACGAAGCCGATCGCATCGAGTTGCGTAATGCGTTGCGGCGGCAGGGCGCCGAGCATGCGGGCCACTCGCTGGCGGTCCTGCCAGCGTCCCAGTCGGAAGCCGTATTCGGTGACGTAGTCGGCGGGCATCACGAGTGCGGGGTGATGGCAGTGAAACTCGGCGTCGAGCTGCAGAGGTGAGGCCGCCGGCCCGGTGTGCTCGCATCGAGATCACATCCTCAGGTATGCCGTCCACGTGTTGTCCGGTAGTCGTGAAGTCAAAGTATGTCCGCCTCGTTGACGATCTGTCACGGAAGTCGACGCGTGTCGGATGGCAACCTGTGCACAGGTCGTGACAGCTGGTGGAACCCAGAAGCTGATCGACAGCGTGCAGGACCATTCCGCGCTCGCGCACCGGCCCGCCGGGATCGGTGGCCGCCCCATGCAGGGAAGCGCCCTCCCCGTTCTGGCGTCGGCCTGATCACGGTGTGCCTGCGGCGATCTCGGTGCGCCGTCGTCGCCGGTTATGTCGTAGTCACGCCTCGAACGTGCGGACCGGTCAGAGGTTCCAGAGTCGGAGCAGCGCGGCCCGCAGGCTGGCGGAGACGATGCGGTGGTCGGTGCGCAGCCGGGGACCCGGGTGTCCGAGGTCGGCGAGCAGTACTTCCGCGTCGGTCACCGCGATCGGCTCCAGGTCGACCCGGGTACGCAGGTGGTGTGCCACCGCTGTGCGGGTGTGGGGGATCGCGATCGGGTCGGAGTCCACGACCGCGGGCGGGTAGAGCCATTCGTTGTCGGCGGTGACCTGGAGCAGGACGTCGCCCCGCTGGAGCCGGCCGCGGCCGCGGCCGGTGGGGGTGTCGATGCGGAACCATTCGAGCTGGTATTTCGCCGCCGGACCCGCGGACGTACTGTGGCGGCTGGTGTGGGCTGCGCGCTCGTGTTGTTCCGCGGCGCCGGGCTGGTAGTGGGTGATGTGCCACAGGAACATCCGGGTTACCGGGGTGGGGAGGAAGTCGGGTTCGGCGCGGTTGTGGCCGCCGATCCCGGGCAGGGGTACGGTCCGGCCGATCTGCCAGATGGCGGTGGCGTTGTCGAGGAACAGTTGGTCGACCTCGGTGATCTCGTCGATACCGTCGATGAAGGTCCGGACGGCGGCCACGATCTCGGGATCATCGGTGATGACCACGGCCTCATCCGCGGTGGTGGAGCTGTGGGAGGCGCCTGCGGGGCCGATGACCGCCCACCTACCGGTGGCGATCAGGCCTGTGTGCAGGTTCGGTGACGATAAGACCCGCACCCCGGCGGCCACGTAGTGCGCGAGTGCGGCGGGGGAGGTGGCGTGGGCGCGCACCGCGGCTCGTGAGGCGTTGACGACGAGGACGTCTCCGGCGCGCAGCGGCAGCAGGTCGGGGGCGTCCTGGCCGAGGTAGGCGATCGCGGCGTGCCGCGGTCCGCGCGTGCGGATGGCGCGGGTGATGTGCGGCCAGGGGGTCGGCCCGTGGAAGGTGGTCCCCATACGGGGAAAGAGTAGTGGGATGGTCACTGCGGCCTGAACCCGTTGGCCTGCGCATCAACTAGAGGTCACTATCTCCCTCGAGGTGCGGGTGACTGCTGGAGAAGGTTTCCGCAGCACTCTTCGAACTTCCTCGGGCACCACACGTGTCGTCTTGAGATGCTGCGAGCGAGTGCGGGATCCGGCTCGGCGCGCGGGAACCGGGGGGGTTCAGGCGGTGGGCTGGCGTCGGATGAAGTCGGCCATGCCGGGGACGGTGAACGCGATGCGACCGTGTTCGGGGGACCAGATCAGGCCCTTTTTGATGGCGGAATCCCGGACATCGCTGACCGCGGTGGTCGCCACCCCCATGGCTGCGGCGACCTTCCCGGAGCGGGGTGTGGGTTCCCCGGTTTCGGCGATGGCGCGCAGGTACCGGCGTTCCCGGTCGGTGGCCCGGGTCCACCGGGACGGGAAGAACCCGTCGTCCAACGCTCTACGGCCTTCCTCCACGGCGAGGTGGGCGTCCTCGGTATCGAAGGGGGAGGCGGGGGCGGTGTGCCAGATCGCCTTGCCGAACTCTTGCAGGAAGTACGGGTAGCCGCCGCTGGCTTCGACGACGATCTCGAGGGCGTCCGGGGTGAACGCACCCCCGTGGGCCTCGACCGGGACCCGGAGCGCGTCGGCGGCATCGGTGGGGGAGAGCGGTCCGATGGTTCGGTAGGAGAATTGCCGTTCGGCGTAGGAGCGGCTGTCGGCGAGCACCGCCGGCAGGCTGGGCAGTCCGGCGCCGATGACGAAGAACGGCCATTCTCGTTGGCTGGCGCGGTGTTGCACCGCGAGCAGGGCGCCGAGCAGATCGGGGTCGAGGTCTTGCATTTCGTCGATGAACAGTCCGAACGCGGCGCGTTTCTTGCGCATGACGTCGCTGATCGCTTCGACCAGCTCCTCGAGGTCGAGGTCGATGTCTCCGCTGGCGGCCCGCCCGCCGAGGGCGAGTTCGATCTTGGCCGGGCCCAGGCCGACGCCGAGGGTGAATCCGCGGGCGAGGGAGACGAGGTCGTCGATGACCTTGTGGAGTTGATGTTTGCGGCTGAAGCGGCGCAGACCGACGGCGAGTTCGTAGCCGAGGCGGGCGCGGACCGCGGCGATCCCGGCCTCGTTCGGTCGGGCCTCGATGGTGATCGCCAGCCAGCCCTGCCGCTCGGCGTGTTCGGCGAGGGTGTTGAGCAGGGTGGTCTTGCCGACCCCGCGGAGCCCGGAGAGCATCATCCCGCGGTCGTAGTTGCCTGCCTTGCTGCGGGTGACGAGGAGTTCGAATTCCTGGCGTTCCCGGTCCCGGCCTTCCAGCGCCGGGGGTCGCAGGCCCGAGCCGGGTTTGAACGGGTTCAGCGCGGGATCCATATCGACAACTATAGACATTTATGGGAAAGGTTCCATAAACTTCTATAACTTCCCATAGTGGCCGCGGGCGGCCGGTCCGGTCTGGCTTCCTTGCAGCAGCAGTAGTGTCGGCGGACTTCCTCCCTCGCAGGGGGCCGCGGGTCCCGTAGTTCTTCGGCGGAGACGGGGCGCGGTGCGCGTCGGGATCTCGGAATTTCGCTCGAGGAGTGACATCGAGCGTGTGGGACTGGGCTGTAGATGATGCCGACGTTCGAACTCCTACACGTGCGAAGTGATCGCCAGGGTGTCGCCCGTCGCGCCTCGACATGTCCCCAGCACCGAGGCATCGTGCGCCACCCGGGCCAGAAACTGCGCCAACGCCGCGCCACCCAAGTGAGAAACGCGCCAGATCAGCCTAGAGCCAATACGGTCTGTCGCCGAATCGCGAGGTACATTCGCACGGCTCTCGAATTTGGTGGGGAGTGGGGGAGTGGCAGCATAGTCGCAGTTCAAATGGGATAAACAAGTTGTCGATGAGTGGGGAGCGGGGCACCCGAAGCGGTACTGAATCGGGTTCAAAGACACTCGATCAGGCCGGTAGCGCGCGCCTATGTCGGCGGTGCCGGTCGGTCGTCATCGGCACCGCAACGCCGAGGTGCGGACACTCCCCTGACACCTCGGCCCGGAAATCTCACATCCGTATTGGTCTCGACCGCCTGCCCGACGACCTGCTCTCGCCCGAAACCGCGGCATCGGGTCCCTGCGTCATTCTGTTTTCGGATCGAAGGGCGTCGGGATGTCGATGCTCCGACCGATCGACGGCGCTCTTATCCGGGCCGCCACGAGAGTGCCGTCCCCGTGTCGGTCGGCGCGCCTCAGGCGTCTCAGGCGGCTATCCGCCTGAGACTGACGGCAGCGATTCAGCCGCCCCGGCACCCGGCTGGTGTTGACGCGGTACACACAAGACCGCGCGGCGCCGTCACTGCCGTGCGAACAGTGCCTCGATGAGCGCGGTGGCCGATGCGGTCTTCGCCGCCGTCTTCGCGGTGTTGGTAGCGGTGGCGGTGTGGCCGGCGAGGGTCACGGTGGCGGTGAAGCGGAGTGCATGCGCGGGCCCGTCGGTGCGGAACTCCCACTCGGGCGGGGCCTGATTGTTGTTCTGGGCCAGGCTCATCAGCCAGGCGGTGGGGTTGGAGAGTGCCTTGGATTTCTTTGCCCCGTCCAGATTCAGTGCGGCCGGCGTGGTCGTCCGATGCGGTTCGACGGTCTTGGCGGGCCCGGAATCCTGTGGCGCCGGTGGGGGAGTCGTGGGTTGCGTGGACGGCTCGGTGGTGGGCCAGTCCGGTTCGGTGTCGGGGTGGTCGGTGCCGGTCAGCTGTGCGCGCAGTGCCGCCCAGAGGGCTGCTTGTTCGGCGGGCTTCTTCGCCGCGGCGGTGGTCCAGGGTCCGCGGATGCTGCGGTGGGTGGCGCGGGCGGCGAACAGTGGGTGGTGGTCGGCGCCGTTGCGCCGGGTCTCGAGGTCGGTGGGGGGTTGGTCGGGGTGGGTTTGCCGCCACACCGACACCACGCTCGGGCCCATCTCCGGATGGGTGTCGGTCAGGGTGTCGAGGACGCGGAGTTGGATCGGAAGCCAGGTGGGGTCGGCGGCGTCGATCAGGACCGCGACGTCCGGGGTGGTCAGCAGGTCGGCGTCGACGCGGCGGGCGAGTTCGGTGGCGATCTCGTCGCGAAGTGGTGCGGCGGCTGCGGTTTTGAGGACCTTGTGGAAGGTGCGGGCATCGAGGGCGGTGAGGTCGCGTGCCGCCTCTTGGATCACGTGGCGGTGGTCGGCGTGTTTGAAGTGGTTCTTCTTCGCTTCCCGGGCGGCGCGGGTGCGCCGGTTCAGGTCGGCGCCGAGGGCGGCGAGCTGATCGGGGGTGTAGGGGGTGGGGGAGTGGTCGAGGTGGGCGAGGATGATCCGCTGGTTGATCAGGTCGGCCACCCGCCGCAGCGGGGAGGTGACGTGCGTGTAGGCGCTGAGGCGAAGGCCGTAATGTCCGTGGACCGTCGGATCGTAAGAAGCGGTACGCAGCGTCGACAGCAGCCGCCCGCGGAGTTTCGCGAACAGGTCCGGGTCACCGGCCGCGGCGGCGATCTCGTTCATCAGCTCGTCCGTGCTGCCGGCGACCGGGTTGGGCCGGTGGTTGCGGAACAGGATCGGCAATCCCTGCTCCACACACCACAACGCGACGGCCTCGTTGGTGGCGATCATCAACTCCTGGACGATGACGTAGGCGACGGTGCGCAGTTCCGCGGCGATCGCCACGATGGCCCCGTCCTCATTGGCCGCCCAGCCGCGGGTGAGGTCGTAGAACGCCAGCGCACCACCGTCACGGCGGGCGCCCAGCAGGGCCTGCGCGGCCGCATCCGCCGCAGCCAACTGGGCGTGCAAGGGATGTGCCGGGTCGGTCAAGATGCCGAGCACCTGCGCGTGATCGACCGGCACGCACCGGCCCGACGGGATCTGTCCACGCCCGGCGGCGGTGTCGATCAGCCGGCCGTCGGTGGTGAGGGTGCCGGTGACCCGCAGACTGGTCCGCGCGGCTCCGGTGGTCAGGGTGGCGGCCTGTTCGGCGGTGTCGCCGAGCATCGGAACGGTGCGGCCCGGCAGGTACCGGGTCTCCGCCCGCAGGAACGCCTGCTCGTCGGCAACCGACCCCAAGCCGACGCCGTCGGCGACACCGGCGATATGAACCTCGACCGCCCACCCCCGGCCACCGGCGAGCGGGGTAACGGAGAAGGCGTCGTCCCGGTCCCGCGCAGCCGCGGAGTCGATCATCAGCAGCGTCGACAGGTCGGTCGTGGTCGGTGATGCCATGGTCGCTTGCCCCCTTGATTCACTACAGTCTTCGACGATAACCGGCTCCGGACCCTGCGGGTCGCCGACACACGACGCCCGGGCCAACCCCCAGGCAGGTGGCGTTTCTCGTGCGAGGTCCCCAGGGACTGGTGTGCGGTCAGCATTGCGGGGTGTCACTACCCGGCCGACGAGGTGGACGGTCTTGGCGGTGATTCTCGCGGGGCAGCACCAGTGGTCACGATGAGGACGCCGAGCCCGTCATCTGGCCGAACACGCGATGATGCTCCGCAATTCAGGTCCCCCGGTCTCGTGGGATGTCCTGCTCGACGTCGACGTCTCCGAGCCCCCGGTCCTGATCGTCTGAGGCCCCGTCCGCGAACGGTCACACCGCCGGCCCGCGCGGGGCCTGTGATTACGTGGAGTGGCCCGGTGCGTCGGGCACCTGAGTTTCGTCAAGTGATCTGGCCCCAGTGATCGGCATGAATTGCGGCCCCACTGGTGGGGGTCAGGCGCGTTTTCGGTGGTGGGTCTTGCTGGT
>NZ_JBHVEY010000027.1:0-115810 GCF_042802055.1 Rhodococcus sp. NPDC057529
AAGACCCCAAACCCTTCGTCTGGCGCAAGACCGCGGAGGAGATCCTCGACTCCCTCACCAAATATATGGCGAAGATTTCCGGACCGGCACACTAGTCTCAGATCACTGTCCATAGCTGAGGGGAATGTCGTGAAGGCCGTTGACTCGCATCTGCTGACGCTGCTCAAGAAGAGCAGCCAATTCGTCGTCCCGATCTATCAGCGGGTCTACTCGTGGCAGGAATCTGAGTGCGCCCAGCTCTGGTCGGACATCCTCAGGGCTGGCAAAAACGACAAGTTGGGCGCACATTTCACCGGCTCGATTGTCTACGTCGCGAAAGACCAGTCCACAAACACCTCGTCCGAGCCCGACCTCATCATCGACGGGCAGCAGCGAGTCACGACGGTCATTTTGCTTCTCGCCGCCCTTGCAGAGCGACTGGGAGGGCTCCCCGAGGATCAGCGAGAGCCCTGGAATGGGTTCTCCCCGAAAAAAATTCGTAGCCGCTATCTCTTGGATGAGGACGAGGATGGAGATCGGCAGTACAAGCTCATCCTCTCGCAGGGCGATAAGGACGCTCTCATCTCGATCCTCCAGGGCGTCGAGCCGAAGACGAATGCCTCCACCCGGGTCGTCGACAACTTCAATTTCTTCCGGACACAGCTTGCGGATCCACAGTTGGACCTTGCCATCGTGTGCCAAGGCCTCGACAAACTCGTCGTCGTCGACGTGACCCTCACGAGAAACGTGGACAACCCGCAACTGGTTTTCGAAGCAATGAACTCAACCGGCAAGAAGCTCTCGCAGGCCGACCTCATCCGAAACTACGTACTGATGGATCTATCGCCCAAGCAACAGGAGAAGCTCTACACCGCCTACTGGCGCCCGATGGAACTCGACTTCGCGGGCTCAGACGAGAGCCAGTTCGACCAGTTCGCCCGTCACTACCTGACCATCAAGACCGGCGACCTACCTCGACTGGGCGATATCTACGATGCGTTCAAGGACCACGCGGCCGACTTCACCGCGGGTGATGAGACCATCCAAACGCTCGTAGTTGAACTCGCGCAGTACGCCCGACGCTACTGCGCGATCGCATTGGGTAAGGAGATCGACCACAAACTCCGCCAAGCCTTCAAAGACCTTGACCAGATCAAAGCCGATGTTGTCTACCCGTTCCTCCTCGAGGCATACACCGACTACGAACTGGGAACAATCTCGCGCGACGAACTCCTCGAGATCGTACAAATGGTCACGTCCTACATCTTCCGGCGCGCAGTCTGCCGCACACCCACCAACTCCCTCAACAAGACATTCGCTGGGTTCAGCGACGCCGTGCGCAAGGGCCAGTACCTCGACAGCGTCAAAGCCCACTTTCTGAGCATGAAGAGTTACCGAGCATTCCCATCCGACGCAGAATTCCGCTCAGCACTCCTGACCACCGATCTGTACAACTTTCGACGTCGCTCCTACTTCCTCCGCGTACTCGAGAACCATGGCCGCAAAGAACACGTGACCATCGAGGACTACACGATCGAACACATCCTCCCGCAGAACGAGAACCTCTCGAATGACTGGAAAGCAGCTCTCGGCGAGGACTGGCAGGAGATACAGCAAAGGTATCTCCACACCCTCGGCAACCTCACCCTCACGGGATACAACTCCGAATACTCCGACCATCCGTTCGCGAAGAAGCGCGACATGGACGGAGGCTTCAAAGACAGCCCTCTGCGCCTCAACAAGGGCCTCGGACAGCTCGATACATGGAACGACACGGAGATCGAGACCCGTGCCGAACGACTCGCCCAAGAAGCCCTCAAGATCTGGACTCGCCCAGAACTGCCCGACGACGTTATCTCCGAACTTCGTCAATCGCGCACAGAATCCGGATTCACCATCGAAGACCACCCGAATCTCCTCAGGCCCGCCAGACGCGAACTGTTCGAACACCTCAGCAACGAGACGCTGGCACTTGATCCGGCGATCACCCAACACTTCCTCAAGCTCTACGTCGCCTTCAAGGCCGAAACGAACTTTCTCGACGTCATCCCCCAGAAGGTCCGACTCCGCCTAAGCCTGAACATCCCGCTCGAAACACTCCACGACGAGCGGGAACTCGCCTACGACGTGAGCGGCAAAGGCCACTGGGGCAATGGGCCCACGGAAGTCGAGCTGAACGAACAGTCCGATTTCGCCTATGTCATGGGATTGGTGCGGCAGGCCTATGAATATCAGATGGGAGGCGAGTAGCGGTTCGGCGCGGCGGGAAGAGATGCCCATCGGTTCGCTTATCCAGCCTGAAGCATCTGGCCGTCTTCGCACGACAGCTCCCGCCCCCACGCCGACGACCCGGCGACCCGGCCTTCAGCGAATCCATCGGCGGCGGGTCTGTCGACCGCATTGGCCCCAACTCGCCAGGGTGAGAGGGCGAGCTTCACGCTCGCCGCATTACCCGACCGGGTGACCACGTAGCGGACCACGTGGCCACCCGCCTGTGTGCAGCGCGCGAACAGACCATTGTGATTCAGGTCATACCGCGATCTCGTCCCACCGAAGAGCGCGGTGACGACGAGCCGAGTTGCATACCAGGAAGGTCATTTCCATGACGCAAACCGTTGATCGAGCCGTGTCCGTTCTCGCCGGTTCAGAGCCTGTCGACTATCTCGCCCGGGCGAAGGCCGTCGCTCGCGTCGTCGAGCAGGAGGCGGATGCGATCGAGCGTGACGCGACGATCACCCGGCCGGTATACGAGGCCCTCGCCGAGGCGGAGTTGTTCTGGACCCTCGTCCCGACGGAGTTCGGTGGCGGTGGACTGGGCATCGTGCAGGCACTCGAGGTGATCGAGGAGATCTCCCGGGCCGACGCGTCGACGGGCTGGGCACTGATGGCCAACTCCTTCAGCACCGGCATCGCCGCCGGATTCATGAACGACGAGGGCGCCCGCGAGATGTTCGGCGGTCCGGACCGGGGAATCACCGCAGGCATGATCATGCCCACCGGCAAGGCCGTCCGCGTCGAGGGCGGCTACCGCGTCACCGGCCGCTACCAGTTCGCGAGCGGATCGGCGCACGCCACATGGATCGGCGCGGGATTCGTCGTCCACGACGACAACGGGAACCCCATCGTGGACGAGGCCGGTACCCCCGACTGCCGCGTCGGCTTCCTCCCGCGGGCCGACGTCGAGTTCCTCGGCAACTGGAACGTGATGGGGCTGGTCGGCACCGGCAGCTACGACTACGCCGTCCAGGACCGCTTCATCCCCGACAAGTTCACGATGGAGACGTTCTCGACCACCCCCGTCCGCTCCGAGCCCGTGTACCGCCTGGGACTGCTCGGTATCGGCGTCGGTGGGCACGCTCCGGTGGCACTCGGGCTGGCGAGGCGGGCGCTCGAGGAGATCGTCCGGATCGTCGCGAACAAGGCGCGTCCCGGCTACGCCACGGTGGTCGGCGAGTCGGAACTGTTCCGCCGCGAATTCAGCAAATACGAGGCTCTCTACCAGGCGACCCGCCTGTACGTGTACGCCGCCCACGAGGACGCCGAGGCCAGTGCGCGTGCCGGTGCGGAGATCACCGAGGAGCAGCGCGCCCGGTTGCGTCAGGTCATCACCTGGTCGCAGGAGGTGGCCGGTGAGATCGTCGGCTTCGCGCACCGCTGGGCGGGCAGCCAGTCGATCCGTAACCCCAGCGCGCTCGGACGGTGCGTGCGCGACGCCGCCGTCGCGACGCAGCACATGCTGGTCGATCAGATCACCCTCGTGGACGCCGCCACACCGATCATGCGCGCATACGCCGTCTGAAGACCCCAGTTCATCTACAACGGAAGGACCCCTGATGGGACAGCTTGAAGGCAAGGTCGCGCTGGTCACGGGAGCCGCACGCGGGCAGGGGCGCTCGCATGCCATCCGGCTCGCGGAAGAGGGCGCCGACGTCATCATCGTCGACATCTGCGCAAAGCCGGCCACGACGAAGTACCGCGGTGCGACGGAGGACGAGCTTCAGGAAACGGCCCGGCACATCGAGAAGTTCGGGCAGCGTGCCCATGTCGCGGTCGCCGACGTGCGGTCGCTCGGTCAGCTCCAGGATGTGGTCGCCGAGGGCGTCTCGAAGCTCGGACGGCTCGACACCGTGGTCGCGAACGCCGGCATCTTCTCGTCCGCTCCGCTGCACGAGCTCACCGAAGAGCAGTGGGACGAAATGGTCGACATCAACCTGTCGGGCGTGTGGAAGACCATGCGGGCGACCGTTCCCTTCCTGATCGAGCAGGGCGAGGGCGGGTCGATCGTCCTGATCAGCTCCACCGGCGGTTTGCAGGGCTTCCCGAACTTCGCGCATTACGTCGCCGCGAAGCACGGGGTCACCGGACTCGCGCGGACCGCGGCCAATGAGCTGGGCGCCCATCGGATTCGATGCAACTCGATCCATCCCACGTCGGTGCTGACGGACATGATCGACAACGAGGACATGTACCGCCTGTTCCGCCCGGACCTGGAGACACCGACGCACGAGGACTTCCGTGAGGCGTGTGAAACGGCGATGAACGTGCTGCCGACTCCGTGGATCGAGCCCGTGGATGTCAGCAACGCCGTGGTGTGGCTGGCGTCGGATGCGGCACGCTACGTCACCGGCATCGCGATGCCCGTCGACGCGGGTGCCCTCAACAAGGTCTGACCAGCACATCCCTGCGAGTGCGGGGCACGCGGAACTACCCCGGCGTGCCCCGCCCCGCATGCGCGAACGCTGCAGCGATCTCGTGACGCCTGCTCATCCCCAGCTTTTCCAGAATGTGCTCGACGTGCCCTTCCACCGTGCGCGGCGACAGAACCAGTTTGGCAGCGATCTCCTTGTTGGTCATGCCCGCGGCGACGTGCGCCGCCACCTCCTGCTCCCTCGGGGAGAGAACGTCCTCCGGGCGCGTGCCACCCGCGGGAGCCGGGTCCCCGGACTGTACCGACTCCCCCAGGACGAATCCGGTGATCTCGGAGACCGACATCGCTGCCCCGCCGGTGTGGCACTTCTCGAACTGATAGTCTCCCAGAACCTTTCGCGCTTTTTTCTCGAAGCGTGCGCGTTGCTCGACCCAGTGGCTCGAACCGTACAGCTGCATGCCGAACGACTCCCACATCGAGGAGGCGGCGCCGAGGAGTACTGCCGACCGTTCCGCCGAACCCGCCTCGGCTTCGGCCCATCCCAGAAGGTCGGTGACCAGGGTGGTTCCGACGACGTCGTCGAAGTCACGCCGCAGGCGCAGGCTTTCGGAGCCGAGCCGGAGTGCGTCCTCGAACTCCTCGTTCATCAATGCGACCAACCCGAGCCCGTAAACGGCGTAGGAACGCAGCCACGACTCCCCGACCGCGATGGCACGCTCGTTCACCATCCCGAAGAGGTCGGTGGCACGTGCCGTCTCGTCGGTGAAGCAGTAGAGCATCCCGAGGTGGACGCGCAGCGTGTGGGCGAGATCCTCACGGTCCGGGATTCCCTCGTACATCTTCAGCGCCGCCGTGAGCCGACGTTCCGCCTCGTCGAAATCGCCGGCGAAGAAGGCCTTCAGCCCCATGACGTCCGCGGTGAACGCGCCGGTGATGGCGTCGTCCGCGGTCAGGTTGACGGCGGAGGCCTCGGTCAGCGCCGAGTCGGCGGACTCGCGGTCACCCTGCAGGGTCTGGACGAGGCCGAGGTTGACGAGCATCCGCCCCCTGGTGGCCGTCGGCGCCGTCTCCCGTTCGAGGATGCGGTTCAGCCACATCCGGTGTTCGCGCACCGAGCATCCGCACGACCAGAGGAACCAGGCGCGCGAGACCATGTCCGCGGCCATCCGCACTTCGTCGTCGTCGGACGAATCCAGCAGTGCCGCGTGCAGCGCCGACCGGATATTGGCATGGTTGCGGCGCAGTTTCTCGCTTCCGGCGCGTTGGTCGGCACTGAACCAATTGTCGGCCGTCGTGGTCACCAACCGCGTACACCAGCGCAGGTGCCGCAGTGTCAGGGTGTCCATCTCCGAGGCGGTCAGCTTACTGTTCCCGTATTCGCGGATCGACTCGAGCATCCGGAACCGCACGTGGGTGCCGCCTTCTTCGCGGTGCAGGATCGATTTGCCGACCAGCGCCGAGATGCCGTCGAGCACGGTGTCTGCCGGGACGTCGTCGTCGCTGCACACCTCTTCGGCCATGCCGAGGTCGAATCCGCCCGCGAACACCGAGGCGCGGGACCAGAGGAGTTGTTGTTCGCGGGTGCAGAGTTCGTAGCTCCAGTCCATCGTCGCCTGGAGGCTGCGATGCCGCTGCGGCCCGGTGCGGTTGCCGGTGGTGAGGAGATTGAGCCGGTGATCGAGTCGATCCGCCAGTTCGTACACCGACAGCACCGGTAGTCGCGCGCAGGCCAATTCGATGGCGAGAGGAAGGCCGTCGAGGCGGTCGCAGACGCGCATCACCGCGTCGCGGTTGTCCTCGGTCAGCTCGAATTTCGACAGCACGGCGGCGGCGCGGTTCACGAACAGCTCCACCGCGCTTCCCGTGCCGCGGGCCGGCGAGGCCGATGCCGTTCCGTTGACCGTGGGCAGCGGGGCGAGCGGGAAGACGAATTCGTCCGGAACCGACAGTATCTCGCGGCTGGTGGTGATGATGCGCAGTTCCGTCGTGGAGCGCAGCAGCACCGACACCAGTTGCGCGCATTCGTCCAGGAGGTGCTCGCAGTTGTCGAGGATCAGGAGCATCCGCCGCGTCCGGAGATACTCGATGATGGTGTTCTCCGTCGGACTGGCATGCATGTCGCGGTTGGCAAGGGCGAGCCCGTCCACGACGGTCTGGGTCAGGAGTTCGGGGCTGCGCAGCGCGGCGAGTTCGATCACGCGCACACCGTCCGGAAACGCGCGGCGGTACTCACCGGCGGCATGGATCGCGAAGCGCGTCTTGCCCATTCCGCCCGGGCCGGTGATGGTCACGAGCCGGTGGTCACCGAGCAGTTTTCGCAGTTCGAGCAGTTCGGTGCGACGGCCCACGAAACTCGATCCGTAAACCGGGACTGACGGAGCCGCGGGCACCGTGTCGGCAGGGCCGTCGTGGGGTTCGCCGGTCGACCGTTCCTCTCGGATGCTCGTGACCCTGCGGGCAAGCGTGGTCCTCGACTTGGTCCATTGGATCCGGCGCGCGATCTCCGCGATCGCGATGCCGGGGTCGTCGGCGATCAGCTCCCGGATGGCCGAATCGACGGGGTCGGCGACGGAGCCGCGCCGGCTGCGGTGGTCGGTGGGAGGGTGGTCGAGAGCCAGCGCGCGGCGCACCGTGTTGCGCGACATTCCGAGCTGCACCGCGATGTGCTTGATGGGGGATCCTTGCCGGTGGAGTCGGCGAATCTCATCCCACTCGTCAGCGTTCACAAGGCCCCTTCTGGACTCGTAACCGGTCGGTCGACCTCCCGGTGATTGAGATCTGGATCACCTTGGTCGCTGGTCGCACCTCCTGTCAACTTTCGGGGGTCAAGATGTGTCATAGCGACCGTGCGCCGTACGCACTCGCACCCGGATTCGGGCCGAGAAAGTAGCGTTTACCTGCACAAATTCGGAGCACCGGTTTCGGATTGGTGTGACCGTAGCGAACCACGTAGCTGGACGGTTCCGCCGCGCTCCCCGCACGGGCAGGGTGATGCACACCACAGGAACGACACGTGGTGCCGACATATCCGAAGCGACGATGGAGTCCGCATGACCAACAGCAATGCCGCCGCCCTGAAGGCAGCTTTCGCCGCCGCAGACGAGGGGAACCCGGTTCCGCTCGTGGAGCTGTACTCGGACGAGATGACGTGGGCCGGTTTCACGCTCGAAGGAACCCTCCGCCTCTACACCAAGGCCGAGTTCCTCGAGGCCTTCGGCGTCCTGGCCAAGCTCGACGAATCCCGCAACGAGGTCGTCTCCGTCGACGTCGTCGGTGACGACCTGGTGACCGCCAACGTCCGGGCGTACCGCCGCCTCGGGGACCTCGAACTCGACACCACAATCGTGATGACGCACCGCTTCGAGGACGGCAAGGTCACCCGCGGCACCGACATGTGCTCGGCGACGTTCGAGGAGTTCTGGGCCAAGACTGGGCTCTCGGTGTAGCTCTGCGTTCCAGCCGCCGTGGCAGCGCGGCGGCTGGCAGCTCTCCCCCACACCCTTCACTTCGACCACCTGAAGTAGGTACCGATGCGAACCACCACCGAACCGCACATCACCGCCACCACCCCCGAAGACATCGCGGTCGCCTACCGCACCGTGCTCGGGAAGTTCTGCACCGGCGTCGTCGCCGTCACCGCACGGGGCGACACCGGCAACCCCATCGGACTGACCGTCGGCTCCTTCAGCTCCGTCTCGCTCGACCCCGCCCTCGTCGCATTCTTCGTCGGCCGGGGCTCGACCACCTTCCCCAAGGTTGCCGCCTCCGGGCGCTTCTGCGCCAACATCCTCGCCGCCGACCAGCACGAACTCGGCCGCGCCTTCGCCCGCAGCGGCACTGACAAGTTCCGCGGAATCGACTGGACCCCCGCCACCACCGGTTCTCCCCGCCTCGCCGGCGCGCACGCGTGGATCGACTGCCACATCGACCTCGTCCAACCCGTCGGCGACCACGACCTCGTCGTCGGCCGCGTCGTCGAACTCGGCGCCACCGACACCCCCGACCCGCTGCTGTTCTACACCTCCACCTTCCACCAGCTCACACCCGCGAGCCCCGCATGAACACCGTCGAACAGTGCCTCGAGCAGCTGCGCGCCGGGAGACCGATCCTCGTCCTCGACGACGAAAATCGTCAGAACGAGGCCGATCTCGTGATGGCCGCGCAGTTCGTCACCACCCAGGACGCCGCGTACTTCCTCCGGCACACGTCCGGCTTCTTCGGCGTGGCGATGCCCGCCGAACGAACGCGCGCGCTCGGTCTGCCCCTGATGGTCGGGGATCCCCCGAACCCGCTGGGCACCGCGTTCACCGTCAGCGTCGACGCCGCCACCGGCACCTCCACCGGCATCAGTGCCGCCGACCGGGCCCGCACCATCCGGCTGCTCGCCGACCAGTCGACCGCGCCCACCGACCTCACCCGGCCCGGCCACGTCCTCCCGCTGCGCGCCCGCGACGGTGGAGTCCTCGTCCGGCCCGGCCACACCGAAGCCGCCGTCGACCTGTGCACCCTCGCCGGTCTGTCCCCCGTCGGGCTGATCTGCGCGGTCACCACCGCAGACAAACGCGACATGCTCCGCGGCGAAAACGTCCGCGCCTTCGCCGCAAGTCAGAACCTGCCCGTCGTCACGATCGAAGAACTCGTGAACTACCGGCGCCACACCCTGAGGATCGAACGCTGCGCCGAGGCTGCTGTCCCCACCGACCACGGCACCTTCACCGCCATCGTCTAGCGCTCCGCCAACGGAATCGAACACCTGGCCATGGTCTTCGGCGACCCGGCCGGATCCACCGCCCTCACCCGCGTCCACAGTGAATGCCTCACCGGCGACACCATGGGCTCGCGGCGCTGCGATTGTGGTGACCAAGTGTCCGACGCGCTGGAGAGGATCGCGCACGCCGGCGCCGGCGTCGTTCTCCACCTCCGCGGGCACGAGGGTCGCGGCATCGGACTGGCTGCGAAGATCGCCGCCTACCAACTCCAGGACCAGCTGGGCGTCGACACCGTCGACGCGAACCTGCACCTGGGCCTGCCCATCGATGCCCGCGACCAAACCGACGCCGCAGCCATCCTCCGCGAACTCGGTATCGACCGCATCTACCTGCTCAGCAACAATCCCGCCAAAGCCGCCGGCCTCACCGCGGCCGGCATCACGATCGCCGGCACGACGCCCCTCGAAATTGCACCGAACGAC
Source organism: Rhodococcus sp. NPDC057529 (assembly GCF_042802055.1). Taxonomy (NCBI): domain Bacteria; kingdom Bacillati; phylum Actinomycetota; class Actinomycetes; order Mycobacteriales; family Nocardiaceae; genus Rhodococcus; species Rhodococcus sp. NPDC057529. The sequence goes on from NZ_JBHVEY010000027.1 coordinate 9,819, forward strand.
CACAACATTCACTACCTCGCGACCAAGCGGGATCGACTCGGCCACAGCCTCACCTGCACGACGCTGACCGCCGCCCGCTGAGGTCGTCGGATGGAACGGGCTACCTCAGGAGAAGTCCCTTCTTGTCCTTCGGTTCCCCTGCCAGGACGATGCCGTCGATGACGGGCCAAATCCACGCGACGAAGAGCCACATTCCCAGGCTGACGACCGTGAGCACGATGTTCACGATCAGCATCGCGAACCCCAGCCCCGTGTGGTCTGCGTAGAAGCGCCAGGCACCGAAGTACCCGAAGAAGATACTGAGCAGCCCGGCAATCCCGTCACGGGGTGGTAGCCGTACGCCGCCGGTTGTTGCATCGCCGACCCCTGCCCGAAGTTCTGACCGGGATGCGCCGAGGGCTGCTGCCCATACGGCTGTTGAGGTTGGTCGCCGTACGGGTACTGGGGTTAGTCATGGAAGTCGTTCCTTCGGCGAGGTGGGTGTGAATCCGAACGTGTGGCGAGCGAAGGGGCTTAGCCGACCGAACCGACATCCCCCACTGCGACCCGAATTCATCGCAATTTGTTCACCGCTCACTTGATAACACCGATACCGCGGCCGCGGTATCGGTTGTCTGACCGTGTCTCTCGAGCACACGAACAACCTCGTGGAATTCGGCCGCCATCCAATCACTCCGATCGCTGACGTAACGTTGCGCGAGTGACACAACTCGACCCCGTCGACGTCGCCGGTCGCGTAGTACAGCTTCTCGAGTCCGGGCGTCGTGAATCGACCTACAAGTTGGCGACGTTGCTCGCGCTGGTCGATATTTGCGTGGAAAACACCGCCGCCCCGGACGGCAGTCTCACGGTGCCTGTCGACGAGATCACGCATCGAATCGTGGCGTACTACTGGCCTCAGGTTCGCGTCTTCAACGATCGTGGCCGACTGTCTCAGAACAAGAGCGGCCGATCGATACCGGACCGGATCGCCGACGTTCGCATCCAGCTTGCCGCCGAAAGTTTGAGAACCGCCGAGGCCGCACGCGAAGCGGAGCACCCAGACTACGTACGACTCATCCGGTCACTGCGACTTACCGTCGCGCAGCAACCGCTCACGCATCTGCAAACGGTCCCCCACGTGCGCGATCGTGACACGCGTGACGACTTTCTCTTCGACGCATCAGGTTTCCACAAGAAGATGACGGTGGGCGACGTCGACCGCATCGCCACGATCACACTGCGGCCCGGCATACCGGAGGGCCTGCGCCGCACCTCCTCGCTACTTCGCGCCTTCATCCGCACCGCATGGACCCATGACGTCGTCGCCTTCAACCGCGCTGAACTCGACGCGGAAGACCTGGACGGATTTTTGTTCGGCACGGATCGCACAGCGCTGCGGTCCCTAGTGGAACCATTGCGTGACCTCCAGAACGACCTCTGCTTCTACTGCGACAGGCGGATGGCAGGCGAGGTCCATATCGATCACGTGGTGGCGTGGTCGATGGTCCCGATCGACGGTGTCGCCAATCTGGTCGTGGCCGACAGCCGATGCAACCTCGACAAGTCGGCGAGCATCCCGGTTCGCGCCCATGTCGACCGAGCACTCGAGCGACCACACCTCACTGAGATTGCACGCACTACGCGGCTCCCACTGCTGTATCGACGGACCTCATCCGCGGCCGAAGGCGTGTTCGCATCCTTGCCCGTCGGCTCACTTCTCTGGCGTGGGGTACGCGACTACGAGCCGTACACGGGCTGACTTACTCCGGAACCGATCGAACGTGTCCAGCACCGTCTACCCGATGCCGGCGGCACGGAGCCGGCGAGCCCGCCCGACACTGGGTGGACGCTATATCGGGCAGCTCACCAACAACCGGGCGCGCGGGTGGAGAATCACCGCGGCCGCTCGCACGCTTGGGCGAAACGCGATCGCCGAATTCTCCTCGGACCACTCCAAACGTCCCATCACCAGGCTGACCGTATGGCGATTCCACTCCTGCTCGACCGGATTCTAGTGGCGATTGAACGAAAGAGACCGGAGTCGTGAGAATAATGGCCGGGCCCTACCTGCGAATTCGTCCGGTAGCAAGTATGGGCGCGTCTGCGCTGCACTCGTTGCGGGATGTGGTCGGATCGGTAGCAGTCCTATAAAGGGCCGGCAACTGATCGCGTTCACCCGCCAGGCAAGATAGTCGCCTGGGCACGACGGTTTTGCGTGTGTGCTGGCGGTAGCGAAGGGAGTGACCATGGTATCGGTTCATGAGGTGATCGAGGCGTTCCGCGCTGCGCCGTCCAACTCCGAGCGAGGCACCAAGTTCGAACAGTTGATGGTCCGCTACTTCGAGCTCGACCCGATGCTGTCGCAGCAGTACGACGCCGTCTGCCGGTGGATCGACTGGCCGGGCCGCGACGGCAAAGCCGACACTGGCATAGACCTGGTGGCCCGCGAACGTGACACCGGCGAGTTCACTGCCATTCAGTGCAAGTTCTACGAACCGACCCACACCCTCGCCAAGGCGGACATTGACTCCTTCTTCACCGCCTCGGGGAAGAAGCCGTTCACCAACCGGGTGATCATCTCCACCACGGACCGGTGGGGCCGCAACGCCGAGGACGCGCTCGAGGACCAGACCACGCCGGTGCAGCGGATCGGGCTGGCCGAGATCGCCGAATCCCCGATCGACTGGAACATCGCCTGGCCGCAGGGCGAGCTCCATGTCGATCTAGCCGAGGCGAAGCGGCACGACGCGCGACCCCATCAGCAGGACGCCATTCACGCCGTCTTCGCCGGGTTCGAGGCCGGCGACGACCGCGGGAAACTGATCATGGCCTGCGGTACCGGCAAGACCTTCACCGCGCTGAAGATCGCCGAACGCACCGCCACGGAGAACGGCGGGAGTGCCCGGATCCTGTTTGCGGTCCCGTCTATCTCGCTGCTGTCGCAAACGCTGCGGGAATGGACCGCACAGACGCGACTGGACCTGCGGGCGTTCGCGGTGTGCTCGGACACCAAGGTCTCGCGCTCCGCCGAAGACATGGGCATCCACGATGTCGCGATCCCGGTCACCACCGACCCGGTCAAACTCGCCGCCGAGATGGCGCACCGTAAGCGGGCCAAGGGCCTGACGGTCGTGTTCACCACCTACCAGTCCCTCCCGGTGGTCGCTGCAGCGCAGAAGGACGGAGTGGACCGGTTCGACTTGGTGATTTGCGACGAAGCGCACCGCACCACCGGCGTAAAGCTGTTCGGGGAGGAGGAGTCGAACTTCGTCCGAGTCCATGATGCCGACTACCTCCGCGCGGACCGCCGGCTGTACATGACCGCGACCCCACGACTTTTCGACGACAAGGTCAAAGATCAGGCCGAGGAGCACTCCGCCGAACTGACCTCGATGGATGACGAGACTATCTACGGTCCGGAGTTCCACCGGCTCTCGTTCGGCGACGCGGTCGCCCGCGGGTTGCTCACCGATTACAAGGTGATTGTGCTGACCGTCGACGAAGAGCTGATCGCCTCCCCGATGCAAACTCAGCTCGCCGGCGATTTCAGCGAGTTGCGCCTCGACGACGCCTCCAAGATCGTCGGCTGCTGGAACGGCCTCGCCAAACGCGCTGGCCGCACCCCTGACGGCACCGGCTTCGCACCGGGTGAGGCACCGATGCGCCGGGCGGTCGCGTTCGCGAAGGACATCGCCGCCTCCAAGCAGGTCGCTGAGGTGTTCCCCGCCGTGGTCGACGCTTACCGGGACCTGCTCGAAGACACTGAGAACGACGGCCAGCGTGTCGACGGTACCAACCTCGACCTGAGCTGCGCGGTGCGGCACGTTGACGGCACCTTCAACGCACTCCAGCGCAACGCCGAACTGGCCTGGCTCAAAGCACCTGTTCCCGAGGGTGAATGCCGGATCCTCACCAACGCCCGCTGCCTGTCCGAGGGCGTGGACGTGCCCGCCCTGGACGCGGTGATGTTCCTCAACCCGCGCAACTCGGTGGTCGACGTCGTGCAGTCCGTCGGGCGGGTGATGCGCAGGGCCGACAACAAGGACTACGGCTACATCATCCTCCCTGTCGCAGTCCCGGCCGGTGTCTCACCGGCACAGGCGCTGTCGGACAACCGCCGCTTCAAGGTGGTGTGGCAGGTCCTCAACGCCCTGCGCGCCCACGACGACCGATTCAACGCAATGGTCAACTCCATCGCCCTGAACGCGAAGGCCGACACCAAGACCGGCAAGGGCAACGACCGGCTGCTGGGCGGTCATATCGGCCCCACCCGCGACAGCAACGAATCCGTCAGCGGCACTGGCAAAGAAGGTACCGACACAACGACCGATTCTGCACCGGACACCAGTGGCGAAGGTGGGCAGATGGCCCAGCAAATGGCGCTGTTCTCGCTCTCGGAGTGGCAGGAAGCGATCGTCGCGAAAATCGTCGACAAGGTTGGCACCCGCGCCTACTGGGAAGACTGGGCATCCGATGTCGCCGACATCGCCGCCGCCCAGATCACCCGCATCCGCGCCCTCCTCGCCGGCGCCTCCCGCCAGGTGGCCACGGCGTTCGAGCAGTTCCTCCAAGGTCTTCGAGACAACCTCAACGACTCCATCACCAGCGACGATGCGATCAGCATGCTTAGCCAGCACCTGATCACCAAACCGGTGTTCGACGCCCTGTTTTCCGAACACGACTTCGCCTCCCACAACCCTGTCTCCCGAGTGATGCAGACGATGATCGACCGTCTCGGCGACTCCGGTCTCGAGGCGGAGACCGCGAGACTCGACAGCTTCTACGACTCGGTGCGGGTGCGGGCCGCCGAGGTTACCACCGCAGATGGCAAACAGAAGGTGATTGCGGAACTCTACGAGAGGTTCTTCCGCATCGGGTTCCGCAAGCAGGCCGATGCCCTCGGCATCGTCTACACCCCCGTCGAGATCGTCGACTTCATCCTCCGCGCCGCCGACGGCGCCTCCCGTGATGCCTTCGGACGCGGTCTCACCGACGAAGGCGTCCACGTCCTCGACCCCTTCACCGGCACCGGCACCTTCATCACCCGACTGCTCCAATCGGGCCTGATCGCCCCTAGCGATCTCGCACGCAAATACTCCAATGAGTTGCACGCCAACGAAATCATGCTGCTCGCGTACTACATCGCCGCAGTCAACATCGAATCTACCTACCACGCCCTACTCGGAAGCGAAAGCGAACAGGCCTATCGTCCTTTCGAGGGCATCGTCCTCGCCGACACCTTCCAAATCACCGAGGACGGTGACAGCCTCGATGCCGTCATGTTTCCACAGAACAACGACCGCATCGTCCGTCAGAACGCCACCCCCATCAATGTCGTCATAGGAAACCCGCCGTATTCGGTCGGCCAGTCCTCAGCAAACGACGACAATGCCAACATTTCCTACCCCACACTCGACAGGCGGATCGAACAAACCTTCGCCAATCGCTCGAAGGCCGGACTGAAGCGCAACCTATACGACTCATACGTGCGAGCCTTTCGTTGGGCAACTGACCGCATCGGCGACTGTGGCATCGTCGCGTTCGTCTCCAACGGCGGCTGGATCGAATCCAACAGTGGCGACGGCATCCGCCTGTCGCTCGCCGACGAATACTCCCGCATCTATGTTTACAACCTACGCGGAAACCAACGTACCGCTGGCGACCTCTCGCGTAGAGAAGGCGGCAAGATTTTCGGTTCCGGCAGCCGCAACACCGTCGCCATCCTCATCGGCGTCAAAAACCCCGCCCACACCGGCCCGTGCCAGATTCTCTACCGAGACATTGGGGACTACCTCCCCCGCGATGACAAACTCCGCATCATCGACGACAGCAACCTGACAACCGTCAACTGGCAATCAATCATCCCCAATAAGCACGGCGACTGGGCCAACCAGCGCGACGACGAGTTCGAGACCTGGCCTGCGATCGGCAACAAAGATGCGACGGCCAAGACGACAGCTGTGTTCACGACCTATTCACTCGGTATCAGCACCGCCAGAGACGCGTGGGTATATGGGTACTCCCGCGAACGCGTGGTGCTCAATGTTCAAAGAATGATCGACAACTACAACCGTGCGCTCGACGACTTCAAGGCGTTCTGCGTCAGTCGTGGCGACAACAAGCCCTCCGACGCCACGGTATCCGAGTTCCTTGCGAGCAATCCCGCAGCGGCGGACTCAGCAGCCATTAAGTGGTCGGCGGGGTTGAAGCAGCGGCTCCTGCGTGGCCTGCGCATCGTCTTCGAACCCCGCCTGGTTAGCGACTCCATTTACCGCCCATTCAACGCACAGATCTCATACACGGCGCCCAGCCTCAACGAGAGGCGAGCAAAGATCACCGCGATCTTTCCGACTGAGCGACATGCGAATATGGGCTTCTACTGTGTGGGGGCTGGATCGGATGTTCCCTTTGCTGTGATCATGCTGGATCGAATTCCTAACCTGCATGTCACGGGAGCGGGCAGCGGAGGGCAGTTCTTTCCCCGCTGGACATATGAAGAGCTCGAGACGCAGGATGGCGAACTGGACTTCGCATCCAAGGATACTGGGAACGTCGACGAGTACGGCTACCGCAGGATAGACAACATCACCGACAGCATCCTCGCTTGTTATCGCGAAGCGGTCGGCACCCAGGTGAGCACGGACGACATCTTCAATTACGTATACGGCCTACTCCACAACCCTTCCTACCGAGAGACGTACGCGGCCGATCTAAGGAAGATGCTGCCGCACATCCCAGATCCCGAAACGCGAGAGAAATTCCAACAATTCGCTACCGCAGGTAGCCGTCTGTCCGACCTGCACCTGAACTACGAAAATGCCACCCCATACAACCTCGGGGTGCAACTCAAGCCCGGAGCCGACCCGGACGACCGCGAGACATGGCGGGTGTCGAAGATGAAGTGGGGCAAGAAGAAGGACCCCGCGACCGGGAAGAACGTCGACGACCGTACAACCATCGTCTACAACCCGAAGGTGACAATCACCGGAATCCCGGAGGACGCCGAACGTTACATGGTCGGGTCTCGGTCGGCATTGGCGTGGATCATCGACCGCTACCAGGTCAAGACAGACAAACCGTCGGGCATCATCAACGACCCCAACGACTGGTGCGACGAGCACGACAACCCCCGCTACATTGTAGAACTGATCCAGCGTGTGGCCACCGTCAGCATCGAGACCATGAAGATCGTCGATTCCATGGACAGCGACTGACAAACCCGCATGTCGAGACGCACCCAGGTCGCCCGTTGTCCGACTTCCAGACGCGCGCGCAAGGTCGGTGCGTGGCAGGATGACCGAGGAACGCTGGCGTGCAGATCATCCGCGATTGCGGAGGCTAATCGAATTTGGACGGGGTGCATAGGGTGACAACGGTTGAACCTGCACGGACAGTGCCGGCTGTATTGGAACGGTTCGGCTCGACCTTTTCAGAGTTCACCGCCGCTTTCAATGAAGGCCAATACGTCCTGTGGCTTGGTTCGGGCATCTCTCGCGACAGGGCTCCGAATGTATATGTACTTCTCAAGCGTGTCATGGAGCACCTCCGTTCGAACATCGTGCATGACGACATGGATTGTGCGTATCGCACCGCGCTTCACGAGGTGTTGCGGCTCGCTGGCCTGACGCCCGAAGAACTGGAGAGCATCGACTTCTCGATTGCGGTCGAGAACTGGCCGCTGCAGAATCGTATCGTCTCAACACTGGTCACGAACTACGCGCGCGTTCTTGATGTGCTGGTGGGCGATGACAACCCCGATGACTATATAGTCTGGACGGGTCTCGACGTCCCGAACACGTACGGGTCACCGGATCTTGAGCCCGATGTGGAGCACTACTGTATCGCTGTCCTCATGCTGGAGGGGCTGGTCGAATCGGCGGTCACCGCGAACTGGGACGGCCTCCTTGAGAAAGCATTGAACAAACTGACGCCAGCGTTCGATTCGCTGGTTCGGGTTGCCGTGAGGCCGGACGATTTCCGTATTGTCGGGCCGCGTATCGAAGTCATCAAGTTCCATGGGTGTGCGGTGCGTGCTCGAGATGGGGAGGCCGAGTACCGGAAGTTGCTCATCGCACGTGAATCACAGATTTCAGGGTGGACTGAGCAACCAGAGAATATGTCGATGCGGAAGCGTCTTGAGGCACTGTATACGAACCGGTTGACGTTGATGGTTGGTCTGTCGGCGCAGGACGCGGACCTCCACACGGTGTTCGCGAGGGCCATCCAGGATTTGGCTCGGCCGTGGCCGGCGTCGCCGCCCGCGGTTGTTCTCAGCGAAGAGCGCCTGGAGTCGTACCATCGGAACCTTCTCAGGCTTACGTACGGTTCGAATCACCAGGGGCACGCCGGCGCGATCGCGCAGTCTGCACTTCTGGGCGCGTACGGGAAGCCAACGTTGCTGGCGCTGGTCCTGTCGTCCCTCACCGAGAAGTTGAGCTTCTTGGTTGAGCACGGAGTCGGGACTGGATGGGATTCAGCTGCTGTGAAACAGTTGCAGACAGACCTCCTCAGCATCCGTGACTCGGCGGCGCAGCATGCCCACCCCGACAATCATGAGACGCTTGACTACTCGGCGATTGCGGAGAGTCAGCGAGAGTTCGTTATGCGTCTCATTGGCACAGTGAGCTTGGCGCTGAACATTTTTCGCACAGGCAGCATGCCAAATCCGGGAGAACGTAGCTATAAGCCACTTTCGGACCGTCCTGTCACCCAGGCGATTCACGGAGCGGATTTCCCTGCGGAACAGTTCGGGCGGCTCGGCGTCGCGCTGGCGCTGATTGGCCGCGGACTTGCCTCGGGGCATTGGTCTGCCGTCCCTGGCGATAGCAAGTCACCCGATGGCGGTGTGGTTCGTCTGGTCACTGGCCAGCGGGGCGCCCGGGTGTTCTTCGTAAAGGACGCCACGACGTCGACGAAGCTTGAGTTGGACGATTCGTTCGAAGACAGCGATGGGGATGTGCTGATCGTCGTCGCTGATGAGGAGCCTCCTGTCTTGACCCGGTCGCCGAAATCCCGATTCGGTCGTGACGGCAAAATCAGCACCGGACGGTTCAACGTCGCGTCGAACATCGCTGACACGGCCTCAGTAGATGACCTATTCGAGGCGTTCAAAATGGAAGGGGGGTTCTGATGGCAAGCGTTCAAGAAGTCCTCTCCGTCCTGGAGCAAGCCGGTTTTGAACGTCTTCCGAGGCCGCTGACAGTTGTCGGCACAGAGTTCGACTTCGAGGCCGCGGCCAGTGGGACGCACACTTCACATGATCTAGTTCTGGTTGCGACCGATCAAGTTCCCCGCCAGCGTCTGCGACGTCTTGTTGCGGGTCTGGCTCGTTCCCTTGACCTGGCCGCGTCGCGTCGACCTGTGAGTCTCGTACTTATCGGTGGGGTCGCCGCCTCTGACCGGATGGAGTTGGAGCGCTATGCTCGTGTCCTTCCCATCGCGTCCACCACACCCGATATCGCCGAAATCGAGAAAGCTGTCGCTGTCCTTCTGCCGCTCAATCTGCCGGACACAGAGCTGGTCAACGGAAGTGACCCGGTCGACGAAGTGATGGAGGCGCTCGGCCCTCTGAATACGACGCGGGAGCACATCGCGCTCATCAGGGCTGCTGCCGACGGACCTGACGCAGTGCGGGAAGCCCTTCGTCGATACGCGAACGAAGGAGCAAGCTGGACCGACGAAGTGGAGGACGACGATGAGTAAGATCCCTATCCGTCGCTTGATGGTCTCCGACTTCCGCCGTATCGAAGGCACACGTGAACTGCCCTTCGATGCACCAGTCGTCCTAATCCACGGTCCGAACGGCACAGGTAAGACCAGCGTCCTGTCCGCGCTTGAGCTCGCCTTGACTGGCGGCATTCGGAGCATGGAACGACAATCTGACCGCTACCGAGCGCACCTCCCGTTCTTCGGGCAGTCATACGCAACCGTTCGAGCCGACGTCGCCGAGTACCTGCAGGCGGGAACACCTGATGCCCCGCTAACCGTGAACGGCGCGCGATTGGAGGGCACTCCGGCGTTCGATGACGCCGCGGCGAAGTTCTACGCCGAACGGTGCTACCTGGACCAGGCATCGCTAGGTCGTCTCCTCGACTTGTACCAAGCCCGCGAGGACAACGAACAGACAGCGCTCGAGAAGTTTGTGAACGAACTTCTCGGCCTTGAGAAACTGGACGCCCTTCGCGGAGGGCTAAGCGACGCAAACGACCTCAGGCTCCTCAAGAAGCTAGCGGTCGGCGTCGACGAAGCCGACCGCGCAGCGAAGGCAACAGCGGCCCAACTCAAGGAACAGAGCGCTCTGCGCACCGAGATCCGGACGGAGGTCGCCAACGCGCGCGCAGCGACATTCGACGCCATCGCTGGACTCCACCCCGGAACGACTGATGGCATGACTGACGTGGACCTCCTTCAGTTCGTTCGGTCGGCGCTCAACGACGACACCACCCATGCCGAATCTGCGGCTGCCGCGACACTCCAACAGGAACTCATCGCCTTAGGGGGTCGCATCTCAGCACTGGTCGAACGCCCGACCACGCAACGAATCCAGGAGACCCGTACCGCGTTGGCGGCCGCGACCGCCGACAAAGAGGCGTGGGAGGCCACCGACAGGGCGAGAGTCCAGGCGTGGGAAGCGGCAGCCCAGACTGCAGGCGCCAACCCGCGAAGCGAACCGCGCATCGCTGTCGAGCACGCCACGAGCCTGGCCCTCCAAGACTTGGACAACGCCTCCAACGTTCGCGCGCAGGCCGAATCGGTCAACACGCAAATGGAGACCGACCGAGCTGAGTTGGACATGCTTCAGACCAGGCTCGAAAATGCTCACGAGCATTCAAGTGCCCTCGTTGAGAGCCTAGCTGCACTCCGCACCGTCATCGACAACAGCAACCGGTGCCCGGTCTGCGACCGTGACTTTACTGAAACCGGTCATCGCAGCCTCCTAGCGCACATCGACACGAAACTGGCTGAACTCACCACTCACGGACAGCAACTCGTCGATCTTCGGAACGAGCGCGACCAACTTGCAGCCCAGGTCACGCGGGCCGAAGTCGAATATGCCCAGCTTACGGCCCGGCTCCTACCTGTCGACCAGCAGGAGGCCCTGTCACGGCGTCACGCAACCCTCGTCGAACTCACCGCCCAAGTCGGCGGAATCGAAGCTGCCAAATCCAACGGCGCAGACCTCACCCGACGCGTGCGCGACCTTCAGCAATCGCTCGACAACCTTGAAGCGGCTTCTTCAGAAGAGCGCCACGTCAGCAATGAACTCGCTAGATACGCGGCCCTTCTACAGGTCAACGTAACTCCGGCGTTCGATTCGTTCCAGATAACATCGGCCGAACTGCTCGAACGAGCCGAAGCCCAAGTCGCCCGCCTCACCTACCACGCCAACCAAGGCCGAAAAGCAAGCGACGAAGCCGATCGCCTCACAGCCGCCCTCGAACATGAATCCGTCGTTGTTCAACGCCTCGCCGACATCGCCGAACACAAGAAGCTATGGGACGACCGCGTCGCTGAAGCGAAGCGCCGCCAAAGGGTAGCGAAGGAAGTCCACGAAGCCGCTACACAGGCACGCACCGCCATCGTCCACCGCGTCTTCACTGAATCCCTCAACGAGGTCTGGAAGTCCGTATTCACCAGGCTCGCCCCAAACGAAGGGTTCGTCCCAAGCTTCGGCATCCCCAGCGCCACCAAGAAGACGTTCGACATCACGTTGGAGACCACCCACCGCAACGGCGAAGCCAGCGGCCCGCCTCAAATGATGCTGTCTGCGGGCAACCTGAACACGGCAGCACTGTCACTGTTCCTCGCGCTCCACCTCGTCGTCGAACCCATCGTCCCGTGCCTTGTCTTCGACGACCCCGTACAAGCTATGGATGAAGTGCACGTCGCACAGTTCGCTGGCCTCATCCGCCTCCTCACGAAACAGAACGACCGGCAAGTCATCATCGCCGTCCATGAACGCGAACTGTTCGACTATCTAGCTCTTGAGCTCAGCCCTGCCTACGAGGGCGACGAGCTCATCACCATTGAACTTGGCGAACGCGCGACCGAGGACGACCAAGGCATCACCCGCCACCGCTGGACGCCGGATCCCGCTATAGCCAATTAGTCCAAACACTCACGTACTCGCGGCGTCGAACGAGCTGTGCGGGCCGGGTAGCCTGATATCGACGACATCAAGTTCGTGTGGTCCCGCCGATGCCATGATTGCAGGGAGTCCCTTCTGGCTCGGTGACACCGGGCGACCGAGCTTTGTGATGGAACATCGCTGGTACTCAACGCAGCGAAGGTAAGCTCTGCGTACGCGCCGATCCGCCGCGAGTGGTCCAAGTTGGTTCGGAACACTGGGTGCGCCAGCCCCCCTCCCACCAGCCGACGCAACGTGTCGCGGACGTGACGCATGAACTGCTCTCGCCCGAGCTTCGCCTCCAGATGCAGGCGAAGGTAGCGCTCGATGACCGCCCGCATCCGTGGTGGAGCCGGGGCCGGGGCGAGACGGGCGGTCCAGGAGCCGGCATCGACCCGACACCAGCGGCGCCGCATCGACCTGGCCGACGGTGAACAGCAGCAGGCGGGCAGCATTGAGTAGTTGGTCACGCGGTGAGCCGTTTGCCGGGGGAGCGGCTTCGTTCGCGAGCCAGGCGTAGTCCACGGCTCACCGACAACCAGTCACCCCGCCGATCGGAACATTTCGTAACTTGCCTCCAACAGTTCGCGATCTGGCCGCTCAGCCCGAACTGATGGAACGACCATGAGCTTCTGACCGTGTCGTTCTTTCAACCCGTATTCGAGCATCGGTCCGTCAATCTCGATGAGAAGGTCCTGTCGAATTTCGACCACAAGGTCCGGTCGGATACCCAGAATGTGCGCGTCGAAAGCCGCATGGTGAATCTTGCACATTGCTAAACCATTTCGAACAGAAGCGATGCCCGCATCGTCAGAGTCTGGAACGATGTGCGCCGCGTCCAGAAGTTGGCTGTGCCCGAGCGCGCAAACCGTGCAACGGGTGTCGTACGCGCGCATTACAGTGGAACGGAAGACAGGCTGATGCAATCGCCGCTTGGTCTCCGCCACGATGTATCGACGGAGATGCTCCTCCACAGGCGATTCGGTCCGATGCAGATCACGCGCGACTTCCGTTGCGACAACGAACTGATGCTGCTCAGCCTCTTCAGCGACAATGAATACAGGGTAGATCGGCTGAAAGCGGCTCGGACCTACGCCATAGAACCAGATGAGCGGAACCTTCAGCTCCATCGCGGCACGAAGACCCCGGTTGTCCATGTTCTCGGGATCCTTCCCCGACCACTTGTAGCGAAGGAGCCCATCTGCACCGACCGTATCCTCATACGGTCGTTCTTCACCCGCACGACGGTACGTGGTGCTGATCGACAATGCGGACGCGAGCTGACGTGGCTTGCGAATTCCGCGAGTGGGATCCATCAAACGGAACATCTCGCCGTCGATAGAGAAGTCGAGCAGTTCCTGTCTACTGATCGAATCAAGACCGTCATTTGTGCGGACTGCCAGAAATCTCATCGCCTCGCTACGCAGACGCGTATCAAAATCCGGTGCGCCGTCGGCACCCTGAGAGATATCCGCAATCAACTGTTCCTCCACATATTTCGCTATCCCGCCGCTATTCACATTGAGTCGTAGAAAGGTCGCAGGATGTCTGCGACTGGCTCCTCTTTCATTGCTTTCAACAACTTGGACTCGATCTGCCGGATTCGTTCCCGCGTAACGCCATAGTTCTTCCCGATTTCATCGAGCGTGTAAGGATCCGATCCTTTCAACCCGTACCGGAGTCGGATGACCTGGGCGTCCCGCTCGGACAGCGGCGAGAGCACCGATTCCAGCGTTTCGTAGAAACGCCTCCGCTCAGCGACTTCCTCGGCAACGACGGCCAGGTCGTCCTCGAAATCGAGCCCGTCGTGTTCTGCATTGTCGGTGAGCACATCAAGACTCAGCACCCGTTGGTTGTACTTTTCCAGATCACTGATGTGTTCAATTGTGGTGTCCAGCGCACTCGCGAGCTCGCTCGGCGTCGGCTCCCGCCCGGTCTCCTTCGTCAGGCGCGTACGCTCCTTGCCCAGCTGGTCGATCTGCTCGACCATGTGCACCGGAATTCGAATGACCCTGGACTGGTCGGCCAAGGCACGAGTGATCGCCTGCCGAATCCACCACGTCGCGTAGGTCGAGAACTTGAATCCGGTCTTGTAGTCGAACTTCTCGACGGCCCTGATCAATCCAAGGTTGCCTTCTTGAACGAGATCGAGAAGCTCGAGCCCCCTGCCCTGGTACCGACGAGCGATCGATACAACCAACCGCAAGTTCGCCTCGAGGAACCGCCTCTTGGCACGCTGTCCGTCGCGACACATCCGATGCAGGTCGCGGTGTCGCTGGTCGGGCAACTTTTCGCCGGCCTCCTCGGCCTCCTCCAGGAGAAAGGCCGCATAGAGTCCGGCCTCGATCCGCTGCGCGAGCTCGGATTCGTCTCCCGACCCGAGTAGGGAGCGCTTCTTGATCGACTTCAAATACGCGCGAATCGAATCGACAGTCTCATACTCGTCGACATCAGTGGTCGCATCTGCACCTGGACCGCTGTCGTCCAATTCGGGAGGAAGGGCAGTCTTGCTGTTGCTCGCGTTGTCGACGACACCCGGTTTTGGACGCGGACCCGCCTTCTTCGAAGGTCGCTTGGGCTGTGCTGCACTGTTCTTTTTGGCAGGACGCTTCTGTTGCGGGGGTAGCACGAGCCTGGGCGACCGTGGCGTCGGAGGACGACACGCCGGCTCGGCGGAGATTCCATCGAGTCCTTCGACCACCGGCTCGACATGGGAAGCCCGAACGACGACGGTGACATCGAGCGCCCTGAGTGAACGAGCCAGCTGCTCGAACGCTCGATTCGAGCCGGCGTAGTAGCGCACGGCGTCGGGATGACCAATCTTGACTCGCCTGTCCGACCACACTTCGCGGTCCAAACTTCGCTCGATGATGCGGACGATTCCAAACTCGGAAGTTGTTCCGACCGTGAGCCGTACTTCACCGATCTCCGAAATCGGCAATCGCCGCGGCGCGGTGGCAAATGACAACGCTACTGACGGCGCGAGATCTTCCCGTGTTATCCAGACGTACCCGTCGTGCAGAACTACCTGCCCGTCAAAGCCGTCGTACCGATCGACTGTCACCATGCTTACCGCAGCACATCGCCCTTGGTGGCGCGGGTCTGCACCCGCTCCACTATCCGATCGATCAAGCGCGGCGGTGTCTTCCATCGCATCGCGGCTTTGTCATAGTTCATAGAGTGCTCGGTGACGATGTCCTTCAATTGCTCCGCGTTCAGCGTCTTCAATCGTGCCCGCAGGCCGGCTTCGCCGGATACCTCGAACACAGCGAACGGATCAAGGACACCCTTGGACCGCGTAGTAGTCGTGTTACGCGGGGCGGCAGGCTGGGGTGGGGCTGGGGTCGCGTGAATGCCACCCACGGTGAGTGCCTCACCCAGCGCCTTCGCAAACCGTGGCGTGCGCCTTGCTTCGTCTGCGACCGCCCGGACCATTCGAGCCAGGGCCACCGCCACCTCAGGATTGGCCTTGCCGAGCGTCACCAACGACGTCTCCGCATCGGAAGTGACCCGCCGCAGTCGCAGCTCGTCGACCGTCAGGTCTCTCCCGCCTGTCACTTCTACGCCCATCCCAACCTCACCTTTGCCGTAGCCATGAAATCCTGTGCCAGATCCCGCAGGGCGATGAACTGACCGTCCGCTCCGTACTTCTGTCGGAGAGTGCCGAAGTCCGCATACTCTGCAGCCGCCGCAATCTGATTCGCCTCCGGGATCAGGGATGGGAACACCATCGTGATGTCCCTTCTCCGGTTCAGGTCATCAATCGTGTTTCGGTGGACCGTCGACGCCTTCCGGTACTTGGTGATCACTACACCCAACTCCACGATTGGCCGTCCCCAACGCTCACCGAATTGCGCGATCCGTTTCTGAACCGGACCGATCCCGTAGGTCGACATCACATCGGGAATGGTGGGAATGATGTACGCATCCGCGCAACGTAGACCGTTCAGCGTGATGGTCTCGAGGTTCGGTGGGCAGTCGATCAGCACGTAGTCGTACTGATCGATGACGGGCTTCAAGGCGCGCAGGAGGATGCCCGTCGCGTCACCCGACGCGAACCCTGCTCCCGCGACCCTTTCGTGCAGACCAATCATTTTCAGCGAAGACGGAAGGAGATCCACCGTCCGCACCTTGCGCAACGGCGACACAGAATGCTGGATGATGCTCGATACGTCGAACTCGAAGGCGCTGCCGCCAGCTGACATCGCCCGCTCGAACAACGCCGCCAAGGTGAGGCTCTGTGAGTCGAGCTCACCCCAGCGACTCTCCCCAATCATCATCATCGTCAGGTTGGTCTGGGGGTCGAGGTCGATGAGCAGTACCCGTTGCCCGAACTCACCGGACAGCATCTCGCCGAGGGCAGCCGTAGTCGTAGTCTTCCCCACCCCACCCTTGAGGTTGATGGTCGCGACCACGTGCGTCATGACGGCCCTTCCCTGCTGTAACTTTCAACAATGCACAAACTAGCGTGTGGATCCGACACGGACTGGCACCGCGGCTACAGCAGGTTCGCCAGCACGTCGGCAACGTCGGGCTTCTCGAGCCGACTCAGCGCGGCGGACTCGATCCGGCCGACGTCGACCGCCGTCAGCGCGAGCGTCGCGGCTACCTCCGTCCGACTCATCGGCGGGTGACCACCTAGCCCGAACCGCAAGATCACGACACCAACTTGGTCAGGTTCGAGCACCGACAATCCTGTCAACACAATGTCGAGGTCGTCGGCACGCGGGTTCTCCGCGACTCGGTTCAGGACAGCCCGCAGCTCAGAGCCGGCAGAACCGAGAGTGACCGCCGCGGACTCCACAGAGTCTGTCTCTCCCACCAGTCGCTCGGCAGTTTCCCGATAAACGTCGTCGGCCGAATCCGCCGGTAATCCGTCGAGCGACTCGACCCCACCGAGCCAATCACGAAGAACGTCCGCCGCCTGATCCGCATCGACGGTGATCAGCTCGGACGCGATACCCGTCAGCTGTTCGAGAAACGTGCCGTGAGCACCCAATTCCGGGTCCTCCGCACTCCCCTTGGCGAAGAGTACGAGGAAGGACGCGTGTCGGCCATCCTGCTTCGGACGAATGATGCGACCCATCCGCTGGATCATCTGCCGCCGACTCTTGCTGCTGGCGAGGATGACGCCCACATCAGCTTCCGGAACGTCGACACCTTCGTCCAACATCTTTGGGGCAACCAAGGCCTTCATTGCCCCGCTCTTGAACGCACCCAGTAGCGTGGTGCGGTCGGTTCGGGACAGGTCACTCGTATACGGCGCCGCGAGAACGCCCTCCTCGAGGAGCACCTCCGCAGCCGCACGCGACGATTCCTTGGTCTCGGAGAACAGGATGCTACGTCCGGTCTGTGCCAGCACTCCCCCGAGCTCTCGAACGGTCTCGAGTTTTCCTGTTGCTGCCGCGAGTAGTGCACGCCGCTGCGAGAACGCACGTAGGTAATTCCTGGCCGCCCACGTGGCACGATCGCCGCTGCCTTCGCTGAGTTGCTGTACCTCGCGCATGAATTCGCCGAAAGGCTCCCCCGTGCAGCCGTACTTGTGGATCAGGTTGCCGCGCTCACGCTTCGCCGTTTCGTCGAGCTCGGAGTAGGCACCCTGTTCCACCTCCGAGAACGGTACGGCAACCAACATCACCCGGACCGGGGCGAGAATGCCATCGCGGTGCCCTCGGTCGTAGTCGCATCCCGAGATGACAGCCTCGAAGTAGGGCAGAAGATGTTGTTCGACGCCGTCATCGGTGCGTTCGAATGTGGCGGTGAGTCCCAACCGTTCGGTGAACTCATCGGTAAGTAGACGTGAGAAAGTCAGGGCGCCGTACCGGTGCACCTCGTCCGCGACCAACAATGCCGGACGAGTCGGGGTGGGCGCACTGTGCTGGATCGCGGATTGCACAGTGCTCACGAGGATGTCGCTGCTCGCAAAACTGTCCGACGACCCGGCACCACGACGACCGACGCGACGGTCTGGCAACGCCTTTTGAATTGCTCGATGCCACTGGTCGAGGAGGTCTATGCCGGGAACAACCACCAGCACCGACAGTCCGCGAGATAGCGCCTCTGCGGCGGCGACAATACCGAGCGTGGTTTTACCCGTGCCGGTCACCGCTTCGACCACCGCACGGCGACCCGCCGCATTCCACGCATCGAGCGCTTCCTGCTGCCACTCGCGCAGCTCGAGGCGTTCGGTGGCAACCGTGAACGCCGTCACGGCCTGGCCCATTCCGGACCGTCGGCACCGGCACGCTTACGCAGCAAGCCTTCCCGCTCCAGCTCGGCAAGAATGGCCGAGAGCTCGTCGTCCGGGAGCCGAGTGAGGCGACAGCCGCGTTCCATCGTCACCGGGCTCGTCCACGCGGCTGCGGTGAGCACACTCTTTGCAGAAGCACGTTTCGCCGACGGCAGGCCCGCCCCCACCGCGCCGGGCGCCATGCAGTCCTCGGAAAGGACGTACTTCCCTTGGGCGATGGCGAGTGTTTCCTCGGACACCAACGCGTCCAGTGTCTCCCGCATCAACACGTCGTCAGTCGGCAGTCGTCGGTGTAAATCGGTCCGAGTCACCGGCCCCTTCTTCACCTCGGCGACGATGAGGGTGCGCAGCAGACGCGGCGAGAACTCCTGGGGACCGGGCTCGGGACGCGAACGGGAAGGTTCGACGGGTGTGTCGGCTTCCGTCTCCAGCGGTTCGGCGAGTGCGTAGCGGATGTCCGGCTTACGCCCCACCTTGTCCATGAGGTTCTTATGCGCCAGCTTTCGGAGTGCCGACCAGATCTGTACACGGTCGAGTCGCCACAGCTCAGCGAGCTCGACGGTCGACACCGGACCGGACTTCGCTGCGGCGAGTAGCCGATCGAAGAGATAGTCGTCAGGCCGTGGAATTGCGCTCTCGGGCATCACTTCCCATGCAGAACTCGAATCCGCCGATTGTGGTTCGTGAAGTACCTCGAGTGCCGGCGCGTCCACTTCGGCGACAATCGGCGCCGGTGGCGCGGTCACTGCCGGTTTCGGCGTCGTCACCGCCGGCTCGGCCAGGGGCACCACCCGCTCGACCAGATCGACGTCCACCGTCGGCTCAGCTGGCAACGGGATGGGCAGTGACTCCGAGGGGAGCACGTTCGCCAGCTCCGCCTCAGCCACGTCCTCGGCGAGTGACTCGTCGTCGGGCAGTACAGGTGGCGTCCACGTCGAGGTCGAGGCAGGCTCCGCGGTAGAGACCGACCCAGGCGAGATTCCTCGCTTGTCGAGCTGAGCCCACAGCCCGCTCAGCGAACCGACGGGATCCAAGTAGTACTCCGACTCGCGGATCCTCCAGAACTCCCAACCGCAACGCTGAAGTTCTCGTTCGCGCTCCATGTCGGCGCGCACCTGTTCCGGTGATGTGTGGAAGGCGTCGCCGTCACACTCGACCGCTAGCCGACCGGCGGCACCGGTGACCACCAGATCGATGCGGCGATTATTCACCTCCACCTGTGGGTTCACATGATATCCGCGTGCCATGAGTTCGAGGTAGATGCGCTGTTCGAAGAGGCTGTCGAAGTCTCGGTGGCGCTCGTCTCGCGTTACCCCCTCCGGCATCGGATTTGCCGGTGCCGGCGAGGTCGACTGCATGTAGGTCAGCAACGAATGCCGTAGGTCGTTCGAGCGCAACGAATCTGCCGTCCTCGAATGGAACAGCCACAGCTGGTCCTGCGCACGTGAGGCGGCCACGTTGTACCGGCGTTGGTAGTCGTTCTTCGTCATCGCCGAAATTTGCTGTTCGGGTGCGACCACCATCGAGAGGAAGATGACGTGCCGCTCGTCGCCCTGGAAGTCGGGTGGTGTTCCGATACGGAGCCGCCGCTCGTCCCACACGTCGATGTCCAGGCGCTTCAGAAGCTCGTTCTGGATGACGTCCACCTGCGACTGCCCCTGAAGCACCACGACACCAAAGGTCTTGCCGTCGTATGCCTTGTCGGACAGGCATGCCTCGATCGCATCGACGATGGCGAGTGCTTCGGGCCTGTTCGACAGTGTGGCGTTTCGCCCGGAAACGACCCCGCCCTCCACATAGGTCGTGCGCAGCGGCGGCAACCGGTCTGCGCCGAACTGGCGTACGGGCACCAGCGGCGCGTCGCGGTAGAACTGGTTGCTGGACCAATTGATGATCTCGGGCATACAGCGGAAATGCTCGCGCAGCCGGATCACCTGACCAAACCTGGTCCGTAGCAGGGAGAACAGACTGTCGCGGGGGGTGAAGCTGTTGCGGAGGTAGCCCGGCACGTCGTGCAGATACATGTCGAGGCGGTCGAAGATTCCGTCCAGCGCACCGGACGATACCTCGCTGGGAGCGCACTGCTTGTCGTCGCCGACAACGATCACTCGCGGTGCAAGCCACAGCAGGAACAAACTGCTGATGTCGGCCTGGCTGGCTTCATCGACGATCACGACGTCGAAGGTGTTAGGTTCCGGCGGAATCGACGCAAGTACCTGCTGGAGCGGCATCACCCATGCGGGCACCGCACGCTGCGCAATCTGCATCGCCTCACGAGCCGAAGCACGATAGGTCTCGGCATACTTGCCGGTGCCCTTGCCGATAGCCGACACGTGCCCCCGGTACGCCTGCAGGGCCTGCACTTCGGTTGCCGTCATCCGATGAAGACAACCCAACCAGGCACGTTCCGCCGCCAGCCGCGCGGTCAGCTGGGCAATATCAGCTTCGGCCGTCGCCAGGTCCGATTCCTGCTGCTTGTCTCGACCCACCTCGTGCTGACGCTGCACCCATGTGTGAGCGCGACGCCAGGCCCACGCCTGCTCGAGACCGTCGAGGCGCGTCGACCAGCTCTCCTCATTCGCGGTTTCAGCGATCAGTGTCGCCAGTGCGGGAGCGCTTGCCTCGACCTGCCGACGCAGGGTGTTCAGGTATCGCTCTTCTTCTTGCTCCTGTCGAGCCCCAGCGAGATCGGACAATGCACGGGTGATTTCGTCGCAGTCGGCCGAGCCCAGCCCTTCGATCAAGTCGATGCACTCGGGCGCGAGTGTCCCGCCGAACACCGCCGACACCTCGGCACTGAGTTGACTCATTCGGTTGCGGGCCTCGTCGGCGTCATGAGCCGCCGCGACAGCGCCGGCCGAGGCTGCGAGTGCTTGCGCATCCGAGACGCTTCGGATCCGAGGTGCAGCGGGACTGATTCCCTGCAACACCTCGACCAGACCGTTTGCCTCCGCGGCAAGCGCATTGACGTGCCCGATCTGCACGACCGTCCGGTGGAGTTCATTGATCTGGACGGTGCGTGAACCGTTGACGTGGACGACGATGCCGAGGTCCCCGAGGAGTGTTGCTGCACTCTGCACGCAGTCGAGCGCCCGAAGGTGTTCAGTGACTGTGCGCGCCGATTCTGCGGTGGCGGCGTCTTCGCCGTCCACGGTGGCGAGCGCACCGAGCTCCTCGACGGTCTTCTGTTCGTCACTCTTGCGGAAACGTGCTCGCCACTCCACACCCTTTTCCATTGCGACGGCCAACGCGCCGTAGGCATTCAGGGCGCGACGACCGACCAACGGAGTGTCGACGAGTCGCGGGCCGACGAAGGCGTCGGCGCGCTTGGCTGTGTCGAGCAGGGCAGGGACCTCCGCGGTCCTCGACCACAGATGTGAGGTGTGACCCGACAGCACACCCTCGGCCGCGTTCTGAAACGCCGGCTCGAAGGCTCGCACTTCGGCAACCTTGGCCTGGAGCCGCTCGCACCGGTGTTGCACATCCATCAACGTCGCTGCCGGTGCCCCGCCGAGCAACTGAAGAACCTGCGCGGCGCCAGGATTGATGTCTGCGGGCCGGATGGACGCCCGCGTGCACAGCTGCTGCAGCTCGGGTAGTGGGGGAAGAAGGTGGTCGACGGTGGGCAAGGACTGGTCGAGCCGCCCCGCGCGGGTTGGGCTCGATCGGAGGGTTAGTGCGATCAGGGTTCGGAACTGGTCACCGGTGAGCGGGGGTGTGTCCGCGTTGACCGGCCCTGGGAGCCAGTCGAACAGCTCCGCCTGGTTGGTGACCTCTCGAACGATTGCTGCGGCAGTCCCCGAGTACCCCGGTGACACTTCCGGGTGCTGGAACGTTTCGGACTCACGCAAGGCTCGGATGTCTTCGGTAATCTTCGCGCGGCGACTCAGTGCCTGACGACGTTTGTCGGTGAGATCGGCGATCCGAGACTCGGCATCGTTCTTACTGAATGATGCTTTCCGGGTAGCAATCTCGGCAACGCTCTTGTTGAGCTCATCGGAGCCACCCCGTGCGATATCCGTGATGGAGACACATAGCTCCTGCATCTCCTCCGGCAACTTATCTCGTAGTACCCGGAGCGCCTGCGACTTCTCACTGGTGACGAGGACACGCTGCCCGTTCGCGAGCAACGCTGAGACGAGGTTGGCGATGGTGTGGGTCTTGCCTGTTCCGGGTGGACCTTCCACTACGACGCCGCTATCGTCCGCGAGTCGTTCGATGATCTCGCTCTGTTCACGGTTGGCGGGCAAGGGAAACAACGGATCTTCAGCGAGAGCTGCTGACGGCGCGGAGCCTGTCCGCTCGAGCCACGCGACTCGCTCATTCGGCTCGATGGCCGTCACGAGCTGTGCAAGCCCGAGAGGAACCGTGCTGTCGTCGCGTTCTGCAGCAGCGATCATCGTCTCGTAGTACTCGACGAGCGCGAACGCCCCTCGCTTCCGCAATACCAGCGCCGGCGACGGCGTAAGAAGTCGACCGGAGGGCGAGTCTGTCCCGCTCTCTTCGACCTCTACGTTGGTGGTGAGCGCACGCGTGGCCCATTCCTTGAGGAAAACGAGAATGTTCGCGTCGACGGGAGACGCTGATTCGTGCAGCCGCTCCTGGAGAGCCCGTGATCCCGATACGTCGAACACGTCGAGACCGGTGAGCAGCTGGGTGTCCTCGAGCCTGGGCGCAGTGTCCGCGTTGAGTCGTACCAGTAGGTCGCCGGTGGTTTCGTCGCGTTCCACAGTGACCGGCTGCGTAACGATGTGCGTGCGAATGTCCTCGCCGGCAACCTTTGCCGACAGCTCCAGCAACCCGGACGCCAATACCAGCTCGACGGACTCGGGGCGCGACACCATTTCCTGCAAGGCGTGCTGCAGTGCCTGGTAGAGCTCCCAGTACGGCCGTCGCTCCTGGTCGAGCTGAGCCCACATTCGCCACTCGGACAGCCACCGTGTGAATTCGCCCTCGACGGCCGGTGCGTTGGGCGCAATTGACAACGAGGCACGCGAGTCTGTGGGATCACCCTGGATCCATTCACGAAGGTTTCGAGGCACCTCGGGCGGCTCTTCCAACGCGACCCGCCGCGACCGAATGACTACTTCACCCGCAGTAACTTCGAAATCCACAGACACCGACAGGCGGCTCTCGTTCAGCCAGATGATGTCGTCGTGGAGGCGGAGGTTTCGGACCGGCTTGGTCCTCGCTTTGACCAGTTCCTGCAGGAACTGCATGAGCCGCTGAACCCGATCTTTGAGCTGGGGGTCGTCTTCCCGAACCTCCACCGAATCGCCCCCTTCGTGCCTGTGCGCCTACTGCGCACCCGTACCGTGTAACAGGGTAATGACCAGGTAAGACACGCGCGCGACGGAGTCCTCAATTCCATCCGCGGTATCCGCTACGCGAATGACACGAGTCCTACCGTGGAAGTCCTAGAAGGTCCCAGCGATTCCTTCCGTGAGCCACCCGATCGAGTTCGATCGCGTGATGCCCTTTCCGCTCGCGACGAGGATCGCGTGCCACCCATGCATCGGTCGCTCGCCTGATGCCGTCTGCTACGTCTTTCGCAGCGAGAATGTAGATCGACTTGGACGATGTCGACAGATCGACGAATGCCCAGAATTCCGCGCCGGTGTCGTCGTTCGCCAGGCTTTCGTCGTTCTTCTGCGCCTGCCAGGTGCCCGCGGTGCGCGTCTTGACTCTGACGATCAGGGGCGAAGCACCCGGGCGAATGATCCGCACAGCTGTACGTCTTGACATCGTCACGCGTTCGCCATGCGCGCCCTTCGCGCGGACGGCCTTCAGGAACCAGTCGATGCCCAAGTCCGCGGTGCCGGCTTGCTTCGATGAGCCTGATTGCTGAACACCCGGAAAGGCGGTATGGACGTGTCCGACCGGTGCGCACTCGGCCGGCGTCTCACTCTGACGCTTCGAGCCGAGTGGACGCCCCGACCTGTCGTGGAGAACCCACAGCTCCCAACCATCAGGGTCGCCTGCCTCGCCGGGATCGTGCCGATTGATCACAGCGGCTGCCGCCGACGACGGATCCGGAAAGCGGCGCCCCTTCAGCTCGCCCTTCGTGATGTTGGTTTCTCCCGTCGGGTCGCACACAGCGAGCGTGCGAAATCCCGCACAGTCGAGGTACACCCGCCATCGACGTCCGACCGCGGCTGATCCGACCGGCTCCTGCACCGCTGGGGACGCGGGAGCAGTCGGCACCGGTGTCGCCTTCGAGACCGGCCTCGGCGCCGGTTTCACGCTTCGGGGCGGTGCGGCTCCCGCGGCCCGTGACTGCACGGGCGTGACAAGCGGCTTCGGGCTCACCAGTGGTGATGCCTTCACGGCAGGCGGTGGCGTCTCCGGCACTTCTGGAGCAACGATCTCCCAGAGCTGCGCCAGGCGCATCGTAGACAGGGCAGCTAACGGCGTGCCCGCGACTGCAGCGGCCAGCTGTTTGGTGCCTGCGTCTCCTCCGAGAGTCGAGGCCAGCCGTGCGAGTTCGCGGAGTCCCAGTTCGCGATCTTCCACGGGCACCGAGATGTGGCCGCCTGCTACGAACCAGCCGTCGCACACCCAGCCCCACGTCATTCGTGCATCGTCGTCGAGTGCGTCCAGCTCGTCAGCGAGTCGGCTGAACGCCTCGCCGTGCAGCTGGGACTCGTCCAGCAGGCCGGCCTTCATGATGATCTCGTCGACCGACGCCAGCCCTTCAAGCGCATCGAGCGCAGTCAGGAACTTGTCAGCCGACTCCTGCGGTGACTCCTCCGTGTGAACCACTACCTCGCAGTATCGAGCCAGGCTTCTGGTGAGCTCGAGAATGGCGGGTGTAGCCGAAGCGTCGCACAGTACGACGTCGGGATGTGTGACGACTCCGTCGTCGGGAGTTCCAGCACCCTGCACGTGTATGTGGACGAATCCGGGCCCGTCCTCCGACCCTGGAACGAAGCGGCATCTCTGCACAGCGGATAGCAACGCTCGCCGCGGATGAGTGGGAAACGGAAAGTCTGCCTCCGCGGCCAACTCCTCCCGGGTAATCCACACATACGGGTGGTCGATAAGGATCTGGCCATTGATGCCGTCGTACCGCTCCACCGCGTCTCCCTCCCACTCAGGCCTATGCCGGGACGCTCAATGGGTAGTCGCCCTGGTGGCATAGTGCGTTACGGTCTGTTCATAAGTCTTTGCGGTCATGGACACGTATAACTCCGACGTTCGGATCGAGCGCGTCGAACGAGCACCGCCAACCTCCGAGTAGTCCACTTCGACGACATGGTCGGGTGCTCTGGCTATTGTGAGGTCGAACAGCGAACACGGGGACGCCGATCTGGTCGTCGTCCGCAGTCTCGAAAGGATCCACTATGGGCGTCACCCTGGCCAAAGGCGGCAATGTTTCCCTGTCGAAGGCGGCACCGAACCTGACAACGGTGTCTGTGGGACTCGGGTGGGATGCGCGTAGCACCACCGGCGCACCCTTCGACCTCGACGCAAGCGCCCTTGCCACCGGCCAGGACCGCAAGGTGCTCTCCGACCTTCACTTCGTGTTCTACAACAACCTCCGCTCCCCCGACGGTTCGATCGAGCACACTGGCGACAACCTCACCGGCGAGGGAGAGGGCGACGACGAATCGATCAACGTCGACCTGTCCGCCGTTCCACCGAACGTCACCAACATCTTCTTCCCGGTCTCCATCCACGACGCCGACACCCGCGGCCAGTCCTTCGGGCAGGTCACCAACGCCTTCATCCGCGTCGTCGACAGCACCACCGGCATAGAACTCGCTCGCTACGACCTCACCGAGGACGCTTCCAGCGAAACCGCAATGCTCTTCGGCGAGGTCTACCGCCACAACGGGGAATGGAAGTTCCGCGCCATCGGACAGGGCTACGCCTCCGGGCTCGCCGGCATTGCACGCGACTACGGCGTCAACATCTGACAACTCCGTAGAGCGCCGGGTTCATCACGCCCGAACGGCCCCAGCGAGAAGGTTAAACAACTTAGCACCTGACTCGCTGGGACGTTACGTCTCGAGCACATTCGGTTCCATGCGATTCTCGCATCTTGCCGGTCGGGCAATGTCGCTCAGCTGGTCGACAAAGTAAGCCGGGCCTCTTCGCCATTGCTAAGCGCCTCGTCGTCGTCCTGCCCGAACTCGGCTTTGAGTTCTGCGTCGAAGTCAGGGCGTGAAAGATCGTCACTGACTACGTCATCGACAGGTATCGACTTACCGTCGCTTCCTCAATGAGGGACACAAGCTGACGCTGCCGATCAACCATGAACGCTTCGAATTCGTTCGACCGAAGCAGGTTCGGATTGAGCTTCCGCCCACCTGTCGCTTCTTCTTCCTCCCGGCCGCCACTCACAACAGCCGGATGCCCGTCGACGTCGGCCGACACGACCTTCGCGTCAGGTTGTGCGGCACATGCGGGCACCGTTGGGCGAATTAACGGGGCGACATCAGATCCCCATGCGTCTGGCCAACTCCACTCCCCCGACGTCGCGGATGAAGTCCGGGTCCCCACACACCACGAGCTGATCGCGCGCCCGCGACAATCCGACGTACAGCCGCTCCCGCGAACGCTCTTGCACCACCTTCTCGTTGAGCGCCAGCACGACGGCACGCCGTTCGAGTCCCTTGAACCCCAGGACGTGCCCGTAGAACACCTGCTCGGTATCCCAGAAGCTGTCCCAATACGCCGCGTTGCCCTCCGTCTGCCGGCTCACCTGTTCCGGGTGACGGCTGCCCGTGGCAAGCAAGGCCAGATCCTCGGGACGCCAACCCTCGTCCATCAAGGAATCGATCCGGTCGTCGGCAATCTTCAGCGCGTCCTCCGCCGCGCAGGGCACGAAAAGTACGTCGGGGCCTTCCCCGCCGAGCAGGCGCATCCGCTGTCCCACCAGCGGTGTGAACGAGTCAGCAATCTGACGGGTGTTTCGCAGATTGTGATCGAGCACCAGCGGGACCAATTGAATCGGCGGAACGCCCTGCCTGTCGAATACCCGCTGCCCCTCGTCGCTGAATACGTAGATGCCTCCGGCTTCGTCGTCACGCAGCGCTGCCAGCAGCGGACCCCACCAGTCATCGGCGAAGTCTTGTGCCTCGTCCACGACCACCGCGTCGAACCGATCGCGCAACGGCAGTGCCGACGCCAGCTCGGCCATGTGCCGCGGCAGGTCGTGTTCCCAGAACTGCACGGTGTCGGTGTTGCGGATGCTCTCGTCCGGACCCTCGGGCGCTCCCCACAGTTGACCCAGCGCGTGGAACTCACCCACGTACGCGGGACGCTCCTTGTAGGACCAGGTGGCGGTCAATCGCTCGAGATACGACGCCAACCCGTGCGAGTAGCAGATGAGTGCGACGCGCTGCCCCTGCTTCGCCAATCGCCGCGCCTTCTCGACCGCGAGGAACGTCTTGCCGCTTCCGGCGCCGCCGCGCACCTCGACCCGGTGCAACAGCCGGATCGCGTCGAGTATCGCCGACTGCTGGGCGGTGAGCGCATCGGCCGCGTCTTCGTGCGCGATCGCCCGCGCGACCACGTCGCGTTGCGGCAGTCCGCGTCCGGAGAGGACCGTTGTGAGTTGATCGACCGCGCCCTCGGACAGCGCCGGCCGATCCAACTGCTGGCCGGACAGCACCTTCTGCAGTCGCGACACCACGTCGTCCAGGTCACCGCGGTCGATCACCTTCCACCGTGGGCATTCCGGCAGTCCGAAGTCGTCGGTGAGTTCCGTGTTGGGGAAGACCACCACGTGGTCCCATCGCAGCCGCCCCTGACTCCAGCGCGGGTCGGCTTCCACATAGCTCCGCAGGGCATACAGCGCGTCCCGTGCCTGCCGAACCGGGTGAATGACCGTCGGCCCTTTTCGCTGCTCTTGGTACCAATCGCTGCCGTCGTGCCAGATCTGCCCGCCCTTCACCTCCAGGCAGACGATCCCGTACCCCTCGAGCGCCACGACGAAATCGATCTCGTGGTCCTTGAGTCGGTCGGTGACCCGCTGGTTTGCCACCACCAGGTCACCATCACCGAGCTGACCCAACAGCGCATTCCACACCGATTCCTCGGAACCATTCACCAGGCGCGGATTCTCGGGGATGCGGATCACCATGCGGATACTTTCGCACGGACGGTTCAATTCAGCTCTGCGATCCCGGCTGGAGTTTTCCGTGAGTAGTAGTTTTGCGGTGTGGACACTTCGTGGCAGGACCCCGGTGCCGTCTCGTCGATGCTCGACGATTGGGAGACGTGGGCGATCGTCGGGCTCTCCGGCAATCCCGACCGAACGGCGTACCGCATTGCGGAGTTGCTGCAGCGCCGAGGAAAACGAATCGTCCCCATCCATCCCACCGCACCGACCGTGCTCGGCGAGCAGGGGTACGCCACACTCGCGGACGTTCCGTTTCCGATCGACGTCGTCGACGTCTTCCGGCAGTCCGAGGCCGCCGGCGAGTTCGCGGACCGGGCCGTCGCGGTGGGCGCGAAAGGCGTCTGGTTCCAGTTGGGCGTCATCGACGAGGCTGCTTTCCAGCGGACGACCGCGAAGGGCGTCGCGATGGTGATGGACACCTGCCCGGCGATCGAGTGGAGTGCGCGGGAATCAGCGTGACCGTGGCCGGGCTGCAGTCCGACCACGCGGCTACGGCTACTCTGGACCGGAATCGTGCAAATCGGACAACGGTCTGACGCGCTCAGTCAATCGGAAGGTTCCCACCTGTGGCCATCGACTACACCCGACGCCCGTCCGCCCCTGCCGCCCCGCAGAGCGGAGTGAGTCTGAGCAAAGTCACCTTGTCGAAGGCCGCGCCGTCGGTCAGCCTCACGAAGTCGGGTGAGCAGCAGGGTGCGATGCGAGTGAATCTCAACTGGTCGTCGGGCGCAGCGCCGCAACCGAAAAAGGCCGGCTTCTTCGCGAAACTTGCGGCCGCCGCGGGCGGCAATAACGGCGTCGACCTGGACCTCGGCTGTCTCTACGAACTTGCCGACGGATCGAAGGGTGTCGTCCAGGCACTCGGCAACAGCTTCGGATCGCTGCAGACTGCGCCGTTCATCCAGCTCGACGCCGACGACCGCACCGGCACCGTGACCGGCGGCGAGAACATGCATATCAATCTCGACCGGACGGAAATGTTCAAGCGCATCCTCATCTTCGCGATGATCTACGACGGCGCACCCAACTGGGCAGCCGTCGACGGCGTCGTCACCCTCTACCCCACCAGCGGCCCCGAGGTGGAGGTGCGACTGGACTCGGCGAACAGCTCCGCTCGCATCTGCGCCATCGCGATGCTGCAGAACACCGGACAGGGCATCACTGTCACCCGCGAAGTGAAGTACGTCGAAGGCAGTCAGGCCGATCTCGACAAGACCTACAGCTGGGGCATGAAATGGGCCGCCGGCCGCAAGTAGCAGCGTCCTGCGATCGCGGGTGTCTTGACGTGTCGGCTGACAGAAGCGCTAAGCCAAACGTCATGGCGCGGCCAAGCACGTGACCGCCGGGCGTCCGTGCACTCCTGCACACGGCCAGAAGCCATTCTGGGGTAGAGCGCAGACTTTTCGGAATACCCGGTCCCCCCTCCGCCAACGGGAACACCGGGACCGGGCCCTACACCGAAAGGAACCACAGTGCGCACACAGCATAACCCGTTCCGCCACGAACGATTTCCATCCTGAGACCGCAGCCACGCGCGCCCTCACACACCGTCACGCATCCCCGCGTCCTGGACTTTGTATGCCGCTGCCGACACTGCGAGGGGTTTGAAATACACTTCTCGCGGCCGTGCGGATTCAGATCGGGGGGATCCAAATAGCATTGGAGTGAGGGGAAGTCGGCGCTATCGACGCGACGTGCCGTACCAGCCAACTGGCCGCCGTGCGTGAAGTGCCCAGGAGACGGGTCAAAAGATGACAAATGTGCCGAGAAGAGCCGCGACAACCGGCCCCGGCTATTGGAAAGCGGCAACGCTTGGCACTCCAGCATGGCTCTCATTGGTCGTCGCGGGATTCTTTGTTGTCGCTCCACTGGTGGATGCACTACTCCCCGGCGACCCCGCCGACGTTTCTGTCGAGTTGGCCGCCGTCGGGACCGAAGCCGTCATCAGCATTCTGGTTGCGGTCGCGCTGTTCGCGAGCGGATCGGCGGCCCGGCGTGGACTTGCACTGGGAATTGTCACTGCTGCGTTAGTGAGCGTGGAATTCGCCGCAATCCACTTCGCGATCAACATCGATGCGAAGTACGCGGTGGCTCCGTGACCGAGAAGACTGACAGTTGGTTCGGTGCCGCCACCTACCTTTCCATGGCGACTACCGTCGTGCTCGTTGTCATCGGAATCGTGAATCCCTCGACCGAGTCGGGCACCCCGGCCTGGGCATGGGTCGCTCTCATGCTCGCCCTTGTCACAATGGTTGCGTTCTTCATTGTCGGACAGGTCTATCGGCGCATCGCGTGTGGAGTGCTCATCGGGTTGTTGACGCCGCTCTGCGCGTTGCTGGCGGTTCCGATCGTGGCAGGGATAGGTCACATTGTCGGTGCAGTCTTCGGGTAGCACCGACACACACCAGGCCGCATACGCATCGATCGATTGTCACGCGCGATCGCGCTACCGTCGGGACCATGTTCAGTACCGAGATCGAGGTGCGCACCGGCGCTGAGCCAGTGGTGTACGACCTGACCCGCGAGATCGAGAAGTTCCTCGCGTCGGCCGGCGCCGGCGATGGCTTGCTGCATGTCTGGGTGCCGCACGCCACGGCAGGACTCGTCGTCATCGAGACCGGAGCCGGGAGCGACGACGACCTCCTGCGCGCGATCGACGACGTGCTCCCCCGCGACGACCGGTGGATTCACCGCCACGGCAGCCACGGACACGGCCGCGACCACGTGCTGCCGGCATTTTTGCCGCCCTACGCGTCCGTGCCCGTCTTCGACGGCTCGCTCGCGACGGGCACCTGGCAGTCCGTGTGCCTCGTCGACACCAATGTCGACAACCCGGTGCGGCACGTCCGGTTCAGCTTCCTCGCCGGCTGAGTCGGCACCGGCGGGACGCGTCCGATCACGCGCGCGCGAGTTCCAGTGCCGAGGAATAGATCTCGGGGAGGCTCGCCGTTTCATCGCTGGATGACCGATCCACCCACGTTTCCAACGCCGCCCGGAGCACGGCGACCGACACGTCGACCGCCAGGCGAATCTGTAGGTCGGAGCAGTCGAATCTCTTCGACACCGCATCGACCAGGGCCGCCGTCCGCCGCACACTCTCGCGCGCCAGCACAGCACGCAGCGCCGGTTCCTTCTTGATGAGCCTGTTCACCCGCAGCAGTCGCCGGCAACGTGGGGACGAGCTGTCCGCGTACATCGCCAATGCGTCCGCGAAGGACGTCTCCAACGCGCGCCTCGGAGAGAGGGTCGCGTCGAGTTGGTCGAGCCGTGATGCCACGACCGACTCGAAGGCCCAGTGGTCGCGGAGCGCGGCCTCTTCCTTCGTGGCGAAGTATCGGAAGAACGTGCGCTGAGACACGCCCGCTGCGTTCGCGATCTCCCCGACGGTGGTGGCCTCGACACCCTTGCGCTCGAACAGTGTGAGGGATGTCTCACTGATCTCCACGTTCGTCTGCTCACGTCGCCGCTCCCGCAGCCCCAACGGGCCGCCGGGCAGGTCAGACGGCACGGGGAACACTTCAGATCTGGTCATCAACGGCCTTCGCTATCGGTAGGAGAACCCCACGGGGCTGATCGTTCACATCCGGACATCCGTTGTCAACATGGCAGCGTGTGTCACAATGTATGCGAAGGGTAGGTAATCAATGAATCTCAATATCGGTGACATTTTCCTGTACCCGCACCATGGGTCCGTGACAGTCACAAAGCTCACGACCCGGATGTTCAACGATCTACCCACTGATTACGTGCAGTTCGAAGTCGCACAGACCGGGCTGTCCATCGAGATCCCTGTCGCGAAAGCCGAGGCCATCGGCGTTCGGAACGCGATCAACAACGATGAAGTCGGTCGAGTCTTCGACATCCTGCGCGGGCCGACGGTCGACGACCCGTCCAACTGGTCTCGTCGGTTCAAGGCCAATCAGGAAAAACTGACCGTGGGCGGAATCTTCACGGTGAGCGAAGTCATCCGCGACCTGATGACCCGTTCACAGGAAAAGCCCCTGTCGGCCGGCGAGAAGCGGCAGCTCGAGCACGCGATGCAGCTCGTCATTTCCGAACTCGTCCTCGCGATGAAGTCCGACCCGGACGAGACTCGGCGCCGCATCGAAGCGATCTACGAATCCGCCGACTCTCCCGCGGCGGTCGCTGCAGTCTGACGACACGAAAATCGGCGGCAGCCCGGACGAGAGTTCCGGGCTGCCGCCGATGTCGTCGAGTCGACTTGCGACCTACCACATCTCCAGCACAGATCCTGAGATCAGCTGCTGCCGAACAGATTTCCGAGCGAGCCGGTTCCCGAGCCCTGCCCGTAGGTGATGATGACGGTGGGTGCCGCGTCCGCCGCAGCGGCGGCGAAGGTCCCGCCCGGCGCGTAGGACGAGCCACCACCACCTCCGCCACCGCCGTAGTTGTCGGCGCCGCCACCGCCTCCGAACCAGCCGCCGCCACCGCCGCCGCTCGCGCCTGCAGCGACGCCTCCGATTCCGGCTTCACCCGGCGAACCGTGCGGGTCACTGCCACCGTTGCCTCCGACGCCACCCGCGACCCCGGTCGCACCGCCGCCGCCTCCTCCGCCGCCGCCCGCTTGGCCGTCGGGTCCACTCGGGGTCAGGTTCCCTGCGCCACCGATGTACGTGTCGCCCGCACCGCCGCCGCCTGCCGCGACGATCTGGCGATCCGTCAGCTCACCTGAGCCGGTGCGAACGTCGGACGCCCCGCCTCCCCCGCCGGCACCGGCACCACCGGCTCCGCCGCCGTTGTATC
Organism: Rhodococcus sp. NPDC057529; assembly: GCF_042802055.1. Lineage (NCBI taxonomy): Bacteria > Bacillati > Actinomycetota > Actinomycetes > Mycobacteriales > Nocardiaceae > Rhodococcus > Rhodococcus sp. NPDC057529. The sequence continues at coordinate 43,071 of NZ_JBHVEY010000027.1, forward strand.
CGGCCTGCCCGGTGCCGTCACCGCCGTTCCCGCCGACCTGGATATACAGCGCGTCACCGGCGGCGACCGTCAGCCGCCCGGTTACGACCGCCGCGGCGCCGCCGAGGTTCTGACCACCGTTTCCACCACGTCCGCCCGTTGCCGTCACCGCCAGACTGGTAATGCCTTCGGGGACCGTGAACGACTGCGCACTGCCGGTCGAGGTGAACGTGCAGGTCACCTGGGTTCCGGTGCCTTGCACACAACCGGCAGGCAGCGCGGTCGGCGCGGCAACCGCCAGGCTGGGGGCGAGCAGCCCCGAGGCACCGACTACGGCGAGTCCACACATTCCGGTTGTGTACCACCGGCGGCGTGATCGAACGAGATTTGCGGTCAAAGCAGTCTCCTGTCGCAACGCGAGCATGTGAAAGCTGGTCCGAGTGGAGCATTCCACAGCGTCCGGCTTCCAGTGGGTATTACGGTCTCCGGGTCGGCTTTCGCACAAAAGCACCAGTTCACGGGCATGGCATACCGCTAATCGGGACCCGCGGTATCGCAATCCGCGTCGAAAGGTCACTATGAAGGTAAGTAGAACTAATTTGTTCCTCTAGGCAACGAGGTATGCACATGAGCGACGCAGCGCCCATCGGTGACGGGATCTTCCAGATTCCGGTGCCGATCACCGACAACCCCCTCGGACACACCCTGGTGTATGCGATGGAATCCCCCGGCGGCCTGATCCTCGTCGACGCCGGCTGGGACGACGACAACGCGTGGGCAGGCCTCACCTCCGGACTCGAGGCCATCGGGCACTCGGTGAAGGACGTGGAAGGCGTCGTCCTCACTCACTTCCACCCCGACCACACAGGTCTGTGCGGTCGCGTCCGGGAGGCCTCCGGGGCGTGGATTGCGATGCACGAATCCGATCACGAGATGTTCGCGCACATGTCGACGAGCCACGATCCGCAGTGGCTGGAGTATCAGAAGGCCAACATGACACGGGCCGGCGCCGCCCCGGCGGACCTCGAGGCGTTCGAGAAGTCCGCGGCGGGGAAGCCGCCGACGGGTCCCGATTCGGCACCCGACCGTGTCCTGGTCGACGACGAACTCATCGCGCTCACCGGTCGCGGCCTGCGCGCCGTCTACACCCCGGGCCACACTCCTGGCCACATCTGCTTCTATCTGGAAGACGCCGACGTGATGTTCACCGGCGACCACGTCCTGCAGAAGACGACGCCGCACGTCGGCAACTTCGTCTATCCGCTCGAGGAACGCGACGCCCTCGCCGAGTTCATGGACTCGCTGCGCCGCGTCCAGACCATGAACATCACTCGGGGTCTCGGCGCGCACGGCATCCCCATCGACGACGTCGCGGGCCGCGCCGGCGAACTCATCGAGCACCACGAAGAGCGACTCGACCACCTGTACAAGGCTTTCGGCGACGACAGAATCACCGTGTGGCAGGTAGCCGAGCGCATGAAGTGGTACAAGCCGTGGGCCGACATCTCCCCCATGGGCAAGGGCATGGCGCTGTCCGAGGCAGCGGCTCACCTTCGGCACCTCGTCGCCCGCGACCTCGTCGCCCAGGTTCCCGACAGCGAACCCGCCGTCTTCGCCCGCCGCTGACACGTGAGTGGCAAAGCGTGCGCGAGGACGCTTTGCCACTCACGTGGGTGGGGTCATCTCCAATCGCACGCCGAGGAGACGGACTTCGCGCTCGTGGTCGAGCCGATCGACCAATGCTGCTGCCGCGTCGGCGATCACGTCCGGATCGAACGTCGGCTCGGGTAGCGGCTTGCTCGTCGTGTGGGTGTCGAACGGGGCGTAGCGCACCTTCAACGCCACTCGCACCGCCTTGCGGTTCTCCGCGAGGATGTCCTCCCGGACCCGGGCGGCGAGGCGTCGGATCTCCTCGGTGACGGCCTCTCGGCCGGCGAGGTTCTGCTGAAACGTCGTCTCCCGGCTGTGCGACCGCGCCACCCACGGTTCCGCGGACACCGGGGAGAGATCGATTCCGCGACCGATCCTCGCGTACCACGGGCCCATGGTCGGACCGAGCGTCGCGGCCAACTCCTGATCCGAGGCGTCGGCGAGTTCGCGCACCGTATTGATACCGAGCGCGGCAAGCTTTTTCGAGGTCTTCTTACCGATCCCCCACAGCGCATCGGTGGGGCGCTCCCCCATGACGGCGAACCAGTTCTCCTCGGTGAGCCGGTAGATGCCCTGCGGTTTGCCGAAGTCCGTCGCGATCTTGGCCCGTAACTTGTTGTCGCCGATACCGACTGAACAGTGCAGCCCTGTTGCTTCGAGGACGGCGTCGTGGATGGTTCGGGCGAACGCCTCCGGATCATCGGTCTCGACACCGAGAAACGCTTCGTCCCAGCCCATCACCTCGACGACTGCGTCCAGCTTCCGCAGGGTGTCCATCACGACGCCCGATACCTCCATGTACGCCTCGGCATCGACAGGGAGGAATACGGCGTCGGGAATCTTCCGTGCCGCGATCCGCATCGGCATCCCGGACCCGACACCGAATTCCCGTGCCTCGTACGACGCCGTCGACACCACCGCGCGCTCGGTCGGATCCCCACGACCTCCCACGACGACGGGACGTCCCCGCAGCTCGGGGTGCCGCAGCACCTCGACCGCGGCGATGAACTGGTCAAGATCGACATGCAGCACCCACCGGCGACGCGGCGGAGTGCTCATGAGACCAGTGTGCCCGACCCATTCGTCCGGGAACCCCGGAATCTGCGGAGTTCCCGGACGGGGCCACGGTCACCGTTCGTTGCGTTCCTGCAGGTCGTCGGCGTGATCACCGAGGTCGCGGCGGTTGAGCCTGCGTGACTTGCCGAGCTTGCGGAGCGTCGGGATGGTCTCGCGGGCTGCGACACCGATGCCGCGCCGCTTGCGCGGAGAGCAGAGCGCGCAACCGCGATAGGTACGTGAGGGGTGGTGGGTAGGCATGCCGCCTCCGATGGTGACTCCGCGCGAAGCGAAGAGTTCAGAATACATCGGTGCCGTCGGTGGGCGGTAGCAATTCGTCGGGGAACCGATAGGAGCATCCGAGTTCACTGGTGGACCGGGTGCCCCAATTGTCCCGGAACCAGGCCACGCAGGTGTTCGCGATCAGGTTGACGTCGCGGCTGAAGAGATAGCCGTCGGTACAGTCTTCGAAGTGGCCGTCGAACTGCCAGATGTCGAGTGGCAGGTTCTCGGTGGAATAGTCGGCGAGCAGCAGGTGCCCGAGTTCGACGCGTGATCGACGGAGCATCAACACACCGCCGGCCAGAACCTGAATCTGCGCGCAGACGACTTCCTGGTCGTCGTCCTCACTGACGTAACTGTTCGGGCCGATCTCGACGATGAGCGCGACGGGTTGATCGACCAGCGAACCCGTCAACCACTCGACCATCCCCGCCCACGAAACCTCGGGCAACTCGGTGGAATCGACCATCCCCATCACCTTCCCTTGCTCGCGACCAACCACGACAGGGGCTCTTCGGAAGCCTCCCTTGCGTCGTATCAAAGCAGAAGGTCACGACACGTGTGGCCTGAACGCGCTCCGCTTCGGCGGGTGTCGCTCACGCAACCGACTCACCGCAAGAAACATGGGTCGAATGCGACTGCCCCGCTGCATGTTCGACTCTCGGGACAACAATCGGGCCCGTCACCCACCTACATCGACAGCACCATCTGGGCGAAGAGGCGGCCCCAGACGGGGTCCATCGGCTGGTCGCGCTGGACCCAGCCCTTGACCATGGCGCCGGTGAGTTCGAGGAACGAGATCGTGGGGCGGGCGAGCCAGAACACTTCTTCCCGGCCGACGACCGTGCCGTCGCTCGTCTGCCAGCCGAGGGCGGCGAGTCCTTCGGCGATCACGTCGCGGCGTTCGACCGACGTGGTGCCGGCGGCGAGGGTGAGGAGCACGAGGTATCCGGCCTCCCGCTCGATGGGCTCGTCCGCCAGGGGCAGCCGGTCGAGTAGGTGTGCCCACAGCCGGCCCGCATCGCTCGCCGTCGCGGAGCCGAGTTTGGTCCGAATCAGTTTGCCCTTGTACTTTCGCGCCAGTCCGAGGGCTTTGGCGTATTCACGGAGCAGGTGGACCGGCCGCTGATCCGACTCGCGGTTGCTGGTGGCGGGCCAGTCGTCGAAGCCCGGTAGTTCCTGCCGCATCTCCGCCACGACGGCCGGTGGCAGGTACCCCGCCTGGGTCAGGGTGATGCCGTCGGGACCGATGCGGTTCAGGAACCACCGCAGGTGGAACGTCGCCGCTTCCTGCGCTTCACGGATGTCGCCCAGCCGGTCGGTGAGGTGCGCGCGCTCGAGAAGCGAAAAGACGTGCGGGGCAGCCTGATGGGGGATCCGGCGCAGCAGTGCGGCGAACTTCGAATCCGACACCGGCGGGTGATCACGAATGACGGCTTCGAGCCGCAGGCCCCGGTTCACGGTGTCGACGCCGAACGATTCGGGTGCGAAACCCGGCCCCACCCACGCCCCGGCGTCGTGATGACCGGGGTGCGACGGCGTCGCCAGGACCTTCAGCAGGTCGTCGTATCCGCCCGGCCCGCCGCAATCCTCGGGCGGGCAGGCGCGGGCGCCGGCGAGGCAGGTGACGGTCGGCTCCGAGGCGTCGGCGTCGATCCGTTCGAGCACGATCGTGTGCTCCCAGCCGTCGCCGAAGTCGTACAGATAGGACAGCTGCTCCCCCGGTTCGGCGAGCACCTGATCGAGCCGCACCGCGTCCTCGCACAACTCGTCGTCTTCGTCGGCGAAACCCTCGTCGATGCTCTCGCGCATGTCGTAGCGCTCCGACGCGGGCGGCTCACCGCCGACCCACGAATGCAGGTGGCTGTCCTGCCAGCCCATGATCGTCTGCACGATCGGATGCAACTCGTGCAGGCGCAGGTTCGACGGCACCACGAACTGGCGCCAGATCGGCGGCGACACCTCGTCGAGTTCGATACGCAGGTGGTAGCCCGCGACACGGTGTCGGCCCCGCCGTTCGGACGGCCGGACGATCACCGGCACGTCAGGAACGACGGACAGGTGTCGGCGTTTACCCGAAGCGGTCATGGCGTCATGGTAGGCGGGAGGCAGAAGTGTCCGGCACAAGTGGTGACGATAGCGTGAAGGCATGTCCGTGTCCCCACTTCTCGCAGGTCGATACCAACTGCGGGGAGTGCTGGGCCGGGGCGGGATGGCCGACGTCCACGACGGGTGGGACCTGCGCCTCAAGCGCCCGGTCGCGATCAAGGTGCTGCGCCCCGAACTCGCGTCCGTCCCCGACACCCGCCGGCGGTTCGAGGCCGAGGCCCGGCTGGCCGCGACGTTGAACCACCCGAACGTGGTCGCGGTGCACGACTGCGGCGAGGACGCGGGAGTGGCCTACATCGTGATGGAACGCCTGCCCGGGCGAACCCTCGCCGACGAGATCGCCGCCGGACCCGTACCCGACGCGCGGGTGCGGTCGATCCTCGCCGACGTGCTCGCCGCCGTCGGCGCCGCGCACGGTGCCGGGATCCTGCACCGCGACATCAAACCGGGGAACGTGCTGTTCACCGCGTCGGGCACGGTGAAGGTCACCGACTTCGGCATCGCGAAGAGCGCGGCGTCCGACCACACGGCGACGGGACAGGTGCTGGGCACCGTGGCCTATCTCAGCCCGGACCGCATCCTCGGCACACCCGCCACGACCGCCGACGATCTCTACGCGGTCGGCGTCGTCGGCTACGAGGCCCTCGCCGGGCACCGGCCGTTCGCCGGCGACAACATCCTGTCGCTCGCCCGGGCCATCACCGACGGGGCGGCCCGACCCCTCCAGGTGGTGCGTCCGGACGCCGATCCGAACCTCGTGCACACGATCGAACGGGCGATGTCCCGCGATCCGCGGCAGCGGCACGCCGACGCCCGGTCGATGCGGGCCGCCGTTCTCGGAACGCCCGTCGCACACCCGCCGCCGACGAGGGCATACACGCCCACCACATCCGTTCCTCCGCCGGCACCCGAGCGTCGGCGACCCGGGAGGACCGGCGTGATCATCGCCGCCGTCGTCGCTCTGCTGGTGGCCGCCGCCGTGGCGGCACTGGCCATCGCGTCGCAGAATCAGAACGGCACCGTCGGTCCCGGCCCGAGCACCACCGCCGTCGCCCCGCCCCCGGCGCCGGTGTCTCCCCCGAGCGGCACAACCGTCGACGTCGAACCCGTCGCACCGGCCCCTCCGGCCGACGCCCCGAAGACCGGCCCGGGAAACAGCAACGGCAACAACGGGAACGGCAAGACCAAGGACAAGGACAAAGACAAGGACGGCAACTGACCTGATCGGCGTTGCCGCGGTCGGGGCGTGCGCCCATCAGGAGCCGCGACGCTCGTCCACCGCGGCCCGGACCGCGGGCGCGACGCCGGTCGCGAACTTCCTGACCTGGTCGAGGTCGTCGCCGTCGGTGCCGAAGACGAATGTGTCCATTCCCGTCTCCACCACGAGGTCCGTCAGTTGACTCACCCATTGCTCGGCGGTGCCGTGGAACAGCGTGTCCGACCGTGTGTCGCTCACCCGCCCGAACACGTTGTAGACGCGCACGATCGACGCCGGGTCGCGGCCGGCGTCCGCGGCACCCGCGTCGATCTTCGCGTGCATGCCCGGCAGAACCTCCGGCGGGAAATAGGAACTCGACGGCACCCACCCGTCGGCGGAGCGCCCCAGCGCATGCAGCAACCGTGGGCCGCCAACGCCGAGCCAGATGCCCATCGGGTGTGCCGGGGCGGGCCCGGGATGCACGCCGTCGAGGCGGTAGTGCGTGCCCTCCGATCGGACGGCCCGCTCACCCGACCACATCAGGCGGATGACCTGCACGGCCTCCCGCAGTGCGGTCGCGGCCTGCCCTGGCGTGCGGACGTCACCACCCATCGCCCCGATCGCCTCCCAGAACGCGCCCGCACCCAACGCCAGTTCGAACCGGCCTCCCGACATGACATCCAGGCTGGCCGCGGCCTTCGCCATCACCGACGGCGGTCGAAGGGGCAGGCACGCGACGTCGGGAAACACCCGCACCCGCTCGGTCCGCGCCAGCAGCATGCCCATCAGCGACCAGCAGTCGAGGAATCTCGCCTGGTACGGGTGATCTTGAACGCCGATCAGGTCGAGTCCGGTGTCGTCGGCGAGCGCGGCGAGTTCGAACGTGTTGGCCAGCAACTCCACCGTCGGGGTGACGAACACCCCGAACTGCGGGGTCCTGCCGTAGTCGGTCATGGTGGCGTCCCTTCTCGGATCGCTGTGTTCCCCTTCGATCATCCAACACCGTGGCCGCTGGGAACATCCGGTTCGTCGCGCGGCATAGTGGGTTCATGACAGACGACACGAAAGACGCTCCCGCACCCGACGTCCGGGACGCGCCCGAACACCACCGCTTCGAAATCCGTGTCGGTGACGAGCTGGCCGGGTTCACCGAATACCTGGACCACGAGAATCAGCGGATCTTCTTCCACACCGAGATCGGCGATCAGTTCGCGGGCCGTGGCCTGGCCAGCATCCTGATCCGCAGCGCGCTGACGGAGACCGTCGGGGGCGGCAAGCGGATCGTGCCGATCTGCCCGTTCGTCGCCCGCTACCTCGAGAAGCACGACGACTTCGCCGTCGACGTCGACCCGGTCACCCCGGACGCGATCGAGGCGGTGCGGCACCGGCAGCGCTGATCAGGGTGCGCCGTCGGCGCCGCGCGCCTCCTCGAGCTGCCGGATGAGGGTCGCGGCGTCGTACGGCCCGCTGTGCCGGGTGAGGTCGGCGCCCGTCGAACCGAGGTAGAACGTGGGGGTCCCCCGGAAATCGCTCGACTCGGCGTCGAGTTCGTCGTCGTCGACGCGGTGACCGTACGTGCCTTTGCGGATGTCGTCCTCGAACCGGTCCATGTCGAGCCCCAACTCGGTCGCGTAACCGAAGATCTCGTCCTCGGCGAGGGCGTCGCTGTTCGCGAACAGGTGGTCGTGCATCTCCCAGAACCGGCCCTGGGCGGCCGCCGCCTCACTTGCCTGGGCGGCGAACCGGGCGTGCGGATGGACGGCGTCGAGCGGGAGATGCCGGAAGACGTAGCGGAGTTCGTCCCCGAAATGGGCCCGCACGTCCCGGATGCTGCCGGTGGCCTTGCTGCAGAACGGGCATTCGAAATCGCCGTACTCGACGAGGGTGAGCGGCGCATCCACCGGCCCGCGCACGTGATCGCGGCCGGTGGCGACGGACCGGAGCAGGGTGAGTCCGGCCGCCTCCGTCGGCGGGTGCACCCAATCCGAGATCCGGAACAGCGCCCACCCGAGGACGGTGGCGATGACGGCCGCCGTCAGGACGCCTACCCGGGCGTCGTTGGCCAGTTCGGGCGAGTCGATGGCCAGGTCGACGATGAACAGCGAGATCGTGAAACCGATGCCGGCCAGCGCGCTGCCGCCGGCGATCTGCGACAGACTCAGCCCGGGCGGCAGACTGCCGGGCCGCAGCTTCGAGAACAACGCGGTGGCCGCGGTGATGCCGACGAGCTTGCCGACCACCAGGCCGAGCACGATGCCCCACGCCAGCGGAGACCGGGCCGCGTCCGTCAATGTCTGCCCGGTGATGACCACGCCGGCATTGGCGAGCGCGAAGATCGGGACGACGAGGAACGCGGTGTAGGGCTGGTAGAAGCGCAGCAGCCGTTCGTTGACGGACACCGCCCGCAGCACCCCGAGCTGTGCGGCGCGGGCGTAGTCGGAGTTCGGTGACTGCCGGAACGCCCTTGTGAGCTCACCTGCCCGCTCCACCTCGCTGCGCCGCGGCGGATACACGGGCAGGATCAGCGCGATCAGCACACCGGCAAGGGTGGGGTGGACGCCCGACTCGTAGAACGCGACCCACGTGCCGGCCGCGACGACGAAGTAGACCACGCCCCGCCACACCTCGAGCTTGCGCAGCTTGAGGATCAGCAGCAGCCCGACGCACCCGAGGAGCAGCGGTCCGAGCCGCAGGTTGTCGGTGTAGAAGAAGGCGATGATGGCCAGGGCGCCGATGTCGTCGGCCACCGCCAGCGTCAGGATGAACACGCGCAGCCGGGCGGGGCATCGGGGTCCGACGAGGGCGAGTGCGCCGAGCACGAACGCCGTGTCGGTGGAGACGACGACGCCCCACGCACTGGCCTCGGCCCCGGTGGGGTTGAGGAGCAGGAACAGGACGGCGGGCAACGCGAGCCCCGCGATCGCGGCGAGCAGCGGCACGGCGGCGCGGGCGCGGTCGGTGAGCTCGCCGATCGTCAGCTCGCGTTTCACCTCCAGCCCGACGACGAAGAAGAACAGCGTCATCAACCCGTCGTTGACCCAGTGCTTCAGGTCGAGACCGATGCTGTAGTCGCCGATCTGGATGGTCACCGGGGTGTGCCAGAACGACTCGTACGAATCACCGATGTTGGCCCACACCAACGCGAGGATCGTGGCGACGAGGAGGAAGCCGGCCGACAACTTGTCGTCGTCGGTGTCGTCGCGGATCAGGGCCAACCGCGCCGACAGTCGGCGAAGTGTGGTGGGGCTGCTCTGCTCGACCGTCATCTGGTCCTCCCTCACCTTCTCGACCGCTGGCCAGCCTAATGCCGTGACGCTCGAGGCGCCCAGCTGTCCGGAGAACCCCGATCCGGCCGCGATATCATCCCGCCATGGGATCGAAGCGGGGTAGGAATCCAGGCCAGAAGCGCGCGGCAAAACAGCAGGCACGCCAGCGGAGGAACCGCTCGACACCTGTGCCGATGTTTCCCACTCCCGCCGTCGACCCGGCGCTCATCGACAACTTCGTCCAGTGGCTGCACACGGGCGATCTTCCGGTGGATACGGATCTCTTCGGGCACCTCGTGGAGTCGACACTCACCAACCTCGCACGCGGCCGCCGCGGATTCCGCGCCACCGGCTGGCTCCCCGCGGACGCGCACACCCTGCTCGATGTCGCCGATCAAGTAGCGGCAGAAGCCACTGACGACGTCGAGGACGTCGCCATGGCGATCGTCGCCTCGGCCCTGACCTTCCTCAACTATCTCGACGAAAACCAGCTGTGGACCGGCACCGAGGACAATCTCATCCATTGCATCGAGGACCTCGTCGAATTCCTCGAGCCGCAACCACCCATCCTCCTTCCCGAAGACATCGCGCTTCCCGCCGTGGACGAAGATGACGAGCTTCGCGCACTCGCCTCGCTTCCGGTGATCACGACCCTTGCCGCACTGGTCGGGTGGGTCGGCACGGGCGCGCCCGTCACCTCCACCAAGGTGCCCAAACCCGTCTCACTTCCGGATCTCGCTCACGCATTGGGTATCGATCTCGCCGTCGACTCCGACGGGTTTCCGCGTGCGCGGAAAATCCGTTCGATGCGCGACGTACCCGAAATGCTGGAGTATTGGGAAACCGCGGAAGAGATCGGCCTGATCACCGTCAACTCCACGCGGGCGGTCCCCGGACCGAACGCGGAGCTGATCACCGAACGCTCAACCCGCGCGCTGCCGCTGGTTCGGGCGGCTGTCACCGAATACGTCCGCAGGCAACTCGTCACGGGTCAACGTCATCCACTCGACCCCACTCATCTCACCGATATCGTGGTGATTCAGGTGATCTTGGCGGCGATGACAGCAGAGCCGACTGCCAGCCCGGAAGACGTTCCGTTCGACGACGAGCAATCGCTGATGGATGACTTCGTCTACGACCGTTTGGACACGCTGGTGGAACAGAAGTTGCTCACCAAGGATGGCGCATACCGAGTTCCGGCCGCGCTGCGGCCTGCCGTCCTTCATGCCGTCCAACTCGCGAGTTCAGAAACCGAGTTTGCATCTTCCGAAGTCGTGGATTCACAAGTTACCGTGCGGATCTCATTGGAAGGCACACACATTCCAATCTGGCGTCGCATTCGACTCGACGCCACACTTCCGCTCGCCGCTCTCCATGACATCGTCCAGTCGGCGTTCGGGTGGGAAAACTCTCATCTCCACGAGTTCTCCGCCGGACCGGCGTACTCGGGCGGCAAAGTGTTCATTCCCGCCGCCGACATCGCGCACCGTGATGTCGTGGGTACTGCCGTCCCGGAGGAGGAGGTCGCGGTCGGTTTGTTGCTCAGCTCGGTCGGCGACTGTCTCACCTACCTGTACGACTTCGGTGACGACTGGATCCACCACATCGAGGTCGAATCGGTCGACGACCCTGCACCCGACTCCCCTGCCGCGCTCTGCCTCGATGGACACAACATGGCGCCCTACGAAGATTCCGGCGGGCCGTGGGGCTGGGCTCACAAGATCGAAGCCAGCGCTGACCCGCGTCACGAGGAACACTCGGAGATCCGGGAGTGGCTCGGCCTTCGCCCAGGTCAGCAACTCGATCCGACATCGTTCGATCGAGACCGGGTGAACAGAGCCTTGGAGACGTTGTTCGCGTAAAGGGAGCATCCGAGTCGGTGTCCGCGCATCACGGGCGGACACCGAGTCAGACGTAGTTCTCGAGAACGAACTGTGTAAATCCCTTGCGGATCAGGCGCACGGCCTGCTTCTGCCCCTGGCGCAGCACGGACTTCGGCACCCACACCTTCGGTTCCACCGCCATCGTGAGCTGAACCGACGTCCCGCGCGGGGTGGGGACCAGTCGGTACTCCCCTTCCTGGCACTTCTGCTTCTCGCTCTCGAGAAGCGTCCACGACATGTGCTCGTCGCCGATCCACTTGTGCTCGGCGAGCTGAGTGTCCGAGACACCGAGAACGGCGAGCGTCATCCGCACGGTGCGGGGGCGTCCGTCGTCGAACCGGGACTCGACGACCACCTTCTTGTGCACCGCCGACCACTCGGGGATGCGTTCGACATCCACCAGCGCGGCCATGACCTGTTCGGGGCTCGCCGCGATCTCGAACTCGCCTGATACCGACAACGCCATCTAGTTAGTCTCCTCGTTTCCGGGTGCGCCTACGTGAGTGGCATTGGGTCCTCCAGCACGCTTTGCCACTCACCTGACCTACAGTTCGGACGCGTAGCGCTCCAGCATGGCAGCAAGTTCCCCGGGGCGCGCGAGTGCCGCGAGATGTCCCGAGTCGATGACCTCCGGTGCGATGCCCAGCCGCTCCCGGACGATCCGCTGCATGAAGTCGAGCGGGAACAGCCGATCACGGCTGCCTGCCACGACCCGCGTCTTCACGAACGGCCACGCCTCCGCCTGCCACACCGTCCCGAACGGAGTATCGGACATGACCGGCTCTTCGTGGCTGAACGCCTCCTCCGTGACGTCGTCGGGCACGTCGTGGAAGAACAGCGCCCGCAGGTCGTCGGGCGCGTCCGGGTCGCGACCCTCCAGGAGGTCGAACGCCCGCTTCGCCTCCGGCTGACCGGTGGTCTCCCACCACCGCCCCGGCGCCTCCCCCGGCGCGGGCAGCATCGGCGCCACCAGCACGAGCAGGTCGACGTCGACCTCGCCGCGCTGACAGACGATCGCCGCGGTGAACGCGGACATGGACTGCGCGACCAGCACGATTGCCCCCTCGACGTCCTCGACCGCATCGACGACGACGTCGGCGAACTCGTACTGGCCCGCGTCGTCGTCCCCGTACGGCAGGTCGACGGCGATCACCGAGTGCCCGCTCCCCTCCAGGATCGGCGCGACGCGGTGCCAGTACCACGAGTCGGAGCCGGCGCCGGGCAGCAGAACGAAGGTTGCGGGCATCTCGACTCATCTCCTGTTCCGGGACACGAACGGGTCGAGTCGAGCCTAAGCGCTACGTGAGCGGGAATGCGCGTCCGAGGACACTTTGCCACTCACCTGTGGGAGTGAAACGGCAGCGCCGCCGGGGGCGATACACACCATAGATCGGACGAGTCGATCCGATCGTGCCGGGAACGACCACACACGACGAGAACCGAGCTGACATGTTCACCAACCATCTCTTCGGCGGAATGACCGAACAGGAAATCGACATCGAGATCGCCGACGAGTTGGCGGCCTGACGCAGTACCCCGATAAGTGAGTGGCGCCGCGCTCCCCGGCACACCGTGCCGCTCACGTACGAATCGCGTTCATGCTCAGCGCCGATCGGCCGGTTCGCCCCTCCGCACGGCAGCCATCGCCAGCCGCTCGAGATCGTCCGCGGAGTATCCCGGCCAGCCGTGCAGGATCCGGCGCCACCGGTCCGGGACCGCCGACGCACCCCACCGGGCACCGAGCAACCCACCCGCGATCGCCGCGGTGGTGTCGGTGTCGTTGCCCGCCCGGACGGCCCGCTCGAGGGCCAGCCGAAGGTGATGCGGCCCTGAATCGTCGGCGCCGCTGATCGCCCACCACGCCGTCTGCAGGGCGTGGACCACCCAGCCGTTCTTCGGGAAGTCGGCGGGTGTGCCGCGTTCCGCCCGGTCGAGCAGCGGTCCCCAGTACTCGCCGACCTCGGCCGGCGCCACCTGCAGGTATCCCCGGACCCCGTCGAACGTCCCGAACAGCACCGCGTGCCGGATCGCGTGGGACCACAGCCGGCACGCCTCTCCGGCGCGCTGATCGTCGTGAGTGAGGGCGCCGATCTGGAACGCGGCCTCGGCGCACGCCTCGGCGTCGTCGAGATACGCCAGCGCGACCGGCGCCGTCCGCATCAGCGAACCGTTACCGCCCTTCCTCCCCGTGATGCTGCGCGCCCGCTCCTGCATGGCCGCGGCCGAGCGGTCGCGGGCCGACAGCACGGCGCGCGTCTGATTGCCGACGTCGGGCGGATTCGAATCGATCCACCGAACGAACTGCGCAGCAACGGCATCCAGCCCATCACCCCGGCCGATGTCCACTCCCGACGCTGCCACCTCCGCGACGACGACGGCCATCGACGTGTCGTCGGTCCACTCCCCCGGCGCCCAGTCGAACATGCCGCCGCCGACCATGTCGATCACCGCATCGACCGCCGGGGTGGTGAACTCGTATCCCGCCCCGAGTGCGTCGCCCGCAGCAGTGGCGATCAATACGCCTGCGGCCCGGTCGGTCTGACGTTCGGTCAGCTCCACAAATCCCCCTTGAATCGAATTTGCTCCAAGGTTAGATCATTACCGCTCCAACTTGCAAGGCTTCTACGTGTCGGCAGGTCGGCGTAGCGTCACGTAAACATTGTCGACGGAGGAGTGCTCATGTCGGGCGAACTGTCGTTCTTCGAACTGGGTGTGGCCAACACGGAGCAGGGCCGAAAGTTCTACTCGGCGTTGTTCGGCTGGGAATTCGAATCCGGACCCGGCGGATCGGGTTATTCGATCACCACCCCGAACGTCCCGGGCGGGATCCACGGCGGCGACGAGGGCGCCGGCCCCTACGTCTTCTTCCGGGTGCCGGACCTGGACGCCGCGGTCGAGCACGTGCTGGCACTCGGCGGCACAATCGATGCGGTGGATCTCGGCGAGGATCCGGAATCGGCGGCGAAATTCGGACGATTCAAGCTGTGCCACGACGACCAGGGGTCCGCATTCGGTCTGCACCAACCACCCTCCGGCAGCTGAATCAGCGCGCCCGGAACGGGGTTCCCGGGCGCGCTGATTCGGATCGATCGGTTACGGCTCGTTCGGCGAGTCGCCCCCACCCTCGTCACCGCTGTACGTAGCCGGTTGCGGCAGTCCGTCCTCGGGGCCGTCGCACCAATTGTCGTACTGGTTGTACGGTTCGGCACCCCACGCCGGGACGTTGTTCTCGTACGGTTCCGCCCAGTCGTCACAACCCGCCGGGCCGTACGGCGGAACGCCGGGAGGCAGAGGCGCAACATTATTGGGCGCCCGCACGGGTACGGCTACTGAGTCGAGCGCGTCACCCCAGGCGACACCGGATGTTCCCAAACCGATCGAGGCCGCGAACACAGCGACCGCAGCCAATCTCATGCCGACCTTCATCGTTGCCTCCCATAGGTGAATAACGCTGCCTAAGGGCTGTACCCAAAGACAACGTAAACAATCCTCGAAGCGCGAATTTCGTGGATGAAATTCGACCGACGGTCGGTTTCGGTTCACGACCCAGCCACACGACGGCACAGGCCTCGCGTGAACGATTCCGTCGAATCAGGGATTGACCGTCCGGCCCTGGTCGTCGTTGACCGGCGGCTGCTGCGCGGAAAGCCCGTCCTCGGGACCGTCGCACCAGTTGTCGAACTGGTTGTACGGATCACTGCCCCACGCCGGGACGTTGTTCTCGTACGGTTCCGCCCAGTCGTCGCATCCGATCGGACCGTTCTGCGGGAATCCGGGTGGCATCGGCTGAATGACATCCGGCCGACGCACCGGCACCGCCGAGTCGAGACTGCCGCCCCACGCGACACCGGATGCTCCCAACCCGATCGAAGCCGCGAACACTGCCACCGCGGCCACCCTCCTACCCATTCTCATGATTGCCTCCGTTGGTTTCATGGCCTCCCCGGGTGCGGTACCCAGAAACCCGGAAAACAATCCTCGACGAGGGTGTTTCGTCCAGAAAATTCGACGATCAGTCGGTTTCGGGGCGGCAGCGCACATACATCTCGGTCACCGACGTCAGCACCTGCTTGCCCGACCCGTTGAGAATCTCCGTCGCGACGGTCACCAACGCCCGCCCACGACCGTCCGGATTCACGTCCTCGATCAGCAGGTTCCCGGTCAACACATCACCCGGCCGCACCGGCCGAAGAAAGTTGACGTCGCGCATGCGGCTCCCCGCGATGACACTCCAGCGGGCGTAGAGAGTGGTCGCCGACAGCCGCTGGCACACCGCGATCGTGTGCACCCCACTCGCGATGAGACCACCGAAATAGCCCTCATCTGCGGATTCACCGTCGATGTGGAACGACTGCGGATCCCACTGCCCCGCGAACTCGAGCACCTCCTCCTCGGTCACCGTGTACGAGCCCAGCTCGAACTGCTCGCCGACCCCGAGGTCGTCCGCATAGACGACGTCACACTTGCTGTCCACCACAAACCGTCCGATCATTCGCTCGTGCCTCCACGAACACGGAGACTCCGTCGAGGATATGACCGCACGCCGGCCGCGGCGACGGCGCCCTGCCGCCCGCAGCAGCAGGAATGCGGTCGTCAGTTCTCGTCGTACCTCGGCCAGCCCGGAAACGGAGCAAGCGTCGGATACGGGGCGTCGTGCGGGAGGTTCGCCTTCTGCGGTCGCGCATCCCTGGCATCGGGCATCCGCGAGTCGCACTCCGAATACGCGTTCTGATCGCGCGCAGCCTGCTCGTGCCCAGCGATCTTCCAACCAGCGAATACATCCGCTGACGGAGCACGCTCTGCGCCCTTCGCAGCACGCGACTCAGAATGGACCGACAGCATTTGCTCAGGCGCCACGATCCTCACTGTTTCGGCCTGCGGGGACGGGCCCGTCAGATTGAAGAATCGATCGTCCTTCTCGGCCATTACGGAATAGTTGCCCGAACACACTGTGGCGGCCCACCCATCCTCGGTCGGTGCGAGCGCCAGTACGTGCTCGAACTGGGTACCGACGAGTCGTTCCAGGCCTGAACCGTTCGAATAGTCGAAGTCGACCCGGTCGCGCTGCTGCGACGTCGCATCAGCGAAACCTGGGTAGCCTGCCGCCAACGCATGGCCATGAATCGCGAGATAATACGACTCCATGTACGCCCGGACCACTACGGCAGGTCTGCTCGATAGATCAATACCGGACTCTGCCGACCACCGAAAATTGTAATTGACGTTCTCGGGAACGCTGTACCCATTGACAACTGCTTTCGTGGGATCGATCGGCGTTGTCGCTTCGTCGGTCCCACAGGCACTAACCCCGACAACTACTGCAGCTAGGACCGTCGAGATCCGAGTCCTCACCGCCCGAACTCCATGTCCTGCACTTGCTCACGCCCCGCGTTCATCGCGTCGACAAACTCACCAACGCCGGTGAAACCTGCTTCGGTAATGTATCCAGCCAAGCTCGAAGAAAGCAGCGGGGTTGTAAAACTGGGACGGTCAGAGACAATCTCGTCATACGGCAGCAGCGGGCCGTTCACACCATCTCGAAAGTCCTCGAGACCGACATAAGGGTCAAGCGAGCCGCCATTCGCCGCTTGAAGACCGAGCGCAATCTGATAGTACTGCTTTGCAAGAAGCGAATCCTCTGCAAACTGCGTGTTCGGCTGGACTGTACCGTCGGGCACAGCACCCATAACCGCACTCTTGAAAGCCGGATCAGCGAGATCGATTCCGCTAGAAATGATCGGCCCAGCGCCGGGGATGAATTCGACACCCTTGCTCACCACGGTTCGGATCATGTCGTATGCGAAACCCTTGCTCTCGAAACCGGCAGTGTTATTCGACGATTCGTCCGCTGCGCGGTCCGCAAATTCGAGATCGAACCCCTTGTCGACCACACCTTGGATACTGCCGGCCCAAGAACCGTATTCGTAGTGCGGCATCTGCGGAGTGCGACCTTCCAACGCCCACGCTTGCTCCAGCTGAGCCGACATTCCGAATGCCTGAGCGTTGAAGTAGCCCGCCGCATCCGCGTTGGAGTCGATCACCGAAAACAGGCGGGGCGCATTTTCGAGCCCGAACTCTCCGCCGGTCGGGCTGGCGAAGCCGGAAGTGCCTGCGAAGTCTCCGGGCACCCCCACCATGTTGCCGATGTAGGGTGCGAGTGATGTGCCCAGAGCCTGCGAAATTTCGGGGTTCACCTCGCCGATGGCCTGGCCTTTCATCCCGGGGATGTCGAGCAGTTCGGCGTCTTTGGCGGCGAGGATCTGTGCCAGCCCGAAGGCCGATTCACCGGCTTGTCGCGATCGGAACATCTCTCCGGGGTCCGACGGCTCGGAGGGCCTGGCGTCGTCGGCGATCCAGTCGAACATCCCGGCGACGTTCTGTTCGCCGCCCTCGGCCCAATCGCGTTGGAGCAGCGGCAGGATGACGTCGTCGCGGTTGTAACCGGTCGGCATGCCTTCACCGGACAGGATGTTGTGGACGGCGACGTGATCGCGGCCGCCGACCCCGACCATTTCCTGCAGGAGTGTGTCGACGCCGTCGCGGCGCAGAACGTTGTGGTCGAAGGAGTCTCCGATCAGCAGACTCTTATCGTTCGTGGCCGACGCGATCTCGCCGGCACGGGAGAGGAGATTCTCGCTCAGCTCGCTGCCCTGCTGAACGGCAGGGTCTGCGAGTCCGAACGCCTTGGTGAATCGCGCCAGGTCGTGGCCGTTGTTGACGACCGTCGACGGCTGCGGGGCGTCGTTCGCACCCTTCGTGAGGTTGCCGGTCGACGTCACCGGCCCCTCGAACAGCCCACGAAGGCTTTCCGGGATATGACTCCGTCCGCCGACGTCACCGGCCGCACTGCCGACGTTGTAGTTCGACACGACGGCGAGGCCGTTGGACAGCGCGCTCGCGGCCTCCGTGCGACCGTTCTCGGTGTACTGCTCGGACAGTGCGAGGAAGCCGTCCTTGCCGGCCGCAGTGTAGAACTGCTGGAGGAAATCCATCGTTCCCTGCGGAACGTCGGCGACCTTGCCGCCGTCGGCCAGCGTCTTCACTTGCGCGGGGGTGAGCCCGGCGGCGGCGATCTCCCGGGTAACGCGGTCACGGACGTCCTGCGGAATGTCGGAACCGCCCCGCGCGACCTGCTCGCCCAACTCGGTGCCCTCGTGACCCGACAGGCCCGACGACGCGGGGGCGCTCGCGGCGACGGCCCCGAGGGCCTCCCGGATCGCCGTCGCCATGTCCCGATCGGCGTTGTCGAGTTCCGTCAGGGCCCCATCGAGCCGGCTGCGCCAGTACTCCATCACGTCGGCGTACTCGGCGGCTTCAGCCTCACTCATCGTCTTCGGCTGACTGACGATCTGCCAATCGTCGGAGACGGTGAATCCGTCGGTCGCCGCCTTGTCGACCACGGTGGCGACATAGTCTCGCGCGTGACCGAGGCGATCGGCCCCGCCCACCAGGGCGGTCGACAGATCCTCCAGATCGTCGGCGAGCCGACGGATTTCCGCCCGCTCGGTGTTCGCCCGCTGCTCGGCAGCCGCCTGCGACGGACCGCGCCAGTCGTCGTGGAGGCCCAGATCCGCGACGACCCGATAGACGTCCTCGGCCCGGCTTCGCGTGTCTTCGGCGGTCCGACCGATTTCCTCGCCCGCCGACCTCAGGTCCTGCGGGTTCCAGACGTGCAGTTGCGACCTACGCGGAATCACAGCTCTCCCATCGCCGACAGCTGCGAAGCGAACGTCGTGTCGGTGACGTCGTAGTTCTCGGCCCCGTCACCCGCGATGAACGCCATCTCGTCGATGCGGCTGGCTGCGACTCCGAGCGCGGACGCGAGAATGTCGCCGGCGTCCCGGCACGCGGCGGCAGTGTCGGACCCCTCGACGGCCCGGCCCGCGCTGTCGAAGCTCCGCCCGCCGCCGAGCGCCTCGACCTCACGGGCGATGGCGCCGAGCGAATCGGACATCGCACGGAGCATGTCGGGGTCGACCTTGACGACCGTGACGTCCGATCCGCCGAGCACTGGCGGCAACCCTGGGATGCTGGCCAGCGGAGGCTGCGTCGCACCTGGGCCGTCCAGTGAGCCGATGACACTGTCCGGCCACGTCATATCGCCCTCTGACATCGACTTTTCCCCCTGTTGTCTGCATCGAGGTCCACCCCTGGACCCCGGCCACCGAGACGCTCGGCGACCGTGGAGAGAATAGCGGACCCCGCCCACACGGACGCATGACCACAACACGGTTGTGCACCGGTTCGGCGGGTACACAGATTGGGAATGGCACGAACCGGGTATCGAGACGAGATGGCCATCACCGATATCAAGGAGTACAGCCACCTCACCGAGGCGGACGTGGAGGCGCTGGGCGCGGAACTCGATGCGATCCGGGCCGACATCGAGGAGTCCCGCGGCGCCCGCGACGCGCGGTACATCGACCGGACGATCAAGCTGCAGCGGTCGCTGGCGATTGCGGGCCGGGTCGTCCTGTTCGGCAGCCGGAGAAGACCGGCGTGGCTCCTGGGTACCGCGTTGCTGGGTGCGGCGAAGATCATCGAGAACATGGAACTCGGCCACAATGTCATTCACGGCCAATGGGATTGGATGAACGATCCCGAAATCCACTCGTCGAATTGGGAGTGGGACAACACGTGCCCCTCCTCGGGGTGGAAGCACTCGCACAACTACGTGCACCACAAGTTCACCAACATCGTGGGACTCGACAGCGACGTCGGTTACGGGATTCTGCGGATGACCCGCGATCAGAAGTGGTCGCCCGTCTACCTGGCGCAGCCGTTCTACAACGTGCTGCTGGCGTTGCTGTTCGAGTGGGGTGTCGCGCTGCACCACCTGGACGTGGAGAGCATCCGGCGCGGCGACTACGACCGCGCCGAAACCCTCCGCAACGCGAAGGAGGTGGGCCGGAAGATCGCGCGGCAGGTCGGCAAAGACTACGTGGTGTTCCCGGCGCTGACCGGACCGGCGTGGAAGAGCACTCTCACGGCGAACGTCACGGCCAACGTGATCCGGAATCTGTGGGCCTACGGTGTCATCTTCTGCGGCCACTTCCCCGACGGTGCCGAGAAATTCACCGAGGAGGAATTCGACCAGGAGACCAGGGCCGAGTGGTATCTGCGTCAGATGCTGGGCTCGGCGAACTTCCACGCGGGCCCGGTGCTCGCGTTCATGAGCGGCAACCTCTGCTACCAGATCGAGCACCACGCGTTCCCGGATCTGCCCAGCAACCGCTACGCGGAGATCGGCGTGAAGATGCGGGCGTTGTGCGACAAGTACGACCTCCCGTACACGACGGGTTCACTCCCCCACCAGTACGGGCTCACCCTGCGCACCATCTTCAAACTCGCCCTGCCCAACCGCTTTCTGTCGGCGTCCGCGGACGACGCACCGGAGACGGCGTCGGAACTGCGCTTCCGCATCCGGGGTGGAATGAAGGAAGTGTTCGGGGTCGACCCAGCGACCGGTACACGGCGCGGGCTGCGCACGGCGCTGGCGATGATCCGTAACTGACTAGGACGTCCACGCGTACCGGAAGCGTTGCGCGACCTCGTCGACCGGTTTGTCCCGGTACTCGGCGTGCTCGTAGCGCTTGACCGCCGCCAGCGCTTCGACGATCAGCGGACCGAACAGGTCCCGCGCGAGTGCCGAGGATTCGAATGCCCCGAGCACGTCGGACGGCAGGGTCGGGAGGAGGTCAACGGCGTGCGCGCCTGCCAGGTTCGCCGGGTCGACCGACACCTCGTCCGGTAATGGAAACGCACCGGCGATCCCGTCGTGGGCGGCGCCGAGAACGGCGGCGCCGCTCAGGTACGGGTTCGCGGAAGGGTCGACGGGTTTGATCTCGAGGTTCGCGCCGTGCGGGTTCCCGGCGGTGTCCGCGCACAGGCGGACCGCTGCCTCGCGGTTCTCCAGCCCCCAACAGCGCGACACCCCCGACCACATCCCCGGACGCAACCGCAGATGCGACAGCGCCGATCCGGCGAGAACCGCCGTGAACTCGGGTAGCGCCCGCAGGATCCCGGCGATCGCGGCGCCACCGGCGGCCGTCAGCCCGTGTGGGCCCGGACCTCCGGACAGGATCGGCCGATCGTCCTCGGCCAACGACACGTGCTGGTGGGCGCCGTTTCCCGCACCGCCCGCGACGGGCATGGGCGAGAACGACGCCCGCATACCCTGGGCGCGCGCGGTCCGGCTGATCAATGCGCGGGCCAGCACCACGTCGTCGGCCGCCGTGACGGGATCGGCGGGGGCGAGCGACACCTCGAACTGGTTGAGCCCGGCCTCGGCGTGGACCTGTTCGATCGGCAGTTCGGCAGCCGCTGCCGCGGCGAGCAGTCGTGCGAAGAATTCGTCGTGTGCGAGAACGGCGTTCAGTCCGTACGCGGACCATTCTTCGGCCGTCGCCGCGGCGAACAGCGTGAACTCGATCTCGTGGCCGATGCGCGCGCTCAGCCCGGATTCCGCGAGCCGCGCCGTCACCCGCCGCAGCGCATCCCGGGCGCAGGCGAGCGACGGCGTTCCGTCCTGCTCGGTGAGGCACGCCGGCGCCCAGTACGTGCCGTCGCCCAGGTTTCTCACGTCGTCGCCGTCGATCCGCAGCCGAAGGTCGCCCACCACGGAGAAGGACGGCGTGAACGCGAGGTGGTCGTCGATGCAGAACACACTCCAGCTCGGCGAGGCGCCCGCACCGACGCCGACGAACGCGGACAGTCTCGACGCGGGCAGCACCTTCGCCCGGGAGACCCCGGCCATGTCGACGATCGAGCCGACGATGCGGTCGGTGGGGCCGAAGCCGTTCTGTGCGCCGCGCATCAGTGCCTCGCCACCACCCCGGTCATGCACCGAGCAGCTGGTGCGCTCGCAGACCGACGTACAGTTCGGCGGCGTCGATGGGGTCGGCGAAATCGCGTCCCGTCAGCGTGTGGATTCGGCGCAGCCGGTAGAGGACGGTGTTGCGGTGGTAATGCAGCTGGGTGGCCGCCGCAGTCGTGGAGCCGCGGCAGGAGAACCAGGCGTCGAGGGTGGCGAGCAGGCTTTCCTGTTCCTCCGGGGGCAGCGCCAGCACCGGTCCGAGGATCTGGTTCGACGCGAGCTTCCCGGCGTCGGGAACACTGACCAGGAGCAGCGACACCGGCACCGACTCGTAACGGGTGACGGTACCTCCGCCGTGACCCGCGCAGCGGCGGGCGATCCGCGCCTGCTCGACTGCCCGGCTCGTCCCGCCCGGACGTCCGAACGCCGAGCTGACCCCGATCCGTCCGTGACCGGTGCGGCCGAGGACGTCCAGTGCCGAATCGAGGACCTCGGCGGTGGCGGCCCACAGCAGCCCGACCCGGCCGTCGACCTCCGTGTCCCACACCGAGTCGACCCCCGCACCGCGAAGGTCCGACTGGACGACGTCCGCGGCGGACGGGGACGCCGCTGCCTCGACGGACACGACGAGGAATGTGCTGTTCTCCGGAATCCGGAACGTACGGAGGGCGTCGGCGGCGCCGGCCGGGTTGGCGGCATGGTCGCCGAACAGGGTGCGGATCAGCCGGCCCCGCGACTCGGCGTCCTCGCGGGCCCGCAGGTCGGCGGTCTCCCGGTAGGCCTCCGCGGCGCTGTCCGAGTAGACGTCCACCAGCGCCCACACCTGAGCGGCCATGTCGAGCAGCGCATTGGTGGCGCGTCCCTCCGAGCGGTTCATCAGTTCGTCCCAGATCAGGCGGCCACCGAGCCGGAACGCGTGGAGCAGCGCCGCGAGCGGCACCCCCTGTTCCGCCTTCAGCTGCCCGGCCGCACGCGCCGCCTCCAGCCGGATCGGCGCACTGCCCGCGAGGTTGCCCAGCATCGCCGTCAAGTTGTCGACGCACGCCGCGTACAACTGCTCCGGGGTGAGGAGGGTCGCCTCCACGTAGCCGTGCTCGGCCGACAGGATGCGCGAGACGAGTTCCTCGGACAACTGGTCGACCGACTCCAGCATCGAGCCCAGAAGCTCGGTGGGCGACGGCGCGACATCCGGGCTGACAGTCATCCGGCAAGACTATCGACCCGACGAAGTCCACGCCATCCCCCTTTTTGTGCGACGGCATAGCCCCGGTGGTCACATTGACAGCCGCGGCCTATGGCGCAGCGCCCGCAACGGGGACGAGAATCGGTGTTCTACGCCACAGAAATCTTCCCATCCGTGGCGCGGTCCACCATGTACTCGACCCGAGCGGAGCTGTCCACCGTGAGCACTTCAGAACCCGAGGCCACCTCCCCCATCACCTCCCCCCACCCGGAGGTCGATGCGGCCCTCGCCGACCTCGCCGAGGGCGAGAAGACCTGGGCCGACCTCACCCTCACCGACCGCCGAACACTCCTCGACAAGGTGCACGACCTCACCGTGCAGCACGCCGCCGACTGGGTGGACGCCGCGGTCGCGATCAAGGGCCTGGACCCGAAGTCGCCGCTGGTCGGCGAGGAATGGATGTCCGGACCGTACCCGCTGGCCACCGGCACCGCGGCACTGTCCGCGAGCCTGGCGAAGCTCGACGCCGGCACCAGCCCACTGGACGGCGCCACGTTCGGCACCGCGCCGGGCGGCCGCACCACCGTCAAGGCGTTGCCGCTGAACATCTTCGACAGGCTGCTGCTCAGCGGATTCAGCGCGGACGTGTGGCTGCAGCCGGGAATCGATCGTGCGACGGCACAGCGCGACGCCGGACTCGCCCAGCGGGACCCGTCGCAGACGCAGGGCGTCGGCGTGGTCCTGGGCGCCGGCAACATCACCTCGATCGCCCCGCTCGACACCCTGTACGAACTGATCGCGCACAACCGCGTCGTCGCCCTCAAGCTCAACCCGGTCACCGACCGCCTGCTGCCCGTGCTGACGCGGGTCCTCGAACCGCTCATCTCGATCGGCGCGGTCCGGTTGCTGACCGGCGGCGCGGAGGTCGGGACGTATCTGGTGCACCACGACCGGGTCGACCACGTGCACATGACGGGCAGCGCGCTCACCCACGACGCGATCGTGTTCGGCACCGGCGAGAAGGGCGCGCGGCGCAAGGCGGCGAACGAACCCCTCCTGGGCAAGGCCATCTCCAGCGAACTCGGCGGCGTGTCCCCCACCATCGTGCTGCCCGGCGAATGGAGCCGTGCCGACATCAAGTTCCAGGCCGAACACATTGCGACGCAAAGACTGCACAACGGCGGCTACAACTGCGTTGCGGCGCAGGCCGTGGTCGTGTCGTCCGAGTGGAAGCAACGCGACGAGTTCGTGGCCGCCCTGAAGGACGCACTCGACAAGGCACCGGAACGCACCGCGTACTACCCCGGCAGCGACGCCCGGATCGCCGGCGCCGTCGCGTCGTTCCCCACCGCGGCCCGCCTGGGCGAGAACGGTGGACGCGTCCTGGTCACCGATCTCGAGCCCGGCGCCTACGCCCCACTGCTGCAGACCGAGTACTTCGCACCGGTGCTCGGCGTGATCGACCTTCCCCACGGCGGCGCCGAGTTCGCGGCCCACGCCGCCGACCTCGTCAACGCGGACTTCGTCGGAACACTCGGGATCAACATCGTCGCGGCGCCGCAGACCATCCGCGAGATGGGTGCGGAGTTCGACTCGCTGCTCGAGAGCCTCCGCTACGGGACCATCGCCGTCAACGCGTGGACCGGCGTCGGCTACCTGACCGCCACCGCCACCTGGGGAGCGTTCCCCGGCCACACCCTGAACGACGTGCAGAGCGGCATCGGCGTGGTGCACAACGCGCTCCTCATCGACCGGCCCGAACGCACCGTCGTCCGCGGCCCGTTCCGTCCGTCGCCGCGGTCGATCCTGAACCGCGAGATGTCCATCTCGCCCAAACCCCCGTGGTTCGTCACCAACCGAACCGCCGCCACGACGGGCCGATTGCTGACAGGATTTGCCGGTGCACCCTCATGGACCCGGCTGCCGGCGATCTTCGCGTCCGCGCTGCGCGGGTGAGGGCTGCGAGTCCTCGTCCCGTCACCCCCGTCGAAGTGGAGATGAACGATGAATCAGGAACTGTCTGTGGCCGACTACGTGATCGTGGGGTCGGGTTCGGCAGGTGCGGTCCTCGCCGACCGGCTCAGCGCCGACTCCGGCACCGAGGTCGTGGTCCTCGAGGCCGGCGGTGAGGACAAGGACAAGTTCGCGCACATCCCCGCCGCCTTCTCGAAACTGTTTCGCAGTGAGCTGGATTGGGACTACCTGACGGAGCCGCAACCCGGGCTCGGCGGGCGCACGATCTACTGGCCGCGCGGCAAGATGCTCGGTGGCTCGTCGTCGATGAACGCGATGATGTGGGTGCGCGGATTCGCCGCCGACTACGACGAGTGGGCCGCACTCTCCGACGACACCTGGTCGTTCCGGGAAGTGGTCAAGTACTTCCGCCGCATCGAGAACGTGCAGGACGCGTCGGACGCCGACACCGGCACGGGCGGCCCGATCGTCGTCTCGCACCAGCGGAGCCCCCGCGCCCTCACCTCATCGTTCCTCGCGGCCGCCGAGGAGACCGGGTACCCCGTCGAACGGGCGAACACCACTCGGCCCGAGGGTTTCTCGCAGACCATGGTCACGCAGAAACGGGGCGCGCGGTGGAGCACGGCCGACGCCTACCTGCGGCCGGCACTGAAGCGGAAGAACCTGACCGTCCTCACCGGCGCCCAGGCCACGCGGGTGCTGTTCGAGGGCTCCGCCGCCGTCGGCGTCGAGTACGAGAAGGGCGGGGTGCGACGCACCGTCCGCGCCGCGAAGGAAGTGGTCCTCGCCGGCGGGGCGATCAACTCCCCGCAACTCCTCATGCTGTCGGGCATCGGCGACGAGGCCCAGTTGCGGGCGCACGGCATCGCGGTGCAGCAGCACCTGCCGGAGGTCGGGAAGAATCTGCTCGACCACCTGGTGTCGTTCCTCGGCTACCGCGTCGATTCGGACTCGCTGTTCGCCGCGGAGAAGATCCCGGAACTGCTCAACTACCTGACCCGTCGCCGCGGCATGCTGACGTCGAATGTGGGCGAGGCGTACGGCTTCACGCGCAGTCGGGACGATCTGGCGCTACCCGATCTCGAAATGATCTTCGGGCCGGCACCGTTCTTCGACGAGGGCCTCATCCCGGCGACCGGGCACGCCGCGGTGATCGGCACCATCCTCGTCAAACCCGAGAGCCGCGGCGAGATCTCGCTGCGGTCGGCGGATCCGCTCGCCAAGCCGATCATCGATCCCCGCTATCTCAGCGACAGCGGCGGAGTCGACCGGCGGGCGATGCTCGAGGGACTGCGCCTGTGCGACGCTCTCGCGTCCGCGCCCGCGCTGAAGTCGCGGCTCGGAAATCTGATCCGCCCGGCCGTGGAGCCGAGCACGCCGATCGACGAGATCCTCGAGCGGGCACTGCAGGAGAACGCGCACACGCTCTACCACCCGGTCGGGACGTGCCGCATGGGCAACGACGACGCGAGTGTCGTCACACCCGACCTGCGGGTTCGTGGAGTCGACAAACTGCGGGTCGCGGACGCGTCGATCATGCCCGCCATCATCCGCGGGCACACCCACGCACCGTCGGTCCTCATCGGTGAGCGGGCGTCGGATCTGATCCGGAACTCGTAGGGCGCTTCGCGCCCCGTGCGTGGTTAGCGAGTGCAGAGACTCGTTAACCACGCACGGGCGGCGGAGCCGCCTAGTACCGGCGCGCCGCGTAGAACGGCATCGAATCGAGCGGCGACTGCTTGACGGGCTGCCCGGCGGTGGGCGCGTGGACGACCGTGCCGTTCCCGGCGTAGAGCCCGACGTGCTGCGCCCCGTTGAACAGGACCAGGTCACCCGGTTGCAGGCTGCCCTTGTCGACCGGCGATCCCCCGTTCAACTGGTCGTAGGTGGTACGGGGCACCGAGATGCCCACCTGCTTGTACGCCCACTGCACGAGGCCCGAGCAGTCGAAGGAGTTCGGCCCGGTGGCGCCCCAGACGTACGGCGAGCCGATCTTCGACTCGGCGGCGGCGAGGGCCTGCGCGCCGTGGGTGGATGGCATCGCCGGCGGGGCCGGGACCGGTCCCGGCAGTGGCCCGGGGTTCGGAGCCGGAGCGGACGGAACCGGGGGCACTGGCGGTACACCCGGTACCTCGAATGTCCCGATTCCTGGGATGCTGATCGGCTCCGCTGCAGCGGGAGCGACGGGAAGCAGGAACGCTCCCACTCCCACACCGGCGGCGATCAGAAGACCGCCGGTCGAAAACTGCAGACGATTGCCCCGACGCAATCTATGCTTGGCCATTGAGCTGAGTCCTTCAATTCTGAGGTCCGGCGACTTCCGTGCCGTTCGGACGAGACGTTAGATAACATCCCGGTCACGAACTCAGCGGACAACGGCCGAATGGCCCATACACATACCTGTTTTTGCAATACAGGTAGATAACGATTCGATATCGAACCGACCGGTCCGGCACGAAACACCGGAAACAGGTATGCCTTCGGGTAAATCGGCCCGTTACCGACGGCATCCCCGTCGTCCACGCTGTGTGCGTGTCACTGACCCAGAACTCAGAACCCGAGATCTTCGGGGAACCCGCAGGTGCGGACGCCACGACCCTCACGGTCGTGGGTGCAGGCGCGCCCGTCGTCTTCCTGCACGGATGGGGACTCACCCCGCGGGTGTACGACCGCAGCCTCGCGATGCTCGCTCAGCAGGGGCATCGCGTCGTCACGCCGACACTCCCCGGCTTCGGCGGCACTCCCGATCACGCGCCCGAGGACCGCACCTTCGCCGGTTACGCGGCCTGGCTCGGACGGTTTCTCGACGACGCGGGAATCAGTGAACCGGTCACCCTGGTCGGCCACTCGTTCGGCGGCGGCGTCGCCATCCAGGCCGCCCACGACCTTCCGGAGCGGGTCACGCGCCTGGTACTGGTCAATTCCGTCGGCGGCGGCGCCTGGTCGTCCGACGGCTGGCACACCCGGCCCATCGACGAGCGACCACTGTGGGACTGGGGCGCCTCGGCCCTGGGTGAGGCGCTGTCGATCCGGACCATCGCGCACACGACGGCGTCGCTCGTCAACGGTTTTCTGCCCAACGCGCTACGGGATCCGGGTGCGGTCTGGCGAACGGCACACCTGGCCAGACGGGCGGATCTGCGCCACGAACTCGGCGTCCTCGCCGAGCGGGGCCTACCGGTGTCCCTCCTGTGGGGTCGCGGGGACCGGACAATTCCCCTCGCCAGCTTCGAGTCCATGAGGAACGCGCTACGCAATCCACGCGTCATTACCGTGACAGGCAACCACGGCTGGCTGATCCACGACCCCACCTCTTTCGCCGACGCCGTCCGCCGGGCACTCCACAGCCCGTGAGTGGCCTGCGAGTGTAGGGACTCGCTCACCACGCACGGGCGGCGTAGCCGCCTACTTGCCGTTCGCGTACGGGTTGTAGTCGTTGGTGAACAGGCCCTCCGCCGTCGTTCCGCCCGGTTTCAGCACCCCCAACCGCACGCCCTGGTCGATCCAGATCTGGAACTCCCCGGGATCGATCACTCCCCCGGCCGCAGGCACGCCGGCACTCTTCCACTGCCGGACGAACTCCGTCGACTCGTTCCGCCCACGACCTTCGACAATCTTCACGAAACGATCGACCACCTCCTCCTTCGGCACCGTCTGCGTCCACCGCACGGCGCGCGCGACGCCCTGCACGAAGTCGCGGACGGCGTCCTCGTTCTTCGAGATGAAGTCGTTCCGGAACACCACCGACCCGATCCCCAGCGGGCCGGTGAGATCGACATCCGTGAACAGCGGCGTCAGCCCGCCCCGGCCGAGCGCGGCATCCTTGACGATCCCCCCGAGATTCCCCACGTCGATCTGCCCCGACCGCAGTGCCTGTTCCGTGTTGTTCGGCGGCACCACGGTCAGCTCCACCTGGTTGATCTCGTCGTTGGTCAGGCCGGCGCGGAACAGCCATTCCTTGATGACGTACTCGTGGTAGGCGCCGAGGGTGTTGATGCCCACCTTCTTCCCGATCAGATCGCGGGCCGTCCGGAGGGGGCTGCCGTCGAGGACGTAATAGCCGTTGAAGCTGTCGGCCTCGGTGTCGCCGTCCGAACCGTATACCGACACGACTCCGGTCAGCGGTGCCCCGGCGTCGACGAGTTTGGCGATGGCACCGTTGAAGGCCGCCCCGAAGTCGGTCTCCCCGGTGGCCGCGGACTGGATGCTCTGCGGCCCACTCGTCGTGTCCCCCAACCACTCCAGGTGCACCTTCTCGAAGAACCCGAGATCCTCCGCGAGCTCGGGGAAGGTGACACTGGCCGGGCTGCCCTCGTACCGCAGCACCGTCTTGCCGTCCGCCGTCGTCCCGCCGCCCGAGGACGACCCACCACATGCCGCGACCACCAGCGCCACGGCCGTGACCAGCACCGCGGCGGCGAACGATCTGTTACGGCGCAACCCGATCGGCGACTCAGCCCTCATGTCGACGTCCTCTGGCTCAGTCGGAGCCGTGGAACGCGGTGCCGGCCACCGACCGCGACGGCTGACCGTCGACGCCGACCGGAACATCACCTTCGACGGTGGTGCGGTACAGCACCCGCACGACGTCGAGATGATCGAGGTCGGCCGGCGCGAGGTGCGCGGTGATGCGGTTGTCCCACACCCCGATGCTGTTGTTCTGCCAGCGAACTCGAACCGTGTACGCCGGGTTCGTGACCTCCTCGAACAGCAGGTCGAGGATCCGGTCGCTCTGCGCCGGGGAGACCCCGAGGATGCGGCTCGTGAAGCCGGGAGTGACGAACAGCCCCCGCTCACCGGTCTCCGGATGCACGCGGACCACCGGATGCTCCGTCACGATCGGCTTGGTCGTGACGTTCTGCTCGGCGTCACTGCCCGCCTCCCAGCGCTTCTGCCGTCCCCCGAACCGGTGTTCGGCGCGCAGGCCGTCCACGAACGACTTCAACGATTCCGGCAGATTCGCGTACGCCGCCGCGAGATTGGTCCAGGTGGTGTCGCCCCCGACGTCGGGGACCAGTTCCGATCGCAGGAACGTGATCGCCGGCGGGTTCACCAGCGCCGAGACGTCGGTGTGCCAGAAGTTCGCGTAGCTGTACTTGCGGGCACCGCCGCGGGCCGCGTACTTGCGGCTGTCCACCTCCAGGATCTCCGGGTAGCCCTCGGGGGCGTTGTAGTCGTAGGGATGGGCGGGTGTCACCTTCCCGAAGTGCCGGGAGAACCGGATCTGCGCCGCGTGGTCGAGGGGCTGGTCGCGGAAGAACAGCACCTTGTGGTCGAGCAACGCCTGCCGCAGTCGTGCGGCGGTGGCCTCGTCCAGGTCACCCGCGAGATCCACACCGCCGACCTCGGCGCCGATATAGCCGGCGATGGGTGCGATCCGGAGTTCGGTGGCGACACCGGGACGGTCGTCGATAACTGTCATTGTCGTCTCCTTGGTTCTGTGCGCGGCTGACGAGTCCAGAGACTCGCTAACCGCGCACGGGCGGCGAAGCCGCCTACTTCTCGCCGCGGAACGCCGCACCGGCGATGGACGTGGATTCCTTGCCGTCGGGACCGACGGGAACGTCGCCCTCGAGGGTGGTGCGGTACAGGACCCGGGTGACGTCGAGGTGGTCGAGGTCGGTGGGCGCGAGGTGGGCGGTGGCGCGGTTGTCCCAGAACGCGAGACTGCCCGGCGCCCAGCGGAAGCGCACCGTGTAGGCAGGGTTCGTCACCTCGGCGAACAGGAGGTCCAGCAGGCGGTCGCTCTGCGACGGCGACACCCCGACGATCCGGGCGGTGAACCCGGGCGTCACGAACAGGGCACGCTCCCCCGTCTCCGGGTGTACCCGGACCACCGGGTGTTCGGTGACCAGCGGGTTCTCCCGCGTCTTCTGGGCGTAGCTGCTGTCCTCGGCCCACTGCGGGTGCCGTCCGCCGAATCGGTGCTCGGCGCGGAGGCCGTCGACGAGTCCCTTCAGTGAGTCCGGCAGACCCTCGTAGGCGGCGACGAGGTTGGTCCACTGGGTGTCGCCACCCTGCTCGGGGACGAGGTGCGCGCGCAGGATCGTGCCGGCAGGCGGGTTGATCAGCGCGGTGACGTCGGTGTGCCACTTGTTGTCGTAGCTGTACTTCTTGCGCCCGAACCGCTTCTCGTACTTGCGGCTGTCGACGGCGAGGATCTGCGGGAAGCCTTCGGGTGCTTCGTCGTCGTACGGGTGCGACGGCGTCACGTCACCGAACTTTCGGGAGAACGCGATCTGTTCGGCGTGCCCGATCTCCTGGTCGCGGAAGAACAGCACCTTGTAGCGATGCAGAGCGTCGCGAACCTGTGTTACCTCGGTGTCGGCCAGTTCTTTCCGGAGGTCGAGCCCGGAGATCTCGGCGCCGATGTGCCCGGCGACGGGACGGACCTCGATCGCGGTGTCGGCGGACCGATCGGAGTCGGTGGGCGCTGCGGTGGTGACGGTCATGGGTACTCCTGGGTTTCGGGCTGAATCGATACGTCGCGATCATCATCGAATCCCGAACTACGTTGCTACAACGCTTTTTTCACAATGCGAAAAAGGT
This sequence comes from Rhodococcus sp. NPDC057529, assembly GCF_042802055.1. Classification (NCBI taxonomy): domain Bacteria; kingdom Bacillati; phylum Actinomycetota; class Actinomycetes; order Mycobacteriales; family Nocardiaceae; genus Rhodococcus; species Rhodococcus sp. NPDC057529. The sequence goes on from NZ_JBHVEY010000027.1 coordinate 75,016, forward strand.
TCACCCTGAGTTTTTCCCTACCGGAACGCGGGAAATGCGGTTCCGGCGCCCGCACCGATCCGCGCCGCGACGCCCCGCATCGGCGGCACGATCTCCCGCACGAGATCGTCGGTGAGTCGCCGGCGGAGCGCCTGGACCCCGAGCGCGCCGCGGGTCCGTCCGTCGGCGTCGAGAACGGGAACCGCGACGGCGAGCACGTCCCGGTTCTCGGAGGAGAAGGCTGCAGCGTACCCCCGCCGCCGGACCCGCTCGAGGTCCGGGGACGCCTGCACCGAGGTGCCTCGCCGGGCGGACGCCGAACCGAACGCCAAGATCGCCATGCCCATCGCGCTGGTCTGCAGTGGCTGACGCGCACCGGGCAGCTGATGCGTGCAGAACCGCTCGGGTGGGCGTGCGGAGAAGACGGTGACCACGACATCGTCCTTGGCGACGCCGAGGCTGGCGGTCAGTTTCACCCGCGCGGCGAGCGAATACAGGTGCGGGGCGAACGCTTCGGCGTCGTGCCGCCCCAGCGACGGCACCGCGAGGGAGATCAGATGCGGCCCCACCCGGTAGCAGTCGGTGTGCTCGTCGCGTTCGAGCAATCCGCCGCGGACGAGGGCCTGCACGATGCGGTACGCGGTGCTGACGGCCAATCCGGTGCGGGCGGCGAGCGCGCTGACCGTCAGGTCGGTGGCGCCGCCCTCGAAGCAGGCGAGGACCGCGATTGCCCGTTCCACCGCCTGCGACCCCGACCGCGGTGAATTCACGACGCCTCCTTACCGTCCGGACGCAGTCAGGCCGACCGCGCGGCGCGGTACTCGGGAAGCGGAACCGCGAAGCGGTCGCGCAGGGTCGTCTCCGCGTATTCGTGGCGGAACAGTCCCCGCTTGCGCAGCAGGGGCACCACTTCGTCGACGAAGGTGTCGAGGCCGGACGGGAACGCGTCGGGCATGAGGTTGAATCCGTCGGCCGCCTCGGCGCGGAACCACGCCTCGATGGTGTCGGCCAGTTGTTCCGGGGTGCCGATGACGGCGCGGTGCCCGCCGCCGCCGTTCAACTCGCGCAGCAGCTGGGCGACGGTCAGGTTCCGCTCCCGCGCCAGCCCGACCACCGATTCGCGGAATCCGAGGGAACCCGAGAACGTCGCGGGGTCGGGCGGCCCGTCCAGCAGCGACGGCGGGATCGGCTGGTCGAGGTCGAGTTCCGCGAGTGGGACACCGAGCGTCAGACTCAGCCGGTCCCAGCCGAACCGGGCGGGGATGTGCTCGCGGAGCTGCTCGTGTCGAGCGACGGCCTCCGCTTCCGTCGAGCCGATGACGGTGATGAGCCCGGGCAGGATCTTCACGTCGTCCGGGTTGCGGCCTGCCGCCCGCGCCACGTCCTTGACGTGCTTGTAGTGCCTGCGCGCGGAGTCGAGCGTCAGTTCTGCGGAGAACACGCCGTGTGCGGTGCGTCCGGCGAGCTCACGCCCGGCGGGTGATCCGCCCGCCTGCACGAGCGGCGGCTGCCCCTGCTCCGACGCCGGCGCCCGCAGCACACCGTCGACGTCGAAGAACTCGCTGTGGTGCGACACCGGGACACCGCTGCGGGCGCTCTCCCACAGTGCGGTGACGACGCCGACGAATGCTTCGGCACGGCGGTAGCGGTAGTCGCGGTCCGGGATCTGGTCGAAGCCGAAATTGGCTGCCGCCGTCGGCGAATACGTGGTGACCACGTTCCACCCCACCCGACCGCCGCTGAGGTAGTCGAGGGAGAGGAAGCGTTCGGCGAGATCGCGCGGGTCGTTGAACGTGGTGGAGGCGGTCCCGATCAGACCCAGATTCTCGGTGGCTGTCGCGACGGCCGCCAGGATCACCGACGGTTCCAGCGCCCGGGTCGGCTTGACCCGGGGGTTCTCCCAGAAGCCGGGACCGTCGGCGAGGAAGAACGCGTCGAGCGTGCCGCGCTCGGCGATTCGCGCGACCCTGGTGAAGTGGTCGAGATCGACGAACGAGTGGGCGTGCACGTCGTCGAGCGTCCACGCCCCGGGGGCGATACCCACGTCGAGCACGTTCACGTTGAGCACCAGTTGGCGTCGGGAGCTACTCACGGCTGTGCCTTCCGAATCAGAAGAATCCGGTGTCGGGGAGCGGTGTCTCGTTGACCACGAGGTCGCCGATCACCCGCGCCTTGTACACCGTCGGGTTGTGGGAGAACAGGGTTCGCAGGTTCCGCCAGTGCCGGTCCAGGTGCGCGGACTCCCGGGTGGCCGAGGCGCCGCCCACCTCGAACAACCGGGTCGCGGCCCGGAGCGCGACGTCCTCGATGGACACCTTCACCTTCGCGGCCAGGACCGCGGCGTCCTGCTCGAGCCGGGCGTCGACGCCGGACGTGCGGGCGGCGTCCGCGGCCACATCCTGGGCTGCGGCGGCCGCGCGGACCACCGACTCCGCCGCGAAGGCCGCCGCCGACAGTGTTCCGACGACCTCGAGCAATTGCGGGTCGTGCCGCGGTTCCTCGGCGGCAGCGAACACGAAACTGCGCTTGCGGCCACGGATCAGCGCGGCGGACTCGGCCGTGACGGTGCGGAGGATGCCCGCCGCGATCGCGTGCAGGTACAGCTGAGGAAGCGCCTGACGCGGCCGGGTCTCCTCGTCGCCGCCCCGGAACGGAAGGGTCTCGGACTCGGCCACGGCGACGTTCTCGAACACGGTCGTTCCGCTGCCGGTGTGCCGCTGGCCGATTCCGTCCCAGTCGTCCTCGTGGACGATCCCCGCGCGGTCGGCGGGCACGATGGCGCTCAGTGCCTTTCCGTCCGGGACGTTGGCGGATACCCGGATGAAATCGGAGTACAGCGAGCCCGTGCTGTAGAACTTGACCCCGTCGAGGCGGTATCCGCCGTCGACCGGTGTCAGCGTGGATTCGAAACTGTACGAGCCGACGGCGCGGGTGCTCAGCTCCGAGGACGCGCCGCCGAACAGCTTGCCCGACACGACGTCCGGCAACCATGCCTCCTTGCGCTCTGTGCGCGGGACCCGCAGCAGTTCCTCGACGAACGCGTAGTGGACCCGGATGATGTGCGGAACGTCGGGATCGGCCTCGGCGAGGTCGATCACCAGGTCGAACAGATCCTGCAGGGTGTACCCGCCGCCGCCCTGCTCGCGGGGCACGCGCACGGCCCCGAGGCGGTGCTCGCGGATCAGCTCGACGGCCCGGTGCGGCCCTTCGGTCCCGCCACCGGCACGCCGTCGCGCGGCGTCGTCGGCGATCTCGGCGATCACGGCGGCCAGTTCGGCGGAGCCGCGTGCGGGCGGACGCACCGCCTCCGGTGCGGGGGCCTCGGATACCGCTGTCATGGTGAATCTCCTGTCTTCGGTGAAATGGTCAGCTGGCCGGGAACGCGCTGCGGCCGCCGGACAGCACGGTCTCCGCCGTCTGCAGACCCAGACGGTCACGCAGGGTGGGCCGCGGGTCCTGGAGTGTCGGTTCGCGCCGAACCGCGGCGAGCAGGGCGGGCAGATCGGCGGCGGTGAACCCACCGACGATCACGCCGTCGGCTTCCGTCGCAGGCGGGGTGCTGCCTCGTGTCCACTGCCGGTCGATGAGCAGCACCTGGTCCGGGTCGAAGTGCGCGCGGTATCGGCGCACCGAGTCCTCGTCCGGAAGGATCACCGCGTCGGCGGTGCGTCGCGCGGCGACCTGTTCGGCGTCGGTCGCGGGGCGCCAGAAGACGGGCGGCTTGCGTTGCGGCGGTTCGGGAACATTGAGCGGGCCCGACACGGAGAAGAAGCCCGTGTGATCGATGTGGACGATCCGTTCGGAGTCCGCGAAGATGCCGCGCGCGGCGTCGTCGACGATGCTGTCGCCGGGCCAGCTCTCCCACAACTTCCGGACGACCGACACGGCATCGACGGCCGCGTCCACCGGGCCCGACCCGATCAGCCAGCCGGCCCTGCCGCGGGATCCGTGGTCGAGCGAGCCGAGCCGGCGCGCGAGGTTGAACGGGTGATCGCGAACCACGGCGCCGGTCACCACCAGTCCCACCGAGCTCGTGTGCCGGGCCAGGACGGTGGCGGCCACCGTCGCATCGATCCTCGGCTCCACCTCGTTCGTGTGGTCACCACCGAGAACGAGGAAGTCGATTCCCGACTCGTCGATGCTGCGCCCGAATTCCTCTCGCCGCGCCTGCTGCCTCGGGTCGAGCACGTGGGTGACGACGGCGGCGTCGAGCTGCAGTCCGACGACGGTATGGCGGCTCATGACGGTTCCCCTCTCCGCGATTGCCTCTCACCTTCCCAGAGCGTCACGCCCCGGACGAGCATTGCGCTCAGTGTGATTGTGGACGCGGCGCCGGATGAAACATTGTGTTCCACAGCGGTACTCACTTACGCTCGGTCCACGTGTCGTAGAACCAGGGCACGGAGTTGGCTGCATTGCGGAAATCGTGGATGTGCGGGGCCACGGCGAAGATCTGGGTGTCGAGCAGAAGCGGGATCGTGTAGGCGTTGTCGATCACGTGATCCTGGATCTGTTCGATCAGCGCGATCCGCTTGTTCCGGTCCGTCTCGGTGACCTGCGACCGCAGCAGGCCGTCGAGATACGGGTCGTTGCCTTCGAGCTGGAACAGATCCCCCTGGTCGCTGTCGTAGTTCTGGGTCAGCCGGAAGGTGTCGGCCGTGGGCCACCCGTTGCGGCGCAGGCTCAGTTTCGGATCGGCGGTCGCCTTCGGGTAGTTCGCGAAGTCGGTCTGCCTCAGCTGCAGCGAGATTCCCACCGCACGGAGCTGTCGCTGGACGAGTTCGTACAACGGTTTCGACGTGTGGTCGTAGACGTCGATGTACAGGCTGAGCTCGAGTGGCCTGCCGTCCTTCTGCCGGATCCCGTCGGCATCCCGCGCGGTCCAGCCCGACGCGTCGAGCCGGCGGTTCGCTTCGTCCGGGTCGAACCGCACCTCGTCGGAGCGGTCCTTCCACCCCAGCGCACCCTCGGTGATGATGCTGTTCGCGGGTTTCCAGTTGTCCGAGTACAGGGTGGACACGATCTGGTCGCGATCGATTCCGTACATCAGCGCCTTGCGCACGTTGACGTCGTCGACGAAATCGGCGGTCTGCCGCACGTCCAGGACGTTGGCCAGACCCGGGGTGCGCAGTCCCAGAACGGTGAATCCCTCCTTCCGCAGCAGGGCCTCGTCCGGCGGCTGGGTGTACCGCAGGGCGTCGCCCTCCCCGGAACGCAACGCACCCACGCGGATGCTGTCCTCCTCGATCGGCACCACCGTCACCGAGTCCAGGTACGCCTCGCCCTGATGCTTCGCGGTGGCGGGCGCCCAGTCGTACCCGCGACGCTTGACGAGTCGGATCTCCTTGTTCGGGATCTCCGACTCCGCGACGAACGGTCCGCTGCCGATCAGATTGGTCACCACCGACTGGTCTTCCTTGCTCGCGTCGATGGTCGCGTCCGCGACGAGCCCGGCCGTGTTCATCGACAACGCCGCCAGGAAGGGGGCGTTCGGTTCCGCCAGGTGCACGGTGACCGTGCGGGCGGCCGCGTCCGTGTCGACCGCCGTCACCTTCGGGAACCACGCGTTGCGGGGAATCCCCTTCGGCTTGTCACCCTCGGCCAGCCATTCGATGTTGCGTTTCACGCTGGCGACGTCCAACGGGGTGCCGTCACTGTAGGTGACGCCGTCGCGGATGACGAACTGGTAGGTGGTTCCCGGGTCGTCGACCGTCCAGCTCTGCGCGATCCACGGCTCGAATTCGAACGTCTCCGGATCCTGGTACACCAGTCGGTCGAGAAGCTGATCCTTGACGAGACTGTTCTGCCAGTACGACACCTGGATCTGCATCGACGCCGTCACCTCGGCGTCGAGGTACACGAGGTCTCCCCCCGGCTTGACCTGCGAAGCCGTCTCGGTGGCACCGTGCGTCTGAGTGCACGACGCCACCACCACCGCCGTCGCCGCGATGCACGCCGCCAGGCGGAAGCGTCCGAACCTGCGTGCCATGAACCGTGAACCTCCGGGTTGTGTGAAGTGGCGTCGAAAACTGGGAAGCATTCAGACGGCGAGCGGAATCCGGCCGGGGACCGCATCGATCAGGCGCGCCGTGTACGGGTCGGCCGGGTTGCCGAAAACCTCGGCGACCGAACCGGACTCGACGAGGCGTCCGTGTTCGAGCACGGTCACCGTGTCCGAGATCTGACGGACCAGGCTCAGGTCGTGGGAGATGAACAGGTACGTCAAACCGAGTTGGGCCTGCAGATCCACGAGAAGGTCGACGATCTGCGCCTGCACGGTGACATCCAGCGCCGACGTCGGCTCGTCGAGCACCAGGATCTTCGGGGCGAGGACGAGCGCCCGTGCCAGCACCACTCGCTGACGTTGACCGCCGGAGATCTCCAGGGGCCTGCGCCCGAGCACCTCGGTCGGCAGCGCGACCTTGTCCAGCACGTCACGCACCGCGGAGTGCCTGCTCGCCCGGTCACCCGATCCGGCGATGCGCAGCGGTTCCTCGATCACGTCGGCGATGGTGTAGCGCGGGTCCATCGCGGCCAGCGGATTCTGCTGCACCGTCTGCAGCACCCGGGAATTCTGGCGGTACGACCGCGGGTCGGTCTTCAGTGGCCGGCCGTCGGCCAACACCTCACCGGAGTCGAACGTGCTGAGTCCGGCGATGATTCGCGCGGTGGTGGTCTTGCCGGAGCCCGATTCGCCGACCAGTGCGTGGGTACTGCCACGGGCGACGGAGAACGACACCGAGTCGAGTGCGGCCACCGTCGCCTGCCCGCCCTTGCCGCGCCTGCCGGTCGCGAACGTCTTCGTCAGGTTCCGGACCTCGAGCAGTGGTGTCGCCACGCCCGTCCCGGTGTTCCGGCCGGCGTACTTGCCGGGCGAGAGTGCGGGCGCGTCGCTCATGAGCTGCACGGTGTACGGGTCCTTCGGGTGATCCAGGACGTCGCCGGCGGGTCCGGCCTCGCGGACGCGGCCCTCGTTGAGGACCAGAACCGAATCGCTGTGGTCGCGTACCAGTGCCAGGTCGTGGGTGATGAACAGGATGCCGAGTCCGAGTTCGTCCTGCAGGTCGGCGAGGAGGTCGAGAATGCGCTTCTGCACGGTGACGTCGAGCGCCGACGTCGGCTCGTCCGCGACGAGCACCGCAGGCTCGACCGCGATCGCGATGGCGATGAGCACCCGCTGCAGCTGGCCGCCGGACAGCTGGTGCGGGTACGCGCGTGCGCGCTCGGCGGGATTGCGGATCCCCACGCGGTCGAGCAGGCGCGTCACCTTCGACCGGACGTCCCGGCGGGTGGCCCGCCCGTGCACGAGGAGGGTCTCCGCCACCTGGTCGCCAACGCGTTGCAGGGGGTCGAGGGAACCGAGCGGATCCTGCGGCACGAACCCGATGGTGCCGCCCCGCAGGTCGCGCCACTGCTTCTGCCCGTACCCGGTCACGTCCCGGCCCAGGATGTGCACGCTCCCGGACGAGATCCGGCCGTTGCCCGGCAGGAGTCCGATGGCGGCCCGCGCGATGGTCGTCTTCCCCGACCCCGACTGCCCGACCACGGCGAGCGTCTGCCCCCACTCGAGGTGAAAGCTCACGTCGTTCACCACCTGTGCGGCAGGCAGGTGCGGGGAGTCGGGCGCGTACTCGATGTGCAGGGACCGGGCGACGATCAACGGACCGCCGTCCCGCTGCCCGGCAGAACTCGTGACCGGTGCTTCCGCGACCGTTGTCATCAACCCACCTGCTTCCGGACGATCTGACTCAACTTGCCGACGCTGAGCACGGTCAGGATGATGACCACGCTCGGGAACGCCACCAGCCACGGCGCGGTGGCGATGTAGTTGCGGCCCTCCGCGATGAGGAGGCCCCATTCCGGATTCGGCGGCTGGGCGCCGTACCCGAGGAAACTCAGTGCCGCGATGGAGAGGATCGCGGAGCCGAACTGCAGCGCCGCCAGGGACAGCACCGAGGAGTACGCATTGGGGAGGATGTGGCGTCCCAGCAGCCAGATCTTGCCGGCGCCGAGATGCTCACTGGCCTCGACAAACGGCTGGTGTTTGATCGTGAGAACCTCCGAACGCATCAACCGGCAGAAGACCGCGACGGAGGAGACCCCGACAGCGATTGCGGCGTTGACGGTTCCGAAGCCCAGCGCGACGATGATGGTGATCGCCAGCAGCAGTGCCGGAATGGACAGCAGGACGTCGACGACGCGGCTGACGGCGGTGTCGTAGGCCCGGCCGAAGTACGCCGACGTCAGACCGAGCACACTGCCGACGACCAGTCCGAGGATCACCGCGATGACCGAACCGCTGATGGTGGTCGCCGCACCGTGGATGACGCGGCTGAGCACGTCGCGGCCGATGTAGTCGGTACCGAACGGGTGGCCGAGGCTCGGCCCCTCCAGCGGATGCTCCGGCGACTCGGCGAGCGGATCGAACGGCGCCAGCACCCCCGGCAGCAGAATGCACAGCAGCACCAGGAGCAGGAACACCACGGACAGGACGTCGCCGGCGCTCAGCCCGTGCCTGCGTGCCCATGGCACGCGCGGCGTCGCGGCGGGGCCGACCGGTGCGCGCCGCACAGGCGCGTCGACACTCATGCTGTGACCACTTTCTTGTCCGGCGCGAAGGAGATCCTCGTGTCGATCAGCGGATACGCGAGATCTGCGAGCAGGTTCGCGACGACGAAGATGACCGACACCAGAATCACCACCGCCTGGATGACAGGGGTGTCCTGATTGCGGACTGCTTGTTCGGTGAGATATCCGATTCCGGTGCGGGAGAACACCGTTTCGGTGATGACGGATCCCGCGAGCAGCTCCCCCACCGTGATGGCGACGATCGTGATCGTCGGGATCGACCCGTTCTTGAGCACGTGCCGGAAGATGATCCGGTTCTCCGTCAGCCCCTTCGACCGCAGTACGTCGACATACGGTTGACCCGACGCGTTGTGCAGCCCCTGGATGAGCACCTGCGCGATGGGCGCGGACACGGGGATGGCCAGCGCGATGGCCGGCAGAATCACCGAGCGCACCCCCTCGTCCCGGATGGCGGAGACCAGCCCGAGTTCGAACGCGAAGAACTGCAGCAGCAACAGGCCGACGATGAACGAGGGCGTCGACAGAAACGCCGCCGGTACGGCCCGCGCGGCTTCCCGGACGCGTGCGGCCTTCGCGAACACCGCTGTCAGCGCGATGACGAAGGCGAACACGATGGCGAGCAGCAACGCCGTGGACGCCAGCTTCAGCGTCGAGGGAAGCGCCGAGAACAGCAGGTGTTCGACAGACTTGCCCGACGTCAGCGAATAGCCGAGGTCGCCGTGCACGACCAGTCGTTGCACGGAGAGCGCGAACTGCTCGAACGCCGACTTGTCGAGGTTGTAATAGGCGATCAGCACTTCGGCGTCCTCCGCCGAAATCGGGTTCTCGGGACTGTTGATCTGCGATTCGATCGGGTTACCGGGAAGAACGTTGAGTACGAAGAACACGAGGGTGTAAGACAGGGCGATCACGACGAACGCCTGCCCCACCCTTCGCGCCAGGTACCAGTAGTTCGGTCTCATTGCGCGCACCTTCGGGACATGCTGCCGGATGTGGGAATTCTGCGAAGTTTCTCGCACGGCCACCGTAGGCTCAGGGCCACCGATTATCCGAGTCTTCCACTCGTCCTGATTTCAACACACGGCCTAAATGTCTGGTGTCCAACACCATTCATGCGACCGCCGGCGTGTGCACGTGCGGAAACGGTGTTCCGCTCACGCTGCGGGGAAGGCTGTACGGCCCCACCGTCGCCGCCGTAACGTCGCCCGTGTGGTCACCGTCTGGATCGTCGCGGGTGCGTTCCTCCTGTTCCGTGGGGTTCCGGGCGTCCTCGCGCTGTGGCGGTCGCGGTCGTGGACCGGGTCCGAATGCGCGGTCGTCGATGTACGACCCCCGGTCACCTACGCCTACCGGGTCGGGGGCGACGAGTTCACCGGCCGGCGAAAGACATTCGATCCCGGTCCGGGACTCGGCGCCGCCGTGTCCGACGCATGCAGGAACGAATTCGTTTCCGGACAGGTCCTCTGGCTGTGGTACGACCCGCAGGATCCGCGGGCCAGCGTCCTTCGGCGCAGTGCGTCCGTATCGATGCTCCTGGTCACGCTGGGACTCACATCCTTCACCCTCGCGATCGTCGCCCTCTTCTCAGGAGATGCCCCTTGACACCACTAGCGATGACATCACGACAGCAGACCCTCGAACCGACACCGGGAGACCTCGGATGAGTGTGATCCAGCGGAGCAGGACCTTCTACGGACTCGCGCTCGGTGAGCACGTGCTCGTCGACGCCATCCGCCGCGGCCGGGTCGACGAACTCGCCGCGTTCGTCGACCGGACCGGGGCGGACTTCGTCCTCGTCGGCGTCGAACGGGTGTCGCGGACCGCTCCGCGGCCCACCGCGGCCCTGTCGCCCAGCGTGTCCGCCGCGGCGCTGATCGCCGCCACCGCCGACGTCGGTGTGTTCGTCACCGCCGTCCCCCACCTCGACCACCCGTACAACCTGGCTCGCCGGCTGGCCTCACTCGATCACACCAGCCGCGGCCGCGTCGGCTGGCTCACCGGCGTGGAGGACCGGTCGGCGCCGGGCAACCTGGCCTCGGCGGGGGTGTGGATCGAGTCCGGGCCGAGTCCCGCGGTGACGACGGACGCGATCCACGCCTCCCGCACGCTGTGGGAGAGCTGGCCGGCCGACACGATCCGTGGACGCCCGGACGACGTGCGCTTCGCCGATTCCGGCCGCATCGTCTATGCCGACCACCAGGGGATCTTCGACATCGCCGGCCCCCTCAACGTACCGGCACCGCCGCAGCAGAAGATCCCCGTGGCGTGGTGGGCGCAGGAGGGCGACGACATCGTCTCCGCAGCAGAGGTTTCCGACATCGTCGTGCTGGCCGGCGGCGACGTCGACCGGCACGGCCCGGCCGTGCGTGAGCGCGCCCTGCTGTTCGTCGTCGACGATCCCGACGCCACCGGCGTGGACGGTCACATCGCGACCGTCACCGACCTCGACGCCGGCTTCTCCGCGTGGGCGAAGCCGCCTCGGCCCCGCGGGTACCGGCAGCGGTCGCTCCGGGCGACGCTGCGGCTACCCGATCCGGCGCCTGCCCCGACCGGCCGCCGCCCGGTGTATCCCGGGTAGCGAGCGCACCTTCTGATCAAGTCGATTCTTACACATGACTTTCCGTTTACCCACGCCTATCGTTTCGGGAGCCCACTGGCCCACCCACAGGCCAGGACTCCCTCCCGGCGGCCGACCCGCGGTGCCGTCATCCGATACAGGTGGTGCAGCATGATCGAAGTCCGTTCCGTCACGAAACGATTCGGGAAGAGAGCCCGCTCCGTCGAGGTGCTCCACGACATCGACTTCACCGTCGGCACCGGCCAGATCGCCGCGGTGATCGGCCAGAGCGGGGCAGGCAAGACCACACTGTCGCGCATCATCAGCCTGCTCGAGCGTCCGTCCGAGGGCCGCATCCTCCTCGAACGAACGGACGTCTCCGGGCTGTCCGAGCGGCGACTGCGGGAACAACGCCGCGCGATCGGGACGATCTTCCAGGCGTCGAGCCTCCTCGCCCGGCGGACCGCCGCCGAGAACGTGGCTCTGCCGCTGGAATTCGCCGGCGTCGGCCGCGCCGAGCGACGGGCGCGGGTGGCGGAACTGCTCGAGCGGGTGGGACTGTCCGACAAGGCCGACCTCTACCCCCGGCAACTGTCGGGCGGGCAGCGGCAACGTGTGGGGATCGCCCGCTCGCTGGCACTGGCCCCCAAGGTCTTGGTGTCCGACGAGGCGACGTCCGGACTGGACCCCGCCACCACCCGATCCATCCTCGCGTTGCTCCGCGAACTGCGCGACGACCTCGGGCTCACGATCGTGCTGATCACCCACGAGATGGACGTCGTCCGCCAGGTCGCCGACGTGGTCACCGTCCTCGACGCGGGACGGGTCGTGGAATCGGGCCCGGTGATCGACCTCCTGCGCGACCCGCGCTCCGAACTCGGCGTCGGGCTGCTCCCCGACCGTTCCCACATCACCGCGGACGACAGGGATGTGCTGTGGCACGTCACCTACGGCTCCGACACCGTCCCCACCAACTGGATCGAGCGTCTCGGCACGGCCACCGGCCGGTCGATCGGGGTGCTGTCCGGGACCGTGGAGTCGGTCGGCGGACGCCCCGCAGGCCGGGTCACCATCTCGGTTGCCGGTGACCATCCGTCGGTCGGGGAGCTTCTGTCCTCGTGGGGTCTGCACGGGACACGGGTCGACGACAACGCGCCCGCCCCCGCCACCGAGGAGGAGGCGGCATGAGCGCCGACAGCGTCGTCCTGGCCATCTCGACGCCCGTCGAGGAACTTCCCGAATTGTTCCTGCCCGCCCTGCAACAGACCGTGCAGATGGTCGGGATCACGGTGATCCTGGCGATCCTGCTGGGCACTCCGCTGGCGGTCGTGCTGCACAACACCGCTCCCCGCGGACTGTTTCCCAACCCCGCGGTCAACGCGGTCGCCGGGTGGGTCGTCAATCTCGGCCGATCGCTGCCGTTCCTGGTGCTGATGGCCGCCATCATCCCGTTCACCCGCTTCGTCGTCGGCACGTCGCTCGGGGTGCAGGCGGCAGCCGTTCCGATGACGCTGGCCGCAACCCCGTACGTCGCGCGCCTGATCGAGAATTCGCTGCGGGACGTTCCCCCCGAGGTCGTGGAAGTGGGCCGCGCGTCGGCCGGCTCGAACTTTCAGATCATCCGAAAAGTGCAACTCCACGAAGCGGTCCCGACCATCATCGGCGCCCTGACGATCGCGTTGATCGGCATCCTCGACATGTCGGCGATAGCAGGCGCCGTGGGAGCCGGCGGCATCGGCAACCTCGCCATCGCGTACGGCTACAACCGATTCGACAACACCGTGATGATCACGACGGTCATCGCGCTCGTGGTGCTGGTCCAGGTCATCCAACTCGTCGGCGATCTGGCCGCCCGCCTCACCAACCGGCGCTGAGCCTTTCACTCCCACTCAGATCAGAGGACTACACCCATGACGACTCGACCCCGCTCGGTGACGCGCGCCCGCGCTGTCGCGGCAGGCGGACTGACGGCCACACTGCTGCTCCTCCTGACCGCGTGCGGCGCGGGCGGGGGCAACGACCGCACCGAGGGCGACGGCCCGCAGACCACGTTCAAGATCGGGTACACCGCCGGATCGATCCTCGACGAGAAGCTCGCCAAGGAGGTCGCGAAACTCGCCCCCGACCACGGCATCACCGTCGAACCGGTGCAGATCGAGGATTCGAAGCTCAAGAACCTGGCGGTCTCCCAGGGCGACATCGACGCCAACCACAGCCAGCATCAGGAGTGGATGCGCGTGCAGAACGAGGACGGCAACCTCGGACTGTATGCGGCCGGCGACTGGTACGTCCTGAAGTTCTCGGGCTATTCCGAGAAGTTCGACAAGCTCGAGGATCTCCCGAAGGGCGCGAAGGTCGCCATTCCCGACGACCCGTCGAACCAGGCGCAAGCCCTGCAGACGCTGCAGGACCTCGGCCAGTTGACGCTGAAGGACGGTGTCGACCCGTCCCGCGTGACCATCCGCGACGTGAAGGACAACCCGAAGTCGTTCGAGTTCACCGAGGCCGCGCTGGCGCAGTTGCCGCGCACGCTCCCCGACGTCGATCTGGCGCTGGGCTGGCGTTCCAACTTCGATCTCGCCGACGTGTCCGACGACAAGATCGTCTTCAACGCCCCCGCCTACGAGCTGTATTGGATCGAGGTCGTCATCAACGAGAAGAACAAGGACAACCCCGACTTCGCGCCGCTGCTCGACACCTACCACGACCCGCGGATCGGGCAGCTGATCGACAGCGACCCGTTCTTCTCCCGGGTGGCGCAGAGCATCGAATCGGCGCGGGCCACCGACCGCAGCCAGACCAACGTCGACGGCGCCGCCGCGAAGCCCGCCGGCTGATGCCCGCGCAACGAGAGGTCATCCTCAACGTCAACGTGCTGGACGTGGGTTTCCACCCGTCCGCGTGGCGGGCCCCCGATCTGCACCCGACGTCGTTCATCGACCCCGACTACTACGCCGAAGTCGCGAGAATCGCGGAGCGAGGCACGCTGGACGCGCTGTTCCTCGCGGACGGTCCCGCGCTCCGCGAGGATCCCGCCGTCAAACCGACCCGGGCGCTCGAACCCACCACCGTTCTCGGGGTGGTGGCGAGCGCGACGGAGCACCTCGGGCTGATCGGCACGGCGTCGACGACGTTCAACGACCCGTTCGACCTGGCGGACCGGTTCCTGTCCCTCGACGTCGTGTCCGGCGGGCGGGTGGCGTGGAATGTGGTGACCACGTTCCACGCCGGCACGGCCCACAACTTCGGTCTCTCCCGGATCCCCGACCGCGAGGCGCGGTACCGCCGGGCCTCGGAGTTCGTGGACGTCGTCACGGCGCTGTGGGAATCGGCGGCCACCCGGGTACCGGTGCACCACGACGGGGAATACTTCCACGTGCACGGCGTGCTGCCTGTGCCGCCGTCGCCGCAGGGTCGCCCGCTGCTCGTGCAGGCCGGCGGTTCGCCGCAGGGCCGCGCGCTGGCCGGACGCAGCGCCGACGCGGTGTTCTCGGCGGAACTCACCCTCGACGCCGGGCGGCAGCACTACCGGGAGGTCAAGGACGTCGCGCGCGCGGCCGGTCGCGACCCCGCGTCGGTGAAGATCCTGCCCGGCCTCGTCACGGTGGTCGGCAGCACGGAGGCCGAGGCGATCGCCCGGTACGAGGACTGGGAGTCCAAGGCCGCCGACGGCTTCTCCGCCGAGCGGCTCGGCGGGATGCTCGGCGTCGACCTCAGCTCACTCGACCCGGACCGGCCGATCCCGGAGGACCTGCTGCTGGCGCCGGTCGACCCGTCGTTCTCCGGTTCCCTCGGGTTCCGGGAAGCAGTCGTGCGGCTGGCATTGGAGAGCCGGTACTCGGTGTCCGAACTTCTGCGCAAGGCAGGCGGTTTCGGGCACCGGCTCGTCGTGGGCTCCCCCGAACAGATCGCCGACACCATCGAGGAATGGTTCGTGGCAGGGGCGGCGGACGGTTTCAACCTGATGCCGGACGGATTCCCCTCAGGCCTCACCGATTTCGTCGATCACGTCGTACCGCTCCTGCGCGAGAAGGGGATCTTCCGGCACGAGTACGCGGAGTCCACGCTGCGAGGGCGCTTCGCTCCCCGTGAGTGGTTGACGAGTGCAGGGACTCGTTAACCACGCACGGGCGGCGGAGCCGCCTACGCGGGTGTCCGGACGACGGTGAGGGCGGACTGCCTGCGGAGGGTGAAACCCAGGCTCTCGTACAGCCGGATCGCCGTCGTGTTCGATTGCGCCGCGTGCAGGAACGGCGTCTCCCCGCGAGCGCGGATACCGGCTCCGACGGCGCGGACGAGACGGGCACCGAATCCGCGGCCCCGGAAACGCTCGTCGGTGCAGACCGCGCTGATCTCGGTCCAGCCGGGCGGGTGCAGCCGCTCTCCCGCCATGGCGACGAGCTCGCCGTCGACCCGAAACCCGAGGTAGGTCCCCATCTCGATGGTCCGCGGAAGGTACGGCCCGGGCCGGGTGCGGCCGATCAGGTCCAGGATTTCCGGAACATCGTCCGCGCCGAGGACCTCGGCGTCCGGGTCCGGTGCGACGTCCAGCGCGGTGCCGTCCATCTGGACCAGGCCGAAGGAGTTCAGAACCTCCCAGCCCGGCGGCGGCGTGTGCCCGAATCCGCGGAGCGCAGCCGTCGCGGACGGGCCGAGCAATGCTGCCAGATCCGCCCAGTCCTCGTCCACCAGGGTGTCCGGGTGCCCGACGTGCGGCGCGACATCCGGGTGATACCGCGCCACCCTGCCCGACCACCGGGCGAAATGCGCGTGCTCGCCGCCCAGGGATTCGCGAATCGCATCGTCCAGAGGATGGACGTCCGTCTCGGCCGGGGCCGTCAGTTCCGTGGTCATCGCGCTCGGTTACGACGCGACGGTGCGGAGCCAGCGGAACCGGCTGCGGTGGAACACGATCGGCTCGATCTCCGACTGCACCCGCAGCTCGTTGATCCGCAGGACCACGATCGCGTGATCGCCCGCGGGCACCTGCTGGGTGACGGTGGTGTCGAGCCACACCGACGCGCCGTCGATGAACAACGCACCGCCGTCGGTGGTCTCGGTGTCGAGGCCCGCGAACCGGTCACCCGTCTTCGCGGCGAGGACCCGGGCGGCCGCGTCGTGCGCCTCGCCGAGCACGCTGATCCCGACGTGCTCGAGGTCCGCGAGCTTCGGCCACGTCGTGGACGTGTTCTGCACGCAGAACGCGACGAGCGGCGGCTCCAGCGACACGGGCACGAACGTGCTCGCCGCCATCCCGACCCGTTCACCGTCGACTTCGGCGCAGACGGCGACGACACCGCTCGGGAAATGTCCGAACGCCTCCCGGAGCGACGTCTTGTCCAGTGTGCCGTCTGCCTGTGTCATGAGAGTTCCGTCCGGGTCCGGGCCGCCGCGGTGAGGATCGAACCCCACCGCTCGGTGTAGTCGGCGATGCGTGTGTCGGTGGTGTAGGTGGTGTCGATGAGGTAGAGGCCCGGCGCGGGGGCGGTGGCGCCCAGTTCGACGAGCACCGGTTTGAGCAGCAGGTCCGGCGCCATGGCGTGTGCCGGGCCGGCTCCGAGCATCAGCGGCACCACCACGACGTCCTTCAGGCCGTCGCCGGTCGCGAACTGGTCGAGGAACAGTTTCAGCACACCCGTGTACGACGCCTTGAACGTGGGGCTGGCGAACACCACCAGATCCGACGACGCGACCGTGTCCACCGCCGCCGCGACCTTCTCGTCGCCCCAACCGAGCAGTCCCGGGCCGAGCTCGATCACGTCGACCGTGGAACTGGCGGCCGCCCCCGTGATCGCGGCCGCGACCAGACCGGCCGCGTCCAGCGTCCGTGAACCGGGCTTGGGATTGCCGGCCACTACCGTTACCTTCATTGCTTCATCACCTTCCACATGTCTACGCTGCCACCCTAGAGCACGCGGCCGGTCCGGTCGAATAGTGCTGGGCAGGAACGGAAGTCGAGCCGGCTCCTTTCGAATCACGTCGATCGAAACCATTCCGCACCGCGCTCGGACGGGCTAATTTGTCAGCGGCCACACTCCGTGGTCAGCCGATCGATCGTGGGGATTTTCCGTGAAGTTCAGCCGTTCTCTCGCCATTGCCGCCGTTCCACTGCTGGCGGTACTGACAGCGTGCTCCGGTGGATCCGGCAGCGCCGACGGCGACACGGTGCGGATCGGAACCACCGAGGCCAGTGACCGCTCGTGGGAGATCTTCGAAGAGAAGGCGAAGGATGCGGGCATCACGCTCGACGTCGTGAATTTCTCCGACTACTCCCAGCCGAACATCGCCCTGTCGCAGGGGCAGATCGACGCCAACCTCTTCCAGCACCTGCAGTTCCTCGGCGAGTACAACACCGGCGCCGACGACGACCTCACCCCGATCGGCGCCACCCAGATCGTGCCGCTCGGCCTGTACTCGCAGAAGCACCAGAGTGTCGCCGACATTCCGCAGGGCGGGGAGATCGCGATCCCCAACGATCCCAGCAACCAGGCCCGTGCCCTGTTCGTGCTGAAGGGCGCCGGCCTGCTCACCCTGACCGGCGACAACCCGTCCCCCACGCCCGCCGACATCGCCGCGGGGGCGTCCAAGGTGAAGGTGACGCCGGTCGACGCCGCGCAGACCGCGCTGTCCCTCGCCTCCGTGGACGGTGCGATCGTCAACAACACGTTCCTCGAGCGTTCGGGCATCGACCCCGCATCGGCCCTCTACAAGGACGACCCGTCGAGCCCCGCCGCCGAGCCGTACATCAACACGTTCGTCACCCGCGCCGACGACAAGGACAACGCGACGTACCTCGAACTCGTGAAGATCTGGCACGACCCCGAAATCCAGTCCGCCGTGCGCGAGGAGTCGAAGGGAACGTCCGTCGAGGTCGAACGGGACGGTGCCCAGCTCCAGCAGATCCTGTCGCGGGTCGAAGAGGGAATTCGTTCGGCCAAGTAGATGACACCGATCGTCCGATTCGAATCCGTCACCAAAACCTTCCAAACCGGAAAGAAGACACTCACCGCCGTCGACGCCGTCGATCTCGCCATCGAGCGAGGTGAGATCTTCGGGGTCATCGGCTACTCGGGGGCCGGGAAGAGCACGCTGGTCCGGCTGATCAACGGCCTGGAACGCCCCACCGGTGGGCGCGTCGTCGTCGACGACGTCGACATCACCGCACTGCCGGAATCGAAACTCCGGCACGTGCGCGCGAAGATCGGCATGATCTTCCAGCAGTTCAACCTGTTCCGCTCCCGCACCGTCGCCGGGAACGTGGCCTACCCCCTCGTCGTGGCCGGGTGGCCGCGACAGAAACGCCGCGAACGCGTCGCCGAACTGCTCGCGTTCGTCGGCCTGTCCGACAAGGCTCGGGCCTACCCCGACCAGCTGTCCGGCGGGCAGAAGCAGCGGGTCGGGATCGCCCGCGCGCTGGCGACGTCGCCGGACCTGCTGCTCGCCGACGAGTCCACCAGCGCCCTGGACCCGGAGACCACGCAGGACGTGCTTCGCCTGCTCCGCAAGGTGAACCGGGAACTCGGCGTCACGATCGTGGTGATCACCCACGAGATGGACGTCGTCCGGGCCGTCGCGGATCGTGTCGCCGTGCTGGCGGAGGGCCGTGTCGTGGAACTCGGCACCGTGTTCGACGTCTTCTCCGAACCACAGGCGCCGGCGTCGAAGAGCTTCGTCAGCACGATCCTGCGCAACCGCCCGGAACCGGCCGACCTGGAGCGGCTCCGCGCGCGTTTCGGGGGCCGGATCGTCACCGCCGACGTGCGGGACGGCAGCCGCATCGGCGACGTCCTCTCCGATGCGGGCGGGCACGGTGTCCGATTCGAAATCGTGTACGGCGGCATCACCACCCTGCAGGACCGCTCGTTCGGCAGTCTCACGCTCGAACTCGTCGGCCCCGACGACGGCATCGACGACGTGATCCGCCGGTTGCGGACCGTCACCGATGTCGAGGAAGTACAGGCATGACCACGAACTGGGACAAACTGCGCCCCGTACTGTTCGAATCCATCGGCACCACCATCTACATGGTGGTGATCACCCTGGTGGTCGGCGGGCTGATCGGGCTCGTGGTCGGCACGCTGCTGTACGCCACCAGGAACGGCGGGATCCTCCAGAACACGGCCGCCTACACGGTGCTGAACATCCTGGTGAACATCGTGCGGCCGATTCCGTTCATCATCCTGCTCGCCGCACTGGGGCCCGTGACCCTCGCCGTGGTCGGCCGGACCATCGGCACCGAGGCCGCGATCTTCGTGATGATCATCGCGTCGTCGTTCGCCATCGCCCGCATCGTGGAACAGAATCTGGTGACCGTCGACCCCGGCGTGATCGAGGCGGCCCGCGCGATGGGCGCCGGTCCCCTGCGGATCATCGTCACCCTGCTGATCCCCGAAGCCCTGGGCCCGTTGATCCTCGGATACACGTTCGTCCTCATCGGCATCGTCGACATGTCCGCGATGGCGGGCACCATCGGCGGCGGCGGGCTCGGCGACTTCGCCATCGTCTACGGCTACCAGCGCTTCAACTGGCAGGTGACCCTCGTCGCCACCCTCGTCATCATCCTGCTCGTGCAGGCCTCCCAGTTCTTGGGCAACTGGCTGGCGCGAAAGGCATTGCGCCGCTAGCACCCGTGAGTACTTGTTAACCGCGGGCGGTTAACAAGTACTCACGGGAGGCGGAGCCTCAGTTCGCGGCGACGCTCGCGGGTCACGGCGCCACCACTCAACGTCGGCGCCGATCCGACGAGGAGCGCGGTGTAGGGGTGCTGCGGATCGGAGATCACCTGGTAGGTCGGTCCGTCCTCGACGATGTTGCCGCGGTAAAGCACGACGATCCGGTCGACCAGCGCGGCGACGGCCCCCAGATCGTGGGAGATGAACAGCTGAGCGAGTCGCCGCGCATGCCCGAGTTCGGTGAGCAGTTTCAGGATCTGGATGCGGTTGACCGAGTCGAGGGCGCTGACCGGTTCGTCGAGCAGCAGCAACGACGGGTCCAGCACCAGGGCCCGCGCGATCGCGATCCGCTGGCGTTGCCCACCCGACAGTTCGGCTGGAATCCGCGCCGCGATGCCGGCGTCGAGGCCCACGCTGCCCAGTACCGCCGCGACCTTCGACCGCACGACGTCACGGTCCAGTCCGCCCCGCACGGTGAGCCCCTCGGCGATCGACTCGCCCACCGGAATGTCCGGGTCGAGGCTCAGCAGCGGATCCTGGAACACGTACTGGACGGTCCCCGTGCGCCGGTGTGCCCGGCGTTGTGCCGTGGACAGGTCGTCGACGCGCTGCCCGCGGATCTCGACCGACCCGGTCGTCGGGGTGATCAGACCGAGAATCGTGCGGGCCAGTGTCGTTTTCCCGGAACCGCTCTCGCCGATCAGACCCACCTTCTCGCCGACGTCGATCGTCAGGTCGACGCCGTGCAGGATCTGCGTGCGGGCGCCACGGGACCCACGTTCTACCCGGACGTCGGTCATGCGCAGCAACGGCTCAGACACGAGCGGCCTCCTTCCCGGTGAACGACTCGAGCCCGTATTCGCGATGGTTGTCGACGAGTTGGCGGGTGTATTCGTGCCGTGGCGCGGTGAGCAGGTCTGCCGCCCGCCCGGATTCGACGACGGCGCCGTCCCGCATGACGATCACGGTGTCGCAGACCTGAGCGACCACGGCCAGGTCGTGCGAGACGAGGACGAGAGCGAGGCCCAGTTCCTCGCGCAGGTCCTCGAGGAGGTCGAGGACCTCGGCCTGAACGGTGACGTCCAGGGCGGTGGTCGCCTCGTCCGCGATGAGGAGTTCCGGTTCCGCGGACACCGCGATCGCGATGAGCACCCGCTGGAGCATGCCCCCGGACAGTTCGTGCGGGTACTGGCGGTACACGGTGTCCGCGTCGGTCAGCCCCATCTTCCGGAACAGTTCGAGGCCGCGCCGCTTGGCGTCGGCGCGGGACAGTCCGAGCGTGGACCGGAGCGCCTCGGCGAGCTGTTCACCGACCCGGATGGACGGGTTCAGGTAGGACGCCGGGTCCTGGAACACGGCGGCGACGCGGGTGCCGCGCAGGGGTCGCCACTGTTTGCGCCCGAGGTCGGTGAGTTCGATGCCGTCGAAGTCGATCGAGCCTGCGGTGACGTCGATTCCGCCGGGCAGGATTCCGAGGATGGCACGGCAGGTCAACGATTTTCCGCTTCCCGATTCGCCGACGATCCCGAGCGCTCCCCCGGGTGCGAGGGAGAAGTCGACGCCGCGGACCAGTTCGGTTCCGTCGTCGAGGGCGATACGCAGATCGCTGACGGTGAGCACCGGCCTGCGGGGGCGTGTGGTGTCCGGTGCCGACGTGGCATCGAGTGTGTCAGTGGACATCCGAGGTGACCTCCTGTTTCCTGGGGGCGCGTCGTGTGGGTCGGCCGGTTACATCGCGCAGTGCGTCGGCGATGGCATTGAGTGCCCACACGGTCGCCACGATCAGCAGCGCGGGGACGACGGGACCGAACGGAACCTGGTAGAGGTACTGCAGTCCGCTGGCGAGGAGTCCGCCCCAGGTGGGGTCGGGCGGGACGACGCCGATCCCGAGGAACGTCAGCGAAGACACGATGACGAGGCTGGCGCCGGTCATCGCGGCGAATGTCACCCCCACCGCGGGCAGCACCTTGCGCACCGCGTGACGGCGGATGATCCAGGACGTGTCGGCGCCCATGAGTTCGGCGGCCTCGACGTACTGGGAGTTGGCCACCGTCAGCGCCGCGGCGCGCGTGACCCGGTAGAACGCGGGCGCGATGAGGATGCCGACCGCGAACATCGCCTGCGCGAGACCGTTTCCGAGCAGCGCGGTCATCGCGACGGCGAACACGAGGAACGGCAGCGTGATCAGCGCGTCCATCAGCCGGAGCGTGAACCATTCCACGCCGCGTCCCAGATACACCGACAGGAAGCCCGGGATCACGCCGAGGAGGAATCCGACCACGACGCATTGCAGCGCGGACAGCACCGACACGGTCGATCCGGCCAGCAACCGGCTGAACACGTCCCGTCCGACGTTGTCCGTGCCGAGCCAGTGAGTTCCGCTCGGGCCCTGCAGGATTGCCGACGTGTCCTGTTCGAGCGGGTCGAACGGCGCGAGCGCGGGCCCGAAGAGCGCGAGGGCCACGATCAGGCCGAGGACGATCACCGCGGCTCGGGCGGAGTGATAGCGCAGAATTGCTGTGAGCATGGGATGTTCAGTCTCTCCGCTTGGTGGCCGGCTGCAGGACGCTCTGGGCGATGTTGACGACGATGTTGCAGAACAGCACGAACACGATCGCCACGACGAGCGTTCCCTGAACGATCGGAACGTCCCCGCGCAGCGCGGAGTCGGCGGCGAGGCGACCGAAGCCGGGCATCGAGAACATTGTCTCCATCACGACGGCGCCGCCGATGAGCGTGGGGATCTTCATGCCCAGGATCGACAGCGCGGGACCGCTGCCGTTGCGCAGGGCGTGCACGAACAGGATCCGTGACGGGCCGATGCCCCGCACCACCGCGCCGGTGACGTAGTTCTGATCCAGTTCCGCGACCAGTCCGGTGCGGAGCTGCCGCGCGATGTCGGCGACGACGTCCATGCTCAGCGCGATCGCGGGCATGATGATCAGCGACAGCCAGCGGCCGAAGTTCTCGTCCGGCGGGACGTACCCGGCCGACGGCAGCCAGTGCAACCCGACGCTGAAGACGAGGATCAGTCCGATGGAGATGACGAACGGCGGCAGCGTCGACGCCACCGACGTGTAGGCGGTGATCACCCGGTCGAGCAGGCTGCCCTTGTAGACGGCTGCGAGCACCCCGAGCCCGACACCGAGGACGAGTCCGATGACCAGCGCGACACCGGCGATGGAGGCACTGACGGCGAGCCGCTCACCGATCAACTCGCTGACCGGGATCTTGCTGAACCACGAGACACCGAGGTCGCCGCTCAGCATGCTCGACATCCAGTCGACGTACTGCTGCCAGACCGGCTTGTCCAGCCCGAACTCGGCGTTGATCCGGGCGATCGTCTCCGGGGTCGCGGCGTCACCGGCGATGCCGGCGGCCGGATTCAGCCCGCTGGCCGCACCGAGCAGGAACGTGATCAGGGTGGAGAACAGGAAGACCGGGACCACGATCAGCACGGTGCCGAGCACGACCCGCGCCGCCGTGCCGAGCGCACCCGCAGGCACCGGGAGAGCGAATGTCCTCCCGGTGCCTGCGGCCTCGATGTCTGCGGTGGTCACGAGACCGTGACGCCTTCCCAGCGAACCTGGGACGGCAGGATGTTGAGGTTCTTCAGGTCCGGGTTGGACACGATGATCCACGGGTTGCTGAAGAGGTAATTCGTCGGCGACTGCTCGACACCGACCTTGACGGCCTCCCACAACCGGGGCTTGTACTGCGGGTCCTCGAGCGGGGTGCGGCGCACGGTGTCGAGTGCGGCGGTGAACTCCGGCGACGCGTGCGGGCCGCTGAGGTTCATGATGCCTTCCGGACCGTAGACGGCGAGCAGATTCTGCACCGGGGATTCACGTCCGATGGTGCCGTCCGTGGCCAGCTGCGGGTTCTTCGCGATGTAGACCTCGCTCTGCCACGTCGACGAACCGGGCGGGACCACCTTGATCGTGGACTCGACGCCGATCTTCTTCAGCTGCGACTGCACGAGTTCCGCACGGTTGGTGGCCGCCGACTGCGCCGTGATCTCGATCGACAACTGCCCGGGCGCATAGCCCGCCTCGGTGAGGAGACGAGATGCCTTGTCGGGGTCGTAGTTCCAGAGCTTCTCGATCTCCGGGTTGAACGCGAGGTAGCCGTCGGGGAACGGCTGGCTGGTGGTGCTCCCCAGCCCGTTCGTGATGGCGTCGACGAATGCCTGGCGGTCGAATGCGTAGCGGAACGCCTCGACGATCTTCGGGTTGTCGAACGGGGCCTTGTTGAGGTTGATGGACACGTCGTTCGCGGCGAGCGACGGCTTCACGGTCACGTCGAGGCCGGCGGCCTCGGCTTCCTTGGACTGCAACGCAGGCAGCGTCGCGAAGTCGATGGAGCCGGACTGGACACCGGCGACGAGAGTGGCCGGGTCCGGGGCGACGCTGAGTTCGAAGTGGTCGATGTGAATGTTCTCGGCGTCCCAGTAGTTCGGGTTCTTCTCGAAGTACGCGTGATCCTCGGCGACGAAATCGGTGATCGTGAACGGACCGGCCCCGACCGGCCACACGCTGAGCTTCTGCGGGTCGGCGGCCGCCGTCGGGCTGGCGATCGCACCGGTGCGCCCGGCGACCAGGTACGGGATCTGGTAGTCGGCGTCGGCCAGGTGCAGCGTGACGTCGGTGGCGGTGTCTGCCGTGACCTCGGTGACGCCGGCGAGCTGATCGCGCAGGAACGAATCGTCCTGGGTCTTGCCCCGGTCGAAGAACGCCTTCACTGCCTGCGAATCGAGGGTGGTCCCGTCGGAGAACGTCAGACCGTCACGCAGGCTGAACGTCACCGCGGTGCCGTCGGCGTTGTACTTCCAGCTCTCGGCGAGCGACGGTTCGACGTTGCCCTCGGCATCGAGCCGGGTCAGCGACGCATACGCGAGGCTGATGGTGTTGATGTCGTTTCCGGTCCGGCTCGTCACCGGATCCCACGAGGTGGGGAGGTTGAACGCCCACTTGACCTCGGCGCCGTCCGAACTGCTGCCACCGCCGCACGCGGTGGCCACGAGACCGACGATCACTCCGAGTATTACGGCGCCGGCGATCCGCCGGCTCTTCTTGCTCACTGGGTGCTCCTGACCATGCAAAGGGGGTGGTGATTCAGACGCTCGCGGACAGCGACGCGGTGGTGCCGGGCAGCGGGGCGGGGTCGGTTCCCTCACGCCGCGCACGGGTGTAGCGGTTCTCCGCGAAGGGCAGGCCGAGGTTGCCGCGCAGGGTGTCCCGCTCGTAATCCTCCCGGACCACCCCGCGCTCGCGCAGGATCGGCAGCACCTCGTCGACGAAGCGGCGGAACTGCGCCGGGTGACCGATGTGGATGTTGATGCCGTCGAGGGCGTGACCGTCCAGCCAGCGCTGCAGTTCGTTCGCGACGGTCTCGGCGCTGCCGGTGAACGGCGACGTCTTCGGCGCGTTGAGCGCCTCGACGGTCTGCCGCAGCGTCAGCCCGCGGCCGACAGCGAGGTCGGTGATCTTCTTCGCCTGCGTGTAGAAGCTCCGCTCGGCGTGCTGCAAGGCCTCGGTGGGGAACGGCGCGTCGAGGTCGTACTGCTGGAAGTCGTGCCAGCCGAACGGCCGGCCGAGTTCCCGCAGGGACCTACCGAAGTCGTTGTCCGCCAGCTGGGTCGTGCGTTCGATCTCGCGGGCGTCGGCGTCGGTGTCGCCCACGGTGACGGTGACGCCCGGCAGGATCACGATGTCCTCGGGGGCGCGCCCGTACGCCGCGGCCCGGTTCTTGATGTCGGCGTAGAACGCCGCTCCCGCTTCGAAACTCGGGGCGTGCGTGAAGATCCCGTCGGCGATGCGCGCGCCGAGGTCGCGGCCCTGGTCGGAGTCGCCGGCCTGGAAGATCACGGGCTGGCCCTGCCGTGAGCGTTCGATGTTGAGCGGGCCCACCACCGAGAAGTGCTCACCCGCGTGGTCGAGGGTGTGCAGCTTGTCCGCGTCGAGGAAGCGGCGGGCGTCCCGGTCGCGCGGAAACGCGTCGTCCTCGTACGAATCCCACAGCGCCTTGACCACCTCGACGTGTTCGAGTGCCCGGCCGTAACGGGTGGCGTAGTCGTAATGCTCCTCGAGGCCGTAGTTTCCGGCGGTGCCCGAGTCGCCGCTGGTGACCACGTTCCAGCCTGCGCGGCCGCGGCTGATCAGGTCGAGGGACGCGAACCGTCGCGCGAGGTTGAACGGCTGGTTGAACGACGTGGTCAGGGTGCCGACGAGCCCGATGTGCTCGGTGGCCACGGCGAGCGCCGACAGCAGCGTCAGCGGCTCGAGCCGGTTCAGGTAGTGCGGGGGCGAGTCGGGGGTGATGAACTGGCTGTCGACGATGAACACGAGGTCGAACCGCGCCTGCTCGGCGAGACGCGCGTACTCGATGTACCAGTCGATGTCGACGCTGGCGTCGCCGGGGATCTCCGGGTCCAGCCAGGTGTACGGGTGCCCCGGACCACCCGTGGGGGTGAGGACAGCTCCCAATTTCAGTTGCCGTCTCGTCATGTTCTCGCTCCTTCGTCGTTCGCCGTCAGGCACCTGCCTCGGCACGCCGCGTTGAAGTGTATGGAGCAAACAGACGCGTGCAGAGTATTAAATTCTCGATGTTTCAAAACATATTTCGTATGTCCCGCAGTGCTGCCGAACAAAGTCCGATCAGTCGAAGAACTCGCGCGACGACTCCGCCACAGCCGCCGCGACGACGTCGGCGAGCTGCCCGATCAGCTCGGCGTCGTCGGGCAACTGGGTGGCCGACAGGCGCAGGAGTTGCCGTGCGGGTGACCGCACGAACGACCGCGATCCCGCCCCCACGGAGATGCCCTGCCGCGCCAACGCAACCAGCGCCGCGGTCTCGTCCGACACCGTCACCCACACGACCAGACTGTGCGGGCCCGCGAAAGCCTCGATGCCGCGGTCGATCAGGGCTTCGAGGAGCGTCGTGCGCCTGGCGACGTAACGTTCGTGCGCCGCCGTGACCGCGTGTTCGGCGTCGGCGCTGCCTATCAGATGCGCGAGGGTGTTCTGCAGGATCCGGCTGTTCGAGCCGACACCGTGACTGCGCACCTTCATGGCCTTCTCGATCAGTTCGCGGGAGCCGCCGAGGACGGAGGTCCGCACGTCGATCCCGTACGCCTTGCAGTAACTGCGGATCCGGACGACACGCTGCGGCAGTTCACGTCCCAGTGTCGGCGGTTGGTCCGGTTCGAGCGGTCCGATCGAGTCGTCCTCGACCACCCACACCGCCGGATGCCGTCGCAGCACGTCGGCGAGTTCGCGGGTGCGCCGCGCGCTGACCGCGTGGTCGACGGCGAACGGCGCCCCGGGCTGGAACACGAACGCGACCGCACCGGCCGTCAGGGCCTCGTCGAGCGCGTCCGGCCGGGGGCCGTCGCGGTCGGCGCCGACACCCACCGCGTCCAGACCCAGATCGCGGAGGGTGTCGAGCACGCCCGGCCCGAGAGGCTCGTCGACCGCCACCCGGGACCCGGGCGGTGCCGCCGCCTCCACCGCCAGCAGCAGCGCCTCGGTGCCACCGCCCGCGGTCGCCCACGCCTCCGGTTCGAACGGCCACCCCGGAGCGACGGCATTGCGCAGACGCTCGGTCATCAGTTCCCGCCCGAACACATTCAGCGTCTCAGCGTCCAGACTGGACAACAAAGCGTCGGACAGGGACGGCTGTAGCGCCAGATCCGGTGCATTCTGCGCCAGGTCGACGCCGCGCCAGTCGGGGATGCCGCGCTCGGGCACGCTGTCGAGCGGCGGGAGAACCACGGTGCCGCCGCGGCGGCGGGTCTGCACGAAACCCTGCTCCTGC
Organism: Rhodococcus sp. NPDC057529; assembly: GCF_042802055.1. Classification (NCBI taxonomy): domain Bacteria; kingdom Bacillati; phylum Actinomycetota; class Actinomycetes; order Mycobacteriales; family Nocardiaceae; genus Rhodococcus; species Rhodococcus sp. NPDC057529. Next base: position 102,628 of record NZ_JBHVEY010000027.1, read on the forward strand.
AACCGGCCCCACGCGCTGACGATCGCACCGACACTGAGATCGGTCGCCTTCGCGAGTGCGCGGACGGTCGGCAGGCGGTCGCCGGGGCTCAGCTCACCCGACCGGATGAGGTCGGCGACGGCGTCGGCCAGTTCCGCTGTGCGGCCGTCGATTCGTTCGAGCAACCACTCAGGAGCAATCGTCTCCGACTCCATCACCGCTGACATCCACACCCCTTCGATCGACAACCGCTACCGGCCCCGCCCCGGGCCGGGTCATTGCGCGAGTGCGCCCACCGGTTCACGGAGGAGGACGTCGGGCGTGCCGGGCAGTCGCAGACGCTCGAGGAACTGCACGATCTCGGCGGCGACGGACCGGTGAGACACGTCGTTGAGAATGTCGTGCCGCCCGTCGTTCACAACGACCACGCGGGCGCCCGGCAACGCGGACGTGATGGCGAGGACCTCTGCCGCCGGGCTGAGGACGTCGGCGCCACCGTGGACGACGAGGACGGGAACCTGCACGTGGGTCAGCGAATCCGCCGTGGCGATCGGTGTCTCCGCGCCGAGCGTGCCCCGGTCGAGCGCGTCGTCCGCGGCCAGGACGCCCCGGTGCACCGGACACGCCGAGCGGATCTCGAGTTCGCCGTCCCACCCTCCGGTGAAGGCGTCGGTGCCCGCGACGAGCAGACCGGCGGCCACGACCCCGGACACGGCCGGATGGGTGGCGGCGAGGTCGAGCGCGGTGAGGGCGCCACTGTCCGACCCGACGACGGTGAGCGGGAGACCGGACTCGGCGTCGGCGATCACCCGAGCGGCCGCGGCGGGGTCGTTCTCCACCACCGCGACGCGGTAGCCGTCGAACGCGATCCGCCGGGCGAACCTGCGGTACACGTGAGCATGCTCACCTCGGCCGGCGACGACGATCACCGAGCCACGCGCGGCCGCTTCGGGTTCCAGCCAGTCGATGTCCACTGATTACCTCACTCGGGGTGGTTGTTCGCAGGATTGACTGCGTCACCCTGACTCACCCGCGCGCGGTGAAACAAGAGTAATGCTCGAGCAGAACAAAACGCGTGTCTTCTCGTCGCACTTCGTGTTTTGTTCCGAACATATTCGTTTTGTGATCGACCCCCGGCCAATCAAGAGTATCGACGAAGGGACAGGCACACCGATGCCCGAGACCACAGGGTTCGCGACCCGGCAGGTCCGCACCGGCTATCAACCCGGCACGCCGCAGAACACCGCGATCCCCCCGATCTACCAATCGGTTGCCTACGACTTCGGCAGCTTCGACCAGGCACGGGACATCTTTTCCCTGCGCCGCAAGGGAAACCTGTACAGCCGCACGGGGAACCCCACCCAGGCCGTGCTCGAGCAGCGGCTCGCCGACCTCGACGGCGGTGTCGCCGCGCTGGCCACCGGGTCCGGGCAGTCCGCCGTCGCGGTCGCACTGCTCACCCTCGCCAAGTCGGGGCAGCACATCGTCGCGGCGCGGCAACTGTACGGCGGCACCGTCGACCTGCTCACCGACACGTTCGCGGACTTCGGGATCGACGTCACACTCGTCGACCAGGACGACCTCGACGCCTGGCGTGCCGCCGCCCGCCCCGAGACCCGGGCCTTCTTCGCCGAGTCGATCGGCAACCCCGTCGCCTCCGTCCTCGACGTCCGGGCCGTCGCCGACATCGCGCACCAGGCCGGGGTACCGCTGATCGTCGACAACACGATCGCCACCCCGTACCTGCTCCGCCCCAGAGACTTCGGCGCAGACATCGCCGTCTACTCGGCCACCAAGTTCATCGGCGGGCACGGAACGTCGCTGGGCGGCGTGATCGTCGACCTCGGTACATTCGACTTCGGCGCGGAGCCGCGGCGCTGGACCCAGTTCACCGAGCCGTATCCGCGGATCGGCGACCTCGTGCTGTGGGACGAGTTCGGTCGCGACCGGAGCGCGTACCTCGTGTACGCGAAGACGAAGGTCGTCCACGATCTCGGACCCGCACTGTCCCCGTTCAATTCGTTCCAGCTGCTCCAAGGACTGGAGACGCTGGACCTGCGGCTGGAACGGCAGGTCGGCTCGGCGCTGGCGATCGCACAGTTCCTCGACGGCCACCCCGCGGTCGCGAAGGTCAATTACCCCGGACTGCCGGAGAACCGGTGGTACGACGCGGCCCGCCGGTACCTGCCGCGCGGCGCCGGCTCGGTGTTCTCCTTCGACCTCGCCGTCGACGGCACGAAGGTGGCGAAGTTCGTCGACTCGCTGCAACTGTTCGCCATCGTCGCCAACATCGGCGACGCCCGCTCGCTGGTGGTGCACCCCGCCACCACCACGCACAGCCACCTCGACGACACGCAACTCCGCGACGCCGGATTCGGCTACCGCACCGTCCGATTGTCCATCGGACTGGAGAACCTGGACGACCTCGTCGACGATCTGCGTGCGTCGCTCGACGCCATCACGGAGGAATGACATGCATTTCGGCTACTGGACGCCCATCTACGGCGGCTTCCTGCGCAACCTCGGCGACGAAGGCATGCCCGCCACCTGGGACTACGTCAAACAGCTGTCGCAGCTTACCGACCGGCTCGGATACCACACCACCCTCGTGCCCGAGCTCTACCTCAACGACCGCAAGGGCGTCGACGCACCCAGCCTCGAGGCGTGGTCGCTGTCGTCGGCGATCCTCGCGGTCACCGAACAGCTCCGGGTGATGACGGCGGTGCGACCCGGATTCCACCTGCCCGCGGTCACCGCGAAGGAATCCGCGACGATCACCGACATCGCCGGCACCACCGACGCCGGTGCGGCACGGTTCGCGCTCAACGTCGTCGCCGCCTGGTGGGAGGAAGAAGCCCGGCAGTACGGCGGCGCGTTCACCCGGCACGACGACCGGTACCGGCAGGCCACCGAATTCGTCGACGTCCTCCGCGGACTCTGGGAGCACACCCCGTTCACCTACCAGGGCGAGCACTTCAGCGTGCGCGACTCGATCCTGTCGCCGAAACCCGCAATCCATCCCCCGGTCTTCGCGGGCGGCGAGAGCGAGAGCGGCCGCGAATCCATCGCGACGTTCGCCGACTCGTACGTGCTCCACGGCGGCACCGTCGACGAGGTGCGCACCAAGATCGCCGACATGAACGCGCGGTCGCAGCGAATCCACCAGCGGGACATGGCCGAATTCGGCATGTCCACCTACATCATCGTGCGCGACACCGAAGCCGAGGCCCGCGCCGAACTCGAACGCATCACCACCGTCGACCCCCACTCGCCCGGGTACGCGTCGTTCGAGGAGTTCGTGAAGAACTCCGAACTCGACGTCGAGCTGTCCCGGCGCGAATACTCCGTCGGCACGCGCGGACTTCGCCCGAACCTCGTCGGCACACCGGAACAGGTCGCGGAAAAAATCCGCGCCTACCAGGACGCCGGCCTCACCCTGCTGCTCATCCAGTGCTCCCCTGCCCACGAGGAACTCGAGCGCATCGCCGAGCAGGTGTTCCCGCTCGTCCCCACCCGTGAGTACTTGTTAACCACCGGCGGTTAACAAGTACTCACGGGGGCCTTGACCGGACCCCTCGTCGCGAGTAAGGATCGAAGAGCGCGAGGGGATTCGTCATGGCAGACATCGAAGTCGACTATTGCGTCGTAGGAGCCGGATTCGCCGGACTGACGGCGGCGCTGCGTCTGAAACAGGCCGGGCACACGGTTGTACTGATGGAGGCCCGCGACCGGATCGGCGGGCGCACGTTCACCGAGACCCGCGACGACGGTTCGTGGATCGATCGGGGCGGCGCGTGGATCGGGCCGGGACAGGACCGGATCTACGCCCTGATCGACGAATTCGGCGTCGAGACGTACAAGCAGTACACCGACGGCGACGCCATGATGGTCGTCGACGGCAAGCAGTACCGGTACAAGGGCACGATTCCCCTGACGATGAGTCCCTGGGCCACGGCGAATCTCGGCGCCGTGTTCTTCGAACTCGGCCAGATGTGCAAGACGATCCCGCTCGAGGCGCCGTGGGAGGCGAAGAAGGCCGCCAAGTGGGACGCGATCAGTCTCGCGAAATGGCTCGGCGACAACACGTTGTCCAAACCTGCCCACGACCTTCTCGAGACCGCCGTCGCCGGTTGCTACACGTCCGCCGCGTCCGAGGTGTCGATGCTGTTCGTGCTGTATCAGATGGCGTCCGGCGGCGGTCCCGGTTTCGTTCTCGGAGTGAAGGACGCGGCCGAGGATGCGCGGCCGGTCGGCGGGATGGGGGCCATCTACCGTCCGATGGCAGCCGAGATCGGCGACGCGCTCCACCTGTCGCAACCCGTCCGGGACGTCGCGCAGGACCGCGACGGCGTGACCGTTCGCTCCGCGGACCTGGCCGTGCGAGCGCGGAGAGCGATCGTCGCGGTGCCTCTCGCCATCGCGAGCCAGATCCTCTACGAGCCACTGCTCCCGATGGATCGGTCGTTCCTGCACCAGAGGATGCCGAGCGGCGCCGTCATGAAGATCGCCGTCGTCTACGACGAACCCTTCTGGCGCGCCGACGGATTGTCGGGGCAGTCGGCGGCCCCCGACTCCCCCGCGACGATCACCATCGACGCGTGCACCGACACCGGACGACCCGGAGTTCTGTGCGTGATCGTCGAGGGACCGATCGCCCGCACGCTGGGGACGCTGCCCGAAGCGGACCGGAAGAAGGCGGTGCTCGGCGAGTTGACCGCACGGTTCGGGGCCTCGGCGGCCTCCCCCGTCGACTACATCGAGCAGAACTGGAGTCTGGAGCGGTACTCCGGCGGCGGCATGCTCAGCCACGCGCCGACGGGGGTACTCACCCAGTTCGGCCACGCCCTCCGCGAGCCGTGCGGTCGCATCCACTGGGCGGGCACGGAGAGTTCGTCCGTGATGTGCGGCTGGGTCGACGGCGCCGTCCGCTCCGGTGAACGCGCCGCCCGCGAAGTCACCCAGCGCGACGGCGTGCTGTCACCCGCCCATGCTCAGTAGTAGACGGCGCCCGGCGCACCCCCGCCGACGGCAACCGCGTCGCCGGTGATCCCGACACTGCGCGGCGACGCCAGGAACGTGACGACATCCGCGACCTCACTGGCGTCGACCAGCCGGTGGATCGAGTTGGTCGCCAGCCGCGACTCCAGTTCGGCTACGGGGACCCCTTCCGCCTCGGACTGCTCCGTCAACCGGTCGACGAGTCGTTCCGTCCGCGTCAATCCGGGATGCACCACGGTGACGTTGACGCCGTGCGGTCCGAGTTCGTCGGCGAGGTTCTTCGTCAGCGCCGACACCCCGACGTTCCGGACGGTCTGCGCAATGGAGTTGGCCTGGCGGGCACCGAGCCCGCTGATGTTGATGATCCGTCCCCACCCCTGCTCCACGAGGTGCGGTGCCACCGCGCGGGCGGTCCGCAGATAGCCGAGCACCTTGATCTCGAGTTCGCCGCGGACCACGTCGTCGGTGGTGGACGCGAAGTCGCTCGGCTTGCCCGCACTCCACGGTGTGGCCGCCGCGTTCACGAGAATGTCGACGCCGCCGAGTTCGTCCACCGTTCGCTGCACGAGGGCGCGCACCGACTTGTCGTCGCCGGTGTCGGTGGGTACCCCGATGACCCGCCGGCCGGTCTCCTGCGACAGCGTCTTCGCCGCCAGTTCCAGCGCCTCGGCGCCCCTGGCCGCGAGCACCACGTCGACCCCCTCCGACGCGAGGCTGCGCGCGATCGCGAGACCGATTCCGCGGCTGCCGCCGGTGACGACGGCGCGCTTGCCGCTCAGACCGAGATCCATTGTGTTCTCCTCATCTCCGCTGTCCACCCCTCGATTCGAGGGTAGGACCGCCACGGTCGGGAGTCACGGATTCGGTTCAGCGTGAGGCCAATTGCGCTCCGCACCCGTGAGTGGTTAACGAGTCCAGAGACTCGTCAACCACGCACGGGCGGCGAAGCCGCCTACCGCTGGATCGACTTGATCTCCAGGAACTCCTCGAAGCCGAGGACCCCGGCCTCGCGGCCGATGCCCGACTGCTTGTACCCGCCGAACGGGGCGTTGGTGTTGAACGCCCCGCCGTTCACCTCGACCTGGCCTGCGCGCAGCTGCCGCGCGACCCGGTCGGCCCGCTCCTGGTCGCCGGACCACACGCCGGCGGCGAGCCCGTATTCCGTCGCGTTGGCGATCCGCACCGCGTCGTCCTCGTCCTGGTATCCGATGATGGACAGGACGGGACCGAAGATCTCCTCCTTGGCGATGGTCATGTCCTCGGTGACGCCGGAGAACACGGTGGGGCCGACGAAGTAGCCCGTGCCCTGGCCGGTCTCCCGGCCGTCCAGGACGGCGCGCGCACCTTCCGCGATGCCCTGTTCGATGTAGCCGCGCACCCGCTTCAGCTGGTTCGAGTTCACCAGCGGCCCGAGCACCGACGTCGCAGCCGTCGGATCGCCGACCGAGTAGTTCTGCGCAACCTGCGCCGCGATGGCGGAGGCCTCGTCCACCTTGTCCGCGGGGACCAGCATCCGGGTGAGCGCCGAACAGGTCTGGCCGGAGTTGAGGAAACACTTGGCCACCCCGTCGGTGACCGCCTTCGTCAGGTCGGCGTCGTCGAGGATGACGTTGGCGGACTTGCCGCCGAGTTCGAGTGCCACCTTCTTCACCGTCTCGGCCGCGACCACCGCGACCCTCTTGCCCGCCCGGGTGGAGCCGGTGAACGAGACCATGTCCACCTCGGGGTGACCGGCGATCGCCTCACCCACGACGGGCCCGAATCCGCTGACGAGGTTGAACACGCCTGCGGGCAGACCGATTTCGTCGAAGATGTCGGCGAGCGCGTAGGTGGCGAGCGGCGCGACCTCGGTCGGCTTGAGCACCACGGTGCAGCCCGCGGCCAGCGCACCGCCGACCTTCAGCACCACCTGGTGGAGCGGGAAGTTCCACGGGGTGATCGCGCCGACGACACCGATGGGTTCGCGCACGATCAGCGAGTTGCCCACCTCGTGGGCGTCGAAGTCGTAGGTGCCGGCCAGTTCGGCGAACGCGGCGAGGTTCGCGAGGGGCATCCCGATCTGGATGGGTTTCGCGAATCCCAGCGGCATGCCCATGTCGCGGGACACCAGGGCGGTGAAGTCGTCGAGGCGCTCCTTGATCAGGGCGGCCGCCTTCCGGAGGTACTCGCCGCGTTCCGTGCCGCTGAGCGCGGACCATGCGGGGAAGGCTGCCCGCGCGGCTTTCGCGGCGCGATCGACGTCGTCGGGGGTGCCCTCGGCGACCACGGCGATGACGTGCTCCGTGGCCGGGTTGACCACATCGATCCGGCCCGTCCCCTGCGAATCGACCCAGGATCCGTCGATGTAGATCGTGGTCCGGTCCAGAACTTCGCTCATCGGTCTGCCTCCAGTGAAAGTGTCGCGGAAACCTTGCGCCCGCAGACTACGACCTGAGCCCGCCGGTTCGGGGCGAATGCGATCTCCCCGAACCACACACCGGGACGGCACCGATCGCGGACCATCGACGTACGCCGCACAGTCAGCAGGAGGAGCGATCAGATGCGCACGCAGTCACCGGCACGCACCCTTCTCGGAGTACTCGGTATCGCCGCCGCACTCACCGCCTCGGCCTGTGGCTCGACGGACGAGCCGGGGACCGCCGAACCCTCGCCCGGTGGCGTCACCGTCACGACGTCGGACGCAACCACCACCGCCGACGTCCCGCCGACGTCCGCCACCACACCGACCACTCCGCACCCCGACCGCTGCCTGATCGGCGAACTGCAGGTGACGCTCGGCCAGCCCAGCGGGGCGGCCGGATCTCAGGAGATCCCGCTCGTCTTCACCAACACCGGCACCCGCGACTGCGTCCTCCACGGATACCCCGGGGTGTCCTACGTCGCGGCCCCGGACGGCCCGCAGGTGGGTGCGGCGGCCGCCCGGGACGGCGGAACGGAGACTCCCGTGACGGTGGCTCCGGGAGCGCGGGCGACCGCTGCGGTGCGCGCCACGGTGGTGCAGAACTATCCCGCCGACACGTGTGGCCCCACGCCGGTCGCGGGGTTCCGGGTGTACCCGCCGAACGACACCGGTTCGGTGTTCGTCCCCTACCCCACCACCGGCTGTTCGCAGACCGGCGTGAAACAGCTGTCGGTTCAGCCGGTCACGGAGTGACCTTGTTCACCCGCACCGGGTGAATCGGCTCACCCCGGGCCCGACCTACGGTCGGGATAGACGTGGTCGCGCAGGAGGAGGGCGGAGGCATGTTCGAGATCATCCGCGAAGTGCATTCCGAGGTTCGGCACCGCCGCGGCCCGCGGCATCACCACCATCTCCTCACTCGGCCGGAGCGCCGGTGGCGGATCATGAGACACCTCCTCATGTGATCGTCCGGGGCCGGAAACCCTCCCACCAGGACCGTTCCTTACCTTCGCTCACCATCGGCGCGGATGGGTACTATCCGACGTCGTGACTGACAGCAGGCTGGAATCGGCGAATGTGTCCAGAGACGACTCGGACGAGTCGCCGATCGGGACCCCGCCCCAGTCGTCTCCTCTCGGTCAGTCGGTTCGCTCCGCCCGTCTCCTCGCCATCGTCGCGTCCCTCTTCGGGGTGCTGCTCACGTTGTCGCTCCCGTTCCTTCCCGTCGAGCAGGACAGCGCCACCCTCACCTGGCCGCAGAACGGCAGCACCGGAAGCGTCGAGGCACCGCTCGTCTCCTACGCGCCGCTGAGCCTCGACGCGCGAATTCCCTGTGCGACGATCGGCGAACTCGCCGACCGCGGCGGACTGCTGACCTCCACCGCCCCCGCGGGTGCCGCCGACGCCGGGAGGTACGGGCTCGTCGCCACGGTGAATCCGGCGACCGCGGACGGTCCCGGCCGCGTCGAGGTGGTGCTGCGGAACCAGGTCCTGCTGTCGTCACCGCTGGACGGGCTACCCGCCGAGTGCACGCTCGTGGTGTCCTCGGATTCGACGCGGACCACCGCCGGATTCGTGACGGCAGGCCAGGACGCCCCGACCGTCGTCGACGGCGACCTCCGCCCGCAGATGGTGGGCATCTTCAGCGACCTCGACGGGCCGGTGCCCGATGGACTGCAGGTGACCGCGCAGATCGACAGCCGGTTCTCGTCGACGCCGTCGACGATCAAGTTCGTGGCCATGGTGGTGGGCGCGCTGGCCACGATTCTGGCGCTGGTTGCGCTGCACCGTCTCGACAATGTGGACGGTCGCCGGGCACGACGATTCCTGCCCACCCGCTGGTGGTCGTTCGGGGCCGTCGACGCCGTCGTCATCGGCACGCTGGTGCTGTGGCATTTCATCGGCGCCTCCACCTCCGACGACGGCTACCAGTTCAACATGGCCCGCACGTCCGAGGCCGCGGGCTACATGGCCAACTACTTCCGCTGGTACGGCGTCCCCGAGGCGCCGTTCGGGTCCCCCTATTACGACGTCCTCGCGGTGCTGGCGAACATCACACCGGCCAGCCCGTTCGTGCGTCTGCCGGCGTTGCTCGCCGGCATCGTCGCGTGGCTGGTGATCAGCCGGGAGGTGGCACCGCGACTCGGCGCCGCCGTCCGGGGCAACCGGCTCGCGCTGTGGACCGGCGGGCTGGTGTTCCTCGCGTTCTGGCTCCCCTACAACAACGGTTTGCGCCCCGAACCGATCGTCGCGGTGGGTGTGCTGCTGACGTGGTGTTCGGTGGAACGCGCCGTCGCGACCCGTCGGCTGCTGCCCGCCGCGGTGGCGATCCTGGTCGGCGCGGCCACGCTGACCGCGGGACCGTCCGGGTTGATCTGCTTCGGCGCCCTCGTCGCCGGCGCCCGGCCGATCCTGCAGATCGTGATCGCGCGGGCCAAGACCGTCGGCTATCTGGCACTGCTCGCGCCGCTCGTCGCGTCGGGGACCGTGATCCTGGTGGCGGTGTTCGCCGACCAGACCCTCGCCGCCGTCATGGAGATGCAGCACGTGCATGCCATCGGCCCCAACGTCCCCTGGTTCGACGAGTACCTCCGCTACCAGTACCTGCTGAACATCTCCGTCGACGGTTCGCTGTCGCGCCGGTTCGGTGTGTTCGTGATGGTGCTGTCCCTGGCGGTGACGGTCCTCGTGATGCTGCGCAAGGGTGGCCGGATTCCCGGGACGGCGACGGGACCGTCGCGGCGGCTCATCGGCATCACGTTCGCCGCGATGGCCCTGATGATGTTCACGCCCACCAAATGGACGCACCACTTCGGCATCTACGCGGGTCTCGCCGGGTCGCTCGCCGTCCTGGCGTCGGTGGCGGTGAGCACCGCCGTGGTGCGCTCGCCGCGCAACCGCGCCCTGTTCGCGGCCGCCGTGCTGTTCCTGCTGGCGATGTGTTTCACCAGCACCAACGGGTGGTGGTACGTGTCCAGTTACAGCGTGCCGTGGTGGGACAAGCCGGTGTCGATCGCCGGACTCGGTGCGGGCACGATCCTGCTCGGCGCCACCCTGGTGATGCTGCTGATCGCGGCGTGGTGCTACTTCCGCGAGCCCTACACGCAGGGCGACTCCGTGCGCAGGCGCCGGGTGTGGGCGCTCCCGCCGTTGACGGTGGCGGCCGCCGCGATGGTGCTGTTCGAGGTGCTGTCGATGGCGAAGGGCGCGGTCGCGCAGTACCCGGCGTTCTCCCTCGCACGCTCCAATGTCGACGCCGTCACCGGCGCACCGTGCGGCCTGGCCACTGACGTCCTGCTCGAAACCGATCCCAACGCCTCACTGCTGCAACCGCTGTCCGGTGACGCGGCGACCACCCTCGCGGGCACCGGCAGCGTCGGCTTCAGCCCGAACGGTGTCGCCGGAGACCTGAGCGCCGACGAGGAATCGTCGGATGCGGGTGTCGCCAACTCCGTCAAGACCGACAACACCGAGCAGACGGCGTCGAGCAACGCCGCGGGCACCGGCGGCGGCGCCGGCGCGGTGGGTGTCAACGGCAGTGCCGTGGCATTGCCGTTCGGGCTGGACCCCGCGAGCACCCCGGTCCTCGGCAGTGACGGCAGCGACGGCGACGCGTCGCTGACCACCGGCTGGTACCGACTGCCCGGTGCCGAATCGGATACCGGTGCCGGTGACCTCGTCTCCATCGCCGCGGCGGGCCGCATCCGCTCCGTCGACGCGGACGGCGTCGTCACCTACGGCCAGAACCTCGAGGTGGAGTACGGCACCGCGCAGCAGGACGGCACGGTCGCGGTCGCGGGACGGGTGACGCCGATCGACATCGGTCCGGCGCCGTCGTGGCGCAATCTGCGGGTGCCGCTCGATTCCCTGCCGGCCGAGACGGATGTCCTCCGGCTGGTGGCGTCGGACACGGACAGCGATCCGCAGCAGTGGCTGGCGGTGACACCGCCGCGGGTTCCGCGGACGCAGACACTGAACGACGTGATCGGATCCGAATCGCCGGTCATGATCGACTGGGCTGTGGGCCTTGCGTTTCCGTGCCAGCGACCGCTCGATCACCGGGCCGGTGTCGCGGAGGCGCCCGAGTACCGGATCCTCCCGGACCGTCCCGGCGCGATCATGACCAGCCTGTGGCAGGACCGGTACGGCGGCGGCCCCCTCGGCTGGATCGAGATGACCCGGGCGAGCCGAACCATACCGTCGTATCTGAAGAACGACTGGGACCGCGACTGGGGCGGAGTGGAGCAGTACTCCCCGCTCGACGCCGGTGCGACGGCGGCGGAGATCGACACCACCCGGACTCAGCGTTCGGGACTGTGGAATCCGGCGCCGATCATCACCGCCTACTGAGCGTCGGTGACGCGCCCGCGCCGGGCGCGTCACCGTTCACCTCAGAGTTCGAATTCGGCCGGCGCGATGCCGACGGCGAAACAGGCGTCGCGCACCACGTTTCGCTCGTGCTGGTCGAAGTTGCCGTCGGCTCCGCCGATGACGATGCCGATCTGGATGACGGCCCGAGCCTGATCCTGCTTGGTCTTCAGCTTGGCGATGGTGGCGGTGGCCTCGATCTTGCCGAACTCGAAATCGGACTGCAGTTTGCTGCAGTACCAGTCGAACTTCTGACTCAGCTCGTCCGACGGGAACACACTGAGCGCCTCGTTGCTGGTGATCAGCCCCGCAGTCTTCTGCCGCTCGGACGGGGCGATGGTCCCGTCCGCCGCGGCGATGAGGGCGCACATGGCCATGGAGGCGTTGGCGAACTCCTTGTTCTGGAACTGCGCCGTCTTCGTCTTGAGCTGGCCGTTCATCTCGAACGCCTTTGCCTTCAGCTGATCCCAGAAAGCCATTGGACTCCTTCTTCGTGTGCCCACGCACGGTGCGTGTGGTGTCCAATTTGCCAGGTTTCGCGGGCGGACGTCGCCGCGGTCGGTCTACCAGCGCAGTCGCATGCGGCTAGCTCTGGGTCTGGCGGCGGACGATCTCGGTGATCCAGATCGGCGCGTACGGGGACGTGCAATTGGGCGGGGTCGGGTAGTCCTTCAGGACTTCGAGGCGTTCGCCGATGCCGATCGCGCGGGCACGAAGCTCGGGGTGATGGATGCCGATGTTGGCGAGGCATTCGTTCATCGCCCACTGCAGGCGGTCCGGCGCATCCTTCATGTGCGCCTCGATCAGGTCGAGGAGTTCGGGCAGATCGAGGTCGCCGGAGTCCTTCGCCACGCGGTCGCTGGTCAGCGCCCACCCCGCACTGGCGACGACCGGGTCGGCGTCGGCGAACCACGCGACGCGCAGTTCTTCGACGTGCGGGCTCTTCTTGACGACGTAGCTGACGAGCCAGCCGTGCACCTTGGGCACGCGTGCGTCGCGGAGCATGGCGTCCAGCTCGGACGCGGAGTACGCCTTGGGGCGGCAGATCAGGATCGCGACGAGACGGGCCGCGGTGTCACCCGTCCCCCACAGCTCACCGGCGAGGTCGTGCTGGGTCTTCAGACTCTTCGCGACTGCGCGCAGTTTGGTGAGGTTGACACCGTGATCGTCGCCGTGGCGTTCGTTCACGGCGCGGATCTTCGGATCTTCCAGGGCCGCCAGTTCCGCCATCACGTCGCCGACACTGGCCTGCGGTACCGCACGAGTCGCCACAACGATCTCCTCTACTTCTCCTACTTCTCCGCCCGATATCGCGCCCAGCTTACGTCGGGCCCCTGACCGTCTAGTGTGCCGGTCCGGAAATCTTCGCCATATATTTGGTGAGGGAGTCGAGGATCTCCTCCGCGGTCTTGCGCCAGACGAAGGGTTTGGGGTCTT
>NZ_JBHVEY010000028.1:0-15428 GCF_042802055.1 Rhodococcus sp. NPDC057529
ACCGCTCGACTTGCATGTGTTAAGCACGCCGCCAGCGTTCGTCCTGAGCCAGGATCAAACTCTCCGTTGAAGACTCTAGATTTCACAGGCGAACCTGCCAATCAGTCATAGACATCGAGTCAAATCACTAGCAAAAAAAACTCAAACTAGCTATCAAACACTGACCCCCCACCGACGGAAGAAGGAGAAGGGCCAGCAAATACCCACACCACAACATCAACCAAACCCCAAGAGGCGGTTGAACACTCGTGATGCGGAGTACCAAAAACATTTGGCACTGACATTCATCGACACACTGTTGAGTTCTCAAAGAACACGCACACACCATCACCGCCGAAGTATCAACTTCGGCCGCTCCGGGGCAACCGTTCTATCTTATCCTACCAACCTCACCGGCGCAAGCCGTGACGCTGATCAAGATCAAACCGGGATTGAAGCACCACCATACACGGCGATGAACTTCCGATTTACCAGGCGCCTTCGTCCAACCTCGTGTCCCCCGCCTTCCGGCCGGGGTCGGTGTCCGTGTCGCTCTGACCTGGAATAAGTTACGCGAAGGGAAACTGCTTGCCAAATCGCCAGGTCACGGCGTTCACAGTTGCGGATTCCGCTGGTCAGAACCGGTGTGCCGCTACGGATCCGGGGTCTCGCCGCTCATATCGGTCGCTGTGACGCCGGACTCACCGTGACGAACCGGAATCCGCGTCCACGCGTTCGATGCGGCCACCGAGTTCCTGCAGGATCTCGACGAAGCGGGGATAACCGCGGTCGATGTGGAAGACGTCGTGCACTTCGGTCACCCCGTCGGCGACGAGACCCGCCAGCACGAGGCCGGCTCCCGCCCGGATGTCCGACGACCACACCGGCGCACTCGACAGCTGCGCGATTCCCCGGATCACTGCGTGATGACCGTCCGTCCGCGCATCGGCGCCCAACCGGATCATCTCTTCGACGAACCGGAACCGCGCCTCGAAGACGTTCTCCGTGATCATCGATGTTCCCTCCGCGACCGCCGCGAGACCGATGGCCATCGGCTGCAGGTCGGTGGGGAAACCCGGATAGGGCAGGGTCGCGAAGTTGACGGCCGTCGGCCGCGCTTCCTGGACCACCCGGAATCCGTCGGCCTCGGCCGTGACCTCCGCGCCGGCCACCCGCAGCTTGTCGAGTACGAGGCCGAGGTGCTTCGGGTTGACCCCCCGCACGCGCACGTCGCCGCGCGTCATCGACGCCGCGATCCCCCACGTCGCCGCGACGATCCGGTCGCCGATGACGCGGTGCGTGGTCGGCTCGAGCTTGGGGACGCCCTGGATGGTCAGCGTGGACGTGCCGGCACCCTGGATCTTCGCGCCCATCTGGATCAGCATGTTGCACAGGTCGACGATCTCGGGTTCGCGAGCCGCGTTGTCGATCACCGTCTCGCCCTTGGCGAGGACCGCGGCCATGAGGATGTTCTCGGTCGCCCCCACCGACGGGAACGCGAGCCGGATGTTCGCACCGTGCAGGTCCTCGGCCTGCGCGACCACGCAGCCGTGCTCGATCGTGCTGTGCGCACCCAGCAACCGCAGCCCCGACTGATGCATGTCGAGGGGCCGGGAACCGATGGCGTCGCCGCCGGGCAGCGCGACCACGGCGCGACGGCACCGCGCGACCAGCGGTCCGAGCACACACACCGACGCGCGGAACTGACGCACCGCCGCGAAATCGGCGTGATGTTTGGGTTCGGCGGGTGTCGTGATCCGGACGACGGAATCGTCGAGGTCCACATCGCAGCCGAGGCCGCGCAGAACGTCGGCCATCAAGGGAACATCCAGGATGTCCGGACAATTGGTGACAGTTGTGGTGCCCTCAGCCAACAGCGCTGCCGCCATCAGCTTGAGAACGCTGTTCTTCGCGCCCTCGACAGACACTTCACCTACGAGGCGGTTACCGCCGGTGACAAGGAAGCGTTCGCTCACAGAACACAGCCTAGAGCCAGGGATGCCGGCACCGGAGGCCGGTACCGTAACGCTATGGCCGTACACCTCACCAAGATCTACACCCGGACCGGCGACGACGGGACCACCGGACTCAGCGATTTCTCCCGTGTGTCGAAGAACGATCCGCGGCTCATCGCGTACGCCGACTGCGACGAGGCGAACGCCTCGATCGGGGTTGCGGTCGCGCTGGGCGACCCGCCGGACGAGATCCGATCGATCCTGCGTCAGATCCAGAACGACCTGTTCGATGCCGGTGCCGACCTGTCCACCCCGGTGGAGGCGGAACCGAAGTACCCACCGCTGCGCATCACCGGCGAGTACATCGATCGGCTCGAAGGCTGGTGCGACGAACTGAACGAACGCCTCGAGCCTTTGAATTCCTTCATTCTTCCGGGCGGGACGGCGCTGGGCGCTCTGCTGCACGTGGCCCGGACGGTGACCCGTCGCGCCGAGCGGTCGGCGTGGGCGGCTGTCGATGCGAACCCGGAGACCACCAACGCTCTTCCGGCGAAGTACCTCAACCGGCTGTCGGATCTGCTGTTCATCGTCAGCAGGCTCGCGAACCCCGAGGGCGACGTGCTCTGGAAGCCGGGCGCCGGGAAGTCCTGATCAGAGTCGGCGACCGCGAACCGATCGGCCGGAAGGTCGTGATTCGACCCAGGACAGGAACGCGGTCAACGCTCCCCCGTCCAGTGCGATCTCGTACGAGTTCCCACGGTCCTTGACCGACAGGATGATGATCTCCTCGGACATGATGTCGAATTCGGAGCCCTCGGGGCTGCGACGACCTGCGACCTCGATGCCCTGTCGCTCGATACGCGAATCGGGGCCGGGTCGCAGACTCGACAGTTTGAAGAAGACGAGCGAACCCTCGCCGTAGCGGATGACGCCGTGGCGCCATCCCGTGTCCCCGGGGGCGGGCGTCACCCGGAGGATCGCCGCGGTGCCCCCGCGGCGCAGTACTGCAAGCCGATACAGAAAGACCGCGACGAAGGCCGCGAGCAGCACAACCAGAATGATCAACACAGTCATTCCGATTGTCACTGTTCGTCGGCTCCGTCGCGGTCTTTCTCGTGCAGCCTAGGCGCGCTCTACAGCGCGGACCCGACCCTTGGCGACGGCAATCGCCTCGAGGTCGTCTCCACTCTCTGCGAGCACGGCCTTGGCCGCTTCCACATCGATGTCCTCGGCCAAGTCGGCTGACTCGGCGAGGATCGTGACTGTCTTCGCGGTCACGGACAGGAATCCGCCGTGCACAGCAGCGACGATACGCTCACCGTCGGCCGTCGTGATCGCAACCACTCCGCCCTCGACGAGCTGTCCGAGAACCGGCTCATGCCCGGGCATGACACCGATCTCGCCCTCGGTCGTCTGTGCGCTGACGAGAGTCGCCGAACCAGACCACAACCGTCGCTCCACGGCGACGAGTTCCACGGTCATCTCAGCCATCGTCGACTACTTCCCGGCGATCTTCTTGGCTGCAGCCTCGACGTCGTCGAGTCCACCACAGCTGTTGAACGCCTGCTCGGGCAGGTGATCGAACTCGCCCTTGCAGATGCGGTCGAACGCCTCGATGGTGTCGCGGAGCGGCACCACGGAGCCGGGCTCACCGGTGAACTTCTCGGCGACGATGAAGTTCTGGCCGAGGAACTTCTGCAGACGACGGGCACGGCCGACGAGCACCTTGTCCTCTTCCTGCAGCTCGTCCATACCGAGGATGGCGATGATGTCCTGCAGTTCCTTGTACTTCTGCAGGATGCGCTTGACCTCGTTCGCGACCCGGAAGTGCTCGGCACCGACGATGCCGGGCTCCAGGATGCGGGAGGTGGAGGTCAGCGGGTCGACAGCGGGGTAGATACCCATCTGCGAGATCGGACGCGACAGCTCGGTGGTGGCATCGAGGTGCGCGAACGTCGTGGCCGGCGCCGGGTCGGTGTAGTCGTCGGCGGGCACGTAGATCGCCTGCAGCGAGGTGATGGAGCGGCCTCGCGTCGAGGTGATCCGCTCCTGCAGCTCACCCATCTCGTCAGCCAGGGTCGGCTGGTAACCCACGGCCGAAGGCATACGACCGAGCAGGGTCGACACCTCGGAACCGGCCTGGGTGAAACGGAAGATGTTGTCGATGAACAGCAGCACGTCCTGGCCCTGGACATCGCGGAAGTATTCCGCCATGGTCAGCGCGGACAGGGCGACGCGCATACGCGTTCCCGGCGGCTCGTCCATCTGGCCGAAGACAAGGGCGGTGTCCTGGAGGACGCCCATCTCTTCCATCTCGAGGTGAAGGTCGGTGCCCTCACGGGTGCGCTCACCGACGCCTGCGAACACCGAGGTTCCGGAGAACTCGCGGGCGATACGGGTGATCATTTCCTGGATCAGAACGGTCTTGCCGACACCGGCACCACCGAACAGACCGATCTTTCCACCCTTGACGTACGGGGTGAGGAGGTCGATGACCTTGATGCCGGTCTCGAGGATCTCCGTCTTGCCCTCGAGCTGGTCGAAGGCCGGTGGCTTGCGGTGGATGCCCCACTGCTCGCCGTCGCGGCCCGTACCGGGAGCGTCGAGGCAGTCGCCCAGCGCGTTGAAGACGTGGCCCTTGACGACGTCGCCGACGGGAACCGAGATCGGCTTGCCCGTGTCGGACACCGAGGTGCCGCGGATCAGACCGTCGGTGGGCTGCATCGAGACGGTGCGCACCAGGTTGTCGCCGAGGTGCTGTGCGACCTCGAGGGTCAGCGTCTTGGCGACCGAGGGGAGCGTGATCTCGGCGTGCAGGGCGTTGAACAGTTCAGGAATGGCGCCACGCGGGAATTCAACGTCCACGACGGGACCGATGACCCGCACGACGCGGCCGGCGACGGACGAACCCGAGCCTGCCCCGTTGTTTTCGGTTACTGCTGCGGTCATTGCTTAGTCACTTCCTGCGCTCGAGGCGAGCGCATTCGCGCCGCCGACGATCTCGCTGATTTCCTGGGTGATCTGGGCCTGGCGAGCCTGGTTTGCCTGACGGCTCAACGTGTTCACCAGTTCGTTTGCGTTGTCCGTCGCAGCCTTCATTGCGGTACGACGGGCAGCCGACTCCGACGCCGCAGCATCCAGCAGCGAGGAGTAGATGCGGGTGCTGATGTACTTCGGCAGCAGGGCGCCGAGCAGCTTGTCGGGTTCCGGCTCGAAGTTGTATCCGGCGACCGGTTCCGAGTTGCTGGACCCGTGACCGTTCGTCAGTATGTCTTCGCCGAGTTCGACGTGCTCCTCGGAGACCATCACCTCGAGGGGAGCCATCCGGCGCACCTCGGGCGACTGGGTCAGCATCGACACGAAACGGGTGTAGACGATGTGCAGCTCGTCGACGCCTTCGATGGTGCCCTCACCGTTCGGCGCGGGCACCTCGGAGCCGGATCCGGCCATGAACAGGTCGACCAGGTGCCGGCTCGCCTTGGCGGCGTCGGAGTAGCCCGGGTCCTGGGAGAACCCGGTCCACGCACCCCCCAGATCGCGGTCACGGAACGTGTAGTAGCCCAGACCCTTGGATCCGAGCACGTAGATGACCGGATCCTTGCCCTCGCTGCGCAGCAGCTGGAACAGCTCCTCGGCCTCCTTGAGGACGTTGGAGTTGTATCCGCCGCACATACCGCGGTCGCTGGTGACGACCAGGACCGCGGCACGCTTGGGATCGGGGCGCTCGTTGAGCAGCGGGTGGTCCAGGGAAGCGGACGCGCTCGCCAGCTCCGAGAGAACCTTCGTGATCTCCTCGGCGTACGGCTTCGCCGCGGCGACACGCGACTGTGCCTTCGTGATCCGCGAGGTCGCGATCAGTTCCTGCGCCTTGGTGATTTTCTTGGTCGAGTTGACCGACTTGATGCGAGACCTCAGTTCGAGAATGCTTGCCATCGATCGATCACTCTCCCTTCATGTTTCGCAGCATCATGGGCAGGCCGCTCACTTGCTGACGGTGGTGCGCTTGACGTTGATCTGCTCGTGGCCGACCTCGCCGGCGTCCAGAGCTTCAGCCTCGGCCTCGTTCACGACCCGGCTTCCGTCGGACGCGAGGAAGGTTTCCTTGAACTTGTCGGTGGCCTCGACCAGCGCCTTCGCGTTGTCGGCGTCGAGGGCCTTGCCGCCCTTGATGCTCTCGTACACGCCGGAGGCTGTGCGGTGCAGCTCGTCGAGCAGTTCGGCCTCGAAGCGGCGGACGTCGCCGACGGGCACGCTGTCGAAGACACCTTCACCGGCGAGGTAGATCGACACGATCTGGTCCTCGACGGGGATCGGGCTGTACTGATCCTGCTTGAGCAGCTCCACCAGGCGGGCACCACGCTCGAGCTGTGCCTTCGAGGCGGCGTCCAGGTCGGAGGCGAAGGCGGAGAACGCCTCGAGCTCACGGAACTGGGCCAGCTCCAGACGCAGCGAGCCGGAAACCTTCTTCATGCCCTTGGTCTGCGCGGCACCACCGACACGGGACACCGAGATGCCGACGTTGATGGCGGGACGGACACCCTTGTTGAACAGGTCCGACTCGAGGAACACCTGACCGTCGGTGATGGAAATGACGTTGGTCGGGATGTAGGCCGAGACGTCGTTGGCCTTGGTCTCGATGATCGGCAGCGCAGTCAGCGAGCCTCCACCCAGGGCGTCGGACAGCTTGGCCGAACGCTCCAGCAGGCGGGAGTGCAGGTAGAAGACGTCACCGGGGTATGCCTCACGTCCCGGCGGGCGACGCAGCAGCAGGGAGATGGCGCGGTACGCCTCGGCCTGCTTGGTCAGGTCGTCGAACACGACCAGGACGTGCTTGCCCTGGTACATCCAGTGCTGGCCGATGGCGGAGCCGGTGTAGGGGGCGAGCCACTTGAAACCGGCGGAGTCGGAGGCCGGGGCGGCGACGATGGTGGTGTACTCCATCGCGCCCTGCTCCTCGAGGGCAGCCTTGACGCCCGCGATGGTGGAGCCCTTCTGGCCGATCGCGACGTAGATGCAGCGAACCTGCTGCTTCTCGTCGCCGCTCTCCCAGTTGGCCTTCTGGTTCAGGATCGCGTCGATGCAGACGGCGGTCTTGCCCGTCTTACGGTCGCCGATGACGAGCTGACGCTGTCCGCGGCCGATCGGGGTCATCGCGTCGATGGCCTTGATGCCGGTCTGCAGCGGCTCCTCGACGGGCTGACGCTCGAGCACCGAGGCAGCCTGCAGTTCGAGGGCGCGGGTCTCGTCGCTCGCGATCTCGCCCAGGCCGTCGATCGGCTGGCCGAGCGGGTTGATGACGCGGCCGAGGAAGGCGTCGCCGACGGGAACCGACAGCACGTCGCCGGTCCGCTTGACTTCCTGGCCTTCCTGGATGTTCTCGTAGTCGCCCAGGATGACGGCACCGATCTCGGTGGCATCCAGGTTGAGCGCGACGCCCAGAATTCCGCCGGGGAACTCCAGCAGTTCGTTGGCCATCGCCGAAGGCAGGCCACTGACGTGCGCGATGCCGTCGCTGGTGTCGGTCACGATGCCGACCTCTTCGCGGGAGGCCTCCGGGGAGTAGCTCGCGGTGTAGTTCTCGATCGCGCTACGGATCTCGTCGGAGGAGATCGTCAGCTCCGCCATGTTTTTCCTGCTCTCGGTGTCTGGTCTTCGAAAAGATCTGGGGTATGGGGTTCGGTTGCGGACTACTTGAGCGACTTCCGCAGCGCTGCGAGACGTCCCGCTCCGCTGCCGTCGATCACCTCGTCGCCCACCCGGACGACCAAGCCGCTGAGGAGTTCAGGATCGACCTCCACGTGAACCGTCACCGGCTTCCCGTAGGTACGGGTGAGGGTGGCGGTCAGCCGATCCGACTGCTCACTGGACAGCGGAGCAGCGCTGCGCACCTTGGCGACAACCGCCTTCCGCTGTGCTGCTGCCAGATTCGACAGTTCGTCGAAGGCGTCCGCGGGCGCGGAGTTCTTCAACCGGCCCACTGCCTGGGTCGCCAATGCCTCGGAGACCGCGGTGACCTTGCCGTACAGCAGCTTGGAGAGCAGGTCACGCTTGCCCTTCGCCGGTACGGAACGGTCGGACAGTGACTGCTCGAGCTTCGGGTCACCGGCAACGATGCGGCCGAGGCGGAAGAGCTCGTCCTCGACGGCGTCGAGCTGTCCCTGATCGGCCGCTGCCTTCAGCAGCGATTCCCGACCGAGGAGCACCAGCGAGTTGAGCAGGTCGGAGGTGAGGGACCAGTCCTGGCCCACCGCCGACTTCAGGACGGCGAGGGTCTCGGCCGAGACCTTGCCGCCGAACACCTGCTCGGCCAGACCTTCGCGAACGCTCCCGGTCGTCGAGGTGTCCGACAGGGCACTCCGGAGAGTGCGCTGCTCGTCCAGGATCTCGACGACCGAGAACAGCTCGGCCCCGATCTGGGCCGCGGCCGCTGTGGCTGCTCCGGCAGAGACGGATCCCAAGGCCGAAGACAACGCAGCACGGGTCTGCGTCAAGGCCTCACGGCTCGCTGCGTACATGGTGCTCACTTCCCTGCTGCGGAATTTGCGCCGATGGAGTCGAGCTCGTTCAGGAATCGGTCGACGGTGCCGGCCCGCTTCACGTCGTCGGCGAGGGACTCACCGATGAGCTTCTCGGCGAGGTCGACCGCGGTGCGGCCGAGATCGGAGCGCAGTTCGGTGACGATCTGCTGACGCTGGGCAACCAACTGGCTGTTGCCGGCGGCCACGATGCGGTCGCTTTCTTCCTGAGCCTGTGCCTTCATTTCGGCGATGATCTGCTGCCCCTGGGTGCGCGCGTCCTCACGGATCTGCGCAGCCTCGGTGCGAGCTTCGGCCAGCTGTGCGCGGTACTGCTCGAGCGCCGCCTTCGCTTCGGCCTGGGCCTCTTCGGCCCGCTTGATGCCGCCGTCGATCTGCTCGGTTCGCTCGGCAAGGACCTTCTGGAACATCGGAAGGACGTACTTCCAGAAGACGAAACCAACGATGACCAGGCAGACGATCGACCAAACGATGTCATACGTCGCGGGGAGGAGAGGGTTGTGACTCTCTTCCTCTGCCGCGAGCAATGCGATGTTGGCTGCCATGACGGTCTTAGAAAATGAAGCCGGCGACGAGGCCGATCAGCGCGAGGGCTTCGGTGAAGGCGATACCGAGGAACATCGTGGTACGAACCTGTCCGGCCATCTCGGGCTGGCGAACCATGCCCTCGATTGCCTTACCGACGACGATACCCACGCCGATGCCGGGGCCGATCGCGGCGAGGCCGTAGCCGATGGCTCCGAAACCCGTCGAGTTGGTTTCCTGGACAGCTTCCTGAGCGAGGTACGCGAGGCTCATGGTGTTTCGTTCCCTTTCTGTTGACCTCCACCGTGTTCGGCGAGGCTCAGTTCTTGGTGTAGCTGGTCGTGAAGCTTGTGGTGCTCAGTGCGAATCCGCGTGCAGTGCCAGATCGATGTACACCGACGTCAGCAGCGCGAAAACGTAGGCCTGCAGGAAGATCACCAGCAGTTCGAAGAAGGTGAAGGCAATGCCGGCGGCAAGCGAGGCCACACCGAACACGGCCTGGAACCCACCGGAGACGAAGAAGAAGTACTGGGTGGCGCTGAAGAACAGCACCAGCAGGATGTGGCCGGCCAGCATGTTGGCCATGAGACGAACCATGAGCGTGAACGGCCGGAGGACGAACGTCGAGATGAACTCGATCGGCACGAGCAGGAAGTGCAGCGGAAGCGGCACACCCGGGACCACGATGCTGCTCTTCACGTACTTGAAGAAGCCGTACTTCTTGATGCCCACGTAGTTGAACACGATGTACGCCAGGGCGGCGAGCACGAGCGGCATGCCGATACGCGCGTTCGGCGAGATGTTGATGAAGGGGATGATGCTGCCGAGGTTGCTGGCGAGCACCAGGAAGAAGATGGTGGTGATGACCGGCAGGAAGCGCTTGCCCTGCTCCTTGCCGAGAATCTCTTCCGCGATGTTGATCCGGACGAAGTCGAGCGCGATCTCGCCGATGTTCTGGACACCGCGCGGAATGAGCTTCGGGCTGCGCATCGCGATGACGAAGAAGAGCATCATCAGCGCGGACAGCAGGATGCGAACCAGCATCAGGCGGTCGAGTTCGAACGGAGTCCCTTCGAACAGGACCGCGGGCGGGAAGAAGTCGTTCAGGGAAGGCGCGTGGAATTCTTCCGCGGCCACGTTGATGACGCTCAGCGTTCTCTCCCGTAGTCGGTCCGCAGCCTTCGTTGACTGCGGTTCGATCGGACATTGACGATCAAACAAGTCGACAAGCTCGACTCGCGTATTCGTCAGCTGCTGCGGACTGTTCGAGTCCAGCGTCTGTCGGTGTCGGCGACTCTCGTCGACTCGGCGGCCCTGGAAGTGCGGCCACCTACAAGCATGCAATACCGGCGAGTAACTGACTCGCACTCTCATTGCTCTCGCTTGACCCAGACCTTAGCAAGTCATCTACGACGTTGTGTAGACGGGGTCGGGGTCGATTCAATTTTACTACATCTCGTAGTACTACTTATCGTCCGAATCGGCCGCTCCGGCGTCGTCCGACGGCCTGGGCTCGACGTACGGCGCTTTCGTGCCGAGCACTCCGAACGTTTCCGCTCCCAGCACGATGACCAGCGACAGCACCATGACCAGCACCAATGCCGTCTTGTCGTAGAAGTCGAGCGGTTTGAGGATCGCAAGGACCGTGATCGCGAGGATCATCTTCAGCAACCACGTACCGAGCAGTACCGCTCCCGCCGTCAGCGCCGGAAGCTTCGCGGTGAACAGCACCCCGAGTGCGGTGCAGAGGATGAACCCTCCCCCGACGGCCGCACCGAGAAGTGCCCCGTACAGGCCGGGCTTGCCCGCGACGAGAAAGGCGACGATCGAACCGACCACTGCCAGCACGATCAGACCGAGAACTCCGTAGCGGACGGCAGCCCGCAACGACGCGGTGTGATCAGGGGCAGAGGCGGGGGTGAACGTCACGGTCGCCAAGGGTAGTGGATCCTCGCCGGTCGGCGGCAACCCTCCCGTCAGCCGCGACGGTCGTGCTGCTGTCCGCGAATCGACGGGACGGCCGTGACGACCAGCGCGAACACGAGACCTCCCGCCACCAGGAGCACGACGACACGACGGTCGAACAGGGCCGAACCGACCGCGCCGAACGCCAGCACACCGACCCACAAGTAGATGAGCAGCACGACCCGACGATGCGAGTGCCCGATCTGCAGGAGCCGGTGGTGGAGGTGCATCTTGTCGGGGCTGAACGGGCTCACCCCGGCGCGGGTGCGCCGGACCA
Source organism: Rhodococcus sp. NPDC057529 (assembly GCF_042802055.1). Lineage (NCBI taxonomy): Bacteria > Bacillati > Actinomycetota > Actinomycetes > Mycobacteriales > Nocardiaceae > Rhodococcus > Rhodococcus sp. NPDC057529. The sequence goes on from NZ_JBHVEY010000028.1 coordinate 11,238, forward strand.
CGGCGAGCAGCAGGTCCAGGATCGGAATGAACATGACCGCCCCGACCAGCAACAACGGCGAGAGCAGACCGAGCAGGTCGCGGGTGCCGTACGCGGTCAACGGAATGCGACCGGACGCGCTGGTGGAGATGGCCGCGAGCATCAGTCCGATCAGCATGGAACCGGAATCGCCCATGAAGATCTTGGCGGGCTGAAAGTTGTGCGGAAGGAAACCGAGGCACGCCCCTGCCAGGGCGGCGGCGATCAGGGCAGGCGGATACGCGCTGACGTCGCCACCCTGATCGTGCAGAAGTCCCACCGAGAACACGCAGATCGCGAGCGAGGAGATCAGGCCGAGACCCGCGGCGAGGCCGTCGAGGCCGTCGACGAAGTTCATGGCGTTCACCATCACCACCGCGACACCCACGGTGACGAGACCGGCCTGCAGCTGGTCGAGGATGACCGTGCTGCCGTCCCCGAACGGCATGTAGACGATGAACCAGCTCACCCCCATCACGACGAGGATCCCGGCCGCGGTGACCTGGCCGACGAACTTCGTGAGCGCGTCCAGGCCCCAGCGGTCGTCGACGACACCCACCAGCACGATCACGAACCCCGACACCAGGGCGGCGGGAATGTCGGAGGTGAACTCGAATCCCCTGGTGAGCGCGGGCAGCTGTTGCGCGAACAACAACGCGACGAGCATCCCGAGATACATGCCGACCCCACCGAGGCGAGGTGTCGGGGTGACGTGGACGTCCCGGTCCCGCGGAACCGCCACCGCCCCGAACCGCAGTGCGAACAGCCGCACGGCTCCGGTGGCGAGGTAGGTCACCACCGCGGCCGTGAAGAGGACGAGCAGGAGTTCGCGCAGCGGGACACCCGCGCCCCCACCTGCTTGGGCCAGCACCACGCCGGCCGAGTCGGCAGCACTCACTGGGCGGACAGACTCTCCGCCGTCACTCCGAGCACGTCGGCGACGTCGCCGGTGGGCACCGCGCCTTCACGCAGGATCCGCGGGGTGGCGCCGGTGAGGTCGACGATGGTCGAGGCCTGCCCCTGTTCCGCCCGGCCGCCGTCGAGGTACACACTCGCCGATCCGCCGAGTTGCTCGCGGGCTTCCTCGACCGTCGTGGCGGGCGGGCGCCCGGAGACGTTCGCACTCGACACCGCGAGCGGTCCGACCTCACGCAGCAGTTCGAGGGCGACCGGATGCAGCGGCATGCGCAGCATGACCGTGCCCCGGGTGTCGCCGAGATCCCACGCCAGCGAAGGCGCTTGTTCCACAACGAGACTCAGCCCGCCGGGCCAGAACGCGCGGATGAGGTCGCGCGCCTGCGGGCGCACGCTGTACACCAGGCCGTCGATCGTGTTCCACGAGCCGACGAGCACGGGCACCGGCATGTCGCGACCGCGACCCTTGGCCCGCAGGAGGGCGGCGACGGCCTCGCCGTCGAAGGCGTCCGCGCCGATTCCGTACAGCGTGTCCGTGGGGAGCACGACGAGTCGTCCGGCCTTCAGCGCATTCTTGGCCGCACTCAGTCCGGCGGAGCGTGAATCGGGAAGGCCACAGTCGTAAACGGTACTCACCGGTTCATTCTTTCACCCTCGGCGTCGGCCCCTGCACGCTGCGCCTCGATATCCGTTGCGACGCGCCGGGCCACGACGAAGCGCGGCTTCCCCGCCAGGTCCGGGTGCTCCGCGACCTCGCCGAACACTCGGCGGGACGCGAACAGCGCCGCGACGTCGGAGCCGTTCGAGTCGTCGTGCTCGATTCCGACCGCTCCGCCGATGCGCAGCCAGCGCGCGACGTTCGAGATCATCGGCTTGATGACGGACAGACCGTCCGGTCCGGCGAACAGCGCGCTGTGCGGATCGTGGTCGGCCACCTCGGGTTCGAGTTCGACACCCTCCGGGATGTACGGCGGATTCGCGACGATCAGGTCGACCCCGCCCTCGAGCCCCGCGAGCAGCGTCCGGTCGGTCACGTCGCCCTGGTACAGCCGGATCGGCGCGTCACCTGCCTGTTCGCGGGCGTCGGCGTTGCGCCGGGCCCACGCGAGCGCATGCGGTTCCAGTTCGACGGCGTGCACGACGGCATCGGGGCGGGCGTTGGCGATCGCCAGCGCCAGCGCGCCCGACCCGGTGCACAGGTCGAGGACCACCGGCGGATGCTGATCGCAGCTTCCGAGGAACGCGAGCGCCCACCCGAGCAGCAGTTCCGTTTCCGGGCGCGGCACGAAAACGCCGGGGCCGACCTCGATGTCGATGTCGCCCATCGCGGCCGTACCGAGGATGTACTGCAACGGAATCCGCTTGGCCCGCTGGTCGACCATCTTCTTGTAGGCGTCGATCACCGACTCGTCGACGAGCGGGACGAGCCCGAGCCGGGTCCGCTCCACCCCCAGCAGGTGTGCCGCGAGCAGTTCGGCGTCCGCACGGGAGCTGCGCACCCCGGCCTCGTCGAGTTGCGCGGTTGCGTCGATCAGGGCCAGGCGAAGAGGAAGGCGACTCACAGGTACAGAGTGCCACGCGGCCCGCCGTCCGGTGGCGCGGTCCCGGCTTCGCGGTTACTCCGCGGCGAGCCTCGCCTCACGGTCCGACTTGCCGAGCGCGTCGAGGAGGGCGTCGAGTTCGCCGTCCAGGACCGCATCGAGGTTGTGGGACTTGAACCCGATCCGGTGATCGGTGATGCGGTTCTCCGGGAAGTTGTACGTGCGGATCCGCTCGGAACGGTCGACGGTGCGCACCTGGCTCTGCCTACCCGCCGACGCCTCCGCGTCCGCGGCCTCCTCCGCCGCGGCCTGCAGCCGGGCGGCGAGCACCTGCATGGCGCGGGCCTTGTTCTGCAGCTGCGAGCGTTCGTTCTGACAGGTCACGACGATGCCGGTGGGCAGGTGCGTGATCCGGACCGCGGAGTCGGTGGTGTTGACGCCCTGACCGCCCTTGCCCGAGGAGCGGTAGACGTCGATGCGCAGATCGGTTTCGTCGATCTGCACCTCCTCCACCTCTTCCGGTTCGGGGTAGATGAGGACACCCGCGGCGGACGTGTGGACGCGTCCCTGCGATTCCGTCACGGGCACACGCTGCACGCGGTGGACGCCGCCCTCGAACTTCAGCCGCGCCCAGACCCCGTCACGCACATCGCCCTTCGACTTGATCGACAGCGTCGCATCCTTGTATCCGCCGAGGTCGGACACGGTCGCGTCGAGGATCTCGACGCGCCAACCGTGACGCTCGGCGTACCGGACGTACATTCGGGCCAGGTCGGAGGCGAACAGCGCTGATTCCTCGCCGCCCTCCCCCGACTTCACCTCGAGGACCACGTCGTCACCGTCGTGCGGGTCGCGGGGAGCGAGGAGATCGGTGAGGGTCTTGTCCAACTCGAGGACCTGCTCCTCGAGTGCGGGCACCTCGGCGGCGAAGCTGGAGTCGTCGGCGGCGAGTTCCCGCGCCGCCTCCAGATCATCCTGCGCCGACTTGAGCCTGGTGTACGTCGCCATGATCGGCGCGAGTTCGGCGAATCGCTTGCCCGCCTTGCGGGCCGCGGAAGCGTCGTTGTGCAGGGCCGGGTCCGCCAACTGCTGCTCCAGGCCGGCGTGTTCGGCCAGGATGTCGTCGATGGCCGAAGGCTGGGTGGTCCCTGCCATGATTCGCTCCGCTCTGCGTTCGTTCGGGAAGTAGGCACAAAAAAGCCGACGCCCGGCCTGCAATTATCGCAGGACGGGCGTCGGCGGAACAGCTAGGACTCTGCAGATTCCTTGGCTGCGCCCTTGCCGGCACGCTTGCCGTAGCGAGCCTCGAAGCGGGCGACACGTCCACCGGTGTCGAGGATCTTCTGCTTGCCGGTGTAGAACGGGTGGCACTGCGAGCAGACCTCGACGTTGATACGCCCGGTCTCCTTGGTGCTGTGGGTCTCGAAGGTGTTGCCGCAACCACAGACCACGGTGGTGGCCACGTAATTGGGGTGAATGCCTGACTTCATGGTGTCCCTTTCAATGGTCGCCGGGTCGCCTTCGCCGTTCGAAGACGTGAACCGGAACCGGACTCAGCCGCTCAGTATGCCAGATCGCAGGTTCGCGATCCCAATCGGCATTTGTGCTTGCGGTGTGGTCAACGCGGGTGGCCCGCGTTTTGTTCCACGGTGATTCCGGAGGGGAAAGCAGCGGGGGGGGGGGGGGGGGGAAAGGGAGGGGGGGGGGGGGGGGGGGG
>NZ_JBHVEY010000028.1:15438-110670 GCF_042802055.1 Rhodococcus sp. NPDC057529
TGGTCGCGGAACCGCACCAGCTCCTTCTATACCCGCTCGCCGACCCGCTTTTCGACCACCCGCTGCGTCCAGCCGCGCGCGCCGCCCTGCACCCCCTCCCCCCCCCCCCCCCACCTCCCCCCCCCCCCGCTACGGGTCGATGATCAGTCGTCGATCGCGCCCGGAGCAGTCTTCGACACCTGCATGAGGAATTCGAGGTTGCTCTTGCTCTTCTTGAGCCGGTCGATCAGCAGATCGATGGCCTGGTGCGAATCGAGTCCCGAGAGCACGCGCCGGAGCTTGTGCAGCACCGCGGCCTCGTCCGGGCTGAGCAGCAGCTCGTCCTTGCGGGTGCCGGAGGGGTTCACGTCCACGGCCGGGAACACGCGACGTTCCGCGATCTTGCGGTCGAGCTTCAGCTCGGCGTTACCGGTGCCCTTGAACTCCTCGAAGATCACGGTGTCGCCGGTGGAACCGGTCTCGACCATGGCCGTCGCGATGATCGTGAGCGAACCGCCGTTCTCGATGTTGCGCGCAGCACCGAGGAAACGCTTCGGCGGGTACAGCGCGGTCGAGTCGACACCACCGGAGAGGATGCGTCCCGACGCCGGTGACGAGTTGTTGTACGCGCGGCCGAGGCGGGTGATCGAGTCGAGCAGGACGACGACGTCCTTACCCGCCTCCACCAGGCGCTTCGCACGCTCGATGGCGAGCTCGGCGACCGAGGTGTGGTCTCCCGGCGGGCGGTCGAAGGTCGAGGAGATGACCTCGCCCTTCACCGAACGCTGCATGTCGGTGACCTCTTCGGGACGCTCGTCGACCAGCACGACCATGAGGTAGCACTCGGGGTTGTTGGTCGCGATGGCGTTCGCGATGGCCTGCAGAACGCTGGTCTTACCGGCCTTCGGCGGGCTCACGATCAGCGCACGCTGTCCCTTGCCGATCGGCATCACCAGGTCGATGACACGCGTCGTCAGGATGTTCGGCGTCGTCTCCAGACGCAGCCGCTGATTCGGGTACAGCGGGGTGAGCTTGCCGAACTCGGGGCGCTTCTTGGCCGCTTCGACGTCGCCGCCGTTGACGGTGTCGATGCGGACCAGCGGGTTGAACTTCTGCCGCTGATTGCCCTGGTCACCCTCGCGTCCCACCCGGACTGCGCCGGTGATGGCATCGCCGCGACGGAGGCCGTTCTTGCGGATCAGGTTCATCGACACGTAGACGTCGTTCGGTCCGGCCAGGTAGCCGGAGGTCCGCACGAACGCGTAGTTGTCGAGGACGTCCAGGATGCCCGCGACCGGCTGCAGGACGTCGTCCTCGCGGATCTCGGTCTCGCGGGCGTCACCGCCGCCGCCTTCGCCGCGGTCGCGTCCACGACGACGTTCGCGGAAGCGACGTCCGCGGCGTCCGCGACCGCCTTCCTCGTCGTCGCCGGGACGGTTGTCGTTGGTGCGCGGGCCGTTGCCGCCCTGGCCGCGGTCGCCACGGTTGTCGCGGTCACCGCGGTCACCGCGGTCACTACGGTCACCGCGGTCGCCCCGGTCACCGCGGGTATCGCCACGGTCGCCGCCGCGCTCACGTCGGTTGCGGTCGCCGCCCTGCTCGCCGGAGCCGTCCTGCTTGGCCGGCTTCTCGGCCGAATCCTGACGGTCTTCGGCCTGCTTGCGCTCGGCCTGCTGAGTGTCGGTGGCAGTCGCCGAGGCGGTGTCCTGAGCGTTGCCGCCCTGGTCACCCTGCTCGGGAGCGCCTGCCCGACGCGCGGATCCGCGGCGCTGGCGGCCACGACGTCCACCTTCGGCGGTGTCGGTGTCGCCGGTTGCGCCGTCGCCCGTCGCGGGTTCGGCCGTCTTGGGCTCGGCGGCCTTCTCTGCGGGCTCCGCCTGCGGAGTCACTTCGAGTTCGGTTTGCGCGGACTGTTCGCGCTTTGCACGCGTTGCCCGGGTCCGGGGAGCGGTGTCGGTCGCGGCAGCGGCCGGGGCCGCAGAACCGCCCTGACGCTCCTTGATCGCGGCGATCAGGTCGCCCTTGCGCATCCCCGAAATGCCCTTGATGCCCAGCTCACCTGCGAGAGAGCGGAGCTCGGTGAGCACCATTCCGGACAGCCCGGCACCTCGGCGCGCGTCGGCGCGCTTTGTGGAGGCCGTCACTGATGACGCCTGTGAAGAGTCGCCTGCCTGCGCGCCAACGGTATCCACCGAGGAGGCGCGCACAGGAGCGGCGATGAGGTCCGTATCGGTCACGGAGGTCCTTTCCTTCCCTCACTCGCGCTGCGCAGAGTCGAGGGTTCGTCCCGTAATTCGGTTTCGAATACCGAATTCGGATGTGCCGTACGTAGTTGCATGTGAAGAACTGCCGGCTTGCCCGCCATCACATCACCCTTGAAACAGGCGCGTACTCGCAATCCCTACACGACAGATAGTGCGGAGGATCGTGCCAGGAGCCGTCAACCCCGATTGACCTGGAGTAATTGCCCTGGTGAAGCACCGGCGTCTGATGCGCACGATGTACGGACATTGCCCAGGATAGCTGTGAACGCCCGTAGGGGCAAGGAGACGCCCCTACGGCGTGTCAGCTGGTCCTGACGCCGTCGGCGACGTCCAGTTCGAGAACCTGCAACCCCTCGGCCTCGGCCTGCGCTCGAAGATCCACGGGGAAAGGCTCCGTGGTCAATGCCAGGACGGTCGGTCCGGCTCCGGAGACGGTGGCGGCGATACCCGCCTTGCGGAGGACGGCGATCCATCGCGTCGTCAGCGGAAGCGCCGGAGCGCGCTGCGTCTGATGCAGCCGGTCCTCGGTGGCCGACATGAGAAGGTCGGGACGCTCTGTGAGCGCCACCACAGCGAGGGCCCCACGGCTGACGTTGAACGCGGCATCCCGGTGGGGAACCGTCTCCGGCAACAGACCCCGCGTGTGGGCCGTCGACGACCGCTCCCCCGGAACCAGCGCGACGACCCGGATCGCGGGGTGCACCTTCAGCGCGACGGCCGAGTAGATGTCGGTGGCCGCGGGGGCTCCGTCGGCCTGCTCGCCCGCGCAACTCCACGACACGACGGCGCCGCCGAGCACGCTCGCCGACGCGTTGTCGGGGTGCCCTTCGAATTCGGACGACAGCTGGACGAGCTGATCGAGCGACAGCCCGAGTTCGGGGTCGAGCTTGATCGCCAGGCCGTTGGCGGCCGCGAGTCCCCCCACGACGGCGGAGGCGGAGGACCCCAGACCCCGGGAATGGGGTATCACGTTGCGGCACACCACATCCAGGCCGTCGGCCCACACTCCGGCCGATTCCAGGCCGCGTTCGATCGCCCGGACCACGAGATGGGACGGACCCCACGGCACGTCGTCGGCCCCCTCGCCCTCGACCCGGATGTTCAGCCCCGAAGCCGTGGTGGTCACGGTGATCTCGTCGTACAGTCCGAGCGCGATGCCCAGCGTGTCGAAACCCGGGCCGAGGTTGGCGCTCGACGCAGGCACGCGGGCGGTCACGGTGAGGCCCGCGGGGAGGGTCTGTGTCATGGTGGCGGTCTGGTCCTGCGGCGTGGTGGGCGTGGGCGCCCCCACTACGCCAGCTCGAGGGCCGAGGCGACAGCGACAGGGTCGACCGGGATCGGTTGGACCTCAGGCATACCGGCCAGCGCCGTGTCGGGGTCCTTGAGGCCGTTACCGGTGACCGTGCAGACGACGGTCAGCCCGGAGTCCAGCCAGCCCTCCTTGCGCGCGGCGAGCAGGCCCGCGACGCTCGCGGCCGACGCGGGTTCGACGAACACCCCTTCCGTCCTGGCGATCAGCCGGTACGCCTCGAGGATCTCGTCGTCGGTGGCCGCCCGGAAGGCGCCGTGCGACTCTTCCTTGGCGGTGACCGCACCGTTCCAGGATGCCGGCGAGCCGATGCGGATGGCGGTCGCGATGGTCTCCGGGTCCTTCACCGGCGCACCGTGGACGAGCGGCGCCGCGCCCGCGGCCTGAACGCCGAGCATGCGGGGCTTCACGCTGGTGAGCCCGTCCGCGTAGTACTCGGAGTACCCGCGCCAGTAGGCGGTGATGTTTCCGGCGTTGCCGACCGGCAGGGCGTGCACGTCGGGGGCCTTGCCGAGGGCGTCGCAGATCTCGAACGCCGCGGTCTTCTGACCCTCGATGCGGACCGGGTTGACCGAGTTCACGAGCCCGATCGTGGGGAACTCCGCGGTGGTCTTGCGGGCCAGTTCGAGACAGTCGTCGAAGTTGCCCTGCACCTGGATGATCCGCGCGCCGTGCATGACGGCCTGCGCGAGCTTGCCCATCGCGATCTTGCCCTGCGGCACCAGCACGGCGCAGGTCATCTTCGCCTTGGCGGCGTACGCGGCGGCGGAGGCGGACGTGTTACCCGTGGACGCGCACAGGACGGCCTGCTGACCGCGGGCCAGCGCATCGGTGACGGCCATCGTCATGCCGCGGTCCTTGAACGAACCGGTGGGGTTGAGCCCTTCGACCTTCAGGTAGACGTCACAACCGGTGATCTCCGACAGGTGCCCGGCGGGCAGCAGCGGGGTGCCGCCCTCGCGCAGGGTGACCGTCTTCCAGTTCGGTCCGATGGCGAGGCGGTCGCGGTAAGCCTCGATCAGCCCCGGCCAGGGGGTGTGAACGGGGTTACGGGTGCCGGTCATTGTTCGGTGCCTTCCAGTCGCAGCACGCTGGTCACAGCGGTGACGAATTCGAGTTTGCTCAGGGCCTCAACGGTTTCCGACAGGGCGGAATCCGTCGCGACGTGGGTCACGACGACGAGGCGTGCGCCGTCGCCGGCGCCTTCCTGCCGCACGGTGGAGATGCTGACGCCGTGCTGCGAGAATTCGGCCGCCACCGCCGACAGGACCCCGGCCTTGTCCGCCACCTGCATGTTGACGTAGTAGCGCGTGGGGATGTCGCCGATCGGCGCGATCTTCAGCTTGGCGTACTTGGACTCGCGGGGTCCGCGGCCGCCGTTCACCTTGTTGCGCGCGGCCATCACCAGGTCGCCCATCACGGCCGACGCGGTGGGTGCACCGCCGGCGCCCTGACCGTAGAACATCAGGCGCCCGGCGTTCTCCGCCTCGACGACGACGGCGTTGAACGCGCCGTTGACCGAGGCCAGCGGGTGCTCCAGCGGCACGAGAGCCGGGTAGACCCGCGCGGAGATCCGTTCCTTGCCCTCGGGGGTCGTGATCCGCTCGCAGATGGACAGTAGCTTGATCGTGCAGTCGAGTGCGCGTGCCGACGTCAGGTCTGCGGCGGTGATCTTGGAGATCCCCTCGCGATACACGTCGGCGGCGGTGACCCGGGTGTGGAACGCGATCGACGCGAGGATGGCCGCCTTGGCCGCGGCGTCGTAGCCCTCCACGTCGGCGGTCGGATCGGCCTCGGCGTATCCCAGGCGTCCGGCCTCGGCGAGGGTCGCGGCGTAGTCCGCGCCGGTCTCGTCCATCGCCGACAGGATGAAGTTGGTGGTCCCGTTCACGATTCCGGCGACCTTGTTCACCCGGTCGCCGGCCAGCGACTGGATGAGCGGGCGGATCACGGGGATCGCACCGGCCACGGCCGCCTCGAAGTAGAGGTCGACATTGTGCAGTTCCGCGGCCTCGGCCAGTTCACCGGTGTGATCGGCGAGGAGCGCCTTGTTGGCGGTGACGACGGACTTGCCGGAGTTCAGCGCCGAGAGAATCAGCTTGCGGGGCAGATCCATGCCCCCGATCACCTCGACGACCAGGTCGACGTCGTCGCGGGCCACGAGGGACTCCGCGTCGGTGGTCTGCAACTCCTCGGGAATTCCGCGGTCCTTGCCGGGGCGGCGGACGGCCACTCCACGCAGTTCCAGCGGGGCGCCGACGCGAGCCTCGAGGTCTTCGCTGTGCTCCTGCAGGATGCGCACGACCTCGCTCCCGACGTTGCCGAGGCCGAGGACGGCCACACCGATAGCGCGATGCGCCGATTCGCTCGTCACTCTTGTACCTCCAAGCTCAACAGGTCTTCCACGGTTTCCCTCCGCAGGATCACGCGCGACTGTCCGTCGCGCACCGCCACCACGGCAGGGCGGGCGAGCAGGTTGTACCTGCTCGACATCGAATAGCAGTATGCACCGGTGGCCGCGACGGCGAGCAAGTCGCCGGCGTCGATGTCCTCGGGCATCCAGGTGTCGCGGATCACGATGTCACCGGATTCGCAGTGCTTGCCGACGACGCGGGACACCACCGGCGCCGCGTCGCTGACCCGCGAGACCAGTTTGGCCTCGTACTCCGCCTGGTACAGCGCGGTGCGGATGTTGTCGCTCATACCGCCGTCGACGCTGACGTACCGGCGGGTCAGGTTGCTGCCGACGGTGACGTCCTTGATGGTGCCGACCTCGTACAGCGTCACCGTTCCGGGTCCGGCGATCGCGCGGCCGGGTTCGACGGCGAGCGTCGGCTCCGGCAGACCGGCGAGCGCCGACTCGTGGCGCACGATGTCGCCGAGTTTGGCGGCGAGCTGGTCGACCGGCGGCGGGTCGTCGGTGGGGACGTACGAGATTCCCATGCCGCCGCCGAGGTCGATGATCGAGATCTGGGCAGTCTTCTCGACGCCGAACTCCGCGACGACGTCCCGCAGGAGCCCGATCACACGGTGCGCCGCCACCTCGAAGCCGTCGACGTCGAAGATCTGGGAGCCGATGTGGCTGTGGAGACCGACGAGGCGCAGGTTGTCGGCGGCGAAGACCCGCCGGACCGCGTCGATCGCCTTGCCGCCGGCGAGCGAGAACCCGAACTTCTGATCCTCGTGGGCGGTGGAGATGAACTCGTGGGTGTGCGCCTCGACTCCGACCGTCACGCGGATCAGGACGTCCTGCACCACACCGGCTTCGGCGGCCACCTTGTCGAGGCGGTCGATCTCGGTGGCGGAGTCGAGCACGATGTGCCCGACCCGGGCCGACACGGCGGCGGTCAGCTCGGCGACCGATTTGTTGTTGCCGTGCATGGCAATTCGCTCCGCCGGGAATCCGGCGTGCAGCGCGACCGCGAGTTCGCCGCCCGACGCGACGTCCAGGGACAGGCCCTCGTCGGCGACCCAGCGGGCGATCTCGCCGCACAGGAACGCCTTGGATGCGTAGTGCACCTTGGCCGTCGGCCCGAAGGCGCGGGCCATGTCGCGGCAGCGGGACCGGAAGTCGTCCTCGTCGACGACGAACAGTGGGGTGCCGTACTTCTCGGCCAGTTCGGTGACCGGGATGCCCGCGAGGCTCACCACTCCGTCCGCGGCGCGGCGGGCGTTGCGAGGCCACACCTCCGGAGAGAGCGCGGCGAATGCGGCGGCGCCGGCGGGACGTTCGGGCAGACCGGGCGCGTGCAGTTGCTCGGCGTGCTTCGGACCGGCGGGGTGCGCGTTCACATCTGCTCCGGTGCGCTGACGCCGAGCAGGGCGAGTCCGTTGGCCAGAACCTGACGGGACGCGTCGCACAGCGCCAGTCGCGCAAGGTGCAGCGGGCCAACCTCTTCGTCGCCCTGGGGCAGGATGCGGCAGGCACCGTAGAACCGGTGGTAGGCGCCGGCCAATTCCTCGAGATAACGCGCAATGCGGTGCGGCTCACGCAGATTCGCAGCACTGGTTACGACCCGCGGGTACTCGCCGAGGGTGCGGATCAGATCGCCCTCCTGCTCCGAGGTCAGCAGCGAGAAGTCGGGATCGGTGACGGCGATACCGAGGTCGGCGGCATTGCGGGCGATGGCCGACAGCCGGGCGTGCGCGTACTGCACGTAGTACACCGGGTTCTCGTTGCCGGTGCTCGTCCACAGTTCGAGATCGATGTCGATGCTCGAATCCACCGACGACCGGATCATGGCGTACCGCGACGCGTCGACGCCGATCGCCTCGACCAGGTCGTCCAGGGTGATGACGGTGCCGGCACGCTTGCTCATCTTCACGGCGACACCGTCGCGGACCAGGTTCACCATCTGGCCGATGAGCACCTCGACGGTGTCGGGGTCGTCGCCGAACGCGGCCGCGGCCGCCTTGAGCCGGCCGATGTACCCGTGGTGGTCCGCACCGAGCATGTAGATGCACAGGTCGAAGCCGCGGGAGCGCTTGTCCTGGAAGTAGGCGATGTCACCGGCGATGTACGCCGCGTTGCCGTCGCTCTTGATGACGACCCGGTCCTTGTCGTCGCCGAAGTCGGTGCTCTTGAGCCACCAGGCGCCGTCCTCCTGGAAGAGGTTGCCGGAATCCTTCAGCGTCTCGACGGCCTTCTCCACCGCGCCGGACTCGAACAGCGAGTTCTCGTGGAAGTAGACGTCGAAGTCGACGCCGAACTCGTGCAGGGTGCGCTTGATGTGCGCGAACATCAGGTCGACGCCGATGGCGCGGAAGACCTCCTGCTGCTCCCCTGCGGGCAGGTCCAGCACGTCGGGGCGCTGCTGCTGCACCGAGGTGGCGATGTCGGCGATGTAGGCGCCCGCGTATCCGTCCTCGGGGGCGGGTTCGCCCTTGGCGGCGGCGATCAGCGAGCGGGAGAACCGGTCGATCTGGGCGCCGTGGTCGTTGAAGTAGTACTCGCGGGTGACCGCCGCGCCCTGGGTGGACAGGATCCGGCCCAGCGCGTCGCCCACCGCGGCCCAGCGGGTTCCACCGAGGTGGATGGGGCCGGTGGGGTTCGCGGAGACGAACTCGAGGTTGATCTTCTTGCCGTCGAGCGTGTGGCCGGACCCGAACGCCGTCCCCGCCTCGAGGATCTTCGCGACGATCGCGCCCTGCGCGTCGGCGGCCAGGCGGATGTTGAGGAAGCCCGGGCCCGCGATGTCGGCGCTGTCGATGCCCGCGGCCGCGGTCAACGCGTCGGCGAGCCAGCCGGCCAGCTCACGCGGATTGGTACCGACCTTCTTGGCCACCTGCATCGCGACGTTGGTGGCGTAGTCGCCGTGCTCGGGATTGCGCGGACGCTCGACCGTGAGAGTTTCGGGAAGCACGGACACGTCGAGTCCGCGTTCGGCGAGCACTTTCGCGGCGGTTCCGCGGAGCAGTTCGGCAAGGTCAGCTGGAGTCACAGGTATCTATCCTATGGCCAACGCGTCCCGAGCGGTGATCCGGCTTCCCGCGAGTCCCGGCGACCGCCGGCGAGCGTGGGCCCGGCCACTCTCCCAGGTTGCGCTCAGGGTGGGTAAGTACAGTGGGATCGCCCTGAGTCCCGGCTCTCAGCTCCCGGTCGCCGGGGGTCGAGCGCCCGTAACCCACTCACCGAAAGATCACAATCGATGCCAAGCGGTTCGGAAAGTCGCGGTCCCGATAAGAACTCGGGCGCGAAGTCGGCGAAGGCCATCAAGGCCGCCAAGAAGAAGAGCGGCGGCGCGAAAAACAAGGGCGGCGCGTCCGCTCCGCGGAACATCCCGTGGTTGACGATCGGCGCCGGAGCGGCCGTTCTCGCGCTCGTGGCGGTCCTCGCGATCAATCTGATTCCCAAGTATCAGGCCAAGGAAGAGGCCGCGAAGTACGCGCCGAGCGCCGAGAACCCCGACCCGTCGGTCAACATCGACGGCGTCGTGAAGGTCGATTACCCGGCAGGCATCCACATCCAGCCGACGCAGCGCGTCGCGTACGACCAGTCGCCGCCGTTCGGCGGCCCGCACGACGCCATCTGGGCGACGTGCACCGGAACGGTCTACCCGAACGCGATCCGCACCGAGAACGCGGTGCACTCACTCGAACACGGCGCCGTGTGGATCGCCTACAACCCGGACGAGCTGTCCGCCGACCAGGTCGAGACACTGAAGGACAAGGTGGACGGCGAGACGTACACGCTGCTGTCGCCGTACCCGGGCCTCGACAGCCCCGTTTCCGTGCAGTCGTGGGGCCACCAGCTGAAGGTGGACAGCGTCGACGACGAGCGCATCGACCAGTTCGTCACCGCGCTGCGGATCAACAAGAACACGTACCCCGAGGTCGGCGCGAGCTGCTCGTCCATCCCGGGCTCCGGTTTCGACCCGGACAACCCGCCGCCGTTCGATCCGTCCACACCGGGCGCGGACGCGGTGCCGATGGACGGTGGCGGAATCAGCCCGGACCAGTCGGAGTCCGGCGGCGCGGGGGCGCAGCTGCCGAGCGGCATGCAGCTCCCGTCCGACCTGCAGCTGCCGTCCGATCTGCAGCAGGCCCCGGCCGAGGGCGGCAATGGCTAGTTCTGCCGAACCCGGGCACGGACCCGAGACCGATTCCGTCGACGAGGCGGCCCCGGCCCGGCCCAGTCAGCGCACAGCGCTGCTGGTCATCGGACTGATCGGCGCCATCGCGCTCGGATTCGCGCTCGGGTTCCTCGCCCGGCTTCCGCTCGAGGACTCCGGCACCCCGGTTCCCGAGGCCGGTTCCGTCGATGTCGGATTCGCGCAGGACATGAGCGTGCATCACAGCCAGGCGGTGGAGATGTCGGCAATTGCGCTGGCCAATGCCACCGACCCGGCGGTCCGCAGCCTCGCGTACGACATCCTCACCACGCAGCAGAACCAGCTCGGACAGATGCAGGGCTGGCTCGCGCTGTGGGATCAGCCGGCGCTGCCGTCCGGCGGCTACATGGGCTGGATGGGATCGGAGCACTCGGACGGTCACACACACGGGACCGCCGAGAACTCGCACATGGGGTCGATGTCGAAGATGCCCGGCATGGCGTCGTCGGAGGACATGGCCGCGTTGCGTCAGGCCACCGGCCCGGCCGTCGACGTCCTGTACCTCCAGCTGATGCTGCGGCACCACCAGGGCGGGCTCCCGATGATGGAGTACGCGGCCCAGCACGCGTCGGAGGACGCGGTCCGCAGCCTCGCGCAGACGATGGTGGACACCCAGCAGAGCGAGGCGACGGTGATGACGAACATGCTCACCGCGAAGGGCGCCGCTCCCCTGCCTATGAACTGACGTCCGGCGTCACGACCACGTCCAGTCGCGCACCTCGGGCATGTCCTCGAGGTGCGCGACGACGTATTCGCCGTGCCGTTCGAGTTGCCGGAGGCAGAAGTCGGCCAACTCCGTGGCACCGGCCGGTTCGCGCCGCGTGCGGCGCAGCGCGGCGAGGGCGAGGTGGTAGCGGCTCATCCTGTTGAGCACGACCATGTCGAACGGTGTGGTCGTGGTGCCCTGTTCGCTGAAGCCGCGGACGTGGAAGCGGTCCGGTGCGGGACGTCCGTGCATCAACTCGTGGATGGCGCGCGAGTACCCGTGGAACGCGAACACCACGTGGGTGTCCGCGGTGAAGAGGTCGAGGAACGTGCGCGCGTCGAATCCGTGCGGGTGTTCGGTGGGTGTGAGCAGCCCCATCAGGTCGACGACGTTGACCACCCGGGTGACCAGTTCCGGGGTGTGTTCGCGCAGCAACTGCGCGGCGGCGAGAATCTCCTGAGTCGGGACGTCTCCGGCGGCGGCGAGGACGACGTCCGGTTCGGTGCCCGCAGAAGACTCCGTTCCGGCCCACTCCCACACCGACGCCCCCGCAGCGCAGTGCGCGTGCGCCTCCGCGAGGGTCAGGTACTGCAGGTGCGGCTGCTTGTCGACCACGACGAGGTTGACGTGATCGGTGCTGCGGAGGCAGTGGTCGGCGATCGAGAGCAGGGTGTTCGAGTCCGGTGGGAGCCACACCCGGACCACGTCCGGTGCGAGCGGGATGACGGCGTCGATCATGCCGGGCCCCTGGTGACTGAAACCGTTGTGGTCGTTGCGCCAGCAGGTGCTGGTGAGCAGGACGTTCAGCGAGGCCACCGGCGCCCGCCACGGCAGATCCACCGCATGCTGCAGCCACTTGGTGTGCTGGACGAGCATCGACACGCTCACCATCGCGAAGGCCTCGTAGCTCGCGAACAGTCCGTGCCGTCCCGACAGCAGGTACCCCTCCAGCCAGCCCTCGCAGAGGTGCTCGCTGAGCACCTCCATCACCCGGCCACGGGCCGACAGTCCGTCGTCGTAGTCGGTGACCGGAAGTTGCCAGCACCGGTCGGTCACCTCGAAGACGGCGCCCAACCGGTTGCTGGACGTTTCGTCCGGGCAGAACAGCCGGAAGTATCCACCGCCGTCGGGCGTGGTGGTAGCGGTGTACAGGTCGCGGAGCAGTTCCCCGAGCACCCGGGTGGTCTCGTGGTGGGTGGTGCCGGGTTCCTCGATGGGGAGCGCGTACTTCTCCAGGGGCGGCACGGGAAGATTCGCGCGCAGGCGGCCGCCGTTCGCGTACGGCGACGAACCCATCCTCTTGTCGCCCTGCGGCGCCAACCGCACGAGGTCCGGCACGAGTGCGCCGGACGAGTCGAACAGTTCGTCCGGGCGGTACGACCGCATCCACTCCTCGAGCTGACGCAAATGGGCCTCGTCGGTCCGGACCCCCGACAGCGGAACCTGGTGCGCCCGGTGCGTGCCCTCGACGAGCACGCCGTCGACGGTGCGCGGACCGGTCCAGCCCTTGGGGGTCCGCAGCACGATCGCCGGCCACCGGGCGGCGCTGCGCCTGCCTGCCCGTGCCTCCCGCCGAAGGTCCGCGATCGCGGTGTGGGCGTCGGTCAGCGCGCGATGCAGCGCGGGGAACACCTGCCGCGGGTCGTCGCCGGAGACGACGACCGGCGCCCACCCCTGACCGCCGAGGAACGCTTCGAGGTCGGCGTCGCTGCTGCGGCCGTGGACGGTAGGCCCGGCGATCTTCGCACCGTTGACGTGCAGGATCGGCAACACTGCACCGTCGCGTTCCGGATTGAGGAATGCGGGCAGTTTCCACGACGCCGACAGCGGTCCCGTCTCCGCCTCTCCGTCTCCGATCACACACGCCACCAACAGATTCGGATGGTCGAAAGCCGCCCCGGCGGCGTGTGCGAGCGCGTAGCCGAGTTCGCCTCCCTCGTGGATGCTGCCCGGAGTCTGCACGCTGACATGACTCGGGATGCCGCCCGGCGTCGAGAACTGCCTGCAGAGCCGGTGGATACCCGCGGCGTCGCGGGACACGCCCGGATACACCTCCGAGTACGTTCCCTCCAGGTACGTGGCGGCGACGAGCGCCGGACCACCGTGACCGGGACCGGTCACGTAGAGGCAGTCGGTGTCGGTCCGGCGGATGAGACGGTTCAGCAGGGCGTAGACCATCGACAGCCCCGGACTCGTTCCCCAGTGCCCGAGCAACCGCGGTTTGATGTGCTCCGGGCGCAACGGCTCCCGCAGAAGCGTGTTGTCCTGCAGGTAGATCTGCGCGACCGTCAGATAGTTGGCCGCCGCCCACCACCGCAGGTCCGACTCGAGGTCGGCATCGGAATAGTGCCCGTCGGAATCCTGCGATCCCGGCTGCCGTACATCGGTCATCCTCGACCCCTCCCCGAGAGTTCGCGAGCGTCCACGTCCTCCCGACACTAGGCGTGTTCGGGCCCCTACCGGGGCGAGTCCACGAAGTAGGGGGACCGATTTGGTCGATCCCCCTACCTATGCGCTACCATTGGCCAGCCCAATCGGCACACCGGTTCTCCGGTGCGCCCCCGTAGCTCAGGGGATAGAGCGTTCGCCTCCGGAGCGAAAGGTCGCAGGTTCGAATCCTGCCGGGGGCACACGACAAAGCTGCACCGCTCCGGCGGTGCAGCTTTTTTCGTGCCTGATCGACGGGACTAACGGGACGCCCGTTCGATCTGACGCTACGAGCGTCCCGTTCGTCGGAGACGTGGCGGGCTCAGGCCGGGGTGCTGCGGCGCATCTCGCGTCGGAGGATCTTCCCGCTGGCCGTCTTGGGCAGTTCGTCGACGATCTCGACGCGCCGCGGCGCCTTGTAGCTCGCGAGCCGCTCCCGGCAGTACTCGACGAGATCGTCCGTCTCCACCCTCTGCCCGGGGCGGAGGCTGACGAACGCGGCGACGGTCTCGCCGCGGTAGCTGTCCGGTTCGCCGACGACGGCTGCCTCCCGGACGGCGGGATGCCGGTAGAGGACGTCCTCGACCTCACGCGGCCAGACCTTGAAACCGGACGCGTTGATCATGTCCTTCTTGCGATCGACGACGTACACCCAGCCCTGGGCATCCATGAATCCCACGTCGCCGGTGAGCAACCGGCCGCCGGGCAGCGACTGCGCGGTGGCGTCCGGCTTGTTCCAGTACGCGGGCACGACCATGGGTCCGTCGACGGCGATCTCCCCGACTTCGAGTGGATCGAGGTCGGCGCCGTCCTCCCCGACGATCCGGATCACGGCGGAGGGCAGCGGCAGGCCGATCGCCAGCGTGCCGGACGACGGATCGACGGGCGCCTCCAGATTCGGTGGAACGACGACGCACGGCGCGCTGGTCTCGGTGAGCCCGTACCCGTTGCGGATGTACTTTCCGGTCAGCTCCCGGAACCGTTCGACGATGGCGGGTGGCAGCGGGGCGCCACCGGACATCACGGCCTCCAGCGAGGCGAAGCGCTCACGGGAGAAGTCGGGGTGCGCCATCAGCGCCATGTAGGCGGTGGACGGGCCGACCATGAACACCGGCCGCTCCCGCTCGAGAGCGTCGAGCACCACGCCGGCCTCGAACCGGTACGCGAGGATCAACGGCGACGCCAGGTCGATCGCGGTGAGCAACTGGCACACCATGCCGGTGATGTGGAACAGCGGCGCGAGCGCGAAGATCGGCGAACCGGCGGGTTTGCTCTCGTACAGGCGCAGGATGGAACTGTTCACGGTGAGGTTCCGGTGCGTGTTGGTGGCGCCCTTGGGGACTCCACTCGTTCCGGACGTGTAGGACACCAGCGCGATGTCGTCCGGAACCAGCCCGGGATCCGGCAGGTCGGCGCCCGCGCGTGCCCGGGCCACCTCGAGCAGGTCGGGCACGCCCTCGGCGCGCGCCCGGGTCACTCCCCCGAAGACCCGTGCGTCGCCCGACGTCTGGATGTCGAGTTCACTGGCGGTCAGCGCGATCCGCACGCCGGCGGCGGACGCGCGCTCCCCCACTCGATCGGCCCACGCGTTCTCGCTGCACACAATGGCGGTGACTCCGGCGTCTGTGAGGATGTGGGCGAGCTCGTCCCGGTACATCGGGTTCAGCGGGACGACGACCCCTCCGGCCTTCCACGTGCCGATCAACGCCAGCACGAACTGCGGGACGTTCTGCAGGTAGATCGCGAGCCGGTCGCCGGTTCCGAAGCGGTTCTCCGCGAGGTAGTCGGCCACGCCGTCGCTGAGTTCGTCGACCTGGCGGTAGCTCAGGGTGCCGCCGAGGTACCGGACGGCGGGCCCGTCCGGGGCGGACTCGACCGCGGCCGAGAACATGTCGAGCGCTGTCCGGGCGGGGATCTCCCCCACGGAACGCGTGTTCTCGTCGTACCGGTCCATCCAGGGCCTGTCGTCGTACCAGCTCATCGTCGCCGTGCCGCCTCTCGCTCGTTCCGTGTTCCGACTGTGTGACCTGCTGTTCAGCGTGTGCCCGACATCCCGCCGTCGACGGGGACGACGGTTCCGGTGACGTAGGCCCCGGCGCGTGAGGCGAGGAAGATCGCGGTGCCCGCGACGTCTTCCGGTGTGCCGACCCGGCCGAGCGGCACCGATCCCTCGATCGCCTCCTTCCGCTCCGGGTCGTCGAGAATGAAGGCCATCATCTTGCTCGGAAAGGGTCCCGGCGCAATGGCATTGACGGTGATCCGCTCGGCGGCCAGCGCCGCGGCGAGCTTGCGGGTGAGCATGTGGACCGCGGCCTTGCTCGCCCCGTACGAGAAGTTCTCGGTACCGGACACCACCAGTCCGTCGATCGACCCGATGTTGATCACCCGGGCGGGGTCGCCGTCCGTCGCGGCGGCCCGCAGACTCGGCAGCAACGCCTGGGTGAGCAGGAACACGCCCTTGACGTTGATGTCGAAGATCTTGTCGAACCCGGCGGCGGGGAACTCGTCGATCGGCGCACCCCACGTCGCGCCGGCATTGTTCACCAGGACGTCCAGTCGGGGCGACACCTCGGCGACCCGCGCGACCAGCCCCGCGATCCCCTCCTCGGTGGACAGGTCGGCGGGGTGGGCGTGGCACGTGCCCGGGCCGAGGGCGGACAGTTCGGCGGCGGCCTTCTCACACGGCTCCGCCTTGCGGGCGGAAATCACGACGGTCGCCCCGGCCTGGACGAACCCCTGCGCGATCATCCGGCCGATACCCCGCGAACCTCCGGTGACCACCACGGTCTTGCCTGCGACGTCGAACAGCGAACCTGCATCCATGTGCGTTCCCTTTCAGGACTGGAGGACTTCAGGGTTGGAAAACGAGGCGGCCGACCGTACTGCCGTCGCCGAGCCGGCCGATACCGTCGGCCACGTCCGCGAGCGACAACCGCTCGCTGATGAGCGGCCTGATGGCCCCGGACTCGGCGAGGCGGGTCAACTCCTCGTGGCAGTCGGCGATCGCCTGCTGGTTGTACTGCTTGTACAGGCCCCAGTGCAGTCCGATGATGGAGTAGTTCTTGATCAGGGCGTGATTGAGGCCGGGCGTCGGGATGGTGCCGCCTGCGAAGCCGATGATCAGGATCCGGCCCTCGAACGCGATGCACTTGGTGGACTTCGCGTAGGCGTCGCCGCCGACCGGGTCGTAGACGACATCCGCTCCGCGTCCGCCGGTGAATTCCTTGACCAGCGGGACGAAATCCTCGGTGTGCCGGTCGATCACCAGATCCGCGCCCAGCCGCCGGCAGTAGTCGGCCTTGTCTGCGCCACCGACGACGCCGATGACCTTCGCGCCCGCCGCCTTGCCCAGTTGCACCGCGGCGCTGCCCACTCCGCCCGCGGCAGCATGGACGAGCAGGGTCTCCCCCGGCTTCAGTTGCGTCCGCCGGTGCAGCGCGAACCAACTCGTCTGGTAGCCGATGCTCAACGCCGACGCCTCGGCGTCATCGAGCGTGGACGGGGCTGCGAACGTATTGACCTCGTCCATCACGGCCATCTGCGCGAATCCGCCGCCGGGCAGGTTCGGGTTGCCGATCACCCGGTCGCCGGCGGCAAAGCGGGTGACACCCTCACCGACCGCGACCACCTCGCCGCACAGCTCGACTCCGGGCGTGAACGGCAGCGGCGGCGTGATCTGGTATTCGCCGCGGCACAGCAGCACGTCGGGGAAGTTCGCCGGTGCGGCGAGGACCCGGACCAGCACCTGTCCGGGGCCTGCCGTGGGGTCCGGGATCTCCTCGAGCTGCAGCGCGGTGCGCGGCTCGCCGAGTTCGTGGACACGCCATGCCTTCATGGATTGCTTCCTGACTGTCGGTGGTGGGGCCCGGGTTACGCGGGCAGGTCGATGAGGCCGGCGAGGTGCGCGCGGTGACGGTAGGCGGTGCCGAATGCCAACTGGTCGCTCTTCGCCCTCTTCAGGTACAGGTGGGCGGGGTATTCCCAGGTCATGCCGATTCCGCCGTGCAACTGAACGCACTCCTCCGCGGCGTGGACGGCGACCCCGCTGCAGTACGCCTGCGCGACGGCGGCCGCGACCTCGGCGTCGGCGTCGCCCCGGGCGGCGGTGTCGGCGGCGTAGCGGGCCGCGGCGGCCGCGGACGTCACTTCGAGCCACAGGTCGGCGAGGCGGTGCTTGATCGCCTGGAACGACCCGACGGCGCGGCCGAACTGGGTTCGGTCCTTGACGTACGCCAGCGTCGTCTCGAAGCACCACTGCGCGAGCCCGAGTTGCTCGGAGGCGAGCAGTGCGGCGCCGAGAACGAGGGCCTCCTGGACCGCGTCCGCGGCGTTGCCGTGGTCGATGCGGATGGACGCTGCGGCGTCGAACGCGACGTCGGACAGCGGCCGGGTCATGTCGAGCGCGAGCACGGGGGTGACGGTGACCCCGGCGGTGCCCGCGGGCACGGTGTGCAGTTCGAGCCCGTCCGGACCCTCGACCGGCACTATCAGGATGTCGGCCTCCGCGGCGCCCGCGACACCGGTCACGGTCCCGGTGAGGGAGTCGCCGTCCCGGCGCACGGCCGGGGTGAACCGGCCGGGTGCGGTCGCGAGCCCGACCGTGAGCGCACCGGTGGTGGTGCCGTCGGCGAGTACGCCGACCGTCTCGGTGTCGCCCGCCGTCAGCAGCGCGACCGTCGCGAGTACGGCGCTGGACAGGTACGGGACGGGTGCGACGGCGCGTCCGATCTCCTCCATGACCACCGCGGCCTCACGGGCGCTCGCCCCGGCGCCGCCCAGTTCCTCGGGGACGAGCAGGCCGGCCAGGCCGAGTTCGACGGCGAGGGATTTCCACACCCCGGAGAAGTCGGCGGGCGTCCCGTCGTACGCCCCGACGACCAGTTCGTGCGAGCAGCGGTCGGCGAGCAGCCGGCGGACGCTGTCGCGCAGGGCGTCTTCCGTGTCGGAGTACAGCAGATCTGCGGTGTTCATCGGGGCAGGTCCTTCCAGGCGATGTCCTTGTCGACGCGGTGCTCCGGAGGGAGGCCGAGGACCCGTTCCGCGATGACGTTGCGCAGGATCTCGGACGTGCCGCCCTCGATCGAGTTGCCTTTCGCGCGCAGGTACCGGTATCCGGGTTCGCGGCCGGTGAAGTCGACCTTGTCCGGGCGGCGCATGGTCCAGTCGTCGTAGCGCAGCCCGGCCTCACCGTGGAGTTCGATATCGAAACCCGAGATGGTCTGCGCGAGCCGGGCGAAGGCCAGCTTCAGTCCGGATCCCTCGGGGCCGGGCTGCCCGGCCTCGAGTTGCTGCCGCAGCCGTTCGCCGGTCAGCCGTGCGACTTCCGCGTCGACCCACAGCCGGAGCAGTTCGTCGTGCATCGCGGGGTCGCGGAGTTCGGGTTGTTCGCGCCAGGCGCGCGCGACCGGTCCGATCATGCCGCTCTCGCGGGCGGCCGCGGAACCGCCGATCGCCACCCGTTCGTTGTTGAGGGTCGCGGTGGCGACCTTCCAGCCCTGTCCCTCGCTGCCGAGCCGATCGGAATCCGGAATGTGGACGTCGGTGAGGAACACTTCGTTGAACTCGGCCTCACCGGTGATCTGCCGCAGCGGCCGGACGTCGATTCCGGGATCGCTCATGTCGCAGAGGAAGTAGGTGAGCCCGGCGTGCTTGGGCACCGACGGATCCGTGCGGGCCACGAGGATGGCCCTCTGCGCGTTCTGCGCCCCCGATGTCCACACCTTCTGCCCGTTGACCGTCCAGCCGTCACCCTCACGGACGGCTCGCGTCGCGACGGCGGCGAGGTCGGAACCCGCCCCCGGTTCGCTGAACAGCTGGCAGTAGATGTGCTCGCCGGTGAAGATCGGCCGAAGGTACTTCTGCTGCTGTTCGTCGGTGCCGAACGCGGCGATGGTCGGCGCGGCCATGCCCAGTCCGATCCCGTTGCGGCTCTTCGCCGGGCCGGGCGCCCCTGCGGCCGCGAGTTCGGCGTCGACCTGCGCCTGGAAGCTCTGCGGCAGACCCAGACCGCCGCGCCCGGGCGGGAAGTGGACCCACGCGAGGCCGGCGTCGAAGCGGGCCCCGAGGAACCGGACCGGATCCGACTGGTCGTTCTGTTCCAGGAGGGTCGCGATGCGGCCGCTCAGGTCGCGTGCGATCGCCTGTTCGTCAGTGCTCATCGTCCTCAGTCCTTCGGTCAGATTCCGGCCCGGGCGGCGATGTCGCACGCCTTGGCCACGAGGTCGTCGATACGCTCGACGGTCGGGGTTCCCGCGGCCGCCTTGTTCTGCGGTTCGTCCCGGGCACGGCGCATGACGCCCTCCGCGATGACCGCCACCTTCCACAGGCCGAGGACGTGCCAGAACGCCAGGGCCTTCGGGTCGCGTCCGGTCTCGTCGAGGTACACCCCGGCGATCTCCGCCCGGTCCGGGAAACCGTCGAGGGTGGATGCCGGGAAGTCGCCGCCGGTGGTCTCGCCGGGCTCCGGCCAGTAGGCGAGCAGGCTGCCGACGTCGGCAAGCGGTTCGCCCAGCGTGCACAATTCCCAGTCCAGGGCGGCGGTCACCGCCCCGGTCTCGTGGGAGGTGATGACGTTGCGCAGGTGGAAGTCGCCGTGCACGAGCGTCAGTTCCCGCTGTTCCGGCACCGAGTCGGTGAGCCGCCTGGTCAGGTCGTCGAGAGCGGGCAGCTCGCGGGTCTTCGACTTCTCCCACTGACCCGACCACCGCTTGAGCTGACGCTGCGCGTACGGCTTGTGGCTGGCCAGGTCGGTCAACCCGGTGCTCTCGAGGTCCACCGCATGGATCTTCGCCAGCGTCCGCGGCAGCGACAGGCCGATCGCCCGGCGACGTTCCGGCGTCAGGGATTCCGCGACCGACATGCGGTCGACGACCTGGCCGTCGACGAACTCCATCAGCAGCAGCGGTACCTCGGTGACCTCCGGGTCGTCGGTGAGCCCGAACACCCGCGGGGTGGGCACCGCGGTGTCCTCGAGGGCGGAGAGGATCCGCGCCTCGCGGGCGACGTCGTGGGCCGACGCGAGCAGGTGCCCGAGGGGTGGGCGCCGGAGCACCCATCTGCCACCCGCCCGGTCCTGGACCAGGTAGGTGAGGTTCGACTGGCCTAGGCCGATCCGGTCGAAGGTCAGCGGTCCGGCAGTGTCGATGCCGAGCGTGCCGATCCAGCGGCTCACGGCCTCGGTGTCGATGCCGACGACGTCCACGCTAGACACCGAGCTGGGCCCCCTGCCGGAACGGGATTGCGTCGCCGAGCAGTTGCCCGCCGTCGATCGCCATGGTTTCGCCGGTGATCCAGCTCGCGGCATCGGAGACGAGGAACGCGACCGCGGACGCGATGTCCTCGGGTTCGCCGATCCGCCCCAGCGCCGTGGACGCCGACACGGCCTGCTCGTGGTCCTTCCACAGCGCCTCGGCCAGCTTGGTCCGCACCACACCGGGAGCGACGGCGTTGACCCGCACGTTCGGTGAGAGTTCCAGTGCCAGTTGCTTGGTGAGGTGGATCAACGCGGCCTTCGACGCGTTGTACAGGCCGATGTTCGCCTCGAACGCCATGCCGCCGATGGACGCGGTGTTGACCACGGCGCCGCCGTGCTCGCCCATCCACGCCTTGGTGGCCAGGCCGGTCCACAGCACCGGCGCCCACAGGTTCACGTCGAAGGTCTTGGCGAACCGTGCGTGGTCCTGGTCGATGACCGGTCCGAAGGCGGGGTTGGTTCCCGCGTTGTTGACCAGGATGTCCAGGCTGCCGAAGCGTTCGACGGTGGTGTCGACGCACCGCCGGGCGGCCTCCTCGTCGACGGCGTGCGCGGCGACGCCGATCGCGGTACCCCCGACCTGCGCCGCGGCGGCGTCGGCCGATTCCTGGGAGCGTGAGGTGAGCACCACGTCGGCGCCGGCGGCCACGAGGGCCCGGGCGACGGCCAGCCCGATGCCCCGCGAGGCGCCGGTGACGATCGCGGTGCGTCCGGTGAGGTCGAGTCCGGCCATGTCAGCTCACCGCAACCTTGTGTCCGTTGGTGGAAGCGTGGGCGGTGTCGCGGTACTGCCGCAGTTCCTGCCGCGCGATGGCGCGCTTGTGGACCTCGTCGGGACCGTCGGCCAGGCGCAGCGTGCGCAGGTGCGCCCAGGCCATGGCGAGGGGGAAGTCGTCGGTGACGCCCGCGCCGCCGTGCACCTGAATCGCCCGGTCCACGATCTTCAGCGCAATGTTCGGAGCCGCCACCTTGATCGCCGCGATCTCCGTCCGCGCCTCCTTGTTCCCCACCGTGTCCATCAGATACGCCGCCTTCAGCGTCAGCAACCGGATCATCTCGATCTCGATGCGCGCCTCCGCGATCCAGTCCTGGATGTTCGCGTTCTCACTGACCGGCTTCCCGAACGTCACCCGCGACGACGCCCGGCGGCACATCAATTCCAGTGCCCGCTCCGCCATCCCGATCGCCCGCATGCAGTGGTGGATCCGGCCCGGCCCCAGCCGGGCCTGGGAGATCGCGAATCCCTCGCCCTCGCCCTTCAGCACGTCCGTCACCGGCACCCGCACATCCGCGAAATCGATCTCCGCGTGCCCCTCGCGGTCCTGATACCCGAACACCGGCAGCCCCCGCATCACCGTCACCCCGGGCGCATCGATCGGCACCACCATCATCGACTGCTGCCGGTGCGGCGCCGCCGACGGATCCGTCTTGCCCATCACGATCAGCACCTTGCAGTTGCGGTGCAACGCGTTCGACGCGAACCACTTTCGGCCGTTCAGCACATATTCGTCGCCGTCACGGACCATCGACAACTCCACGTTGGTCGCGTCCGAACTCGCCACCGCGGGTTCGGTCATCGCGAACGCCGACGCCATCGTCCCCTCCAGCAACGGCTTCAGGTACTTCTCCTTGTGCTCGGCCGTGCCGAACAGCTCCAGTACCTCCATGTTGCCCGTGTCCGGCGCATTGCAGTTGCACGCCTCCGACGCGATATGGCTGCGCCCCATGATCTCCGCCAACGGCGCGTACTCGAGGTTCGTCAACCCGGCACCCGTACCCGGGTGTGGATGGAACAGATTCCACAAACCCCGGCGCCGCGCCTCCACCTTGAGCTCCTCCAGAACCGGCGGCTGGAAATGCGGATCCCCCGACTCCCGCATCTGCTCCTCGTACACCGCCTCCGCCGGATACACGTGCGAATCCATGAACCCCCGCAGATCGACCTGCAACTGCTGGGCGCGTGCGGAAATGTCAAACAGGGACATGAGAACTCCTGACGGGTAGTGAGGGAAACACGGGTGTGCGCTTGTCGAGGTGGCTCTGGACGCCCTCGACGAGATCGGCCCCGACCGCGGCGTCGACGAGCAGCGTGAAGTAGCGGTCCTCGAGGTCGTCGGTCCAGGCGTTCAGCTTGCCGGGCCGGTTGAACGTCAGCACCAGGACCGGTCCGCGCCGCTCGGCGAGGACCAGGTCTGCAGGCTCGCCGGTCACGCGTGCTCCAGCAGCGAACTCTGGTAGCGGCGCATTCCGCGCAGCCAGCGGTCGTAGTCGGACCCCTTCTGCCGGTACATGGTGAGGACGCTCTCGTGGGGCAGGATCAGGAACGTCTCCCGGTCCACGGCGTCGAGCACGATGTCGGCGACCTGCCCGGGCTGCAGCACCTCCCCCGCCGAGACGACGGCCTTCGTGGCAGCGACGCCGAGGGGGTCACCGGAGTTCTCGCCGGAGCGCATCAACTTCGTCTCGACTCCCATCGGGCAGAGGCAGCTGACGCGAACCCCGTCGTCCCCGTATGTGACCGACAGCCATTCGGCGAACGAGACGGCCGCGTGTTTGGTGACCGCGTAGGTCGCCGAGCCGATCTGGGTGAGGAGGCCGGCCGCGGAGGCGGTCGACACGAAGTAGCCCTCGCCGCGCGCGATCCACTTCGGCACGAGTTGCCGGGCGGCGCGGATGTGGGCGCGGACGTTGACGTCGAACGCGAGGTCCCAGTCGGCGTCGCCGGCGTCGAGGCCGGGCGCTCCCGCGATGCCGGCGTTGGCGAAGTAGAGATCGACCGGCCCGAACTCGGTCTCCGCGCGGTCGATGATGCGCCGGATCTGATCGGTGTCCGCGACGTCGCCACCGTCGGCGACGGCGGATCCCGGGTGGCGGGCGTTGATGCCGTCCGCGACGGCGGCGGCTGCGTCCGGGTCGAGATCGGCGACCAGCACCTTGGCGCCCTGTTCGGCGAGACGGTGTGCGATCGCCCCGCCGATTCCGCCGCCACCGCCGGTCACGATGGCGACTTTCTGTGCAACCTTCACGAGGTGTCCTCTCCTTCGCCGTGCGTTGTGACTCGCGTCTCTCTTTTGTATAGTTGAATCCGTCGTCAAGTTCAAGTGTTGGAGTCCGAGAACACCCGACTTCCGATGCAGCCAACGTGACACATCCAGGCCCTGCACCACCCGGAATCGAGGGAGACAGATGACCGACACCACCGCACTGCCCGTTCGCCCCGCGAGCTTCGACGAGCTCACGGCGTTGATCGGCGAGGAGCTGGGCCCCACCGACTGGCACGACGTCACCCAGGAACGCGTCAACGCCTTCGCGGACGCCACCGGCGACCACCAGTGGATCCACATCGATACCGAGCGCGCCGCCGCCAGCCCGCTCGGCGGCACCATCGCGCACGGCCTCTACAGCCTGTCCCTCGGACCGGCCCTGTCGGCGACCCTGCTGCGCTTCGACGGTTTCGCCCACAGCCTGAACTACGGCTACAACAAGGTCCGCTTCCCCGCGCCGGTGCCGGTGGGTTCACGCATCCGGATGCGGGCCACCATCCAATCCGCGGAACAGGTCGGGGGCGGCATCCAGGTGACCATGTCCCAGGTGGTCGAGCGCGAGGGCTCCGACAAACCGGTGGTCGTGTCCGAATCCGTCGCCCGCGTCGTCGAGGCCGGCCAGCAGCCGTGAGCACTTGTGAACCGCCCGCGGTTGACAACTACTCACGGGCGAATGTGCTCGATCCGGTGTCCCGCCACGCCGACGCCACTCCCGACAACATCGCGCTGCGAGGTGCGGACAGCACCCTGACCTACGGGCAGTTGCGCGCCGCGAGCACCCGGTGCGCGGGAGCACTCAACGAAGCGGGCCTGTCCCCCGGCGACCGAGTCCTTCTGGCCGCACCCTCGGTGCCCGAGTTCGTGGTCGCGTACCTGGGCATTCAGGCGGCTGGGTGCGTCGTGGTGCCGGTGAACACGATGTCGACCCGGCCCGAGACCGAGTACGTCCTCACCGATGCCGGCGCCGCACTCGCCATCGTGTGGCACGAACTCGGGCCCGCGATCGCCGACGCGGCCGCCGCACTGCACATCCCCGTCTGGACGCTCACCCCCGACAGTGCGTCGCCGGACACCGAGCCTGTTCCCGTCGCCGAGCGGGACCGCGACGACACCGCCGCCATCCTCTACACGTCCGGCACCACCGGGCGGCCGAAGGGCGCGGAGCTGACGGTGGGGAACCTGCTGTCCGGCGGCGAGATCGGCGCCGAATGCAGTCGCGGTTCGAGCGAAGACCGGACCGGCACCGGACTTCCCCTGTTCCACGTGTTCGGCCAGGCCTCGGTCATGATGGCGACGTTCACCGGCGGTGGGTCGCTGACGCTGCTGGCCCGATTCGATCCGGCGGCGATGCTCGCCCTGCTCCGCCGGGACCGCCTGACGATCATGGCCGGTGTGCCGACGATGTGGAACGCCATGCTGCATGCCGCGGACGGCACCGACTCGCAGGACTTCACGCAACTGCGCATCGCCATCTCCGGGGGCGCATCACTTCCGGGCGAGGTGGCCCGCGAATTCGAGTCTCGCTTCGGATGCACCATCCTCGAGGGCTACGGGCTCACCGAGACCACCGCGTTCGGCACGTTCAACGACATCGACCGCGGCGGGAAGATCGGCTACACGGGTCGCGCGGTGCCCCGGCTTGCGGTCGAGGTGCGGGACCACGACGGGCTCGCCTGCCCGCCCGGGACCGTCGGCGAGGTGTTCGTGAAGGGTGCGACGGTGATGAAGGGCTATTGGAACCGGCCGTCCGACACCGCCGCCGTCCTGGACCCGGACGGCTGGCTGCGCACCGGGGACCTGGGCGAGATCGATGCGGACGGGGATCTGCGCATCGTCGATCGGGTGAAGGATCTCATCATCCGGGGCGGCTACAACGTGTACCCGAGTGAGATCGAGGAGGTCCTGTACACGCACCCCGACATCCTCGAGGCCGCCGTCGTGGGCGTCCCCGACGATCACTACGGCGAGGAGGTGGCTGCGGTCGTGGCCACTGTCCCCGGTTCCGGGCTGGACGGCGCCCAACTGACCGGCTGGGCCCGGGAACGGCTGTCCGCATACAAGATTCCCCGGATCGTCGCGATCGTCGACTCCCTCCCCAAGGGGTCGACCGGAAAGATCCTCAAACGGTCGATCGACAGAACCGCATTGAGAAACGACGCACTGACCGCAGAAGCACCCGAAAGGTGAACACCGTGACAACCGTGAACAGGCAGGTCCGGCTGGCGAAGCGTCCGGTCGGCCGTCCCGACGACTCCACCTGGGAGATCACGTCGGAACCGATACCCGAACCCTCGGACGGCGAATTCACCGTGAAGGTGGACTACGTGTCCCTCGACCCGGCGATGCGCGGGTGGCTCGACGACGTGAAGTCGTACGTGCCGCCGGTCGCGATCGGCGAGGTGATGCGCACTCACGCCGTCGGCCGGGTGGTGGCGTCGAAGAACGCGAAGTTCCCCGAAGGACAGCTCGTGTCCGGGCAGTTCGGCGTGCAGGAGTACGCGCTCTCCGACGGCCGCGGCGCGCTCGCCGTCGACGAGTCGCTCGCCCCGGCACCGACGTGGCTGGGCGCGCTCGGCTTTCCCGGCATGACCGCCTATTTCGGTCTCACCGACGTCGGCAGGCTGGAGAAGGGCGACACCGTGCTCATCTCGGGGGCGGCGGGAGCGGTCGGGAGCATCGCCGGGCAGATCGCCAAGCTGAAGGGCGCCACGGTGATCGGCATCGCCGGCGGCCCCGAGAAGTGCGCGTGGCTGACCGAGGATCTGGGTTTCGACGCGGCGATCGACTACAAGTCCGAATCGGTCGGGAAGGCGCTGCGCGCCGCGGCGCCGGAAGGGATCGACCTCTACTTCGACAATGTCGGCGGGGAGATCCTCGACGCCGCGCTGGCCCGGCTCCGCAAGAACGCCCGGGTCGCGCTGTGCGGCGCGATCTCCGGATACAACGCCACCGACCCGCAGCCCGGGCCGTCCCGGTACCTGTCGCTACTGGTCAACCGTGCGTCGATGACCGGGTTCATCGTGTTCGACTACCTCGACCGGTTCCCCGAGGGCATGGAGGCGATGTCGGAGTGGATCCGCGCCGGCGAGATCGTGACCCGCGAACAGGTCGAGACCGGAGGCGTCGAGGCGTTCGGCCGCACCCTCAACCTGCTGTTCGACGGCGCCAACACCGGCAAGCTGGTGCTGAAGATCAGCTGAGCGCGAGGTGACGACGATGCCCACCGCCGAGATCCGGCGGTGGGCATCGTCGCGAAAAGGGGCGGCCGTCTAGTAGAACTGGGCGCCGGGTACGGCGACGGGATCGCTGCGGACCTCGGCGGTGTTGGTCTCGCGGAGCTTCCACGCGCAGAGGAACGTCACCAGCCCCATCAGCGCAACGAAGACGGCGACGAACGTGGTGGTCCCGGTCTTGGCGATCAGCGCGGTCATGATGAACGGGGTGCCGCCGCTCACCGTGATCGCCGCCAGCTGATACGCCAGCGAGGCGGCGGAATACCGGACGTTGGGAGCGAACAACTCACCCATGTACGCGGCGATCGGCCCGTACGTCATGGACTGGAAGACGCTGCCGACCGTGACGGCAATGAAGAACAGCACCAGGTTCCGGGTGTTGATCAGCCAGAAGTACGGGAACGCCCACACGATGATCATCGCCGCGCCGATCAGGATCATCGGCCTGCGCCCGATCTTGTCGGACATGTGCCCGGACCACAGCACCACACCGACCGTGAGCGCCGCGCTGAGCAGGGAGATCGCGAGCAGGTCGTTGCGCTTCATTCCCAGTTCCGCGGTGCCGTAACTGAGCACCCCGGCGATGGAGATGTAGAACAGCGAGTTGGTGGCCGCGAGCAGTCCGCAGCCGAGCAGGATCTTGCGCCAGTGTTCCCTGATCGCCTGGGTCAGCGGTGCGCGGACGACGGTCTCGTTCTTCTTCTGCGCCTGTTCCTGCAGGTCCCGGAACTCGGGGGTGTCCTCGACCTTGGTCTGGATGTAGAGCACGACCGGGAACAGCAGTGCGCTGGCGAAGAACGGGATCCGCCAGCCCCAGCTGAGGAACGCCTCGTTCGAGATCGCCGCGGTGGCGCCGAGGAACACGAGATTGCCGAGCAGGACACCGAACGAGACACCCATCTGCCCGAAGGTGCCGGAGAACCCCCGGCGCTTGGGACTGGCCGATTCGGTCAGCAGCAGCACGATGCCACCCCACTGGCCGCCGCACGCGAGGCCCTGGACGAATCGCAGGACCACCAGCAGGATCGGGGCCGCGACACCGATGGTCGCGGCACCGGGAAGGCAGCCGATCAGGAACGTCGCCAGCCCCATGAACAGCAGGCAGGTCACGACCGCCGGTTTGCGGCCGTACTTGTCGCCGAAGTGACCGGCGACCAGGCCGCCCAGCGGGCGGGCGACGAAGCCTGCCCAGAAGGTGCTGAACGAGAGCAGGGTGCCCACCAACGCCGACGAGCCGGGGAAGAAGACGTGGGGAAAGACCAGTGCCGCAGCGGTTCCGTACAGGAAGAAGTCGTACCACTCGATCGAGCTGCCGACCAGTCCCGCCGCAAGCAGTTTCCGATGTGCACGCGTGCGTGAGACGGCCGTGTCGCCGGCCGCGTCCTTGCTCGGCTGCACCGCGGATGATGTCATCCGATCACTCCTCGAGATAGGTCTACGGGTGGATGTGGGATCGCGATTTTTCAGAACATGACGCCAACTTCAAGTCAGTGAGCGCTTGCTTAGTGTGTTTGAATAGCGGTGTGATGTCAATCACTCGAGGAGATTGACCTTGCCGAATCCCGCCGGTGCGGACGAAGCTCGATGCGGCGGAGAGGACCACCCATGACCGAACTGCGAGATGACGTGTTCGCGACCGAGGAGCCGGGCCCCGGTCCGCTCACATCCGAGGAGCGCCTGCTCCGCGCGGCGACGACGCTGTTCTCCGACAAGGGTTTCGAAGCCACGCGCACGCGGGACATCTCCACCACGGCCGGAATGAGCCCGTCCGCGATGTACGTGCACTTTCCGTCCAAGGAGGATCTGCTCTTCCAACTGGTCCGCCGGTCGAACGAACGCGCCCTCGCGCTGGTGCTCAGCGCGGTCGCGCCGTTCACCGACCCGGTCGATCGCGTCCGGGCACTGGTCCGCGAGTTCAGCATCATGCACGCCCGGAATTTTCGGCGGGCGCGCATCGCCCAGTACGAGAGCAGGCATCTCAGTACCGAACACCGCGAGACGGTGGCCGAGACCCGGCTCCAGATCCGGGTCGCCGCGATGCGCGAGGTGCAGAACGGGCTCGATCAGGGTGTGTTCCTCATTCCCGACCCCCGCGTCGCCGTTCTGGCGATCATGTCCCTCGCGGTGGACATCTGCCGCTGGTACAGCCCCGACGGCGAATTCACGCCGGAGGAACTGGGTGACATCAACGCCGATCTCGTTCTGCGCATCCTCCACGCGCCCGGCTACTGACGGCCCTCAGCCCCGGTCGGGGACGCGCAGAGCGTTCGTCCACATCCGTGCGAGCCCGGCGTTCAGTTCGTCGAACGAGAGTGTTCGCCGCTCGCTCGGCGGTCCGACGAAATAACCGTAGGCCATTCTCCCGACCATGGCGGACAACGCCTTCGACGTCAGCATCGGGTCGAGCGACGCGTCGGCGAGACCCCGAGCCTGCAGATCGGCGATCGCCCGCGCGTTGCGCAGGTAGAACGTCTCGTCCCGCGAGCGCTCCAGGTCACGGAATGCGGGGTCGACGTGCGCGACCTGCTCGAGCAGGGCCAGCAGACGTGCATTCCGGCGGCACGCGTGCAGGTATGCTCGGATGCTCGCCTCTACGACCGCGTGCACGTCGTCCTCGTCCTCGACCCGCCCCATCCCGGGATGCAGCAGGTCGTTCTGCGTCACCTCCACGACCGCCGCGAACACTTCCTCCTTGCCGGCGAAGTAGGTGTAGAAGGAGCCGGTCGAGAGTCCGGCCTCTTTGCTGATGTCGACGAGGCGGGCGTCGAGGTATCCCTCGCGCTCGAACACCACCCGGGCCGCGGCGACGAGGCGATCACGGGTGCGGACGCCCCGGGCGGTGACCGGTGGTGTGGGTGCGGTTCGCGGGCGCGACATGCCATTCGCCTCTCCGGGTGCGACCGTCGTCATACCCCCAGGGCTCAGCGTAGGGCCAACTTGAACCTGACGTCAACATTCACTGCGGTGAGTCACCACCACCGGCCGCGGCCTGGATCGGCGCCATGTCGAAGTAGTCGCGCCACGTGGTGATCTTGCCGCCGGTGATCTCGAAGACGCCGACGACCGGCAGTTCGACGACAATGCCGTTGAGGGTGAACACGTCGATCCGCTCATTCATCACCACCCCGCTCGACTCCTCGGCGTTGGGGCTCTGGCCGCCGTCGGTGACCTGCCGGTGCACCCGGAAGTCGATGCCGCCGAAGGCTGCGATGAAGCCGGCGATGAACTCGCGGATCGCGTCACGCCCGGTGACGGGTTCCATCGGAATGTTGTGATAAACAGCGTCTTCCGCGAAATATTCGGCGATCTTCGCCGGATCGGGCTCGATCCACTCGGCGCAGAATTGGGTGACCAGCTGGTCCGGTGTCATCGGTTCTCCCTCTCGATCGCGACCGGTTCGATGATGGCCATGACGGACTGGATCGCCCCGGCCGGGATGTCGAAATGCTCCGTGATCCGGACCGACGTCACCTCGGTGGGTGTCGCCCCGAGGTCGAGCACGAACCGGGCCACCACGTTGTCGCCCCATTCGTGGAAGGAGAGTTCGCGCACGGCCTGGATGGCCTGGTACTGCAGTCCGTTCTCGAGCTCGTCCCGGATGAACGCCCCCGATTCGCCCGTGTGCTGCCCGTTCTCCACCCGCCACGCGTTGTCCGCGAGACGCACCTTGGTGGCGTCGTGACTGACCAGTGCGTCGATGTATGTCCTTGCCATCGCGACGCGTCCGCTGTCGGCCGTGTCGGTGGCATGTTTCGCGATCGCCGCAAGCAGGGGCGCGGCGAGTTCCGGCCGGCAGATCAGCAGGTCCGGTAGGTAGGGGTGGGATTCGTTGTAGTCCAACGGGGTTCCGTCGATCCGCGAGCAGTGCAGGCCCGCGGCCACGGCGACGCCGACAGGGGCCGCGGAATCCCATTCCCACTGCCCGCCCGCGTGGATGTACGCGTCGACGTCTCCGCGGAGCACCGCCATCGCCTTCGCGCCCGCCGAACCCATGGTGGAGACCTCGGCACCGATGTCCGTCGCGACGGCGTCGACGAACGCGGGCGGCCTGCTGGCGGACACGACGATCCGCGGGCGGGCAGGCAGCTGTTCGGCATGGACCGCGTGACTGTCGTCGTCGCTGGCGTACACGGCGCCCAGTGCCGGTTGCGCGACCGCGGCCGCCGTGATGCCGCGACCGCGTTCCCACAGCGCGACGTGCACCGCCCAGTCCGAGTGCCCGGGTAGTCCGTACTCCTTGGAACCGTCGAGAGGGTCGATGATCCACACCCGCGACCGCTCCAGCCGGGACCGGTCGTCGGCCGACTCCTCGGAGAGGATCGCGTCTTCGGGTCGCTCCGCCGCGAGTTTGCCGAGGATGAACGCATCGGCGGCGATGTCGCCGCGCCTGCCGAGTTCACGACCGTCGGCCGATCCCAGTCCCGCGGTGCGGATGTCCAGCAGCAGGGCGCCGGCACCGGAGGCGATGTCGGCCGCGAGTCGTGCGTCAGTGATCACGTGTCAACAATTCCATAATTCTCGCGGCTTGTTCGGTCGGCGTGCCGTCCTCGGGCCGGAGCACGAGTTCGGCGTTCTCGGGCGCCTCGTACGGGTCGTCGACCCCGGTGAATCCCGTGATCTCCCCGGCGCGGGCCTTCGCGTACATGCCCTTGGGGTCGCGCGCCTCGCACTGGTCCACCGGCGTGTCGACGAACACCTCGACGAAGTCGAGCCCGGCAGCCCGGTGCTGTTCCCGGACCCGGTCCCGGTCCTCGCGGTACGGGCTGATCAGCGATGCGATCGCGACCACCCCCGAGTCGGCCAGCAGTTGCGCGACGGCGCCGACGCGGCGCACGTTCTCGGCGCGGTCCTGCGCGCTGAACCCGAGGTCGGCGTTGAGGCCGTGCCGCAGATTGTCGCCGTCGAGCCGGTAGGCGGGCACCCCGGACGCGACCAGGCGGCGCTCGAGTTCCACCGCGACCGTCGACTTTCCCGACGCCGACAGTCCGGTCAGCCAGACGGTGCGGCCGCGTGTCGCCCGTTCCTCCCGCGACACGGCCGCCGCGTGCCACACCACCTTCGACCGCGACAGCGTCGGCCCGGTGATCATGCCGGCGGCGACCGTGTTGTGGGTCGACTCGTCGACGAGGATGAAACTGCCCGTCACGTGGTTGCGGCGGTACGGGTCGAACATCAGCGGCTGCGAGGTTCTCAGCTGCACACGGCCGATCTCGTTGAGCGACAGCGACTGCGCGGACTCGTCGCGGTGCAGGGTGTTCACGTCCAGCCGGTAGTCGAGCCGCGCGATCGACGCCCTGGTGGCACGGGTGGTGTGCAGCAGCGTGTACCGGGCATCCGGTGTCAGCGCCGACTGTTCACTGAACCAGCAGATCATCGCGTCGAGTTCCTGCCCGACGAGCGGGCGGTTGTTGGGACGGCACAACACGTCTCCACGGCTCACGTCCAACTGGTCGGCGAGTTGCACGCACACCGCCGACGAGGCGAACGCCTCGTCGAGGCGGGTTCCGCCGGGACCCCAGATGGCACTGACGGTGGATGTGAATCCCGACGGCAGCGCCACCACCTCGTCGCCCGGCTTGAACACCCCGCTGGCGACCGTCCCCGCGTAGCCGCGGAAATCGTGCAACACCGAATCGGTCTGGCGCTGCGGCCGGACCACGTACTGCACCGGGAACCGCGCGTCGATCAGGTTGCGGTCGGACGCCACGTGCACCTGCTCGAGGTAGTGCAGCAGCGACGCCCCCTCGTACCAGGGCATGTTGGCGGTACGTTGCGCGATGTTGTCGCCGCGCAGTGCCGACACCGGGATGAACGTGAGGTCGTGGACCTCGAGTTTGATCGCGAACTGCCGGAATTCCTCCTTGATCTCCTCGAACCGTTCCTCGGACCACCCGACGAGATCCATCTTGTTGACGCACAGCACGAGGTGCGGAATTCCGAGAAGGCTGGCGATGAAGGCGTGCCGACGGGTCTGCTCGAGGATCCCCTTACGGGCGTCGACGAGGATCAGGGCCAGGTCGGCGGTCGACGCGCCGGTCACCATGTTCCGGGTGTACTGCTCGTGGCCCGGGGTGTCGGCGATGATGAACTTGCGGTGCGGTGTGGCGAAATAGCGGTGCGCGACGTCGATGGTGATGCCCTGCTCGCGTTCGGCGCGCAGGCCGTCGGTGAGCAGAGCCAGGTTCGCGTGTTCGTCGCCCCGTTCGCGGCTGGTGCGCTCGACCGCCTCGAGCTGATCCTCGAAGATCGCCTTGGAGTCGTAGAGCAGCCGGCCGATGAGGGTGGACTTGCCGTCGTCGACGCTGCCCGCGGTCGCGACCCGGAGTAACTGCGGCATCAGAAGTACCCTTCCTTCTTGCGGTCTTCCATGCCGGCCTCGGAGATCCGGTCGTCCGCCCGGGTCGCCCCGCGCTCGGTCAGCCTGCTCGCGGCGACCTCGGTGACGACGGCCGCGGGGCTGGTTGCCGACGATTCGACGCAGCCGGTGCATGTGGCGTCGCCGACGGTCCGGAAGCGGACGAGGGCCTCGTACGGTTCGTCACCGGGGAGCAGAGTCAGGAACCGGGTGTGCGCCAACAGCATTCCGTCGCGGGGCACGACCTCCCTGCGGTGCGCGTAGTACAGGGACGGGAGCTCGATCCCCTCCTCGCCGATGTACTGCCAGATGTCGAGTTCGGTCCAGTTGGACAGCGGGAACACCCGGATGTGCTCCCCCGTGCGGTGCCTGCCGTTGTACAGGCTCCACAGTTCCGGGCGCTGCGCCCGCGGATCCCACTGCCCGAACTCGTCCCGGAAGCTGAACACCCGCTCCTTCGCGCGGGCCTTCTCCTCGTCGCGCCGGGCGCCGCCGAAGACGGCGTCGAACCCGTGGTCGCGGATGCCGCGCAACAGCGCCGTGGTCTGGAGCCGGTTGCGGCTGGCCCGCGGCCCCGAATCCTCGCTGACGCGACCGGCATCGATGTCGTCCTGCACGCTGGACACCACCATCCGCAGGCCGAGGCGGTCGACGGTCCGGTCGCGGAAATCGAGGACCTCGTCGAAGTTGTGCCCGGTGTCGACGTGCATGACAGCGAACGGGAGAGGCGCGGGCCAGAACGCCTTGGCGGCCACGTGGAGCATCACCACCGAGTCCTTGCCGCCGGAGAACAGCAGGACCGGTCGCTCGAATGTGGCGGCCACTTCTCGGAAGATGTGCACGGCTTCGGCTTCGAGCGCGCCGAGGTGGGACAACTCGTACACGGGCGGTGCGGTCATGGGCGACTCCTCGTCGCGAGTGCCTTACCGGTCACTGTTCCATATTTGGACCAGCCCGGTCGAAAATAATTGCACCTCCGAGAATAGAACGTGTTTCAGATTGCGGTCAATGCCCGCCCCTCGTCACCGCGGCCGGCGGCCACCCACCTCCGTCGTGATCGCGTCCGCGGCCGCGGCGAGGGCCTTGCCCCGCCGCGCGATCTCGGACGGCGCGAGTTCGGCACCCACGTAGAGCGTGAGGACCATGGCCTGGTGACCCTCGGCGTCGTACGTCGGCGCCGCGATGAGGCTGACGGGGTGCGGCGACGCGGGGTCCGCGCGCTCGGCGTCCAGGTACACCCGCTCCCCCAGGCTGGACACCATCTCGCCGAGCACGTCGCGCAACTCGGGCGGCAGGTCGTGCGCGGCGACCCCGGCCATGAGCGTGTGCAGGCGCTGCCCGACCGGGGTGAGCGTCTCCACGAGATACCCGGTGCGCGAGCACTCCTCCACCACGATGCGCAACCGTTCCCGGTCGAGACGAACCGGCAGTGTGGGCTCACGCCGCAGCCACGACTGCAAGGCGTCGTCGCCGTCCCACAGCACGTACATCAACCCGACGGGCGGCGCGAACGGGTACATCTCCCCCACCTTGGCGGCCGCGCGCATCCCCGGCGGACTGGTCAGCTCGAGGACGGCGATGCGGTCGCCGACCACCGCCGACGCCGTGCACGTGGTCCGGAACTCGTCACTGAGCACGACGAGATGCCTGCGCGCCACCGGTCCGGCCGCGAACCCCTGCTGGGCCGCGCGGCCCGCCGCGATGAGCGCGGGTCCGAGGCCGTACGTCTTCGTCGCCGGATCACGGACGAGGTAGCCGCCGCGGGCCAGTTCGGTGAGGATCCCCAGGCACGTCGGCTTGCTGATGTCGAGTTGCCGGGCCAACTCGGACAGCCCGAATCGGTGTTCCTTGCGGGCCACCAGGAAGTCGAGCACCTGCACCACCCGTTCGGTCGGCGGCGACCGCCGGCCGTGCGCCCGGTCGGGCATCTCGTCCTCGCGCCCCATTGACCACTCCTTAGAACACGTTCTATTGTCGGTTCATCAATGTTCTACCACGCAGGTACATATTTGTACCACCCCCTCGTGAGGAGCACGGTGTGCTGACCGACCCATTCGCCGACGCCATGGCCGAGGCCGAGAAACTGATCGAGAGCGCCCCCCACATCCGCACCGAACAGGACCTACTGGAGGGCTACCAGTACCTCGCAGGCGGCATCCTCGCCACGACACACGCGGCCTGGGCCACCGAACGGTCGCACCCGACGTTCATCTCGGGCACCGGCCCGTACATGAAGATGGGCCTCGACAACCCGGACACCCTCTACTTCGGCGCGCGGATCGACGACGACGTCGAATACGTGGTCACCGGCCTGCGCGGCACCACGGCGGACCTCAGCTTCCAGGTGCTGAGCGGAAACTACACGGCCACACACGTTCCCGGCAGCGTCACCGCATTCGACGACCGCGAGATCGACATCGCGCCCGACGGATCGTTCGAGGTGCGGTTCGGCCCGGATGAGAGCGCGGGCAGGCGCAACTACTTCACCCTCGCGCCGGGTTCGTCGCAACTGGTGGTCCGGGAGGTGTACAGCGAGTGGGGTCAGCGGCGCGGCACCATTCGCATCGCCAGGGCAGATACGGTCGGCACCGCCCCGGGTCCGCTCACCCGCGAGACCGTCGAAAAGCGGTACGCGCGTGCGGGCAAGGCCCTCGTCGCGCGGGTGAAGACGTGGCTGCAATTCCCGGAGTGGTTCTACCTGAACCTGCCGGTGAACACGATGACCGAGCCGCGGCTCACTCCGGGCGGTCTCGCCACCCAGTACTCGTCCGTCGGGCACTACGAACTCGCCGAGGACGAAGCCGTCGTCATCACCGTCCCCAAAGCCGACGTGCCCTACCAGGGTTTTCAGCTCGGCAGCATGTGGTACATCTCCCTCGACTACGTCAACCACCAGACGTCGCTGAACGTCGCGCAGTCGCAGGTGGATCCCGACGACCACATCCGTCTCGTCGTGTGCGAGCGCAATCCCGGCATCACGAACTGGATCGCCACCGTCGGGCACCTCCGCGGCTACCTGCAGTTCCGCTGGCAGCGCGTCTCCCGCGAACTGACCCCGGACGACGGTCCGCGGGTCGAGGTCGTGAAGTTCGACGAGATCCACCGAACACTGCCGTACTACGACTCCAACAAGATCTCCCCCGAGGACTTCGCTGCACGCATCGCCGCACGCCAAGCCGCGGTGGCCGACCGGATGCTGGGATGACCGCCATGACTACTCCACAGCTGCTACAGGACAAGGTCGTCGTCATCTCCGGCGTCGGACCGGCCCTGGGCCGTACCCTCGCCGTCCGCTGCGCAGCCGCCGGCGCCGACGTGGTGCTGGCCGCCCGGACAGCGTCGCGCCTCGACGAAGTGGCCAAGGAGATCATCGCCGTCGGCCGGCGCGCGGTGACCGTCCCGACCGACATCACGGATCAGGCCTCGGCCGAGAACCTGGTGTCCGCGGCCGTCGACGCGTACGGCATGGTCGACGTGCTGATCAACAACGCATTCTCGGTTCCGTCGATGAAACCGCTGGCCCGCACGGAGTTCGACCACATCCGCAGCAGTTTCGAGCTGACCGTGCTCGGGGCGTTGCGGCTGACCCAGCTGTTCACTCCGGCACTCGCCGAGGCGAACGGCGCGGTGGTGAACATCAACTCGATGGTGCTGCGGCATTCCCAGGAACGGTACGGCAGCTACAAGATGGCCAAATCCGCCCTGCTCGCGACGTCGCAGTCGCTCGCCACGGAACTGGGACCACAGGGCATCCGCGTCAACTCCGTTGCTCCCGGCTACATCTGGGGAGACACGTTGAAGCAGTATTTCACGCACCAGGCCGAGAAGTACGGGACGACCGTCGAGCAGATCTACGAGCACACCGCCGCGAACACCGATCTGAAGAGGCTCCCCACGACCGAGGAGGTCGCCGACGCGGTGATCTTCCTGGCCTCCCCGTTGGCGAGCGGCGTGACCGGCCAGTGCCTCGACGTCAACTGCGGCGAATTCCACCACTAGCGAACAGGACCGGAGCATCATGAGCGAGCGCACTACGGTCGGCACGGTCGAGGACCTGCACGCCTCGGCCACCCGGCTGACCGGTCTCACCGACTTCGGTGTGGACGACTACACCGAAGCCCTCGGCGTCCTGCTGGATTCGTATCACACCGACGAGCAACTGACACCGCTCGGCAGCAAGGCGTCCCGGGTGTTCCTCCGCGGCGCTCTGGTGGCCCGGCTGCTGAGCGAGGCGGCGTGGAAGCAGAACCCCGAGCATGCGGACGTGCGGATCGAGCGGCCCATCTTCGTGACCGGCCTCCCCCGCACGGGGACGACCGCGCTGCACCGGTTGCTCACCGCAGACCCGTCGCATCAAGGGCTGGAGATGTGGCTGACCGAGATGCCGCAACCCCGGCCGCCGCGTGAGACGTGGGAATCGAATCCGGTGTTCCAGAAGATCGAGGAGGGCTTCAGCCGACACCACATCGAACGCCCCGAGTTCATGGGCGTGCACTACATGTCGGCGAGCGAGGTCGAGGAGTGCTGGCAACTGCTGCGGCAGACGTTCAAGTCGATCTCCTACGAGTGCCTGGCGTCGCTCCCGACGTATTCCCGCTGGCTCGAACATCAGGACTGGACCAACGCCTATCAGCGGCACAAGAAGAACCTGCAGCTGATCGGACTGCCCGACCGGGACCGCCGCT
Source organism: Rhodococcus sp. NPDC057529 (assembly GCF_042802055.1). Taxonomy (NCBI): domain Bacteria; kingdom Bacillati; phylum Actinomycetota; class Actinomycetes; order Mycobacteriales; family Nocardiaceae; genus Rhodococcus; species Rhodococcus sp. NPDC057529. The sequence goes on from NZ_JBHVEY010000028.1 coordinate 53,304, forward strand.
GGGTGCTCAAGAACCCCAGTCACCTGTTCGCGCTCGACGAGTTGCTCGCGGTCTACCCGGACGCGCTGATCGTCCAGACCCACCGGCCGCCGCGCACGATCGTCCCGTCGGTGTGCAGCCTCGCGGAACAGGCGACGGAAGGGTGGTCGGAAAAGTTCCGGGGCAGCGTCATCGGCGAGAGCCAGCTCGAACTGTGGGCCCGGGGGCTCGAACAGTTCACCGCGGCCCGCGCCCGGCACGACCCCGCCCAGTTCGTCGACGTCGACTACCGGGATTTCGTGGCCGATCCGCTCGGCACCGTCGAGGGGGTCTACACGCACTTCGGGCTCGATCTCGGTGGGCCCGCCCGGGCGGCGATGGAGGCGATGCACGCCGAGAGCCGCAGCGGCGACCGCCGCCCCTCGCACAAGTACACGCTCGAGGAGTTCGGGCTGACGGCCGAGCAGGTGGACGAGAGATTCGCCGATTACCAGTTCAGCGCGTCCAGCTGACCGGATAGTCGAGGATCGACGACGCCGCCCGCGCCGCGATCAGTGGCCTGGGCGACAGCGGCAGGTGGACGACCGGGGGAAGCGGCGGCTCGGGTTCGGGTCGGGGATCCGGTTCGGCTTCCGGTTCCGGCGACCACGTCGTACCGCTGCCCAGGTCGAGCGCGTCGAGCAGCGGTATCAACTCGGCGGCGATCCGGTCGCCCACCTCGGTGAACGCCGACTCGGCCAGACCCACCGGGTCGCTGATGTTCGGCTCCTCGACCGTCCCGTAGTCCCGGCGGGCGACCGCGAGTTCGGCGACGGTGCGGGCCCCCGTTGCGGCGGCGATCCTGCGTGCCTCCCGCAGGGTGAACGTGCAGTGGCTCGTCCCGAGGAGCAGTTCCATCGAACGGTCACGGATCTGCTCGGTCATCGCCAGGACGAGGTCGGCGCGTTTGATCATCTCGGGATGCAGGCGGCGCGCCCGGAAGCCGTCGGCGCTCGCACCGAGGCCCTCGATGACGCGGGCGGCGACGGGTTCGATCGGAAAGCCCACGAGGGCGCGGACGCCGGCGCTCTCCGCGGTGAGATGCGGCAGATCGTGGGCCAGCGCGTACGCGCGCGTCAGACGCTCTGCGATCGGCGAGCGGCAGACGTTTCCGCTACAGACGAACAGAACGTGCATGAGGGCACCCTAACCAGCGGCTCCGCCCACAAGCGAGCCCGATTCCACTGTCCGAGCGGTCTGTTCTTACAGTTCACCCGCGCGTGGTGGGTCGTTCACCCGCCGGACTCCTCACGGTCACCTCGATTCACGAACACCCCATTCACTGTCGTCCGCCCACAGCAGACAATGGACGGCCCGGCACCGGCGCGGCGGTAGTAATGAAGACATGACCACAGCCGCGCTACCCGACCTGAACTACCGCGACCTGTTGGCGGACAGACTGTTTCGCCAGCGCACGATCCTCCTCACCGGCGAGGTCGACGACGCCATGGCCGAGCGGGCCTGCTCCGAACTGGTGCTGCTCGCGGCCGCCGACCCCAAACGCGACATCGTGCTGTACATCAATTCGCCGGGTGGTTCCGTCTTCGCCGGCCTGGCGATCTACGACACGATGAAACTCGTCCCCAACGACGTGGTGACCGTGGCCATGGGTTTCGCCGCCAGCATGGGCCAGGTGCTGCTGTGCTCGGGAACCCACGGCAAGCGGATCAGCCTGGCGCACAGCCGCATCATGATGCACCAGCCCTCGGCAGGAATCGGAGGCACCGCCGTCGACATCGCCATCCAGGCCGAGAGCCTCGAACGGATGAAGCGACAGTCGCAGGAGATCCTGGCCGCGGAGACGGGGCATCCGGTCGAGCAGATCGCCGAGGACAGCGACCGGGATCGGTGGTTCACCGCGGACGAGGCCCGCGACTACGGGATCGTCGACCGTGTCGTGTCCTCGTTCGCGGAGATCGCCCCGCACACCACCGCCCCGAGAATTGGATTGTGAAGCCATGTCCCAATACACCATTCCCCACGTCATCGAACGCACCCCGGCAGGCGAGCGGTCGTTCGACATCTTCAGCCGATTGCTGAACGAGCGGATCGTCTTCCTGGGCACGGAGATCGACGACGGCGTCGCCAATGTCGTGATGGCACAGCTGCTGCACCTGCAGGCGGACAGTTCCGATCAGGAGATCGGGCTGTACATCAACTCTCCCGGTGGTTCCACGACCGCGATGCTCGCCATCTACGACACGATGCAGTTCCTGCGCCCGACCATCGCCACCTACTGTATGGGGCAGGCCGCCTCCGCCGCGGCGGTTCTCCTGGCAGCGGGAACCACGGGCCACCGCCACGTCCTGGCGCATTCCCGGGTGCTGCTGCACCAGCCGTCGACGCAGGGCAACGGCACGATCTCCGACCTGGCGCTGCAGGCCGCCGAGATCATGCGGGTGCGTTCGCAGACCGAGGCGATTCTGAGCAAACACACCGGGCAGAGCGTCGAACGCCTGCGCCGGGACACGGACCGGGACCGCATCTTCACGGCTCAGGAGGCCATCGACTACGGCCTGGCCGACACGCTCGTCGCGGAGTGACTGCGAAGACTAGGCGGCGAGCAGGGTGGGCACCTGCCGGTTCGGGTTCCCGGTCGCCGAGTTCCGGTTCGCCGCGCCGAGCCGGCGCCCGGACCGGAACAGCAGGTGCTCGACCGGGAGACCGAGGGCGCCGCACACGGCGCGCAGCATTTCGGAGGACGGCTCCTTCTTCCCGCGCTCGATCTCGGAGAGGTACTGCTTCGACATGCCGACGGCGGCAGCGACGTCCTCGAGGCTCCGGTCCTGGTCCCGGCGCGCCTCGCGGAGCACCCGTCCGTAGAGCTCACGCACCAGCGGCTCCTCCCGCGAACGCTCGGGGGCGGCCGTGACCAGCGTCAGTCTGCGCTGAGCTTCCATACCTCCGGAGTCTTCCAGACGACGCACCCGGACGCCGCGGCGTTCACCGACAGCGGACAGCCGATCAGTACCGCCCGACGGCGAGCGCGACGTTGTGCCCGCCGAAACCGATCGAATTGCTCAGTGCGTAGTCGATGCGCTGACGGCGGGGTGACCCGGTGACGATGTCCAGGTCGATAGCGGGGTCCTGATTGTCGAGGTTGAGTGTCGGCGGGACGACCTGTTCGCGCACCGTCAGGACCGTGAGGATCGTCTCGAGGGCTCCGACCGCGCCGATGGAATGCCCGAGTGCCGATTTCGGTGCGTACACCGACGCCTGTCCGGCGACGGCGGCGATCGCGATGGCCTCGGAGGCGTCGCCGACAGTCGTCGAGGTGGCGTGGGCGTTGACGTGATCGACGTCCGCGCCGATCAGTCCCGCCGTGTCGAGCGCCTTTCGCATGGCGCGCGCAATTCCGGCGCCCTGCGGATCAGGGGCGACGATATGGTAAGCGTCCGAGGTGATTCCGGCCCCCAGGATCCGGCCGTGGGTCTCCGCACCGCGAGACCGGGCGTGCTCCTCGGATTCGAGCACGAGCACCGCGCCGGCCTCACCGAACACGAAACCGTCCCGGTCGCGATCGAACGGCCGTGATGCCCGTGCGGGTTCGTCGTTGCGGGTACTCATCGCGCGCATCATCGCGAAACTCGCGATGGGCACCGCGTCGATCTGCCCCTCGACCCCGCCGGCCACCACCACGTCCGCCTCGCCGGTGGCGATCAGCCGCCAGGCGTGCGCGATCGCCTCCGATCCGGACGAGCACGCGGACACGGGCGCGAACACCCCCGCCTTCGCACCGATCTCCAGCCCGACGGTGGCGGCGGGACCGTTCGGCATGACCATGGGAACGGACATCGGCGAGACCTTGCGGTACCCGTTCGCGCGCATCGCATCGACGGCCCCGACCAGGGCGTCCCCGCCGCCCAGGCCGGTGCCGATCGCGACGGCGAGCCGCTCGCCGTCGACGTCGGGTGCGCCCGCGCTCGCCCAGGCCCGCCGACCGAGGACGAGCGCGCTCTGCTCGACGAACGACAGGCGGCGCTGCTCCACACGCGACAGGTGCTCGGCGGGGTGCGCCGTGAGTTTGCCGCCGATCCGGACGGGAAGGTCGTAGTCGTCGACGAACGGCTCGTCGAGCGAGCCGATGCCGGACTGGTTGCGCAACAACCCTTCCCACGTTCCGTCGGCGTCGTCCGCGATCGACGTGGCGGCGGCGAATCCCGTGACCACCACTGGCCGCCCGAGCTTCCGCGTTTCTGAAGCAGTCGTTACAGTCATGTCGTTATGAATACCTGTACCGTCCGCTACAGTCAACCGAATGGCCCGCCCCCTCGACCACGCCAAGCGTGCGCAGCTCCTCGCCGACGTCGTCCGCTACATCGCCGAACACGGACTCGCGGACCTGTCGCTCCGGCCGCTCGCCGCCGCGCTGGGCACCAGTTCACGCATGCTCATCTACTACTTCGGCACCAAGGAGGAGCTGCTGGTCCAGGCGCTGGCGACGCAGCATCCTGGGTTCTCGTCCCTGTTCTCCGGCGTCACGGACCGGGACGGGCTGCGTGCAGGCCTCGCGGAGTTGTGGACGTCGACCACACAGGGCGAATCGTCTGTCAGCACGAAGATTCTGTTGCAGGTGATGGGGGTGGCGAGCGTGCAGCGGGGCCCGTTCGCCGACTTCGCCACATCGGCCATCCACACGCTGATCGACGCCGTCGCCGACGCGATGGTCCGATGCGGAACCACTGCTCAGGACGCCCGCGAGAATGCGACGGTCGCGGTGTCCGGACTGCGGGGAATCCTCCTCGACCGCTTGGTCACCGGCGACGTGGCGCGGACGGATCGATCGGCGTCACGACTGATCGAGCAGGTGCTTGCCGAGTAGTTCGTCGACGCGCTCGGCCGCCTCGTCCGGGATCCAGTGGCTCACGCCGCGGAGCACCTCGTACGTGTACGGGGCGTCGACGAATCGGTTGGTCAGCTTCGGCCCCACCGGACCGATCGCCGTGTCGCCGTCGCTCCACACGAACAGCGTGGGCACCCGGACCTTCCGGGAGGCAGATCGGGGCGAGATGAACGGCATCGCGCGATACCAGTTCAGGGCGCCCCGGGCCCGCGTCCGATCGCGCATGGGCCCGAGGTCGCGCTTCGCGTCGTCCGGCGACTGGCCGCTGGCGAGCAGGGCCCGGTAGCCGAAGCCGTCCGGGGTGAGCACCCGCTCCGGGATCCACGGCAGCTGGAACGCGAACATGTACCAGGACTTCAGGATCTGACGGCTGGTGAGCATCGCCCGCACGAACGCCGCCGGGTGCGGCACCGACAGCGCCGTGAGCGTGCGGACCCGGTCGGGGCGTTCGGCGGCGAGACCCCAGGCCACCGCCGCGCCCCAATCGTGTCCGACCACGTGCGCCGGGCCGAGGCCTGCCCGGTCGATGAGCGCGACGACGTCCGCGATCAGTTCCGTGCTGCGGTACGCGCGGCGGGCGCGGGGCCTGGCACCGGGCGAATAGCCTCGCTGGTCCGGGGCCAGGGTGCGGAACCCGCGCCGATGCAGCAGCGGCGCCAGCGCCTCCCACGACCGCGAGTCCTGCGGAAACCCGTGCAACAGCACCACCGGTGTGCCGTCGATCGGGCCCTCGTCGCGGACGTCGAACACCAGTCCGTCGCGGGTGAACGTGCCGATCCGCTCCGTGCGACTCATCCGACGATCGTCTCACGCTCGCTGCGGTCTGCGGACGACTCTCCGGCGCGGAGGAAGCGTCCCGTCCTGGTGACCCCGAATCCGCCGGTGAAATCGCCGTCGCGGTAGACGAGCCTGCCGTTGATCACCGTCGCGACCGCGGCGCCGTCGCTGCGGTTCACCATCCGCCGCAACCCGCCGTATTCGGGGACCTCCGCCTCGAACAATCCGTCCACCGTGGCGTCGAGACCCGCCGGGTCGACGACGACCAGATCGGCGCGGTCACCTTCGCGGAGGTGGCCGGCGTCGATGCCGTACCAGTCGGCCAGCTCGCCGGTCAGCCGGTGAACAGCCCGCTCGACGGTCAGGAACGGCTTGCGGTCGGACTGCGCGTCCTTGACCTTCTTCAGCAAGCGGATCGGGTAGTTGTAGAACGCCATGTTGCGCAGGTGGGCGCCGGCGTCGCCGAATCCCATCTGCACCCCGGAACTGGCCGCGAGCTTCTTCGCGAACCTGGGGCGATGGTTGGCGATGGTGGTCCGCCACCGCAGGTCGGTGCCGTACTTCACGACGAGATCGAGGTACGCGTCGACCGGGTGCACACCGCGAAGGTCGCCCACGGCGCCGAACGTCTTGCCGATCAGCGTCTCGTCCGGGCACCCGACGATTTCCGCGTCGTAGAAGTTGCGGTGCCAGATGCGGGGGCTGAACTTGTTGTCGTAGTCCTTGCGGAACCGGCGTCGGTAGGACTCGTCCTGCAGCAGGGCGTTTCGCTCCACCTGATCCTCGAGGTGGAGTGCCGCCGCGCCTGCGCCGAACTCCTCGAACACGACGAGGTCGATGCCGTCGGCGTAGACGGTGAACGGCACCGGCAGGTGCTGCCACTTGAAATCGGTCTTGGCGAAGCGGTTCAGCAGCGGCGCCGCGGCAAGCATGAAGTACACGATCGGCGGGTAGGCCTTCGAGTCCGCAGCCGACAGCAGCGACGTCTTGAGTGGCTTGCGCCGCCCGAAGCCTGAACTCTCCGCGAAGAATCCGGCAATGTTGGGGTGCAGGTTGATCGTGGGCGCACTCTGCAGGATCTTGCCGCGCTCGCGCAGGATGCGATTGAGGAAGCGGAACTCCTTCCACCGCGCGTACGTGGACGGCAGTGAGCGGGAACGGTATTCGTCGCCGTCGATCTTGTCGAGCGCGTTCGTCATGGAGGAGAGGCCGAGGAAGCCGGCGTCCACGGCGTCGGTGAGCATCGCGCCCATCCGCTCGAGTTCGGGCGCGGTCGGCTCGATCCGCTTGTCGGTGCCCCGGCCGAGGCCGAGGACGTGGGTGCGGATGTCGGAGTGCCCGATGAACCCGGCGACGTTGGGGCCGAGCGGCAGCGACTCGAGTGCCTCGACGTACTCCGCAGGGCTCTGCCAGATCTTGTTCTCCTCCAGGATCCTGAGCACGGAGTCGTGCGGCACCGCCTCGACCCGGCTGAACAGGTCGGCGCACTCGCGCGGCGTCGAGTACACGGTGGACAGGGAGCAGTTTCCGAGGACGACGGTGGTCACGCCGTGTCGTACCGACTCCGGCAAGCCGGGGCTGACGAGCACCTCCGCGTCGTAGTGGGTGTGCACATCGACGAACCCGGGGAGCACCCACTTGCCTGCGGCGTCGACGACCTCGGTGCCGGGGCCGACGGGCAGCGGGCGTGCCGATGCCCGGACGACGACCCCGTCGCGGATGCCGAGATTGCGGCGCAGCGGCGCGGATCCGGTTCCGTCGAACCACAGCCCACCATTGACGACCACATCGAAATCCGGCATTGTCGCGCTCCTCACACTCGGTATGTGTTACCCGAGGTTACGTATGCGGTTGAGTAAAAGTCAATGGACGGCCCGGGGGTTCGTCAATAGAGTGCAGGGGTGGCCGCCGCACCCCGCTCTCCGGAAGATCGGCGCGCGCAGATCCTCGACGTGGCCGTCCGACTTCTCGACACGGTGTCGTTCGACGACCTGTCGATGGACCAGGTGGCCGCCGACGCAGGTGTGTCCGCGCCACTGCTGTTCCACTACTTCAAGAACAAGCAGGGCTTTCGGAACGCCGTCCTCGAAGCCTCGGCGTCCGAACTGCAGCGGCGGATGACACCCGACGCGACGCTCCCGGTGCACGGACAACTCCGGGCGGGCGTCGAAACGTTCGCGGACGCGGTGATCGAACACCCGACCATCTACCTCGCGGTCATGGGGATGGCCGGTAGCGGCGACGAGAGGATGCGGCAGATCTACCGGGGCATGCGGCGGACGTTCACCCGGTGGATCGGCGTGTCACTGGCCGAGTTCGGCGTGCCGACGACACCCGCGCTCGACGCCGCGATCTCGGGCTGGCAGGCGTTCATGGAGGAGGTCGTGCTGTCGTGGCTCGACGAGCCGAGCATGGAACGCACCGAGATGATCGACCTCTGTGAGCGCGCGTTCTACCACCTGCTTCCTGCGGCAGGCGTCGACGTCGACGCACTCGACGTGACACGCTGATCCGACCGCACGCGAAACGACCCGAAGGGGTCACTGCCCGGCGCGCTGAGCCTCCAGAAAGCGCCGCCCGGGCGTCGGATCGACGCCGAAGCGCTCGGCGTAGCGTTCGTGAATTTCCTCCCACTGGTCCCACGACCCGTGCGCCTCCGCTTCGGAGAGGTACCCGCCGGCGAGATGCGGCTCGAGCCGCGCGAAATAGGTCTCCCAGCCGGCTGCGGTCTGCGCCGCGATCGCGCGGTCACCGAACACGTGCGTGAAGGTCAGGCGACAGCCGTCGCCCTCTGCCGCCAGGTCGAAGCTGTACCGCTCGTCGCCGTAGGTCCACGCGAGCCGATGCGGCGCGTCGACCTCGGTCACCTCTCCGGTCGCGCCGTATGCCTCGAACGTCTCCCCCGCGGCCGGCGTCCAGTCCGCGGCGGCGGGAAACCAGCGCTCGAGTTCTGCCGGTTCGCTGACCGCCCGCCACACGCGCTCGACCGAATGGGTGAGCGTGCGCTCGAAGCGCAGCGCCGGGCGGCCGTCGATCGTCTCCAGGGTTCCGTCGGTCATGGGTTCTCCTCCAGGTGTCGTTCGAGTGCATCGAGGCGGCTCGACCAGAAAGCGCGGTACGGCTCCAGCCAGTGGTCGACCTCAGCGAGGGGTTCCGGGCGCAGCGCATACAGACGGTGCTTACCGTCCGCGCGCACCACGACGAGCCCGGCCTCGCGCAGCACCTTGAGATGCTTGGACACGCCGGGCTGACTGAGCGCGATGCGTTCGACCAGTTCTCCGGCGGGCCGCTCACCCTCACGCAGCAGGTCGAGTATCTGCCTTCGGTGCGGCTCGGCCAGTGCGGCGTAGGCGCTCATGACCTCATATTGCCAGACGGAAATATGAGCCGCAACGGTCGGTGAGATCATGGCCGGACAGTGACTCCCCGCAGGGCCGACTTGACACACGACGTGTGACGCACAACACTTGCCCACACTGACCGAGCGAGTGATCGGTCGGCCGCTCGAATTCGGACATCCCGTTCGGATCGGAGCCGGAGAAAGGGGACGTGCGTGTCGTCGACGTTGCACAACGACGGAAGCCGGGAACCAGCAGTAGCGACCGCTCTCGACGCCTGGCGATCGCGGGTGGAGGCGTATCCCGACCACCCGGCCGTCGCCTACTTCGATGCCGTCCTGACGGCGCGCGAGGTCGACGATCTGTCGGACGCCCTCGCCGTCGCGCTGGACGAGCGGGGTGTCGGGCGAGGCGACCGGGTGGGCATCTACCTGCAGAATGTGCCGCAGTACGCGCTCGCCCTGCTGGCGCTGTGGAAGGTCGGCGCAGCGGCGCTCGTGCTCAATCCGATGTACCGCGGACACGAACTCCGCCGCCTCGTCGACGACGCCGAACCGATCGGCATCATCTGCGAGGACGCGACCGCCGCGGCGACGGCCGAGACGCTGCGCGACAGCAGCGTGCGATTCTCGATCAGCACCAGCTCCCTCGACTTCCAGACCCGCAACGATCCGCGAGTGTTCGAAGCCACCGCGCGGGCCACTCCGGCAGCGGACGGCGACCTCGTCGACCTGCTCGAGCGCTTCCGCGGACAGCGACCACCACGGGTCGAAGTCGGCGGAGGCGACCTCGCCCTGCTCACCTACACCTCCGGGACCACCGGCCCACCCAAGGGTGCGCTCAACTCCCACGCGAACGTGCTGGCCACCGCACTCGACTTCGGCGACTGCGCCGGGGTCGTCGACGGGGACGTCGTGTTCGCGGTCGCTCCCCTGTTCCACATCACCGGCGCCGTGCTCAATGCCGGTGTGGCCCTGATCCGGGACTGTGTGCTCGTGTTCGCGAATCGGTTCAGCGCGGCCGTCGCGCTGGAGACGTTCGTGGAGCACCGGGTGACGTACACGATCGGCTCGATCACCGTGTTCAACGCGCTCTCCGAGGTGCCGGGTGTGAGCGCGGACCACTTCGCCTCGGTGAAGACCCTCTACTCGGGTGGTGCGCCCATCCCGCCTGCGACCGTGGAGAAGTTCGAGGCCAGGTTCGGCAAGTACATCCACAATGCGTACGGGATGACCGAGACCACCGCCGGAGTGATCGCGGTGCCACCCGGACAGCGGGCACCGGTCGACCCGTCGAGTGGCTCACTGTCCATCGGTCTCCCGCTCCCGCGGGTCGACCTCCGGGTCGTCGACCCGAATGGCGACCCCGTTGCACCCCACACTGCCGGCGAACTGGAAATCGCCGGACCACAGGTGGTTTCGGGCTACTGGCGCAACCCCACCGCCTCCCGGGACACCCTGCCCGGCGGACGGTTGCGCACCGGGGACGTCGCGATCGTCGACGATTCCGGGTGGGTGTACCTCGTCGACCGGCTCAAGGACCAGATCAACGTGTCCGGCTACAAGGTGTGGCCCCGCGAGGTCGAGGACACACTCTACGAACACCCGGCCGTGCACGAGGCGGCCGTCGTCGGGCAGCCCGACGACTACCAGGGCGAATCGGTGGTCGCCTACGTCTCGCTTCGCAAGGGCGCGAGCGCCACCGAGGACGAACTGGTCGCGTTCGCCCGCGACCGGCTCGCCGCGTACAAGCGGCCGCGGCTCGTCCACATCATCTCTGATCTGCCGAAGACGCAGACCGGCAAGATCCGGCGTAGCGACCTGCGCTGACGACTCTTCCCCTCTCCCCAGCGACTCCACGCCCCCGATGAAAGTGACTGCACGTGAACGTCGACATCACTCGCCAGGCGCAGCCTGACACCCAGTCCGGACCCACCCTCGCTTCCCGTAAGAAATCGCTACTCGCCAGCTCCGTCGGCAACGTCCTCGAGTGGTACGAGTGGAGTGCGTACGCGGTCTTCGCTCCGTTCATCGCGGCGGCGATGTTCAGCACGTCCGACCCCGTGTCGGCCCTGCTGTCGACGCTCGCCGTGTTCGCGGTCGGATTTCTCATGCGTCCCCTCGGCGGCATCATCTTCGGCCGGATCGCCGACAAGCGTGGACGCAAGTTCGTCCTCGTCACGACGATGCTGATGATGGCGGCCGGCAGCCTGATCATCGGAATCATGCCCACCTATTCGGCCATCGGCGCGTGGGCGTCGCTGATCCTGCTCGCGGCGCGGGTCATGCAGGGCTTCGCACACGGCGGCGAATCCGCGACCGCGTACTCGTACGTCGGTGAGATCGCGCCTCCACACCGGCGCGGCATGTGGGGCAGCGTCGCCTTCGTCGCGATCTTCGGTGGTTCGGTGCTGGCGTACACCATCGGCGGCGTCGTCACCTCCTCCCTGTCCGACACCGCTGTCGGTCAATGGGGTTGGCGCGTCCCGTTCCTCATCGGCGCGCTGCTGGCGCTCGTCGCCCTCTACCTGCGCCGCAGCATGGACGAAAGCGACGTTTTCGATGCCGGACAGAAGGACGACGATCAGCCGCGGATCCCGCGCCGGACCGTCGTCCGCGCGATCCTCCTGATGATCGGCATGACGTCGGGAATCACGGCTGCGCACTACACCTGGACGTCGTACGTCTCCACGTACGCGATCACCCAGCAGGGCATGAACCCCGACACCGCGTACTGGATGCTCGTGATCGCTCAGCTGATCGCTCTGGTCTCGCTGCCGTTCCTCGGGTTGCTCTCCGACAAGATCGGCCGGCGACCCATGCTGGGTGCCTTCGCGGTGCTGATGTTCGCGCTGCAGTTGCCGCTGACCATGATGATCACGTCCGACGGATGGACCCTCCTGGTCGCGACCACCGTGGCGCTGCTGATCGTCGCGGTCCCGGCGTCGATTCTGTCCTCCACGCTGTCGGAGAGTTTCCCGACGCGACTGCGCACCCAGGCGATCGGGTTCGCGTACTCGTTCTCGGTCGCGGTGTTCGGTGGCACGGCGCCGTATCTGAACCAGCTTCTCCTCGGACTCGACCTCGGCTGGGTGTTCGGCGTCTACATCATGGCGCTGGCCGTCCTCACCGGCGTCGCGTGCCTGTTTATGAAGGAGACCAAGGGCATTCGCCTCGAAGACGTGTGAACACGCGCACGAGAGAACCGGCAGGTGCATCACCTGCCGGTTCTCACCCGAGCGAGTGACGGGATTCGAACCCGTGTGAACGGCTTTGCAGGCCGGTACCTCAACCACTCAGTCACACCCGCATCGATGACCACTGTGCCCCGCCGCCGCGGAGGGCGCGAGGGTTGCGCTCACGGTGATTCTGAATCGACACGCCGGGGCGGGAACAAACCGTGTGCCCTCGTTGCTGTGTTCCTTCATGACCGACACCGAAGAACGCGCCGCCCCGACCGGCGAGCGGACAACCTCCCGGCCCAGCCTTCGGGTGATCCTCGTACTCGGCGCGATGGTGGCCCTCGGCCCCTTCACCATCGACATGTATCTGCCGGCGCTACCGGACATCGGAACCGACCTCGGCGCATCCTCGTCCGCGGTCCAGTTGACCATCACCGGCACCCTGCTCGGCCTTGCGCTGGGGCAGTTGATCGTCGGACCGCTGGCGGACAGTCTGGGGCGCAGGCGCCCCCTCATCGCCGGTATCGGTGTGCACGTCGCCGCGTCCGTGCTCGCGGTGTTCGCGCCGACCGTGGCCGTGCTGGGGGTACTCCGCGTCTTCCAGGGCATCGGCGCCGCAGCCGCAGCGGTGGTCGCCCTCGCCGTGGTCCGCGACCTGTTCTCGGGGAACACCGTCGCCGTCGTGATGTCGCGGCTGATGCTCGTCCTCGGCGTCGCACCCGTGCTCGCCCCGAGTATCGGCGGGGCGCTCCTCATCGCCCTCGACTGGCGCGGGATCTTCGTCGTCCTCGCCGTGATCGGCACGCTGACCGCGTTGATCGGCGCGTGGGGTCTGGCGGAGACGCTGCCGCCGGAGCGCCGCCGCAAGAGCAACCTCGTCGCCGTGCTGGGCACCTACAGGAGCTTGCTCGGAGACCGGGCGTTCATGGTGCTCGCCCTCGTGTCGAGCGTGGCGATGGGATCTCTGTTCTCGTACGTCTCCGGTGCGTCGTTCGTCTTCCAGGACCAGTACGGCCTGGACGAGCAGCAGTTCGCGCTGCTGTTCAGCTCCGGCGCGATCGCCCTGATCGGTGCCTCGCAACTCAACGTCCGCGCCCTCGCGCGCTGGTCGCCGCTGCAGATCACCGTGGCGTCCCTCGGCTTCGCGACGGTGGCCGGGCTGGCGCTGATCACCACCGCGCATGTCGAGTTCGGCGGGCTCGTCGGGTTCGTCGTTCCCCTGTGGTTCCTCCTCGGCGGTGTCGGCTTCGTCCTGCCCAATGCCCCGGCCCTGGCCCTCGGCAGGCACGGGGAGGCGGCGGGCACGGCTGCCGCGCTGCTCGGCGCCCTGCAGTTCGGTGTCGGCGCCCTGATCGCTCCCCTGGTGGGCGTGCTGGGCAACACCGGCGTCGCGCTTGCGGTCACCATGACCGCGTGCACGGGCTTCGGGTTGGTGGCGCTGGCCGCCGCCGCGAAGGCGGAAGCCCGCTGACGACACGCTCGGCAGACTTTCACGGCCCATCACCCGACATGGGATGATCGACGCATGCCACCACCGTCACCACTTCATCTCGACCCCATCGAAGAGGCCCACCGGCAGTGGACCAAGCACGGCTGGGGTGATGTCGCCGACGGCATGGCCGCGGTGACCTCGGTGATGCGCGCCCATCAGATCATGATCGCGCGGGTGGAAGAGGTGCTCAAACCGTCGGGGCTCACGTTCGCCCGGTACGAATTGCTGACACTGCTGACGTTCACGCGCACCGGTGCACTTCCGATGGCGAAGGCCAGCGCGCGCCTTCAGGTTCACCCGACGAGCGTCACCAACGCCGTCGACCGGCTCGAGACGGCGAATCTCGTGCGGCGTGTTCCACATCCGAGCGACCGCCGCGCCACGCTGATCGAGATCACCGACGCGGGAAGGAAACTGGCGGTCGAGTCCACCGAGCGGCTCAACGCGCAGGTGTTCTCCCACCCCGGCGTGTCCGGTGACAAGCTGGAACAACTGGTCGCCATCCTCGCCGAACTGCGCCGCGAGGCAGGCGATTTCGACACCGGAGACGCGCCGACCAAGTGGTGAGTACGGCTGTTCAGCGGTGCTTGAAGACGGGCTGACGTTTCTCGACGAACGCCGCCATCCCTTCCTTCTGGTCTTCGGTGGCGAACGTCGAGTGGAACACCCGGCGCTCGAAGCGGACGCCCTCGGTGAGGGTGGTTTCGAAGGAGCGGTTCACCGCTTCCTTCGCCATCATCGCGACCGGGAGGGACATCTGGGCGATGGTGGTCGCCGTCTGCAGGGCCTCGTCCAGGAGGTCGGCGGCGGGCACGATCCGCGACACCAGCCCTGCGCGTTCGGCCTCCTCGGCGTCCATGTTCCGGCCGGTCAGGCACAGTTCCATGGCCTTGGCCTTGCCCACGGCGCGGGTCAGGCGCTGTGAGCCGCCGATGCCGGGGATGACACCGAGTTTGATCTCGGGCTGACCGAACTTCGCGGTGTCGGCGGCGAGCAGGATGTCGCAGAGCATCGCCAGTTCGCACCCGCCGCCGAGCGCGTAGCCGGCGACGGCAGCGATGGTGGGCTTGCGGGCCGCGGCGAGGCGATCCCACGCGGCGAAGAAGTCGTCCAGGTAGACGTCCATGTACGACTTGGGCTGCATCTCCTTGATGTCGGCGCCCGCCGCGAAGGCCCGATCGGAACCGGTGATCAGGATGGCTCCGATCTCCGAATCCTTCTCCAACTCCTCCACCGCCGACACGACCTCACGCATCAGCTCGGAGTTCAAGGCGTTGAGCGCCTTCGGACGGTTGAGGGTGATGATCCCCACCCGGCCCTTGCGCTCCAGGAGGATGGTCTCGAAGTCGGTCACTGCTCTCCCTCGGTGGAACGTTCGCGGATGTCGTTGATGATGGCCGAGAAGTCCTGACCACCACCGCCGGCGGCATGGAACCGGCTGTACAGTTCGGCGGCACGGAGGCCGAGTTCGGCCTCGACGCCGTTGGTCTTCAGCGCGTTCGCGGCGAGACCGAGATCCTTGTCCATCAGCGCGGCCGCGAAGCCCGGCTGGTAGTCGTTGTTGGCCGGGCTCGTCGGAACCGGTCCGGGCACAGGACAGTTGGTGGTCAGCGCCCAGCACTGCCCCGACGCGTTGGACGCGACGTCGAACAGCGCCTGGTTGCTCAGCCCCAGCTTCTCGCCGAGGACGAATGCCTCGCTGACGGCGATCATCGACACACCGAGGATCATGTTGTTGCAGATCTTCGCGGCCTGACCGTTGCCCGGGTCGCCGCAGTGGACGACCTTCTTGCCCATCACGTCGAGCAACGGCTTCGCGGACTCGAAGTCGTCCGCCGTGCCGCCGACCATGAACGCGAGAGTTCCCGCGGTGGCGCCGACGACGCCACCGGAGACGGGTGCGTCCACCGAGCGGTGTCCGGCCTCGACGGCCTCGTCGTGCGCTGCGCGGGCGTCCGCGACGTCGATGGTGGACGAGTCGATGAACAGGGTGCCCGGTTTCGCGGCGGGCAGGATCTCCGCGTAGAGCCCGAGAACGTGCTTGCCGCTCGGCAGCATCGTGATCACGACGTCCACCTCCCGTACGGCCTCGATGGCCGAATCGGCGACGGTGACACCGTCTTTCACTGCCTGCTCGAGTGCGGCGGGCGCGAGGTCGAAGCCGACCACCGTGTGCCCCGCCTTGACGAGGTTGGCCGCCATGGGACCACCCATGTGGCCGAGTCCCAGAAATCCGACGGTAGTGCTCATAGCAGTCCCTCCTGGACGCGTGTGGCTGGTGGTCAGTGCTGCGGTTGCGGGGCCGTGAGGCCGAGTTCGAGGTCGCCGAGGGGGGTGAAGAACTGTGCGACGACGTCGTCGGTGACGTCGTCGAGGGTGGCGGGTGACCAGCGCGGGTTGCGGTCCTTGTCGACGACCTGCGCCCGGATCCCCTCGACCAGATCAGCCGAACCCAGGCAGGCCACCGACACCCGGAACTCCTCGTTGAGGACCTCCTCGAGGCTGCCCGCCACCCGCGCCCGGCGCAGCGAGGTGAGGGTGACCGCGCACGCGGTCGGCGACTTCGCCAAAACCTGCTCGGCCGCCTTCGCCGCTTCCGGGACCCCACTGTTCTGCAGCCGCGAGACGATCTCGGCGACGCTGTCGGCGGAATATGCGGCGTCGATCCACCCCTGCTGGGCCAGCAGGGGCGATTCCGGGGCCGGTTCGGTGAACGCCGCCAACGCCTCCTCCACCGACGTGTCCGTCAACTTCTGCACGAACTGCTCGATCTTCTCCGACGGGATGAAGTGGTCGGCGAACCCGCACGCGATCGCATCCCCGGCACCCAGGCGGGCGGTGGTGAGCGCGATGTGCGTACCGAGCTCCCCGGGGGCACGGGCGAGCAGGTAGGTGCCGCCGACGTCGGGGACGAACCCGATCCCGGTCTCGGGCATGCCGATCATCGACCGCTCGGTCACGATCCGCACACTCCCGTGCGCCGACACCCCGACCCCGCCGCCCATCACGATGCCGTCCATGACCGCCACATACGGCTTCGGGTAGTTCGCGATGGTCGCGTTGAGGAGGTACTCGTCCCGCCAGAACTCCCGCGACCCGGTACCCCCCTCCTTGGCGTCGTGGTAGATCGACACGATGTCCCCGCCCGCACACAACCCGCGATCCCCGGCGCCGGTGATCAGCACCGCCCGCACCGCGTCGTCCCCGGCCCACTCCGCCAGCGCCGCCGCAATCCGCCGGACCATGGTGTGGTTGAGGGCGTTGATCGCCTTGGGGCGGTTCAGCACGATCCGGCCCACACCGTCGCGCTGGTCGATGAGGACTTCGGGGTCGGTGATTGGTTCGCTCATTTATGCCACTCCTCGGTTTCCGACGACGCTGCGGGCGATGACCACTCGCATGATCTCGTTGCTGCCCTCGAGGATCTGATGCACCCGCAGGTCGCGGACGATCTTCTCGATCCCGTACTCGGCAAGATAGCCGTACCCGCCGTGCAACTGCAGCGCCCGGTTGGCGACCTCGAACCCGGTGTCGGTGGCGAACCGCTTCGCCATCGCACACAACTCCACCACGTCCGGGGCACCGTCCTCCAGCGCGGCCGCCGCCCGCCACAACAGGGTCCGGGCCGCCTCGAGGTCGGTGCGCATGTCCGCCAGCTGGAACTGCAACGCCTGCGAGTCGAGCAACGACGACCCGAACGCCTTCCGGTCCGCCAGATACGCCACCGCCCGCTCCAGCGCGGTCTGCGCCCCACCGACCGAGCACGCGGCGATGTTGAGCCGGCCCCCGTTCAGGCCGGCCATCGCGATCCGGAACCCACCACCCTCGTCGCCGAGCAGGTTTGCCGCCGGCACCCGCACGTCCTCGAAGATCACCTGCCGGGTCGGCTGGGCGTTCCAGCCCATCTTCACCTCGTTCGGCCCGAACGACAGCCCGACCGCACCCTTCGGGACGATGAACGCCGAAATCCCGCGCGGCCCGCCCTCCCCGGTGCGGGCCATCACCACATACACCTCCGAGGTCCCGGCCCCGGAGATGAACTGCTTGACCCCGTTCAAAACGTAGTCGTCGCCGTCCCGGACCGCCCGGGTGCTCAACGCCGCCGCATCCGAGCCGGCACCCGGCTCGGTCAGGCAGTAACTGCCCAGCTGATCCATCGCACACAGCCCCGGCACCCAGGCATGCCGCTGCTCCTCGGTGCCGAACCGGTCGATCATCCAGGTCACCATGTTGTGGATGGAAATATAGGCCGCGATCGACGGGCACCCCTTCGCCAACTGCTCGAAGATCCGGGCCGCATCGACCCGGGTCAGCTCGGAGCCGCCCACGTCCTCGCGGACGTAGATCCCGCCCATCCCCAACGACGCCGCCTTCCGCAGCACATCGACCGGGAAATGCTTGGTCTGATCCCACTCCACCGCATGCGGCGCCAAATGCTCGGCCGCGAAATCACGGGCCGTGTCACTGATCGCCCGCTCGTCATCGGTCAAGGTGAACATGGAGTTCCGTTCAGTTCATGGTGGGGATGACGAAGTGGTTGGTCTGTTCCTTCTTGCCGGAGGGCCAACGTTGCGTCACGGTCTTGGTCTTGGTGTAGAAGCGGAAGGAGTCGGGACCGTGCTGGTTCAGGTCGCCGAAGCCGGAGCGCTTCCAGCCGCCGAACGTGTGGTACGCGATCGGCACGGGGATCGGCACGTTGACGCCGACCATGCCGACGTTGACGCGGTTCGTGAAGTCGCGGGCCGTGTCGCCGTCGCGGGTGAAGATGGCGACGCCGTTGCCGTACTCGTGTTCGGTGGGCAGGCGGAGCGCCTCCTCGTAGTCCGCGGCGCGGGCGACCAGTAGGACGGGTCCGAAGATCTCTTCCTTGTAGACACGCATGTCGGTGGTGACCTTGTCGAACAGGGTCGCGCCGGCGAAGAAGCCGTTCTCGTGGCCCTCGAGGGTGAAGCCGCGGCCGTCGATCACGGCCTCCGCGCCTTCGTCGATGCCGATCTGGATGTAACTGTTCACCCGCTCGACGGCGTCCTTGCTGACCAGCGGTCCGAAGTCGGCGGACTCGTCGTCGCTGCGGCCGATCGTGAGCTTGCCGACCCGTTCGGTCAGCTTCGCGACGAGCGCATCCGCCGTCTCCTCACCCACCGGCACGGCGACGGAGATGGCCATGCATCGCTCACCCGCGGAGCCGTAACCTGCGCCGATGAGGGCGTCGGCAACCTCGTCGAGGTCGGCGTCGGGCATGATGATCGCGTGGTTCTTCGCGCCACCGAAGCACTGGGCGCGCTTGCCGTGGGCCGCGGCGGTCTCGTAGATGTACTGCGCGATCGGAGTGGACCCGACGAACCCGACCGCCTTGACGCGGTCGTCGGTGAGCAGGACGTCCACCACTTCCTTGTCACCGTTGACCACGTTGAACACACCCGCGGGCAGCCCGGCCTCGAGGAACAGTTCGGCCAGGCGCAGCGGCACCGAGGGGTCGCGCTCGGACGGCTTGAGGATGAAGGCGTTGCCGGCGGCCAGCGCGGGACCGGCCTTCCACAGCGGGATCATGGCCGGGAAGTTGAAGGGCGTGATGCCGGCGACGACGCCGAGCGGCTGACGCATGGAGTACACGTCGATCCCGGTTCCGGCGGATTCCGTGTACTCGCCCTTGAGCAGGTGCGGGGCACCGAGGGCGAACTCGATGACCTCGAGGCCGCGCTGGATGTCGCCCTTCGCGTCGGGGATCGTCTTGCCGTGCTCGGACGACAGGAGGCGCGCCAGCGAATCCATCTCCTCCTGCACGAGCTGGAGGAACTTCATCAGGACGCGCGCCCGCTTCTGCGGGTTGAACAGCGCCCATTCACGCTGAGCTTCCACCGCATTCGCGATGATCGCCTCCGTCTCGGCCTTGTCGGCGAGAGGCACACGCGCCTGCACCTCACCGGTGTTGGGGTCGTAGACGTCGCCGAACTTGTTGGAGGCACCGGGGACGCGCTTGCCGCCGACGAAGTGGGATAGCTCTTGAACCATTGTGCGGACCCGTTCCTTGTTCGATGATGAGGGAGTTCCGAATATGTGCTCATCCTATAGTTGGATGTCCATGTATGTCCACCATATGATCGGAACATGCCGATTCACTCTCCCGAGGAGCTGAACTTCCTCCGCATCCTGCGGACCAACCCGTACATCACCACGATCCTGGATCGTGCACCTCAACTCGGCCTCTCGGACTGGTACCTCACCGCAGGTGCCGTATTCCAGACGGTCTGGAACCACCTCGACGGGCGCGACCCGGAGTCGGGGATCAACGACTACGACCTCTTCTATTTCGACACCGACCTCGGCTACGACGCCGAGGACGACGTCATCCGCCGAGCCGACCCACTGTTCGGCGACCTCGATGTGCGCGTCGAAGTCAGAAACGAAGCGCGTGTGCATCTTTGGTACGAAGATCACTTCGGCGTGCCCTCGACACCCTTCACCGACTGCACGGACGCCATCGACCACTTCGCCTCCACCACCTGCTGCTACGGAATCCGCAGAACCTCCACCGGCGACGAGATCTACGCTCCCCACCGGTTCACCGACCTGTACGACATGGTTCTGCGACCGAATCCCGTCCTCGCTCCACGGGAGGTGTACGAGTCCAAAGCTGCCCGGTGGCAGAAGGAATGGCCCCGTTTGGCCGTGGTGCCGTGGCCGGAGTGAGCAGTCAGTGCTTCCGCACGACGCGCTCGGGCTCGCCCGGTTTCCAGATGGTGATGTCCATGTGGCCGTCGCCGACCTCCACCGCCGAGCCGCCGATCAGGTCGGCTCGGTAGCAGTGATCGAATTCCTGCCCGCGGATGTCGAACCCGGTCTCGTCGAACAGTGCCTGCGCGAAACGCTGATGCAACGCCTTGTCCTGGACGTCGTCGACAACACCCCACAGTTTCGCGTCACCTTCCTTCACCTCGCTGTCGACGGTCGCCGTGTGCAGGCAGAAACGCGGATCGCGAGCCAGATCCTGGAACTTCGTCGTGTTCGGCATTCCGGCGATCCACAACTGATTCTCGAAGAACCTCGGCTCCACCGGGCTGATCCGCGGAAATCCGTCCGAGCGCAGCGTGCCGAGCATGCACAGGTTCTTGGTCGCCGCGTGCCTGCGGGAGAAGATAGCGGCAATCCGCGGAGCAGCGTCGGCGAACTCATTCCAGCTGGCCATGCACTCGACCCTACGACGATTTCCGTCACCGCACGGTCAAGACGCACGCAATTGTGCGATGAGGATCGCCTCGATCTCCGACCGCCGCGCCGCGGACGGCAATCGTGGGGCCACAGACCGGTAATGGTGACCCGTCGGGGCGCGGAGATCGAGAACGTGACGGCGATCGGGCCGACGCACGGGGCGGGCCGTCCAGCCGTCGCCTTCCTTCGCGTAATTGCAGGCCGCGCACAACCCGGCACCGTTATGTGCGGTGGTGGCACCCTTGTTGCGGCGCGAGAGAATGTGATCATGATGGCGGATCGGCGCATCACACCACGGCGTCCGGCACGTCCGGTCCCGCAGGTCGATCAACTTTCGCAAGCTTTTCGGGAACATCCGCGACTGCGACTGCATCGCCGTCAACGACCCCGACACCGGGCACGAGTAGACGTTTCGTAAGGTCACCGCGGTATCACCATCAAGGGCGTCGGCGACCAGTTGCCGGGCGATCCCCGCCGGCACCGGCCCGAACCCCTGAAGCTGCGCCGCCTCACCCTCACCCGCCAGCAAGGTCTCGTCGGAGATCACCAGATTCACCGCCACCGGCACCCCATCGGCGACCGAGGCCCCGGTGCCGCGGTCGAACAACAAGTCCGCCATCAGCTGACTCCGGGTCCGGCCACCACCCTCCCCGGTCGCGATGAGACTGTCCGCATCCCGCCCCAGCGTCGCCTGCAAACACACCGCCTGCTCCACCGGCAACAGCACACTCAGATACGCCATCGAATCCGGCGCCGGCCGCGTCGTCACCCGCCGCTCCGAGACCGCCTTGCGGTACCGGGCCACCACCGCGGCCGCGTCCAGTTCCACGGCCAGAGCCTTCGCCTTCGCGACCAGGCCGCGGTCCCCGACCCCGTCCAGAACGTCCGGGTCCGAACACAACCGGCGATCCACCACCGCACGATCGTGAGCCGACAGACACGCCGTCTCCCGCACCAGCAGGGTCGCCCGCCATTCGTTCAACCGCCCCGACCGCAACAACGCCAACGTGTGCGGCATCTCGTGCACCAGCGCCTGCGCGAACCCCAGATGCCTACCACCACGGTTCGGGGACTCCCTGCGCGCCAACGCAATCTGCGACCCGATACCCCGACCCCACTCCGCCCGCGGCAACCCCCGAACCTTCCGGTCCTCCCGCACACAGGTGGCGACATCGTCGGTGATCACCGCCTGCACCGCACACCCCACCGACTTCAACGACTCCACCGCGTCGAGCCACTCGATCCCCACCCCCGCATCACCACACGCCTCGACGCACCGCAACCGCGCCGTGAACGCCCGCAACTCCTCCAGATCC
Source organism: Rhodococcus sp. NPDC057529 (assembly GCF_042802055.1). Lineage (NCBI taxonomy): Bacteria > Bacillati > Actinomycetota > Actinomycetes > Mycobacteriales > Nocardiaceae > Rhodococcus > Rhodococcus sp. NPDC057529. The sequence continues at coordinate 75,478 of NZ_JBHVEY010000028.1, forward strand.
GGTGCCACCACATCCCCCACGACCAGCCCTCCCCCGAGGTTGTTCGAAACTTTGTTCGACTCTAACAGCTCCACTGGACCAGAGGCAATGGCCGAGAGTTCAGATCCCCAGTGCCGCAGCGGCTGCGAGGGCGAGGGTTTCGTCGACCGCGTCGTAATCGCCCGACCCACCGCCCGGGCCACCACTGTCGGCGACGGTGCGGCGGGCGGACAGGTGTACGGCGTCGACACCGGCGCGCGCGACCGCGGCGATGTCGTCGATGCGGATCCCGCCGCCTGCCATCACCTGGATCCGCCCGTGTGCGTGGGCGACCATGGCCGACAGGGCGTCGAGGCCGTCGATGCAGCGGGGCGCTCCGCCCGAGGTGAGGACCCGGATGATGCCCGACCGCGCGAGCGCGTCGAGGGCCGTCGCCCTGTCGTCGACGACGTCCATCGCACGATGGAACGTCACCTCCACCGCGTACGGGTCGATGCCGTCGAGCAGGCGGGCCAGAGCGTCGCGGTCGACGGCCATGCCGGGTGTGAGTGCACCGACGACGACGCCGGATGCGCCCGCGCCCACCGCGACACGGATGTCGCGGGCCATGACCGCGATCTCGTCGGCGTCGTAGACGAACCCTCCGGGCCGGGACCGGATCAGCGGGTGCACCGCGATCCCCTGAGCCGCAACGGCTTCGATCATTCCGGTGCTCGGCGTCAGTCCGCCGGTCGCGCCGAGGGCGGTGCACAACTCGACGCGCGATGCTCCGGCGCGCCGGGCGATCCGGGCGCCCGCGACGTCCTGGACCGCCAGTTCGAGTACGGGTGCCATCTAGAACGACTGCCAGGAAGGCTTGTGTTCCAGTGCGTACCGGTAGTAGTCGGCGAGTTGCAGCTTGCTCGCCGCGGCCTCGTCGATGACGACGGTGACGTGCGGGTGCAGTTGCATCACCGACGCCGGGCAGAACGCGGAGAGCGGTCCTTCGGCGGCGGCGGCGATCGCTTCGGCCTTGCCCTTGCCGAACGCGATCATCACCAGGTGCCGGGCCTCGCTGATGGTGCCCAGCCCCTGGGTGAGGACGTGGTGCGGGACGTCGTCCACGCTGTCGAAGAACCGCGCGTTGTCGAGTCGGGTCTGCTCGGTGAGGGTCTTGACGCGGGTGCGTGAGGTCAGTGCGGAACCTGGCTCGTTGAACCCGATGTGGCCGTCGGTGCCGATGCCGAGCAGTTGCACGTCGACGCCACCCGCCTCGGCGATGGCCGCGTCGTATCGTGCGCCTTCCTCGGCGATGTCGGGCGATTCGCCGTTCGGGCTGAGCACCCGCTGGGGGTCGAGGTCGACGTGGTCGACGAACTCCGAGCGGATCACCGAGAAGTACGACTGATCGTGGCTTTTCGGCAGCCCCACGTACTCGTCGAGGAGGAAGGCCCGTGCGTCCGCGAAGTCCAGTCCTGACTCGCGGTGCCTGCGTGCGAGTTCGCGGTAGCTTCCGAGCGGGGACGACCCGGTGGCGAGGCCCAGTGTCGCCGGACCGCGTCGGACGTACCCCTCGACGATGTCCGCGACGGTCGTGCTCACCTCCGACGGCGTCTGCCGGATTACGATTTCCATGCGAGTCCTTCCGTTCCGGCGGGCATTCCGCCGGAAAACACGCCACGCGGGCGCAGTTGGTGATCGGTCACGACGATATCTGCGCGGAGGCCCGGGGCCAGGGTGCCGCGTTCGGATTCCAGGCCGAGCAGCCGGGCCGGGGTCCTCGTGGCGGACGCGACGGCGTCGACGAGTTCGACGCCGCTGTCGACAACGGTGGTGCGCACCACGTCCAGCAGTCGTGCGGTGCCGCCTGCAATGGCTCCCTCGGATCCGTCGGCGGTCGCGAGCCGGGCCACCCCGTGCGAGACGCGCACGTCCAGTGGCCCGAGTTGGTAGTCGCCGTCCGAGACACCGGCGGCGGCCATGGCGTCGCTGACGAGGACGATCTGGTCGGGTCCGACGGCGTCGAACACCATCGACACGGTCTCGGGCGCGAGATGCACTCCGTCCGCGATCAATTCGACGACGATGTCGCCGCGACCGGCTGCGGCGAGGAACGCGGCCACCGGCCCCGGCGCGCGGTGGTGCAGCGGCGGCATGGCATTGAACAGGTGTGTGGCGGTCAGCGGCCCGCCGGCGGCGTCGGCGATCCGCGCGGACGTGGTCGCCGCGTCGGTGTCGGTGTGGCCGAGGCTCGGTAACACGCCGCGCCGGCGCATCGCGGTGAGAAGCTCGCCGAAGTGCGCGGTCTCCGGTGCGAGCGTCATCGACCGGACGGTGCCACGCGCGGCGTCGCAGATCCGCTCGAACAGTCCGGGGTCGCCGGGCACCACGGACGCGGGATCCTGCGCACCGCAGCGGGCACCGGAGATGAACGGGCCCTCCAGGTGTATCCCGAGGAGGTCACCGCGTTCCACCAGGTCGGCGAGGATTCCGGCCTGCCGGAGCAGGTCCTGCTCCCCCGCCGAGACCAGGCTCCCCAGCAGTCCGGTGGTGCCGTGCCCACGGTGATGGTCCGTGGCCAGCCTCGCCCCGTCGGCGTCGGCGTTCGGAAAGCCTGCGCCTGCGCCGCCGTGGCAGTGCAGGTCGATCAGGCCCGGCAGTAGTATCGACGAACTCGGGTCCGGCAGCGGCACCTGCCCGCGGTACTGCGACGCGGAACCGACCCAGGAAATTCGGTCGCCGTCGGTGACGACCACGCCGTCGTGGAGGACGCCGTCCTCCACGACGGCCCTGCCCCGCAGGATCATCGGGGTGCCCCGGGCGCGAGAGCCGCGACGGCCGACCGTGCGGCCTGCGGGGACTGTGCGCTGCGCGCGGCGAGGGCCATCTCCCGGCACCGGTCGAGGTCGGTGGCGGCGAGGCGTGCCCGGACGCCGCCCAGCGAGGGCGCCACCATGGACAGGCTGGTGACCCCCAGCCCGACGAGCACCAGCGCCAGCGCGGGATCGGACGCGGCCTCACCGCAGACGCCGACAGGTGTGCCCGCCTCGGCTCCGGCCGCACCGACCAGGCCGATGAGGTCCAGGACCGCGGGCTGCCACGGGTCGAGCAGTGCGGCGAGGCCACCGGCCATCCGGTCGGCGGCGCAGGTGTACTGGCTCAGGTCGTTGGTTCCGATGCTGACGAAATCGAGGTGTTCGAGCAGGTCGCGGGCGCGCAGTGCCGCCGAGGGGATCTCGATCATCGCCCCGACCTTCGCGATGCCGCGGGACCGGGCGAGTGCGGCGAATCCCTCCGCCTCTCCCGCCGTGGCGACCATCGGGGCCATCACCCACACGTCCGCGCCGGTAGCGGAGGCCGCCACGCCGAGCGCTTCCAGTTGGGTGGCCAGGACCTCCGGGTAGACGGAGCCGACCCGCAGCCCCCGCACGCCGAGTGCCGGGTTCTCCTCGGCTCCCAGGTCGAGGAACGGCAGTGGTTTGTCGGATCCGGAATCGAGTGTCCGGACCACCACCTTCCGTCCGGCGAACCGCTCCAGCACGGCGGTGTACGTGGCGATCTGCTCGTCGAGGGTGGGCGCGCTCTGCCTGCCGAGGTAGAGGAACTCGGTGCGGAACAGTCCGACGCCCTCCGAATCCGCGGCGGCGGCGCGCACGGCGTCGTCGACGGTGCCGATGTTGACGAGCAGCCCGACGGGTGCGCCGTCCCGGGTGCGACCCGGACCAGCCGCGGCCGCGACCCGCGCCTGGGCCTCGGCGATCCGCGTCGACACCTCCGACTGCCGGCGTTCGCCGGGGTCGACGACGACCTCGCCCGTGGTGCCGTCGAGCACCACCGGTCTCCCCTCGATCAATCGGTCGAGGTCGGCGCAGTTCACGATTGCGGGCAGGCCGAGCGATTTCGCCAGTATCGCAGTGTGACTCGTGGGCCCGCCCTCCGCGGTGAGCAGGCCCACCACGTCGCTGCCGCCGAGCATCGCGGTGTCCGCGGGCGACAGGTCCCGGGCGACGAGAACGAACGGGTATCCGGGGTCGGGGATTCCGGGCATCGGCACTCCCGACAGCACCGCGACCGCACGATGTCCGAGGTCGCGCAGGTCCGCGACGCGCTCGGCCATGTACCCGCCGAGTGCCTCGAGTGTGACGCAGTAGCCCTCGAACGCGACGCGCACGGCGTGCGCCGTCGGCATGCCGCCGCGAAGGTTCTCCTCGGCGGCGGACACGATTCCCGGGTCGCGGGCCATCGCCGCCGACACCAGCAGGATCTCGGACGCGACACCGTCCACCTGCGCGGCGCGGGCCTCGAGGTCGCCGGACACCGTCGCGAGGGCGTCCCGCACCCGGGCGATCTCCGCTGGGACCGATTCGCCGACAGGGTCGTCGGCGGACGTCTCGACCGGCGTTCCGAACGCGAGCCAGGGCGCGCAGACCAGCCCCGGACTCACCCCGAGTCCGTGCACTGTCTGTTCCGTGGTCGTCGGCATCAGGCGGCGTCGAGGTCGGAGGCGAGCAGGTCGGCGAGGCGGTCGAGGGCCTCCTCGCTGCCCTCTCCTTCTGCGGTGATCGTCACCTCGGTACCGAATGCGGCGCCGAGGGTCATGACCGCGAGCATGCTGCCCGCGTCCACCGGCGTCGACTCGCCGGCGGCGATATGCACCGGGACCGGCACGGCCGCGGCGGCCTGGGTGAATTTCGCTGCAGGGCGGGCGTGCAGGCCCACCTTCGAACCGATGAGGACCGTTCGTGAAGCCATGCTCACTGACCTGCCTTTTCCGTGTCGGTGTCGGTGTTGGTGTCCGCGTCGTCCTCCCGGCCGGGAGTGCGCAGGTTCCATTTCTTGATGACGAAGCTGAACAGGACGTAATAGATCACCGCGTACCCGAGCCCGATGGGGATCAGCATCCACGCGTTGGTGGCCTTGCCGAAGTTGAGGACGTAGTCGAAGAAGCCTGCGGAGAACGTGAATCCGTCGTGGATGCCGAGTGCGTTGACGAGCGCCATCGAGGTGCCGGTGAGGAACGCGTGAATCAGGTACAGCGGCCAGGCGACGAACATGAACGCGAATTCGAGGGGCTCGGTGATCCCGGTGAGGAACGCCGTCAGCGCGGTGGACAGCATGATGCCGCCCACGACCTTCTTCTGCGAGGGCCGGGCGTTGCGCCAGATCGCCAGTGCGGCAGCGGGAAGCGCGAACATCATGATCGGGAAGAAGCCGGTCATGAAGATGCCGGCGCTCGGGTCGCCGGCGAAGAACCGGTTGAGGTCGCCGCGGACGAGTTCTCCGCTCGCGTTCTGGTAGTCGCCGACGAGGAACCACACGGTGGAGTTCAGGATGTGGTGCAGTCCGGTCGGGATGAGCAGGCGGTTGGCCATGCCGTAGACGCCGCCACCGATCACCGAGTTCTCGGCGACCGTCTCGCCCACCCATGTCAGGGCGGAGTTGAACGCCGGGTACAGGAATGCCATGAGGACGCCGACGACGAGACCGGTGACGGCAGTGAGGATGGGAACGAGCCTGCGCCCGTTGAAGAATCCGAGGTAGTCCGGCAGTTTGGTGCGGTAGAACCGCTGCCACAGGATGGCGGACAGCAGACCCATCACGATGCCCGCGAGGACACCGTAGTTGATCAGCGCCTGGTCGCCGTTCGGGTCGGTCTTGCCTTCGAGAACGACCGGCGACATGGCCTCGAACACGCCGTTGATAACCATGTATCCGACCACCGCGGCCAGGGCGGTGGACCCGTCCGCCTTCTTGGCCCAGCCGATGGCGATGCCCACCGCGAAGATGAGGGGCAGCCAGGTGAACACGGCCTGGCCCGCCGCGGAGATGACCGAGGCGGCGGTGTGCATCGAGTCGAACCGGCCGAGGAGGTCGTCCTGGCCGAGTCGCAGCAGGATGCCGGCCGCGGGTAGTACCGCGATCGGCAGCATCAGGCTGCGCCCGAGGCGCTGCAACCCGGCAAACACCGCTGATTCCTTTTTCGGGCTGTCTACGACAGTCATATCGGCCTTCTCTGTGCGCGTCGGTCGCCGAATCGGCGTCTGGTGAGTCCCGAAACCGGTGGCGGCGAGCGCGTCGTACGGCTTCGGGAAAACTATTGTGGACCAGCACCCCCAACGGGTACTGTCCGGTCATAACCAGTTGCTAGTTTGGCCAGGTGAGCACAGGATGTCAACAGGCAAATGTGATCCAGCTAACTCATTCCTCACCATCACCTGCAGCGCACACACGAACTACGAGGGAGAACCGATGTCCAAAGCGGACGCAATCATCAGCGGCCTCGGCGGTGCCGACAACATCGTCGAGATCGAGGCCTGCATCACCCGGCTGCGCACCGAGGTCAAGGACGGCGCCAAGGTCGACGAGGCCGCGCTCAAGGCCGCAGGCGCCCACGGGGTGTTGAAAGCGGGCAGCGTCGTCCAGGTCATCGTCGGCCCCGAGGCGGACACCCTGGCCGAGGACATCGAGGACATCCTGTGAGCCTGTCCGTGCAGGCACCGCTGCCCGGCCGGGTACTCGCCCTGGCCGACGTGCCCGACCCCGTGTTCGCCGGCCAGATGGTGGGTTCCGGAGTCGCGATCGATCCGGCACGCGACCGTGGCGCCCTCGACGTGCTCGCGCCGATCTCGGGCAAGATCCTCAAACTGCACCCGCACGCGTTCGTCATCCTGGGCTCGGCGGGCGGCGGCGTGCTGGTGCACCTGGGAATCGACACCGTGAAGCTGCAGGGCGAGGGGTTCACCCTGCTCGCGGCGGAGGGCGACGAGGTCGACGCCGGCGACCCCGTGGTGCGGTTCGATCCGACCGAGATCGACGGCACCGGGTACTCCGCCGTCTGCCCGATCGTGGTGATGGATTCCACGCCGGATTCGGTGTCCGCCGGCACCATCGGGTCCGACGTGGCCACCGGCGACGTCCTGTTCGACTGGACGGCGCCGTAGAAGCAGAGGGCGGCCGGGCTCAGACGCTGCGCTGAGTCCGCTCCCCCTGAACTTCCATCTGCAGTTGGTAGCGATCGGACCGGTACCAGCTGCGGGTGTGCTCGACCGGTGTGGGCCCGCTGAAGGACACCCGGTCGAAGTACATCACCGGGGCGCCCTTCTTGATGCCGAGCAGGGTCGCGATCTCCTGGCTCGCGCCGTCGGCGCTGACGGTCTGCTCCGCCCGGTCGATCGGCATGTCGTACCGGTCGGCGGTGGCCCGGTAGATCGACCCGGTGAGGTCGAGGTCCAGCAGGCCGGGAAGCAGCGCGGCGTTGAACCAGCCGTCGTCGACGCTGACCGGTTCGCCGTCGGCCAGTCGCAGCCGTTTGACGTGGTAGGCGCTGGTGCCCGGTGCGATCCGCAGCGCCTTCGCGGTGGCCTCGGGCGCCGCGTCCTCCTCGCTCTGGAGCACCACCGTCGTCGGCTTGTGCCCCTGCGCCCGCATTTCCTCCGTGAACGAGGCCAGGTGCAGTTTCGACTGCACCGGACGATGCGCCACGAACGTGCCCTTGCCACGCACCCGCACCAGGTGACCCTCGTTGACGAGCTGCCCGATCGCCTCGCGAACGGTGATGCGACTGACGCCGTAGTCCTGCATCAGTTTTCGTTCACTGGTCATGAGGTCGCCGGGCTGAAGTTCCTTGGTGCACTTGTGCAGCAGGATGGCACGGAGTTGCTCGTGCTTCGGGATCACGCTGTCGCGTAGATGTACGGGCATCATGCCGGCGGCTCCAGCTCTGTTCACGGGTCGGACACATCGGATCAGTCGGTCGGACTCCAAAGGTCCCGTCCGGTCCGGTCCAACACCGAGAATACGTGATCCGAGCGCCCGGGCCTACCGTGCCGCGGCGGCCAACGCCTCGAGGTATCTGCGCGTCATCACCTTCTGCACGACCCGGCCCGCGGGCCCGCCGAGCCGCGTGAACCACCGCCCCGGTTTCGAGAACGCCGACACGGTCGCGACGACGGTGCCGTCCGGCAGCTGTTCGACGACGAAGCTCTCCTCACCGCGCTCGGGATGCCCCGGCAACGTGCCGTACGCGAAGCCCTTGCGCTGCGGATCGTCGAGCACGTAGACGACCCGGCAGGAGAACCTCAGCCGGAACGGACCGACGCCCCAGCGCAGTTCGACCGACGATCCGGGCACGGCGGTCGGGGCCTCGGCCCGCACCTCGAGCCCCGCGCCGCGGTGCATCCCCCAGGCACGCAGATGGGCGGCGACCGCCTCGAATGCGTCTGCCCCGTCACCGATCACCTTCTGCTCACGCAGATGGTGGTATCCCGCGGGAAACGGAACATCGCGGCTCGCACCCACCTCCGGGTACGTGAACGCGGGCAGGTCGTCTCCGGAGGTACTGATGACGGTCGATCCTCTCGGTCGGGAGGTCGCCCAGCCTACTGCTCCGGCCGGGCCGCGGGACGGATGTTCTGATTCACATGGAAGAGGTTGTCCGGATCGTACTTCGCCTTCACCTGCGCCAGCCGGTCGTAGTTGCCGAGGTAGGAGGCACGCACCCGGTCCTCGCCCTCGGACATCATGAAGTTGACGTACGCCCCGCCCGCGGTCGTCGGGTGGAGGGCCTCCCAGTACTGCTTGGCCCAGTCCGTGATGACCTCGGCGTTCGCCGGATCCGGGTCGACCCCGACGATCACGCCCGCCCAGCCGCCGTCCCGGTACGCGAACGCCGTGCCGTCCTCGGCCACCCGCGTCGCCGCGCCGTCGATCGGATACATGTGCATCGTCGAGTGGCCGGTGGGCAGCCGACGGCCGAACTCCAGGTGGATGTCGACGGCCTCGTCGGAGATCTCCCGGACGAAGTCTGCGCGCCAGTACCACTGCAATCCCGCCGGGTACAGTGCGTCGAAGGCCGATTGCAATGCCGTGAAAGGCATTTCGCCGACCCCCACCAGCAGTGGATTACCGAATTCGCGGATCGGTTCGAGCACCGCGTCCGCCTTGCCCGGATCGCCGGTGTAGCACCAGATGATGCCGCACGCCTTGCGGCCCCACAGTTCCTCGGGGAACGGCGGCGCCGGAGGAATGGTCAGCAGACCGATCCAGCCGTTGAGTTCCTCGGGCAGCGACGGCAGGAGTTCGCGGTACCACCGCATCACGTCGGGGGTGTCCTCCAGGTCGTACAGCACCGGCCCGCCGACGACGGTGCCGTGGTCGCCGATCTCGTGACACGCGAACTGGAACGACGTGACCACACCGAAGTTCCCGCCGCCGCCCCGCAGCGCCCAGAACAGGTCCGGATGCGAGCGCTCGCTCGCCGTCACCAGGGTGCCGTCGGCGAGGACGACGTCGGCGGAGAGCAGGTTGTCCACCGTGAGACCGAAACGGCGCGTCAGGTAGCCGATCCCGCCGCCGAGCGTCAGACCGCCGACACCGGTGGAGGCGATGAACCCGGACGGGGTGGCCATGCCGAACGGCACGGTGGCATGGTCGACGTCGCTCCAGGTGCACCCGCCGTCGACCCGGACGGTCCGGTCGGCGGGCGAGACCGTGGTCCCGCGCATCCCCGACAGATCGATCACGAGGGCGTCGTCCCACACGCCGAGGCCTCCCGCGTTGTGTCCGCCTCCGCGAACCGCGAGCTCGACGTGCTGCTCCCGCGCGAACCGCACGCACGCGACGACGTCCGCTGCGTTGGCGCAGCGCGCGATGGCCGCGGGACGACGGTCGATCATCGCGTTGTACACGGCCCGCGCGTCGTCGTAGCCGGCGTCGCCGGGCGTGATCAACTCTCCGCGCAGAGACGCAGCCAGTTCCGTGAAAGGCGGTGTCGTCGTCGGTGTCGAACTGGTGGTGGTGCTCATGACCTTCTCCTCGGATCGGCGGCCCCGGAACGGGTAGTGCCTGGTAATTCACACCGTAGGAATCGGGCGTTCGCGCACCGTTCGCGCCGAAACCCCGCCCGCGAACGGTCCGACGTCCGCACGAAGTCGCAGCACTTGCGGCAACCACCACCGGTCGTCGTGTTGCTCGGCGGCGATCAGAGCGGCATCGAGAGTGGCGCGGGCGGCGTCCACCGACCCGGCGTCGATCTGGACCTCCGCCAGCAACGAGAGCCAGTACGGCATCCGCGCGAACGCCCGCTGCCGTCGCAACGCGGCAAGCCCGTCGTGGATCTTCGCGATTCCCGGTTCGCCGCCGACAAGCCGGCCTTCGAGGATCTGCGACCACTGGCTGTAGTAGGCGAAATGGTAGCGCTCGCACAGCTGCCGCAACTCCGTCAGCGAGGCGAGCAGCGCGGTGTCGTCGCCCCGGACCTGATGCAGCACCGACGCGTACCCCAGCGCCACCGCGAGACTGTACGGGTGGCCGCAGGCCCTGCCCAGCCCGAGGGCATCCGCGGACGCCTGCTCGGCCGCCTGCTCGTCGCCGATCATCCAGTACGCGTGCGACTCCCACGCGTGGCAATGCACCTCGAGCCGCGTTCCGAGGATGAACGAATAGTCGTCCGAGAACGATCGCTGCGCGATGTCGAAATGTTCGATCGCCTCCCTCGGCCTGCCGAGACCGAGGGCGCCGCCCGCCACCGCGAAATGCGCCTGACCCTCGAATTCCGGATCCGCCGCGGACAGTTCGAGGGCACGCACGCCGAGCCCGTGGGCGTGCGCGGTGTGCCCCTGCACGAAGTGGACCGCAAACAATCCGATCAACGCACCGAGCACCACCTTCGGCCTGCGGAGTCGCTGCCCCAACTCCATGGTGCGGTCCAGCGTCCGCTCGAGCTGAGGGTCGGAGTATCCGTACAGAGTGGTCAGCGGCGCCGACATGCCCTGCCGCACATCCACCTCGTGAGCGTCCCGGTTGCGGCCCACCGGCATCGCCTCCAGAAGGTCGAGGCAGTCCCGGAAGAGCCGCAGGGCGTCGGCGTTCGCGAACACGCCTGCCGCTACCTCGGCTGCGCGCTGCAGATAGTGCAGGGCACGGTCGGGGCGGCCGCCGCGCCGATACTGCTCGGCGAGTTGCGCGGCCACGTCGTCCGTGCGGCCGGTGTGGAGGAGTTCGAGTCCCTGCGCCAGCCGCCGATGCAGCAGCCAGCGCCGCGGCGGACCGACCGAGCGGTACGCGGCCTCCCGGACCAGGTCGTGCACGAAGTCGTACCCGGTGCCCGCCGGCCGGACGATCCTGCGCCGCCACAACTCGTCCACCGCCTGCACGAGGGAATCGGTGTCCAGGTCGCTCGCCTCGCTGAGCAGGTCCAGATCGAAATCCGCGCCGAGGGCCGCGGCGAGGCCCGCGACGTCCCGGGCCGGATCCGAACACTGCCCGAGTCGCCGGGCCAACACCTCGCCGAGGTCGCCGGCGCCCCCGGTCGCATCCGCGCCCGGCACCATCCTGGCGGCCTCCACGACGTACAGCGGGTAGCCCGCGGTCGCGGCGTACAGCACCGCCTCCTCCGCAGGATCCAGCACCCGGCCACCGAGGGACCTCGCCAGTTCGACGGTCCCGTCCGCGGTCAACGGGTCCACCTCGACGTCCGTGACCAGTCGCGCCGACCGGAGGGCCCGCAACGCGTCCCGAACGTCGCGGCGGGACTGCGCCTCGTCCGTGCGGGCGGTCGCCGCGACCAGTACCCGCAGGCGGGTGTCGAGGGTCAGCAGGAACGCCAGCCACGCCGTCGTCTCCGCGTCGCACCACTGCAGATCGTCGAGGACGAGCAGGACCGGCCGGCCGGGCGACAGCACCGCGCGCGCCGTCCCCTCGAAGAAGCGGTGCCTCTGCCATGCGTCGACCATCGCCCGGGAAGTCGCCGGCCGCGGCGCGGACTCGGCGCTCGGGACCAGCCGCTCGACCTCGACCCTCCACAACGGATCCAGCGACCCGATCGCCGACCGCAACTCCGGGCTGCGCAGCCACTCGGCGACAGGGGCGAGCGCGACGCGGCCCGGCAGCCCGAAACACCGCGCCGTCGCCACCACAGCCCCGTCGGCACGAGCGACCTCCGCGAGTTCGGTGGTCAACCGGGTCTTGCCGACCCCCGCGTCACCCGAGACGAGCACCAGCCCCTGCCTGCCGTCGAGGGCCTGCCGCCACCGCCGCTGCAATTCCCCGCATTCGCGCTCCCGCCCGATCAGTGCGGGCATCGCCGTCCGAACGCGTTCGCGCCGGGGAGCCGCGGCCGGTTGCTCGCCCAGCAGGTTGTCGAACAAGCGGGTGGTCGCGGCGCCCGGCGCGACCCCGAGTTCGGTCTCGAGTACCGCAGCGCACCGGTGGTACGTGGTCATCGCCGCCGCCCGGTCACCCGAGGCGGCCTGCAGTTCCATGAGCGTCCGGTACCCGGCCTCCGCCAGCGGGTCGAGTTGGATGCGCCGTCGCGCGCACGCCGTCGCCGTCTCCACCTCACCCGACTCCCGCAGCACCCGCACCATCGCCTCGCAGAGTTCGACGCACTCCCGGCGCAGCACGTCCCGATGGTCGAGGACCCAGTCCTCGTACACCCCGGGCATGAGGTCACCCCGATAGGTGTCGATCGCGCGGTCCGCGTGTTCGAGAAATGCCTGCGTGCCGGAATCGGCGAGGGCAGCGAGGGCGGCCGCCCGCTCGTTGCGGAACGTGTCGACGTCCACCCGGCACGACGGCGAGTCCGTCCACGTCAGCGTCGGCCCGTCCGCGGTCGGCGCACCGTCCGACCCCAGGAGACCGCGGAGGTTGTGCAGTTCCCGCCGCAGGTTGGTGCGGGCCTGCTGCTCGCTCGACTCGGGCCAGAACAGCCCGGCGAGACGGGTCCTGGACTGGGCGAGACCGGCGTGCAGCACGAGATAGGCCAGCAGCGCGATCGCCCGTGACGAGACGGTGCCTGCCCCGTCGTCCGGGTTCGACACGCGCTGCTCGCCGAGCAGGTAGACCGTCACCATGACTGACCAGCTCCCGGTCGCGGAACGAGGCGAGCTTCCGCGTCATTCATCATCGCACGGTCAGCGGAAGTGCTGGTACAGCGCTTTCAGCTCCCGGATCGCGGCGTCCACCGCACGCTCGTCCTCACTGACCGAGCGGATCGCCTTCCGCAGCAGGAGCGGGTCGAGGTCGTCGATCGCCGCCCGGAAGTCGGCGTCGGGCAGTCCGGGCAACGAGGACTCGTCCCCGAACCAGTCGTCGACGTCCGCGTCAGAGGAGTCGCCCCCGACGCCCTCGATCAGCATGTCCAGATCGACGCCGCGCAACGTCAGGATCTCGAGCGGGTTCTCGTCGATGCGCTCGGCGGTGAGGTACGCGACCGCCGCCGCATGCTTGCACGGCCACCCGTCGTCCGGGCAGGTGCAGTCGTAGTTCAGCGCGGACGCCCCGGCGGGCAGCAGCAGGGGACCGAGCGCCTCGGGAACCCCGCCGCCCGCCAGCATCGCCAGGCTGCCCGGTTGCCTGCGGACCACCGCGACCAGTTCGGCGATCTCCGACTCGTCGAGGCGATCGATCGAGACGGTCGCGACGAACGGCTGGAGTTGGCTGCCCTGAACCTCCCCCGTCACCATTCCACCTGCGATCTCGAGCGAGATCACCTGACCGCTGCGCGCGTAACTCCGACCGCGACTCATCCGGCCCTTGTCGGCGACGAACTCGATGATGTCGACGAAATTGCGGCCCCACCACGTGCGGCCGAATGATCCCCGCTGGGACCGTGCCTCCAGCCCGCCCGTCACGGGTCGTCGCCGGCCGTACTGACCGAAGTACGGTCCGGGGCGCCGATTCGTCATTCGCCCACCGCCTCGTCGCCGAGCCGCAGCAGTTCGCCCAGCTGTTCGGTGCTCATCTCCGTCACCCAGTTCTCGCCCGTCCCGACGGCGAGGTCCGCCAACTCCTGTTTGGTGGCGATCATCGCGTCGATCCGCTCCTCCAGGGTTCCGACGCACACGAGCTTGCGCACCTGCACGTCCCGCCGCTGGCCGATCCGGAACGCCCGGTCCGTGGCCTGGTTCTCGACGGCCGGGTTCCACCACCGGTCGAGGTGGACGACGTGATTGGCGGCGGTGAGGTTCAGCCCCGTTCCGCCTGCCTTCAGCGACAGCATCATGATCGGCGGCCCGTCGTCGCTCTGGAACGAGGCCACCATGTCGTCGCGCTTCTGCTTCGGAACGCCCCCGTGCAGAAACGGCACGGGAGTACCGAAACGTTCGGCGAGATACGGGGTGACGAGATCACCGAATTCACGGAACTGGGTGAACAGCAACGCCTTCTCACCGTCCGCGACGACGGAGTCGAGGATGTCCTCGACGAGCCCCAGCTTGCCGGACCGGTGCTGCCCGCGCCGCATCACCGCCGACCCGTCGCGCAGGAAGTGCGCCGGATGATTGCACACCTGCTTGAGCTTCGTCAGGGCGGCGAGGACGGCACCCTTGCGCTTCATCCCCTTCTTGTCCTTGATCTGCGCCATCATGTCGTCGACCACCGCCCGGTACAGCGCTGCCTGCTCGGCGGTGAGGTTGGCGCGGACGGTCATCTCGAACTTGTCCGGGAGGTCGGCGATGACGGCGGGATCGGTCTTGACGCGGCGCAGCACGAACGGGGACGTGACGGCGCGGAGCCGGGCGACGGCCGCCTCGTCCTGCTCCCGCTCGATCGGCACCACGAAACGCTTGCGGAACATCGCCTCCGAACCCAGGATGCCCGAATTCGCGAAATCGAGGATCGAGCGCAGTTCGTCCAGCCGATTCTCGACCGGAGTGCCCGTCAACGCGACCCGATGCTCCGCCGGAATGCTGCGGGCCGCCCGCGCCTGCCCGGTCTTCGCGTTCTTGATGTGCTGCGCCTCGTCCAGCACCACCCGCCGCCAGTCCTGCTCCTTCAACTGCGCGACGTCGCGGGCGAGCAGCGCGTACGTGGTGATCACCAGGTCGCTCTGCGTCACGGCGGCGGCGAGGTCGTCACCGCTCAGCCGCTGCGGACCGTGGTGCACCAGCACCCGCAGCGAGGGAACGAAGCGTGCCGCCTCACGCTGCCAGTTACCGACCACCGACATCGGGCACACCAGCAGTGTGGGCGTGGCGGCGTTCTCGTGTGCGAGCAGGGCGAGCAACTGCAGCGTCTTGCCGAGACCCATGTCGTCGGCCAGGACCGCCCCGAGCCCGAGGCGGCTCATGAACACCAGCCAGTCGAGCCCCCGCTTCTGGTACGGCCGCAGCGTGGCGTCCAACCCGTCCGGGGTCGGCACGTCCTGCGGCTTGATGTCGCCGTCGAGCAGCGCGGCAGCCCAGCCGGTGGCGGTGACCTCCTCGACGGGGAGATCGGACAGATCGTCCGCGATCAGGTCTTTCAGCAGGTCCACGATGGCGCGGTCGCCGCTGCCGTGCCGCTCCGCGACGTACCGCGCGGCACGGGAGAGCACGTCCTGATCGGCCCGGACCCACTCACCGCGCAGCCGCACGAGGTCGCTCTTCGCATTGACCAGCCGGTTCATCTCCGCGGCGGTGAGCACCGTGTCGCCGAGTGCCAGTTCCCAGTTGTACTGCACCAACTGGTCTTTGCCGACGGACCGGTTCTCCGCGCTCGCCGGGGTGCTGGGCGAGCTCACCCGCAGTCGCATCGACGGCGACGCCACACTCCAGGCCCGCGGCAGCAGCAGGCTGATGCCCTTCTCCTTCAACGCCACCGCGCCGTGCCCGACGAGGTCGATGACCACCGCGGTGGGCAGCATCAGGTCGAGACTGTCGGGGTCGCTCGGGACGTCCTGCAGCCGCGGGTAGGCGGCGACGGCCTCGGTCAGTTTGCGAACACCGGTCTGCAGGCGGCTCGCCTCCGTCCGGTGCAGCGGAATCGGCACCGGCGCTTCACCTTCCGGGCGCAGGCACACCTGCAGCCGCCACAACACCGCGTCCGGGTCCCAATCGCCCTCCACGTCCACGTCTTCCGGCTCGAGCAGTCGCAGCACGAGTTCGGGTTCGTCCACCTTCAGGCTGTCCCGCCACCCGTCGAGGGAACCCGCCAGCTGGGCGGTGCCCTCGGCGAAGTCCTCACCGCGAACCAGCGCGTCGATCAGCGGATGTTCCGGTGCGGTGCCGGAATCGTCCGGGTGCCTGCCGCCCAGGACCCGCCGGGCGACGGGGTCGGTCAACTCGGTCACCATGTCGTCGAGCACTGCCCGCGGGGTGGTTCCGTGGCGCTGCACCGGAGGCATCGCGACCGACAGTTCCGTGAGCCAGGCACGCTGCCGTTCGCAACCGAGGAGCCGCCAGCGCGGCCACCAGCCGCCCTCCGCCCGGTGCACCTCCGGCACCACGCGTCCCGCACGCACCCAGCGCTCGACGCCGCGCGCCACGTGGGCGAGGTAGCGCAGATCCCCGGCGACCCGGGGGTCGCGGGCCGACACCGACAGCAGGAAGTCGGTCGCGTCCGGCGGCGCGAGGGCGACCGCCGCCCACTCGAGCATCTCCGGACCCGACGGCGTCGGCATCGGCACCTTCACGTGATGGCGGAACTTCCGGGCGAGCACCCGCCCGACCGCGTCGGTCGGCTCCTCGGCGGCCGGATTCCGGTCCTCGACCCACAGCATGAGACCCGAACCGGGTGTCCAGAGGCCGTGCAGCATGCACCCATCCAATCAGGCACAACCGACAGTCGGAGAAATCCCTGCTCGGCGGCTGTAACCCTCGACGAGATTCCACCGATGAACGAGGTGGCGGCTGTCCACGCCGGTATCGACCGGGATCGCTGCCGTTGGTAGATCGCAGTGATCGGAGGAACACACAATGGACGCGACACAGATGTTGCAGGTTCTCGTTCAGCTCATCCAGGTCCTCGGACCGTTGATGGGCGGCGGCGGAGGCGGCGGAGGCACAGGCTCCCTGGGTAGCCTGTTCGGCTCCTGAGTTCTCACGAAGTAGGCCCGCCGACCCCGTTCGGCGGGCCTACTTCGTGCCCGGATCCGGGCCCGGAGTTCGTGATAGGACTGTGGGCGTGAGCATGGCATACGGCTTCAGCGAATACGGCGGACCCGAGACGCAGCAGTTCTTCGACGTCCCCGTCCCCTCCCCCGGTCCCGGACAGCTGCTGGTCGCCGTTCACGCGGCGGGCGTGAATCCCGCCGATTGGAAGGTGCGGGCGGGAACGCGGAAGGACACCGTCCCGGTCACCCTTCCCGCGGTTCTCGGCCGGGAGGTCGCGGGTGTCGTCGCCGACGTCGGCCCCCGGGTGACCGGGTTCGCGGTCGGCGACGCCGTGTTCGGGGCGACCGCCACCGGTTTCGGCGGATACACCGAGTACACCCTGGTCAACACGGCCGCAGCGGCACACAAGCCCGACACGGTCTCGTTCGCCGACGCGGCCACGCTGCCCGTCGCGGCGGGGACCGCGTACGACGCGCTGACCACCCTGAACCTGGCTCCCGGCAGCCGATTGCTCGTCGTCGGTGCCGGCGGTGGCGTGGGGGTGGCGGCGCTGCAGTTGGCCGCGGCCCGGAACGTCACCGTGATCGGGGTCGCGAGCGAGGGCAAACGGGAGGTCGTCGAATCGCTCGGCGCCACGTGGGTGGCGTCCGGGGACGGACTCGCCGAACGGGTGCCCGGCCCGGTGGACGCCGTCTTCGATCTCGTCGGCGGTACCGCGCTGGCCGAGGCGGCGCAGCTGGTGACGGATCCGGCGGCGATCATCAGTGTCGGCGACCCACTCGCGGCACGGGACCTCGGCGGCTCGGGAGTGGAACGGCGCCGCACGTCCGCGGTGTTCGCGGAAGTGGCCGCGCTGGTGGCCGACGGCACCCTCGATCCGCGGGTCGCCCACCGGTTCCCGTTCGCCCACGCCGGTGACGCTCTCGCGACGGTCGAATCCGGTCACACGAGCGGCAAGGTCGTGATCGAGTTCGGTGAGCGGGTCTGGCTTTCACCCGGCCCGAGGTAGATGCTGGAGAGACGTAGCTGCCGGAAACTCTCGGGAGTCGGCCATGAGCATCCTGATCCAGGTTCTCGAACAGGGGTACGCGCTCACCACCCCGTGGGAGCAACGGAAGTACGCCTTCGTCGATGCCACCCACATCGTCACCATCCGCCTGGACGGACAGTCGGGTGTGTGGCTCGACGGAATGAAACACGGTGAGGCGCACCGGCTTGCGGTCACCCCCGTCGCCAGCGAGGCGATCTTCTTCCTCCTGCGCACGCTCGACCTGCTCGCCGAATGCCGGCAGAGCGGCGGTTCCTGGGTCATCGGTCACGACGGCACGCACGTGTCGTCGATCGCCGCGGTGCGCCTGCCCTTCAGCTGACGTGTCGGGGGCCCGGTGCATACTCCTGGACGGTAGGGGGAGAGTTTTCGAGCGCCGGGGGACGCATGAGACTTCTGTACGTGACGGCATGGCTGGCCGTGATCCTGTCGGCCGGCGGCTGCGGGGTATCGCTGCTCGACCTGGGTGACAGCCCCGCACCGGGCAGCCCGCCGCGCGCGCACATCGAGGAGTTGCTCGGGCGGGTCGCGACGGTCGACTCCCGTCCGCACCCCGGCGGATACCAGCGCGGGTGTTCCGGCCGGGAGCTGTGCGTCTTCGGACCGGCCTGGACCGACGACCAGGACGCCGCGGGCGGCCACGACGGGTGTGACACCCGCAACAACGTTCTGGCAATCGATCTCCGCTCGGTGGTCTTCCGCGACGGCACCCGCGACTGCGTGGTGCTCAGCGGGGTCCTCGCCGATCCGTACTCCGGTGAGGTGCTCCCGTTCGACCGGGCGGACGCGAAAGCCGTCCAGATCGACCACGTCTACCCGCTGGCGGCGGCGTGGGACATGGGCGCGTCCGCGTGGCCGCCCGAGCGCCGGCTCCGGTTCGCCAACGACGCCACGTTCAACCTGCTGGCCGTCAACGGTGCCGACAATCAGGACAAGGGCGACCAGACCCCGCAGGACTGGCTGCCGCCGAATCCCGCATATCACTGCTTCTACGCAGGCAAATACCTGTCGGTGGCGGTGGAGTATGGGCTTCCGGTGACGCTGGCGGACCGCGACGCGCTGGCCGAAGTGGCGGAGCGGTGTCCGTGATCGTCTCAGCGCCTCAGGCCACGGTGAACGACCGGGTGTGCCAGCCGGTGGCGCCGCTCGGGACCGGCGGCGTCCGCTCCTCCACCTGCACGTTGCCGTCCAGATCGGTGGCGCGCACCTGGAGTGTGTGCAGACCGGACGCGGCCTCCCACTCCCACGTCCACTGCCGCCAGGTGTCGATGCTGTACTGCGGGGCGAGGGTGGCGGTCTGCCATGCGCCGTTGTCGACCCGTATCTCCACCTTCTCGATGCCGCGGTGCTGCGCCCATGCGGTTCCGGCGACGAGTACCGGGCCGGGCGCGGTGGGTGCGAACGGGGCGGGCACGTCGATCCGGGATGCGGTCTTGATCGGACCTTCCGCGGACCATCCGCGCTTCGTCCAGTAGGCCTCGGCCTTGTCGAATCGCGTGAGTTCCCACTCCACCACCCATTTGGTGGCCGACACGTAGCCGTAGAGACCGGGGACGACCTGCCGCACGGGGTAACCGTGTTCGAACGGCAGCGGCTGACCGTTCATCGCCACCGCGAGAATCGCGTCGCGTCCGTCCCGCAGCGCCGCGACCGGGGTCCCCGCCGTGAAGTGGTCGCTGCTCGTGGACAGCAGCATGTCGGCGTCGGGGTGCACGCCTGCCTCGTCGAGGATGTCCTTGATGGGGTAGCCGATCCACGTGGCATTGCCCGCGAGGTTTCCGCCGACCTCGTTGGACACGCACGTCAACGTGATCACCCGTTCGACGGGCGTGCGCGCGATCAGGTCGTCCCACGAGAGGGTGAGTTCGCGATCCACCATGCCGTGGATGCGCAGTTGCCAGTCGTCCGTCGTCAGCCGCGGCACCCGGAGCGCGGTGTCGATCCGGTAGAACTCCTCGTTCGACGTGACGAACGGGGTGCCGCCCGGCACGCCGATGTCGGTGCCCGGAGCGATCGCGGCCGCCCGGTCCGCCACCCCGGGAATCGCGAAGGCGCGGCGGTTGTCCACGGCGCCCGCGACCTGCTGCCCGAGGTACCGGCCCGCGGCTCCCGCGGCCGCGGCCGTCGCGGCGGCGGCCGCGGCCAACAGGAGAAAAGTGCGGCGCGGCAACCACGAATCTTCGGAATCCGAGTTCTCGGGTGCCCGCGCGGTGGCCGTCAGCACCCGCAGGACCGCGATACCGGCGACGACCCCGACCACTGTCGGCAGCGCATACATCCAGGTGGCGCCGGGACGCTGGGTGGCGGCCACGATTCCCACCAGCCCGAGCGCCGCGAGGATCGCGCTGCCGAACGGGGCGCGAGGGCGCTCGACGATTCCCGCGACCGCGGCGAGGGCCACGATGAGGATCGTCATGCCCACGAACAACGCGGGTTTGTCGTTGGTGCCGAACGTGTCGATCGCGAACTCGCGGGCCCAGGCGGGACTGCGGTCCACCGTCGTCGATCCGACCGCGTAGAACGGCGACGCATTCGGGTCGATCAGCACCGCCAGCAGTTCGCCCACTCCGAGTACCATGCCGGCGGCGATCACTCCGGCGAGCGCGCGCGAGAACAGGTGCCGCCGTCTCCGTGGCGTCCGCGCCGCCTCGTCCCGGTCACCGATCGTGGTCGTCATCGCAGCCTTGCTCCTTTGCCGTCGTCACCGTGTATTCGGAGCTGAGAACGCGCACGGATGGGAGCCCACCACTAGTATTTACCGGATGAACCAGCTCGACAAAGACACTCTTCTCTGCATCTCGCTCTCCGGCCGGCCGAGCAACATCGGCACCCGGTTTCACAATTATCTGTACGGCGAGCTGGGCCTCAATTTCGTGTACAAGGCGTTCTCCACCAACGACCTCCAGGCTGCGGTCGGCGGCATCCGGGCGCTGGGGATCCGCGGCACCGGTGTCTCCATGCCGTTCAAGGAGCAGATCATCGACTACGTCGACGTGATGCACGAGTCGGCGTCGGTCATCGAGTCGGTCAACACGGTCGTCAACGAGGACGGGGTGCTGCACGCCTACAACACCGACTATCAGGCCATCGCGAACCTGTTGCGCGACAACGCGTTGCCCCACTCGCTGTCGGTGGCGGTGGCCGGGAGCGGCGGCATGGCCAAGGCCGTCGTGGCCGCCGTGCGCGACTACGGTTTCACCGACGTCACCGTGATCGCCCGCAACGAGAAGACCGGCGGCGCCGTCGCGAAGCAGTACGGATTCGACTGGCAGCCCGAACTGGGCGCGGCGCGGCCCGGGCTCCTGATCAATGCCACCCCGATCGGAATGGCCGGTGGTCCCGAGGCCGAGGATCTGGCATTCGCACTCGACGCGATCGACGCGGCGGACGCCGTGTTCGACGTGGTCGCGATGCCCGCCGCCACGCCGCTGATCCGGGCCGCGGCCGAACGCCACAAGACCGTCATCACGGGCGCCGAGGTGATCGCGCTGCAGGCCGCGGAACAGTTCGTCCTCTACACCGGCGTGCGCCCGTCCCCCGAGGAGATCCGCAGGGCGTCCGAGTACTCACGCTCGTGAGGTGAGCACCGCCGAGACACCCGCGCAGCGGCTCGCCCGCAATTTCAGCGAGCTGCTGCAGGAACTCCGTGTCTCGCAGGCCGGTGTGCAGATCCTGTTCGCCTTCCTCCTCGCGGTCGCCTTCACCGAGGTGTACGAGGAGCAGTCGTTCGGCCTCCGCATGCTGCACCTCGTCACGGTGCTCCTGACGACGGTGTCCTCGGCGCTCCTCATCGCCCCGGCGGTCTGGCATCGCGTGCTGTTCCGTCAGGGCCACCAGGCCGACATCCTGCGCAAAGCCAACCTGTTCGCGCTGTGGGGTGTCGGATTTCTGGCCGCCGCCATGACCGGCACCGTGATCCTGATTGCCGAAGTGGCAGTGGGCGGTCCGGTCGCGATCGTCACCGGCGTGGTGGCCGCGCTGATGTTCGCGACGCTGTGGTTCGCGCTGCCCCGGCTTTTCAATCGCCACGCCGACAGCGAGGACTACGTCCCGCCGTCCCGTTGTCCGTGAGCTGTTGCCCGACAACGGCTTTCCCACCGGACACTCCCTCGCTCCCACCCCCGGGCCCCGTCGCGCCTCCGCCCGGCCGCGAACCTCCCCCATGTCCGAATCTGGATTAATTCAATTTTGGGTCTTGACACGAATTGTGACCCCTGTCACGCTTCTCTATACGGAATCATTATTTCGCATTGTGGAAGAAGGGTCGCATGGTTTTCGATGCAGGACTCCGACGATTCAACGAGGCTTCACAGTCCGAGGCGAAGAAATGGGCACGGATCTGCCTGGACATCCCCCGGTGGGCAGACGAACTCGTCTCCGCCCGGCCGTACCCCGATCGCGCCTCGTTGCTCACCGCGGCCAGGACCGGGGCCGGCCCCCTCTCCGCGAAGGAGATAGAACTGGCCCTCGCCCGCCACCCCCGAATCGGTGAACCCCCGGGCGGCGACGACGCCGAGGCACACCTGGCCCGCGCGGAACAGTCGAACGTCGATTCGTCCGACGCGGCGGCGACGAAACGGCTCACCGACGGCAACCGCGCCTACGAGGACAAGTTCGGACGGGTCTTCCTGATCCGCGCCGCCGGGCGCAGCACGTCCGACGTCCTCACCGCCCTCGACCGCAGGCTCGCCAATGACGAGGACAGCGAATTGGCCGTTGTCGCAGAGGAACTGCGCGACATCGCCGCACTCCGGCTCGCCGGGATGCTGGACGCATGAGCGACGTCAGCCAGGTCACCACCCACGTGCTGGACGCCGCGGAGGGACTGCCCGCGCGGGACGTGCCGGTCACGCTTGCGGTACTTCGCGAGTCCGCGTGGGTCACCGTCGCCGACGCCGTCACCGACGACGACGGGCGCGTCGCGACCCTGGGCCCGGCCCGACTCGAGCCGGGCACCTACCGCATCGTGTTCGACACCGGACGCTACTTCACCGCGAAGGGACGCCCGACGTTCTACCCCGACATCACCATCACGTTCGCCCTCACCGACAGCGAACAGCACTACCACGTACCTGTCCTTCTCAGCCCATTCGCATACTCGACCTACCGAGGGAGCTAATCATGAGCAAGATCGTGCTCGGCCAGAACCAGTACGGCAAGGCGGAAGTCCGGTTGGTCAAGATCACCCGGGACACCAAGCGACACGAGATCGAAGACGTCACCGTCACTTCGCAACTGCGCGGAGACCTCGACGCGGTACACACCGAAGGCGACAACGCGCACGTCGTGGCCACGGACACCCAGAAGAACACGGTGTACGCGTTCGCTCGCGACGGCGTCGGTGCGATCGAGTCGTTCGCGATGCGACTCGGGAAGCACTTCACCGGCGAGTTCGAGTGGATCACGGGCGGCCGCTGGGAGATCGAACAGTACTCGTGGGCGCGGATCCCGGTCGACGGCGAGGGCCACGACCACTCCTTCGTCCGATCCAGTGACGAACGGCGGAACACCGTGGTCACCATCGACGGCGACCGGACGTGGATCGTATCCGGTCTCAGCAACATGGTGGTGTTGAAGTCGACGGGTTCGGAGTTCCGCGGATACCCGAAAGACAGGTACACGACCCTGCAGGAGACGTCCGACCGGATCCTCGCGACGTCGGTGAGCGCCCGTTGGCGGTACCTCACCACCGACGTCGACTTCGACAAGACGTTCGAGAACGTGCGCGCAATCATGTTGGAGGCGTTCGCCACCACCCATTCGCTCGCGCTGCAGCAGTCGCTGTTCCAGATGGGTTCGGCGGTCCTCGAGGCGCATCCGGAGATCGCCGAGGTGAAGTTCTCGATGCCGAACAAGCACCACTTCCTGGTCGACCTGGAACCGTTCGGACTCGACAACCCAGGCGAGGTGTTCTTCGCCGCCGACCGCCCCTACGGGTTGATCGAGGCGACCGTCGAGCGTGAGGGCGCGCCCGACGCCGGCCGCGCCTGGGATTCCGTTCCCGGATTCTGCTAGGAGCGCGGCGATGAAGCGGATCGGACATCGGGTCGCCGGAACGACCGGACCCGAAGACGAGCGATTGCCGCTCGGAAAGTCGTACGTCTACGGGTTGCAGCACATCCTGACCATGTACGGCGGCGTGATCGCGCCTCCCCTGATCGTCGGCGGCGCCGCCGGACTGACCGGCGTCGAGATCGGCCTGCTCGTGTCGGCGGCCTTGTTCGTCAGCGGCGCCGCCACCTTGCTGCAAACCCTCGGTGTTCCCTTCTTCGGCGCCAAACTCCCCCTGGTGCAGGGTATTTCCTTCGCCTCGGTGTCGACGATGGTGGCGGTGGCCGCCGGTCCGGGCGGGCTGCGCTCGGTGTTCGGGGCCATCATGATCGCAGGCGTCATCGGGTTGCTGATCAGCCCCTTCTTCTGCAAGATCGTGCGCTACTTCCCACCCGTCGTGACCGGGTCGATCATCACGGTCATCGGCATCTCCCTCCTACCGGTCGCGGTGCGGTGGGCGATGGGCGGCAACGCCAAGGCCCCGGACTGGGGATCGATGTCCAACATCGGACTCGCCGGGTTCAGCCTGTTCGTCGTGTTACTGGTGAGCCGACTGGTCCAGGGCACCCTGTCGCGGTTGTCCATCCTGATCGGCATCGTGGTGGGCACGCTGTTCGCCGCGCTGATCGGCAAGGCCGACTTCAGTGCCGTCGGGAAGGGCGCGATCTTCGAACTGCCGCAGGTGTTCTCGTTCGGCACCCCGCTGTTCCAGATCGGCGCGATCATCTCGATGACCGTCGTCATCCTGGTGATCATGACCGAGACGACCGCGGACATCCTCGCGGTCGGCGAGATCGTGGAGACGAAGGTGGATGCTCGCCGGGTCGGCGACGGACTCCGCGCCGACATGCTCGCCACCACCGTGGCGCCGGTGTTCGGGACGTTCCCGGCCAGCGCGTTCGCCCAGAACGTGGGGCTCGTCGCGATCACCGGGATCAAGAGCCGGTACGTCGTCGCGGCCGGCGGTTCGGTCCTGTTCGCTCTCGGACTGTTCCCCATCCTGGGCCGGCTGGTGGCCTCCGTGCCGCTGCCCGTCCTCGGCGGCGCCGGGATCGTGCTCTTCGGTTCGGTGGCCGCGAGCGGAATCCGCACCCTGTCCAAGGTGTCGTACGACGGCAACCTGAACCTGGTGATCGTCGCGGTGGCCCTCGGATTCGGCGTCATCCCGATCGCGGTGCCCGAGTTCTACTCGGCCTTCCCGGAGTGGGTGCACATCGTCTTCGACTCGGGCATCAGCGCGGCGAGCATCGTCGCGGTGTTGCTGAACATCTTGTTCAACGAGATCAAGGCGGGCAACCGGCCCACGCCGTCGGTGGTGTCGGCGGCGCCTCCCGTCGCCGTCCACCCCCCGGAGGTCACCGAGCACCCGGCCGGCACCGAGCTACCGGCGGACACCGAGCACCGGGCGGACACGGCGCGCACCTCCGCCGTGCGCAATGAGTGATCAACCGTATCAGCCGACGCTGACGCAACTCCGCGCGTTCGCCGCAGTCGCCACCCACCTGCATTTCGGCTCCGCGGCATCGGATCTCGGGATCAGCCAGCCCACCCTCTCCAGGGCGCTGGCTGCTCTCGAGACCGGGCTCGGGGTCATCCTGATCGAGCGGAGCAGACGCCGGACGATCCTGACGTCGACCGGCCGGCGACTGCTTCCGTACGCGCAGCGCACCCTCGACGCCACCGAAGAGTTCGTGGCCTCGGCCACCGTTATGGCGTCGCGGCGGGTCCGGACCCGGTGAGGGCGGGGACGCGGGCAGGCGTCCTCATCCCACCTCGGCCCGCAGCAGAGACGCCATCCGCGCGTCGAACGCCACGAACAGCACCCGCGGAATCCCCGCGTCCGAGTCACGCACGGCGCCGACTGCCTGCCGGACGGCGTCGTCCGCGGGCCAGCCGTACACCCCGGACGAGATCAACGGGAAGGCGACGGACTGCGCGCCGAGGTCGGCGGCCACCGCCAGGCTGGCGGTGTACGCGCTGCGCAGGGTGGCCGACCGATCGTCCGAAGCGGAGTAGACGGGGCCGACCGTGTGGATCACCCATCGGGCGGGCAACCGGCCCGCCGTCGTCGCGACCGCCTGTCCCGCCGGCAGTCCGTCCTGCAATGTGGTGGCCCTCAGTTGCCGACATTCGGCGAGGATCTCGGGGCCACCGGCCCGGTGGATGGCGCCGTCCACGCCACCGCCGCCGAGCAGTCCGGAGTTGGCGGCGTTGACGATCGCGTCGACCTCGACCGTCGTGATGTCACCCTGCACTACCTCGATGGTGGTCATGTGCCCATTATCGCCGCGAGCCCACCGCGACCCGCACGATCAGTCCGGCGACCAGCGCCCAGAATGCGGACCCGATGCCGAGGATGCTCACCCCCGAGGCGGCGATCAGGAACGTGACGACGGCACCCTCCCGTTCGCGGACGTCGTCGAGGGCGGAGGCCAGAGCCCCGCCGAGGGTGCCGAGGAGGGCGAGTCCGGCGACGGCCTCCACGACGCCCTCGGGCGCCGCGGCGATGAGGGTGGCGACCGCGGCGGAACACGCCGCGAGCACCAGGTACGCCCAGCCCGCCGTGAACGCCGCAACCCAGCGTTTCCGTGGGTCGGGATGCGCGGACGGCGCGGCGGCGAGGGCGGCGCTGATGGCGGCGAGGTTGATGGCATGCCCACCCGCGGGGGCGCCGACCAGAGTCCCGACGCCGGTCACCAGCATGGCCGGCCGCCACGGCACCCGGTATCCGAAGGAATTCATGACGGCGGTGCCGGGAATGTTCTGGGACGCCATCGTCACGATGTACAGCGGGATCGCGATCCCGACCATCGCCTGCCACGTCCACGCCGGTGCCGTGACGTCGAGCCTCGGCAGGAGTGCGCCCGTGTCGAGGGCGTCGCTGCCGGAGGCGAGACCGACCGCGATCACCATCGCGGCGGCCGCGAACGCGGCCGGGACCGCCCACCGCGGCGAATACCGCTGCAGAACCAGCCACACGAGGACGACGGGCGCGACGGCGAGCGGGGCGTCACGCAGCGCCAGCACCGGCGCCAGGCACAGCGGCAGCAGCACCCCGGCGAGCATCGCCTGCGCGAGTGCCGGGGGGATGGCCGCGATCAGCCGTCCCAGCCGCGGCCACAGCCCGGTGAGGATCACCGCCGCCCCCACGACCGCGAACGCCCCGACCGCGGCCGGCCACCCGCCGCTCACCGTCCCCGCCCCGGCGAGGAGCGCCGCTCCCGGCGTCGACCACGCGAGGGTGATCGGCATGCGGTAGTGCCGCGACATCCACAGCATCCCCAGGGCCTGCGTCACACACAGCGCCAGCAGTCCCGAGGCGGCCTGGGCGGAGTTCGCGCCCACCGCCGTCAGCCCGGTGAGTACGACCGCGAACGAACTGGTGAACCCCACCAGGGCGGTGACGATTCCGGCGCTGATCGGCTGGGCGGCGGAATCCGGTGAACGCACATCACTGTCGGGCACAGACATAGGACGCGATTCTGCCCGACGCGTGGTGCAGACGATCCGTGGCATTAGGGTCGGGACGGTGAAACACGACGACGCCCCCGCGATGCCGACCGCCGCCGACTTCCCCGCCCTGTGGCCGGTGCCGACCCGCTGGGCGGACAACGACCACTACGGGCACGTCAACAACGTCACGTACTACTCGTATTTCGACACCGCCGTCAACGGCTGGCTGATCGCGACGGCGGGCACCGACATCCGGGATCTGCCCGCGATCGGCGTGGTCGCCGAAACGTCCTGCAGGTACGTCAGCGAGCTGACGTTCCCGGACCGCCTGCAGGTGGGGTTGTCCGTCGAGAAGCTGGGCACCCGGAGCATCGTGTACGCGCTCGCGATCTTCCGCGAGAACGGCGACGCACTCGACCTCGCCGCTCTCGGCCGCTTCGTTCACGTGTACGTGGACGCGGAGACCCGCAAGCCGGTTCCGATTCCCGACGAGATCCGCAGCGCCGTAACCCTTCTGGTGGCACCGGGCGCCGACTGAGGGTCCGGCACCACCGGGTGGATCAGCGCAGGCCCTCGGCCTCGGCCGTTGCCACCGCCCGGGCGATGATCCCGTCGATCAGCGCGACCGTGGGCGCACCGGTCTCGGCCTTGTTCCGGGGGTCGTCTATCACGCGGCGCAGCACGCCTTCGGCGATGATCGCCAGCTTCCACAGCGCGAGCACGTGCCAGTACCCGACGTGCGTGACGTCGCGTTTGGTGTGGTGGACATAGGCCTCCACGAGTTCGGCCCGGGTGGGGAATCCCTCGAGGGTGGAGGCGGGGAACGGGCCGGCGTCCTCGTCGCCCGCCTCCGGCCAGTACGCCAGCAACGCGCCCACGTCGGCGAGCGGGTCGCCCAGTGTGCACAATTCCCAGTCGACCACCGCGACCACCTCACCCTCCTCCGGCGAGGTGATGACGTTGCTCAGGTGAAAATCGCCGTGCACCAACGACAGTTCGGCCTGCTCCGGCATGTTGCGTTCGAGGATCCCGGCCAGATCCTCGATCGCCGGGACCTCGCGGGTGCGGGACTTCTCCCACTGATCCGCCCAGCGCTTCAACTGCCTTGCCGCATAAGGTTTGTGGCTGGCCAGATCGTCGAGCCCGGCATCCCGGAGGTCGACCGCATGGATTTTCGCGAGCGCCTTCGGCATCGCCAGCCCGACGGCACCCCGCTGCTCGGGCGTCAGTTTCTTCGCCACGCCGACACTGTCGATCACCACCCCCGCGACGTAACTCATCAGCACGAGCGGCGCGTCCGTGACCTCCGGATCTTCGGTGAGCCCGAGGATCTTCGGCACCGGAACGTCGGATCCCTGCAGAGAGGACAAAATCCGGTGTTCGCGGACCACGTCGTGCGCCGACGCGAGCAGATGTCCGAGCGGTGGTCGCCGCAGCACCCACCGTCCGCCACCGGCGTCGCTGACCGCGTACGTGAGATTCGACTGACCGTTCCCGATCCTCTCGAAGCTCAGCGGTGCGATCGCTCCCACACCGAGTCCGGCAATCCACGCAGAAACGGCATCTTCGTTCAGCCCCACAGCATTCACGCGCTCGATGCTAACCGCTCGGAAGCCCGATGCGGAGGGAACCGGTCCGCACCGCAGGTCGCGGCCCTAGGGTGGCAACAGTGAGGCCGATTCGGCCGGAACTGGAGGGACGGACGTGGAAGTTTTCCTCATCGTGTGTGGCGTGCTCCTCGCCGTGAGCGCCGTCGCCGTGAGCATTCCCAAGCTGAGGCTGAAGGGAACCGCGTGGACGGGGTTGCAGGCCCGGGGCCTGAGCGGGCAGCAGGTGCGGCTGATCGGCGTGGCGGAACTCGCGGGAGGCGTCGGCGTTCTCGTCGGCCTCTACTGGACTCCGCTGGGCGTGGTGGCGACGGTGGCGCTGCTGATTCTCCTCCTGTGCGCTGTCGCGTTTCACGTCAGACACGGCGATTACGGCAATCCCGACACCCGGGCAGTCGCGATGCCCGCGGTCTACCTCGCGGTGCTCGCCGTCCTCGCTTCGATCGGGTTCGTGTTCGCGGGGTGATCCGGACGTTTCGGACAATTGCAGCGACAACCAAGCGTCGGTGACCTTCGCATTGGTCATTAGACGCAGCATGACACCCGTCGCACCCCCAAAACTGGGCATTCTGCTCGACATCGGCGGTGCCACTTGCGCACTTCGCGTTCCCGTGGATGCTGTGAAGTAGGACACACCCGTCCTGCCGCAGTACCCGTCTCCGACGAACCCACAAGGTTCACGGACTCGACAACACGAGGTGACCCCGATGGTCGACAAGATTGCCTATCCGGTCCAGCTCATCCAGCCGGACGGCCGACGGGTCTTCAGACCCGACTACACGAGCCTCGTCCGCGACATCGGACCCGACCAACTGCGCGACCTGTACGAGGACCTCGTCGTCGCGCGCCGGATGGATGTCGAGGCGGTCGCTCTGCAACGCCAGGGTGAACTGGGACTGTGGGCCCCGCTGCTCGGTCAGGAAGCCGCCCAGGTCGGCTCCGCCCGCGCCCTCCGTCCCGACGACTACGCGTTCATCAGCTACCGCGAACACGCCGTCGCCTACTGCCGGGGCGTGGACCCGGGTGTGATGACCCGCATGTGGCGGGGATGCGCGCATTCCGCCTGGGATCCGAGTTCCGTGAACGTGACGAATCCGGCGATCGTCGTCGGATCGCAGGGGCTGCACGCCACCGGGTACGCCATGGGCGCCCACCTCGACGGTGCGGAGATCGCCACGATCGCCTATTTCGGCGACGGCGCCACCAGTCAGGGCGACCTCGCGGAAGCCCTCGGCTTCTCGATGAGTTTCAACGCGCCGGTCGTATTCTTCTGCCAGAACAACCAGTTCGCGATCAGCGAACCGGTCCGCCTGCAGAGTCCCGTCCCCATCGCACAGCGCGCCGCCGGCTACGGCATGCCCGCTCTCCGGGTGGACGGCAACGACGTTCTCGCGGTGCTCGCGGTCACCCGCCAGGCCACCCAGCGCGCCCGCGAAGGCAGTGGACCGACGTTCATCGAGGCCATCACGTACCGGATGGGCCCCCACACCACGTCGGACGATCCCACCCGGTACCGGGCGGCGGCCGAGACGGAGATCTGGAAGGCCCGCGACCCCATCGACCGGATGAGGCGACTCCTCGACCGGGAGGGACTGCTCGGCGACGACTTCCTCGCCCGGGTCCAGGCCACCGCCGACGCCGTCGCCGCGCGACTGCGCGCGGGGACCGTCGAGGCACCCGACCCCGCGCCGCTCGATCTGTTCGACCACGTCTATTCCACCGACCACCCGCTCGTCGACGAGGAACGCGAGCAGTACGCCGCGTACCTCGCAGGTTTCGCCGGCATCGAGGAGGCACTGTCATGACCACCACCACGCTGTCGCTCGGCGCCGCACTCAACGCCGGTCTGCGGCGCGCCCTCGAACACGACCGCAAGGTCGTGATCATGGGCGAGGACGTCGGACGCCTCGGCGGGGTCTTCCGCGTCACCGACACCCTGCAGAAGGACTTCGGCGACAACCGGGTCATCGACACCCCGCTCGCCGAATCGGGGATCGTCGGCGCCGCGTTCGGCATGGCCCTGCGCGGCTACCGGCCCGTCTGCGAGATCCAGTTCGACGGTTTCGTCTACCCCGCGTTCGACCAGATCGTGTCGCAGGTCGCCAAGATTCACTACCGCACGCAAGGCCGGGTCACCGCGCCCCTCACGATCCGGATCCCGTACGGCGGCGGCATCGGCGCGGTCGAGCACCATTCGGAGTCGCCGGAGGCGTACTTCGTCCACACCGCCGGACTCCGTGTCGTCACCCCCAGCAACCCGGCAGACGCGTTCCACATGATCCAGCAGTCCGTCGCGGCGGACGACCCGGTGGTGTTCTTCGAACCGAAGAGGCGGTATTGGGACAAGGCCGAGTTCGACGTGGACGCCGAACCGGATCTGCCACTGCATCGGGCCCGGGTGGCCCGGGAGGGCACGGACGCCACCATCGTCGCGTACGGGTCCGTCGTGCCGACCGCGCTGTCGGCCGCGTCGATCGCCGCCGACGAGGGGCACTCCCTCGAGGTGATCGACCTGCGCTCCCTCGCCCCGATCGACTTCGACACCGTCGAGGAATCGGTGCGCAAAACCGGCAGACTCGTCGTCGCGCACGAGGCGTCCACGTTCCTCGGGCTGGGTGCGGAGATCGCGGCCCGCATCTCCGAGCGGTGCTTCTACCAGCTGGACGCGCCGGTCCTGCGGGTCGGCGGATTCGACGTCCCGTATCCCCCGTCGAAGCTGGAACGGCATCACCTGCCGGACGCCGACCGCCTGCTCGACGCCGTCGATCGCAGTCTCGCGGCCTGATCGCACTCATCGGAGGAGAGGAGTCGTCCGTTGGCGCAGGAATTTCGCCTACCCGATCTCGGTGAGGGACTGACGGAGGCCGAACTGGTCTCCTGGGCCGTCGAGGTGGGCCAGACGATCGAGCTCAACCAGGT
Source organism: Rhodococcus sp. NPDC057529 (assembly GCF_042802055.1). Classification (NCBI taxonomy): domain Bacteria; kingdom Bacillati; phylum Actinomycetota; class Actinomycetes; order Mycobacteriales; family Nocardiaceae; genus Rhodococcus; species Rhodococcus sp. NPDC057529. The sequence continues at coordinate 107,325 of NZ_JBHVEY010000028.1, forward strand.
GATCGGCGAAGTCGAAACGGCGAAGGCGCTCGTCGAGTTGCCCTCGCCGTATCCGGGTGTCGTGGAGGAACTGCTGGTCGCCCCGGGCGCGACGGTGCCGGTGGGGACGCCCATCATCCGGATCACGACGGATGCGGCCGTCGAGGAGGCTCCCGCGCGTACGCCCGTTCTGGTGGGGTACGGGCCCGAGGCCGCCGCCGAGAGCAAGCGCGCCCGGCGGCGATCCGTCGGCCCGGAGACTGCCCGCCCGGAGTCTGCCCGCCCGGACCGCAGGCGCCCCGACGCGTCGCCGGCCGCCCGGCTCGCGGCCCGTGAACGTGGGATCGACCTCGCGGTCGTCACGGGGACGGGACCGTCCGGCTCCGTGACCAGGAACGACGTGGAATCCCACGCGGGATCGACTGAGCCTGCCGTCTCGCCGGAGCCTTCCGAGTCGCTGCAACACGAGACCCGCACCCCGGTCCGCGGTGTCCGCAAGCAGACGGCGGCGGCGATGGTCCGCAGCGCGTTCACGGCCCCGCACGTCACCGAATTCGTGACCGTCGACGTCACGCGCTCGGTGGAGCTGCTCGACCGTCTGCGGGACCTCCCCGAATTCGAGGGGCTGTCGGTGACCCCGCTGAGTCTGGTCGCGAAGGCGATGATCGTCGCGTTGCGCGCGAATCCGAGCCTCAACGCGTCGTGGGACGAGGAGAACCAGGAGATCGTCACCAAGCACTACGTCAATCTCGGTATCGCCGCGGCCACACCCCGCGGTCTGATGGTCCCCAACATCAAGGAGGCGCAGTCGCTGAGCCTGGTCGAATTGTGCCGCGCGATCACCGAACTGACCGCGACCGCGCGCAGCGGCAAGGCCGCTCCCACGCAGTTGACCGGCGGCACGGTGTCGATCACCAACGTCGGGGTGTTCGGTGTCGACGCGGGCACACCCATCCTCAACCCCGGCGAGGCGGCCATCCTGTGCCTCGGCAGCGTCGGCAAGAGACCGTGGGTGCACGAAGGCGAACTCGCGGTGCGATGGGTCACCACGTTGAGCGTGTCGTTCGACCACCGGGTGGTCGACGGTGAGCAGGGGTCGAGGTTCCTGTCGTCCGTCGCTGCCATGCTGCACGATCCCGCCTCACTGCTCGCGCACCTCTGATCCTCGGTACGTTTGGTCGGTGAGCACTTCCCGAGCGTCCCCGGTCGACAAGCGTGTGCCGGTGGCCGAGCCGCTCCGCCGGGCCCGGGCGGGAACGTTCGGGATCTTCGGGATCAACGGGTTCCTCCTCGGCATGTGGGTCGTGCACATCCCGGCGATCGAGGACCGGACCGGCATCAGCCACTCCACGCTGGGTTCGCTGCTGCTCCTGATGGCGGTCGGTGCGATCGGCGGCATGCAGGTCAGCGGCCCCCTGGCCGACCGGTTCGGCAGCAGGCGGATGGTGATCGTCGCCGGACTCGCGCTGTCGGTCGCCACCCTGGGTCCGGGGCTGGCGTCCACTGCCTGGCAACTCGGTCTCGCCCTGCTCGTGTTCGGCTTCGCCAACGGCGCACTGGATGTGTCGATGAACTCCCAGGCCGTCGAAGTCGAGCAGCGGTATCGACGGCCGATCATGTCCGCGTTCCATGCCCTGTTCTCCGTCGGCGGGGTGGCGGGGTCCCTGCTCGGCGCGGCGACGCTCGCCGCCGGATGGGCGCCGCTGACGGCGCTGCTGGTCGCCGGCGGCATCGGGGTCGTCACCGTCGCCGTGGGCTCCCGCCTGCTGATGGCGGACCGTCCCCGCTCGCGGCACGACCCGGCACCCGCCGAGAAGGCCCACGGCCGACTGTCCGCGCGGGTTCTCGCGCTCGGCGGCATCGCCTTCGTCCTGATGCTGTCGGAGGGTGTCGCGAACGACTGGAGCACCCTGCAGGTCAAGGAACACCTCGGAACGTCGGATTCCGTCGCCGCCCTCGCGTTCGGCGCCTTCTCGGTGATGATGACGGTGGGGCGATTCACGGCCGACCGCGTGAGTGCCGCGCTCGGCCCCGTCGCCGTCGTCCGCTACGGCACCCTGATCGCCGCGCTCGGCATGCTGCTCGTCCTCGTCTCGGTGCTGCTCCCGCTCACGATCCTCGGCTGGGCGCTGTTCGGCCTGGGACTGTCGGGCTGCGTCCCCCAGATCTTCACCGCCGCGGGCAACCTGGGCGCGGGTTCCGCCGGCACCAACATGTCCCGCGTGGTCGGGCTGGGGTACGTCGGATTCCTGGCCGGCCCGGCCACCATCGGCTGGATCACCCAGGTGGTTCCGCTCACCGTCGCCATGGTGGTGCCACTCGTCTGCGTGCTGGTGGCCGCCACGTTCGCGGGGGCGGTCCGGCGCACCTGAACCTCACGCGATGTCGTGATCCTCGTCGTCGGGGATGTGACGGTGCCGGGCGCACGCTCGTCGCACGACGACAACCGTTCACCGACCTCACAGCGGCCGCTCATGGATCACTCAGCGTCGGTTGGCACACTGTGTGTCGTGACCGAATCGACTAGCAGGCTTCGTCACAGTGTTCGTCGCCTCGCCTTCGCCGCGGCGGGTGTGGTGGCACTGTGCGCGCTGTACCTCATCCGCCCCGAATCGCCGGGTCTCGTCCTCTCGGAGGCGCTCCGACCCGTCGCCGAACCCGTGATCCAGGCGATCGACGTCACGACGGTTCTCGCAGCGGCCGTCGTTCTCGCCATCGTCGCGGCGATGCGAAAACTCTCGTACGGCATGGGTGCGGTACTGCTGCTCTGTATCGGCGCGAATCTCACCAGCGCCGCCGTGCGGGCCTGGGAATCGGATGCGCCGTCCGTGCTGCTGCCGAGCGGGCACGTCGTGGCCGTCACCGCCCTGTACGGTTCGGCTCTGCTGGTGTCGGCGCCCCGGTTCCGGCCCATCATCGCGGGTCTCGGTTTCGCCGTCGTCCTCGGTGTCGCAGGCGCCGCTGCGCTCGTCGAGTCCACCGGTATCTTCGGCCTCGCGGCCAGTCTGATCATCTTCGCGATCTGGTGGGCGCTGGCGTCCACCCTGATGCTGTACTCCCCCGTCGCGGCCGAGCGCGAAGAGCGCCGGCCCGACACCGCGGCCATCGCCTTCTCCCGGCACCTGTAGGCGGCTCCGCCGCCCGTGCGTGGTTAACGAGTCTCTGTACTCGCCAACCACGCACGGGCCCGGAGGGCCTACAGGGCTTTGAGTTCCTCGGTGACCTCGGAGACCGACTTCTTCGCGTCCCCGAACAGCATCGAGGTGGTGTCGGCGAAGAACAACGGGTTGTCGATGCCGGCGAACCCGGAGTTCATCGACCGCTTCAGCACGATCACCGACTTCGACTGATCCACGTTCAGGATCGG
>NZ_JBHVEY010000029.1:0-106645 GCF_042802055.1 Rhodococcus sp. NPDC057529
CGTGGTGCCGGCCCGGTGGGATCCTCGACAAGGACGGCCCCTCCGCCTCGATCCACCTGTTCGAACCCGTGTCCCGTCGTCGAACGCGGGATGCGATCGTCGACGCCTACCTGGCCGAGCAGACCGACGTCGGGATCGGCAGGCATACTGGCAAGGCTGGCTAAACAGAACCGTCGGAATTCGCCGGAATCTCTTCGAACTCCGTGGGATCGAACTTGGTGCAGGTGGATGAAGTGAAACCTGCCCTATTCGTCGCGTTGACGCTTTCACCTGCTCGACGGTGACTCGACAAGATTCGGTTCGGCCATCGTGACACCTGCCGACTGGGCAGACTCGCCGGGATCCGTCGTATGAGTTGCGCGGCATACCGGGCCGTCTGAGCCGAACTGTCAAGTATTTGAATCAGGTCGAGCTGAATGTGTCCGCGCGGAACTATCCGACGGTGTCCGTTGTTGACGCATGCAGCAGTCGCGGAGTATCGCGGCACTCGACGAAGGAGCACAAGAGATATGCGCATCGGAATCATCGGAGCTGGTCAGATCGGTGGCACGCTGACACGCAGGCTGACTGCGCTTGGTCACGATGTGCGCGTGTCGAACTCTCGGACACCCGACACCCTCGCCGACCTCGAGGCGGAGACCGGCGCGAAGGCGGTACTGAACACCGAAGCCGCCGAGGGTGCAGACCTGGTGATCGTGAGCATCCCGCAGAAGAACGTCGTGGACCTTCCCACCGACATCCTCGCCGGCGCTGCCCATGGTGCTCCGGTGATCGAGACCAACAACTACTACCCGCAGCAGCGAGACGGATTGATCGCCGCCATCGAAGACGGTCAGGTGGAAAGTGAATGGGTGCAAGAACGCCTCGGAGTGCCGGTATTCAAGGCGTTCAACGGAATCTGGTGGAAGCACCTTCTCGAGAAGGGCCTCCCGGAGGGGTCGAGCGGCCGGATCGCGCTCCCCGTCGCCGGCGACGACGCAGTGAAGAAGCAGGTGGTGTTCGATCTGATCAATCAGCTCGGCTTCGACCCCGTCGATGCGGGCACGGTGGAAGATTCCTGGCGTCAGCAGCCGGGAACCCCGGTCTACGGTAAGGATTTTGATCGAGAAGCGACGTTGACGGCACTGGCACAGGCAACGCCTGAGCGCACAGCCGAGTGGCGTGCTGTGGCGGAGTGAGCGATCGGTGCCGAGCGGCGGTTGCCGAATAGAACCACGCCGCGCGGCCGGTGGGTTGGTCCTGGGTGCGACGCGTTCCCAGGACGGCATCGGTGCCGAGACCGAGCGGCGCGGGCCCCGATCCGGTGGACGGCAAGCCGCTGGGCAGCGTGCGGGCGGTGGACCGGATCGGGACCTGGTCGACGATTCGATCCCTGGCTCCTCGGCGGCCGGCCTACACAACATCACATCGCGACCCACGCTGAGTTCGTCTCTCACTTTGTCGTGGCGGCGCTAGCGTTGTGTCGCGTCGGTCAACAGTTCGGCGACCAGGTCGATGTCGTCGGTGGTGATGTCGCGGTCGCCGACTGCATGGATCCGTTGAAGTGATTGTGGGCGGTTGCGGGTGAACCACAGGTCGACGTGGAGGGCGATGTCCTGCGCGGTGGCGGCGTCGGCGGTGCGGATCTGGGCCAGTGCTGCCGGGCGGGTGCTCTCGTCGAGCATCAGGTGCACGATGTCGAGCAGGTCGGTGCCTTGTTTGTCCGCCGAGCGGTTCATCACCGCTTGGAGTTTCATTGCGATCAGCGGTCCGGGCTCGGCGACCGGGGTGGTGACCGCAATTCGCTCACCGTTGGTGCGGATCACCTCGATGGTGATGTCGGTTGCGGTGTCGTTAGCCCAGGCGTGCGCCGAGGCGTGAAGGCGGTCTCCGGGGTCGTCGCTGGGGTGGTCGAGTTCGACCTGCCGGACTTCGAGCACGTCGACCTTGACCGCTCCGTACCGGGTGGGCAGCAGGACGGCCGCTGGCTCGACCGGTTCCGCGCCGTCGGCGGCGCGAAGGACCTCGAGTTGGGGGAGGTCGCCGAGAAGTCGGTCGACGAGGTCGAGGTCGACGGTGGCGCGGTAGGGGTTCGACAACCGTGACAGCACGGCGAGGCCACCGACGATGACGGGCGCGTGGCCGATGAGTGTACGAACCTCGATGACACCCGCGGCGACGGCGGCCATGGCATCGCCGACGAACACGACATGGCGGCTACCAGACACGGGTCCACCGATCGCCGGGTGTCCAGGCATCGAGGATTTCCCGGCCCCGCCCGAGGTCTTGGGCGAGATCGAGGGCAACGAAGAGTGGATGTGTGAGCGGCCATTCGAGCGGGTTGGTGTCCAGGTCGATCCGGGGCTGGATGGCCGCGGGAACCGGGGCGACCCGCACGGTGGCGTGCGCGTGCCGGGCGGACTCCGCGGTCCCGAGCAGGGTGCTCGCGCGCCGAAGGGTCGAGGGGTCGGGGACGAAGAAGTCGACGGATTGACCTTCACGGTATGCGAGAGGTGCACCGTATGCGGCGGCGGCAGCGGAGTCGGTCAGTGCCCACCCGGGCCCGTCGAGCGCGTCGAGACCGAGCCGGAGCGTGCGCTGCAAACTGGTATCGCCCGGCGTCGGGGGCCGGGCCAGGTGAACCCGCGGGCCCGTCCACCGGTCGGCGACCTGCCAGAACAGGTCGGTGCCGACCAGAGCATTGTTCTTGTCGAGGAGGCCGTCTCGGCGCAGGGCGGCGAGAATCTCCGAGACCGTGCTGGGGGAGCGACCGACCTCGCGCGCCAACCCGCGCACCGTGCCGGCTCGTTCGGGGCGGCGCAGGATGGCGGTGGCGACCTCGAGTCCGGCCTTGCCGGCGAGCGCCTCGGACCGTGCGGCGCGTTCTGTGACCGGCGCCACGTCGGCGTCGATCACCAGGCGATCGGTGCGCAGTGCGAGTCGGCCACGCAGGTCGAGGTAGCCGCCATGGTGGCGGATGAGTACGGTGCGCGCCGCGTCGGTCACGCGATCGGCCACGACGAGTAACGATGTGGACGCGCCCGAGGTGGTCGCGGGCGGGACTTCGGTGAGTAGCCGTTCGGCAACGTCGTCGGTGACTAACGTGCGGAACTGCAGCCGGATCGGCACTGTCACGCCGTCCGGGTCCACGACAAGGTCGGCGCTGCTCCTGGAGGCGGTCACGGGCGGGCGGGCCTCGATGTCCAACTGCGCGAAGGCATCGACTGCGAAGGCCTCGATGTCCGCCTCCGCGCGCCTCTGGCGCCGTCCGTTCACCGGTCCCATCCTGACAGGTGTTCGGTGTTCGGTCAATACCGAACACCGAACACGGAACAAATGCCCACGGTGGGGTGTCGGGCGTGCAGGGGGGGCGGTCACGCCTGGTGTCGCGGCCCGGCCCGGCCGGCCGCGGTGTCGGTGGCCGGCGGTGCGGAGTTGTGTGTGCAGCGCCTTTGGATCCGCTAGAGGTTGTCAGGCGTAGAGGAAATCGACGAAACCGAGCTCGTGGAGCCGCGAGTGACGAGAGTCCAGTAAGGACAGGGCCGTTCACGACAATGGCGAGCGCAGGGAATGGGGGACGATGTGGCACTGCTTCTGTCGCGCCACTGAGTGTGGGTTGCTGTACCCGGGTGGCCACCCCCGGCCCAATGACAGGCGACTGCGTCGGGGGCGTTTCTGATCGTGGGTGGTGTTCGTGCAGGTCGGGTCGCGTAACGGGCCGGGCGGTGCCTATGCTCAATCTCGGGAGTTTCACCGAGCGAAGAGGTGCATCAGCATGGCCCGAAACAGCGGCAACCGGCCGGTCGATGGCCCGGAGTTGACGGTCGGTGTCCGGGTGCTGGTCCGCAGGAGTTCCGGGGCCGATCTCACCGGTGAGGTGGTCGAGGACTATGCGGCAGTGACCGACCCGGGTGGCGGTGGTCACGAGTGGGCGCCGGTGCATCGGTGGGCGGTCGCGCTCGACGACGGGCGACTGGTCTTTGCCGACACCGACGACCTGACCATCGATCCGAGCTTCCCCATCCCCAACCCGAATCTGAACCCGGATTCGGCCGTGCGGACACCCGGCCGGCGCCGGGGAGAGTGATCGGCGGCAGCCGCTTCGTGGCCGGTTCTGGGCGGCGTCAAACATTGTGCACACGAATGTCGATAGCAGTCAGTCGATTACATGACTGACGCGGATGAGGTCCTGAAGGGGTGCTTCGATCTCACCGCACGATCTGCCGGGGTATGCCTGAGCCGTGGTACGGCGGTACCGGACGTGTTCTGTGCTGTGGTGTTGTTCGGAACTGACGTTTCCGGCTTACCGTGTCCGGTATGAGAGATGATGAGGCCCGCGTGGCCCGGGACTTCGCGGGTTGGTTGTCGTCTCAGGGGTGGACCGTCCGTACCGAGGTCGATTTCGTCGACATTGTTGCCGAGAAGGACGGACACCGGCTCTACGTCGAAGTCAAGGCTACGACCGAGGCGCCGGAGTTGGACGTCGATACCGCGATCGGACAGCTCGTTCGGCGGATGCCGAGCGAGGCGGATCAGGCGGTGTCGTTCGCGCTGGTCGTTCGGGACGAGCCGGGATCGGTGGAGGCTGCGGTGCGGACACCTGCGCGGATTCTGGATCTGTTGGGGATGGCGCTGTATGCGGTCGACGAGGACGGTGGTGTGCGGCAGCTCTTCGGCCGCGTGTGACGACTGCCCTGGGCACGAGCGGCGACGGTCAGCGCTGTGGAGTGGCCATCGCCGGGCCCGCGGGGCGGGTGGTGGGGTGAATGGGACGGTAGCTCACTTCCTGGGGCGGTGAGGGGATTGTGAGGCGCCGTTGCATGTCCCCTTGAGCGAGGCATGTCGTCGCGCATGCTGCAGGCTAGCGGCCGTCTCGACGTCGCCGAGGGTGGCACGATTCTGACGGTGGCGCGCTCGGGCAGGATTTGAGTCGTGAGCGACCGGACTGCAGCCGACCTCAAGCATGAAGTCGCCATGCTCGCCTTCGTTCGTGATCGTCTCCGGGCGTCGGAGGGCGAGGATGTCCGTCTCCCGACCACCGCCGTCGATCAGGTTCTCGACGAGCTGAGCAGTCTCGCACGATCGCCGCGGGTCCCGACCCGATCCGCGCAGTATACGGCCGAGATGACACGTCGTCCGGCTGTACCTCGACCGCAGCGGCGCTCGACCATCACGCCGGCACAATGACCGCCGGGTGATGCGGTCGGCCCGCCCGGCAGGGGATGGAGTACGCAATCCGTCGCTCGAGGCTAACTCGATGGCACGTCGAACTGTTTCCACTCGTGTGCCCAGCGCCGCAGCCGGTTTCGGGTGAACAGTCGGTGTGCGAGGGCTGCGATCAGCAGGACGGTGCCGGCGGTGAGTGCCCAGAGCCCGCAGGCGGCGGTCACCGCGAGGACGGTGTTCTCCCGGCTGTCGGGGATGGGGCCGGTGAGGTTGCCGTCGGCGTCGACGCTGATGGTGATGGTCTGGCCGGCCTTCGCGGGGGTGGCGGTGGGGACGGCTCCGGTGCGCTCCCCGTCGGGTGTGGTCCAGCGGGCTCGGGCGGTGTTCTGGGTGCCGACGGGACGAATCGCGTAGTCGGGGGTCCCGGGGGCGAGATAGGTGCCCTCGAGCAGGACCGCGGGGACGTGGTGCACGCCGGCGGCCAGTGCCTGGGCTTGTCGCTCAAGCCGGGTGTGCGTCGCGGTGCCGAACGCGGCGGCGACGGGGATCAGCAACAGAACCACGGCCGCGGTCAGCAGCACGATCATGGCCTCGAAACGGTCGCTGGCGCGCATCAGCTGGTTGCGGCTCCACGGGCGCAGCCGCCACCACCGAACCGGCGCGGCCACCGGTACCGGTGCTGGTTCCTCCCGACGCATGGTCACCTCCAAGGCGATAGCGCTCCCCCTTTCCTTCGATTGTGCGTCGGAATCCGAGGTGGCCGTGGGCGCCGGTCGCCTCGCAGATGCGGGGGAGGCTCGCGGCCAGCGGTGGCGGGGTGCTCGCACGCAGCCGAGATGGCCACCTTTACGGCCTGGAACTGCGGGTATAAGATTGCTTATAGAGGAGGTGTCGGTTATGACGATCATGATCGACCGGGACCGGTTGTTCAGGGGCATGGCCGAGAACCGGGCGCGTGAGGTGGTCGCGCATATCGGGTTCCTCCGCAACCTACGGCAACTGCACGAGGGCGGGGTCACCCAGACCCGGCTGGCGCAGGTCAACGGCGTCAGCCAGCCGGCGATCAGCCAGATGCTCCAGCGCGCCCGCATCGAGGCGCCGGATGTCCGGCCGGACACCCACGGCGGCACCGCATACGAGATCGCCGCCCGGTGCGCGGCGGGGGAGATCGATCCGGCGACGATGCGCGCCGAGCTGATCGGCTGGCAGTACGACAAGCCCCTACCTCCGAGCGGCTACCCGGATGTGGACGATGTCCGCCCCACCCCTGAGGGCGGCTTCAACCACCAGGTCGGCCGGGCGCTGTCCCACGGGTTCCTCACCGGTGAGGACTACGACCTGATCCTCGACGCACTGGCCGACTGACCTGTGCCGACCCACGAATTGGAGGATCGGCGTGCCTTTCTCGCCTCGCTGTCCACACCCGGTGGCCGCTGACGATGGATGCCGGGAGCGGTGCCACCGTGGTGCCGGGTGCGGCGCCGAGTTGCGACATGGCCGTTTCCGATCCTCGGTACCGGCGGTGGGCTGCGGTTGAATGGGAGGCATGGGGTCGTCCGCGGTGGAGCAGCTGTGGCAGACGTTGTCAGAGAACGAGTTGGCGTTGGTGTGCGTCCGGGGCCCGGAGTGTGAGTGGGCGGATCTGACGACGGCCTGGGACCACGTGGTGGGGGAGCTGACCTGGCTGGCCCGGGAGACAAGCGAGATCGCCGAGCAATACCCCCGAGGCGCCGGTCACCGCACTTCGGCGTCGTGACGGCGGGCGAACCTCACTGCGGCAGGGTGGGACGCGGTGTGGGCCGCCGATACCGCCGCCGTCGTCGGTATCCCGGACCACGCCGAGACTGCCAACCGGGAGGCCGCGCTTGCCGTCGTAGGGTGGTCAGCGCCGCTCGCTCCCAGACTCGGGCGGCCTCGACCCCGCCGGCCGGTACACAGTGCGACTCGCGATTGGCCGGCGGGGAAGGGATCAGCGCTGGCACGTCAGTTCGCAGGTATCCGCTGGCATCGCACTGGCGATAGTGCGCACGCTCGCGCGTCACGTCGTCTGCCGTGGTCGACTGCGGTTTCAGGGTGCTGGCGGCCCGTGATCTGCCGGGATCTCGGTCGGGCCCATTTCGATGGGGCCGTTCAGTGTGATCGGCCACTCGGCGGCGTGGGGTGGATCGGTCGGGGCCGCGGTGGACGGTATCGGGCGTGTGTGGGTACCCTGAAGTGGAATGATTCATTGTGAATCACGCGAAGAGGTGCTTGTCGTGAACACCATCGACCACCAGGCTGTCGCCGCACTCGATGCTGCGGCCGCCCGCCGCCGGGTCGCCGACCTCGACGTCCTGCGGGCGGTGGCCGAGGCGAACGCCGCCCACATCACCCAACGGGTCATCCATGAGCACATCGGAATCTCGCAACCGACGATTCACCGCATGCTGCGCACCGTGCTGGAGAACCCGGCCCTGCTCGACCGGACCCCGACCGAGGTCATCGACCGCCGCACCGCCGGCCAGATCAGCGATACCGAGATGATGCAGGTTCTGCTGGACTGGACCTTCACCTTCGGCCGGGTCCCGGTCAGCGGCGGTATTTCGGCGGATGCGTACGAGCCCGGTAGTTGGGACGAGATCGAACGCGCCTACTACCGCGGACTGCTGACCGACGATGAGATCGGCCGGCTGATGGAACTAAACAGGGACGCCCTTGAGCAGGCGGCACGGTCTGCGTGAACTCCCCGGATCCGCTGCGCGGCAAGGTCGCCGCGCAGCTCACCGCCATGTCCGTGGCCCGCTGCACACCAAGTCCGGCACCAGCACGATGGTCCGCCTCGCGGCGCCCCACGCCATGGGCTCCGATCCTGACCGGCGATCAGCTGGCGCGGCTGGGTTCGGGTGACGCCGTCCGACGCCGGGTCCTCCCACAGCGACCGCCTGCCTAACTCAGGGGTGGGGGTGAGAAACCCAAGACGGGTCAGGTTGTGAGCGAACGGCGGTCAGTTCGACGGGCGCACAGCGGTGTGCGTTGCCGCCGCCTTCCGGCGCCGGATCTTCGCCAGCGCGATGGTGGGGATCAGGGTGAGCGCGATGATGACGGTGCCGACGGCTGCCGGGCCGTCGAGGCCGAGTGACGAGGTCAGCGCGGCGCCGGCAAGCGGTGTGGTGACTGCGGTGCCGACATTGAACGCGGCCACGCTCAGCGCGGAGCCGAGTGTGGCCGCCGTGCCTGCGTATCGGACGGCGAGGTGGATCAGCACGCTGTTGGCGCTCAGGCCGAACAACCCCAGCAGTACGACCGCCGCGATCATCGCCCACGACGATTCGGACAGCAGGACGATGGCGAGCATCAGCACGGTGGTGATCGCGGGAGTGACGATGGTGACGGCGTGCGGGCGGGTGTCCCCGAGGCGCCCGCCGAGGAGGGTTCCGATGAAAGAGCCGATGCCGAACCCGGTGAGGACGAGCGGGACCATGGATGCGGGCACGCCGGCCCGGTCGGTCAGCAGCGGTGTGATGAACGAGTAGACCGCGAGTACTCCGCCGCTGGTGGTGGTGCAGGCGAGGAGGACGAGCCACAACCGGGCGGAGCGAAGACCGGCGAGCTGGGAGCCGATGGACGACGGAGTGTGGTCGGGAGGATCGGCCGGTACCTGGCGGATGATGAGAACGGTCACGAGGGCGGCGGCGAACGCCAACGCCGAAAAGGTTCCCCGCCAGCCGACGAGCTGAGCGATATAGGCGCCGAGCGGGACGCCGAGCACGGTGGCCAGCGAGCCGCCTGCGCCGACGATGCCGACCGCGCGGGAACCCAGCGTGGGTCCGGCAGCGCGGGTGGCGACCACGGCGGCCACCGCCCAGAAGGCACCCGTGGCCAGGGCGGTGATGAAGCGCGCGAGCATGATCTGGGTGAAGTCGGCACCGACCGCCACGAAGATGTGGCCGGCGACGAAGATGACGAGCGCGAGGATCAGCGTCAGCCGCGTGGACAGGCGCAACGTCAGCATCGTCATCACCGGCGCACCGACGACCATCCCGATCGCGAAGACGGTGATCAGCGAACCAGCCTGGGTGAGTGAGATCTGCAGGTCCGCGGCGACGTCGGGGAGGATGCCGGCGACCACGAACTCCGTGGTGAGCATGAGGAATGTCCCCAGCGCCAGGATGTAGACGACGAGCGGGAGACGGGGGGAACCGGTCGCCTCGGTGTCCTTGCCGGACCGCTCGGGGGCGGTCAGAACGGTGTGGTCCTGCATGTGAGCCTCGTGATTTTTCGAATAGTGGGGGTGTCGGTGCGCGTGGGGCAGCATTGTGTCGTGACCGGTCGCGACCCCGGCCACGAAAGCGAGTCGGCCGCGACTAGCCCCGGGGCCCGACGGCACGCGCGAGCGCGGTGATCGTCTGTGCGATCGGGGTCTGTCCGCCGGTCACGTCGACGACGATTGTGCGGTGGAGGTCGGGGTGGGTGGGGCCTCGACGATGAACCCGGCCAGGTTCTCGTCTCGGATATCCGTCTCGCGCAATGCGAGTGCTGCGGAGTTCAGCCCGTCGCCGGCGCCGCCCCGGAAGTGGCGGGGGTGAACGATGATCGGAGTCCGGGGCGGTGCAGTGAGATCGATTTCCGCGTGACCCTTCACTCTGATGTTGTGCTCGAAGCCTCCACCGAAACCCCTGCCGCTGGGAATGCGGACGTGCGTGGTGCGGTCAGTTGAGGGTGGTGGTGTCGATGACGAAGCGGTAGCGGACGTCGGAGGCGAGGACTCGTTCGTAGGCTTGGTTGATTTTGTCGGCGGGGATGAGTTCGATGTCGGATCCGATGTTGTGGGTGGCGCAGAAGTCGAGCATTTCCTGGGTTAGTGCGATGCCGCCGATCATCGATCCGGCGAAGTTGCGGCGGCCGCTGATCAGGGACATGACGTTCACGCTGAGTGGTTCGGCGGGGGCGCCGACGTTGACGAGGGTGCCGTCCACGGTGAGGAGACCGAGGTAGGTGTTGAGGTCGATGCCGGCGCTGACGGTGTTGATGATGAGGTCGAACCGGCCGGCGAGTTGTTCGAAGGTGGTGGGGTCGGAGGTGGCGTGGTAGGCGTCGGCGCCGAGGCGCAGGCCGTCCTCCTGCTTTTTCAGGGTTTGGGAGAGGACGGTGACGTCGGCGCCGAGGGCGTGGGCGATTTTGACGGCCAGGTGCCCGAGGCCGCCGAGGCCGACGATGGCGACCTTGGTGCCGGGGCCGGCATTCCAGCGGCGCAGCGGGGCGTAGGTGGTGATGCCGGCGCACAGCAGCGGGGCTGCGGCGGCCGGGTCCAGGCTTTGTGGGACGGACAGGACGTAGTCGGCGTCGACGACGACGTGGGTGGAGTAGCCGCCCTGGGTGGTGGTGCCGTCTCGGTCGACGCCGGCGTAGGTGGGGATCATGCCGTTTTCGCAGTACTGTTCGTCGCCGCCCTGGCAGTGGGTGCAGTGGCCGCAGGAGTTGACCAGGCAGCCGACGCCGACGCGGTCCCCGATCTGGTGGCGGGTGACGTCGGCGCCGGTCTCGGTGACGACGCCGACGATCTCGTGGCCGGGGACGATGGGGAAGGGTTGTGGGCCCCAGTCGCCGTTGACGGTGTGGATGTCGGAGTGGCAGATGCCGGCGTACTGGATGTCGATGAGGACGTCGTTCGGGCCGACGTCGCGGCGTTCGATGGTGGTGGGGGCCAGCGGCTGGCCGGCGGCGGGGGCGGCGTACGCGTTCACGCGCATGGCGGATGTTCCTTACGTCTGTGGTGGGCCCAGTGGTGGGCGGGGCAGGGCTGAGTGACCGGCGGCGCATCAGTGGATGGGGGCGCGCCGGGGTGGTGGTGTGGTGGGTGGGGTTAGCGCTTCTTGGTGCGGAGTTGGTCGGCCAGGGCACTCGCCTCGGCCGCGAGGAGCTCGGCACGGGGCTCGTCGCCGGCGTCGATGGCGTGCCAGTAGTCGATCTTGAGGTCGACGTAGCGTTGCCGGAGGGCGATCTGCTGGGCCTCGAGCTCGAGTTGCTGCCGGCGCTGGGTGAGCAGTTCGATCTGCGCGGAGGCGGCCGCGGCCCCGTGGTGTCCGTTGGCGACGTACTCCTTCATGTCGCCGACCGACATCCCGGTAGCGGCCAGGCACGCGATCCCCAGCAGCTGGCCCAGGTCGTCCTCGTCGAAGACCCGATGCTTGCTGCTTTCCCCGCGGCTGATCGGCGGAATCACCCCGACCGATTCGTAGTAGCGCAGCGTGCTGGCCGGGAGTCCGGTCAGCGCGGCCGCGTCCTTGATCGAGTAGTCGCGTGGGGTGGTTCGTGCACTCACGTCATCGACGCTAAGAACTTCAAGTACTTGAAGTCAAAGGTCGGATGAGTCACACCCCTGGTGGGGCGGTCGCGGCTGACGACGGCCGTGCGGTCTTTGTCGACGATGGTGACATCGAACCCGCGAGAGCCGGAGCGACGACGTCTCGCATGCTGACGCCTCGTCCGGAACGGTGCTCGGCAATCGCAGCGATGATCAGGGGTGCTGCGGTGGGCCCCAGCGCCGCCGGAAGATCGGGGTTTGGGACGGTTCGGCACCTCGGAATTACACGGACTGTGATGTCGGTGTACTTGTTCTCGGCGAGTAGTTGCTCCACGACTTCCTTGTACGTCCGGGGCCGATGATGACTTCGCGGATCGCGTTGACGTCGGGGATGACAGCGTGCGGTGCGGTCGAATCTTCACACACTTATCGCAGGATGGCAGCCGCGATGGGTACTGGTGGGCGAGTGTCGCGTGTCGTCGGCGCCGTGCGATGCGCTCTCCCGTGGCGTCTTACGGGTTCGCAGTCCAAATCCCACGCTTTTCGAGGGTTTCAATCAGCCGGTCCGCACCGGTCGCCGCCTGTGCGATCGATACCGCGGCGGCGGGCAACATGATCAGTTGCGCCCCTGGTGGAAGCACTCACTCTTCTCCAGCGCACGGATACAGGTGGCGCGGTGACCGGACCGAACCGAATGTTCACGAGGTGCGTCGGGCGTCGCCGATGCGTGGGATCGTGCCGGACGGGCGAAGGATGCGCTGCAGAAAGACGACGGTGAGAGCGATGGCGGCGCGGCGTTTCCGGAGCAGCCTCTCGAGGACGGGAAAGGCGTGCAGGGGTCCCGCGTTCGGCGGCGCGGATGTGTGGCAATTGTGCCGATGGTCACCGGGTGCGGCGTAGCAGCGCGGCGAGGGCCTGTCCGCCGCCGATACACATGGTGACGATGCCCAGTTCGAGATCGCGGCGTACGAGGTCCTTGGCCACGCGCAGGGTCAACATCGCCCCGGTTGCCCCGACCGGGTGGCCGAGGGCGATTGCGCCGCCGTAGGGGTTGGTTTTGGTTGGGTCGAGTTTGGCGTCGCGGATGACGGCGACGGCCTGCGAGGCGAACGCTTCGTTGAGTTCGATGGTGTCGATATCGGCTGGGGTGGTGCCGGTCTGCGCGAACAGTGTGGCGAGGGCGAGGACCGGTGCGTAGCCCATCAGCTCGGGTGCGAGCGCGGCGGTGGCGACGGATTCGATCACCGCGAGTCCACCGAGTCCCCGCTCGCGGGCGGCGGATTCGCGGGCGAGCACCAGCACGCCGGCGCCGTCGTTGATGCCCGAGGCGTTGCCGGCGGTGACGGACCCGTCGGCGACGAACGCCGGACGCAGCGCGGCGAGGGTTTCGAGGGTGGTGTCGGGCTTGGGGTGTTCGTCGGTGGTGACGGTCCGGGGCTTGCGGCCGCCGACCTCGACGGGGGTGATCTCCTCGGCGAATGCGCCTTTGGCGGCATCGGTGGCGGCGCGGCGCTGCGATTCGACGGAGAACTCGTCCTGAGCGGCGCGACTGATGCCGAATTCGCGGGCGACGTTCTCGGCGGTGACGCCCATGTGGATGCCGTGGAACGGGTCGGTGAGCATTGCGACGGTACCGTCGACGAGGGTGCGGTCGCCCAGCTTGTAGCCGTTGCGGGCGCCGAAGTCGTAGAACGGCATCCGTGACATGTTTTCGTCGCCACCGGCCAGTGCCAGGTCCGTTCCACCGCAGCGGATCTGCATCGCTGCCGACCAGATTGCCTGCAGGCCGGAGCCGCACAGGCGGTTGACGGTGTAGGCCGGAACCGAGACGGGCAGCCCGGCCGCCAGCGCGACGCGGCGGGCGTTGTAAGCGTCGGGGCCGACCTGTCCGATACAGCCCATGACGACCTCGTCGATGTCGTCGGCCGCGACACCTGCCCGGGCGAGGGCGGCCTTGGCGGCGGTCGCGCCGAGTTCGTGGGCGGGCATATCTTTGAAGGCACCGCCGAAACTGCCGATGGGGGTGCGCGCACCGTCGACGACGACGATCCGGTCCACGTTGCTCATTGGGGTAGTCCTGTTCTCACAAGCAGGTGCTGACGGTGTGTATGGGACATAAGGTTTCGCGGCCGCAGCCGGTGTACTCGCATCGAAGGTGGTCCGGAGCGCTGCAGCGCTCCGAACCACCCACCGCGCTGTTACGCGTGTCGAATCCATTCTTGGTAGAACGGTGGCATCGCCGATGCTCTCTCGGCGAATTTCGGGCCGCGCTTGTCGAGGAAGGCGTGCACTCCCTCAGCGCCGTCACCGCTACTGGTGTAGAACATCGCCAGTGAGTCGACGCGGTGCGCTTCGACGGGATGCGGCGCGGCCGAGTTGCGGTAGAGCATCTGCCGGATGAGTGCAACGGACACCGGTGATCGGTCCCTGGTCCACGCGTCCGCCAATTTCCGTGCCTCGGTGAGGAGTGCCTCGGGTTCGTGCACGGACTGTGCGAGCCCGGTTTCCCGAGCCGTGTCGGCGTCGAGGATGTCGGCGCGGTAGGCCAGGTCCAAAGCTGTGGTCATGTCGACGATTCGGGGCAGGAACCATGTCGAACACGCCTCGGGGACGATGCCCAGCCTTCCGAAGACCAGACCGAATCGTGCTCTGGACGAAAACAGGCGCGCGTCCATTGCGAGGGTCATCGTTGCACCGATGCCGACGGCGGCCCCGTTGATCGCGGCGATCACCGGCTTGCGGCACGCGTGGATCGCGAGCGTCACCCGCCCCCCGGTGTCGCGGATGCGGCGTAGTTCCGGGTCGTCGAGATCGGCCATGTCGGCCAGGGACGGGGTCTTCGATTCGTCGAGTCCGAATACGTTGCCCTCGCTGGACAGGTCCATGCCGGCGCAGAATGCGCGTCCCTCGCCGGTGACGATCACTGCCCGTACCGAGTCGTCGTCGTTGACTGCGACGAAGGTGCGTTCGAGTTCGTCGGCCATCTCGACGGTGAAGGCGTTGAGGTGCTCCGGCCGATCGAGATACACGGTGAGGATCCCGTCGTCGACCTCGTGCCGGATCGTGGTGAATTCCATGTTGTTCCTCTCCGGGGCTTGGTCAGCGGAGGCCGGAGCCGAGCCTGCGAATGGTGGACTCGGCGCCGGTGACGATGTCGGAAATGATTGTCTTGCAGGGAAGTACTGCGTCGATGAGACCTTGTGATTGGCCTGCCCACCACATGCCGCCCTCCATGTCGCCGTTGTGCAGTACTTCGGTCCGTCCGCGCGCACCGGAGGCGAGATGCGCCACATCGGCGAATTGTGCGCCGGGTCGGGCCGAGATCGCCGTGATCTCCTCCGAGATCGAATTCCGTGCGACCCGTGCCGTGTTGCCGAATTCGCGGAACACCAGGACCGTCTGGCGTTCGTCGTTGGCGACGATCTGCTCCTTGACGTTGGGATGGACGGGCGCCTCCTCGCTGGCGACGAAGCGGGTGCCCATGTTGATCGCGCAGGCGCCCAGAGCGAGGGCGGCTGCCAATCCCTCGCCGGTGGCGAATCCGCCGCTGGCGATGATCGGGATGTCGAGTACTCGGGCCGCTGCCGGGATGAGAATGAGGCCGGGGATGTCCTCGTTGCCCGGATGTCCGGCGCACTCGAACCCGTCGATGCTCACGGCATCGACTCCCAGTGCCTGCGCTTTGACGGCATGCCGGACTGCCACGGCCTTGTGGATGACCTTGATTCCGGCGGCCTTGAACGCGTCCACGTGCTCTTTCGGATTGCTGCCGGCGGTCTCGACGATCGTGATGCCGCTGTCGATGATCGCCTGACGGTATTCCTGGTACGGGACCGGCGTGACGGTGGGGAGGATGGTGAGGTTGACTCCGAACGGCTTGGCCGTCATCTCCCGGCAGTGAGTGATCTCGGCAGCGAGGGCCTCGGGGGTGGGCTGGGTGAGCGCGGTGAGGAAGCCGAGACCACCGGCATTGGCCACCGCGGAGATCAGCTCTGCGGTACCCACCCCGGTCATGCCCCCGCACACCACCGGGTGCTCGACGCCGAACAGTTCGGTGAAGCGTGTGTCGAGCATCGGTCAAGGCCTCCCGGCGTGCGGAATGTCGACGGTCGTGGACAGGATCTTGGCCTCGCGGGCGGCGCTGCGCTTGGTCTCGTCGAAGTCCGGGGCGACCGACAGGAACAACGTCCTGCCGTCGTGCCCGCCCAGTGCTACCGCAAATACGCCCAGCGGCGCGGTGCTGACCTCGTCGAGGATCTCCGCGCCCTCACCCAGGCGCAGCGCGCGCTGGTTGACGCAGTCGGCCACCCACACCGCACCCTCGGCGTCGAGCGCCTGCCCGTCCGGGGCGATGGTGCACGCCGCGAGACGCTTCTCCACGCTCGGTTCGTTCCCGAACTCGCCGAAGGACGCGAAGTCGCGGCGGGGGCCGAGTGATCCGTCTTCGGTGATATCGAATTGTGAGACCCGGTTTCCGAACAGTTCGTTGACGAACAGGGTCCCGCCGTCGGCGGAGATGGACATCCCGTTCGGGAAGGAAAGTCCCTTCGCGACCACCTGGGACGAGCCGTCGGGGTCGACGAGGACGACGACGCCGTCTTCGTGATCGGCGCCGCCCATCAGATCGAACCCGAACTCGCCGACGTAGGCCTGGCCGCTGTGCGCCACGACCATGTCGTTGGCGTGCCCGCCGCAGTGGTCGCCGATGTCGGCGTGCACGACCAAAGATCCATCGAACTCCCTGCGCAACACCGTGCGGTCCTTCATGGACACGACGAGCATCCGCCCGTCCGGCAGCCAACCGAGACCGGACGGCTGATGCTCGACAGTGCACACCCGCTCGACGGAGCCGTCCTCGCCGACGACGTTGACCGAGTGCGTGTAGAAGTCCACGAACCACAGCCGGCCCTCGTGCCAGCGGGGACCCTCGGTGTAGGTGAAGCCCCTCACGACTTCGGTGAGTTCTCGATCGGACACGTCGGTACCTCTTTCTGTGCGAACTGCGTAGGAGTTGCGCCGCCGGTTTCCGGCGTTCGCAGGGGTTTTCGAGATCCGGCCGGTGGATCCTGGTGGTCGGGGTCGTCTCCGATCAGTGTCGAGGCGGGCAGTGCGGTGGTTGTGTCTCATATCGCGACAGTCGAGTTCGCCGGGGGCGATTCCTCGGGATGCGGCCGACTGTCGCGATTTCGGACGGTCGGGGCAGGTGGCGGAGGTGGACGCTGTCTGACATCACCCACCGACCGGAGGTATGTCGCATGCTCACCACGATGATGGATCGTCCGCTGCTAGTGAGCTCTCTGCTGTGGCGGGCCGAGAGCGTCTTCGCTGATCGGGTCAACGTGACCTGTGAGAACGGGCTGGACACCGACTTCACGTACCGGGACCTCGGCCGGGCCGCCCGGGGGCTGGCCGGTGCGCTCGACGACTTGGGAATAGGGGTCGGTACCCGAGTCGCAACCCTGGCGTGGAACAGCGCCCGGCATCTCGCCGCGTACTACGCGGTTCCGGGTATCGGCGCGATTCTGCATACGGTCAACCACCGGATGTCCGCCGACCACATCGCGTACTCGATGCACAAGGCGGAGGACGAGGTGGTGCTCGTCGACGCGGATCTCCTCCCGATCGTCCTCGAGATTCTGGACCGCCTTCCCCGGGTGCGTCACGTAGTGGTCCTGGGCGAAGACACCGACGCGGTGGCGGAACTGCCGGCAAGGGTCGCCGGCTGGTCGTTCGACCGGCTGCTTCGCGAGGCCACGCCGATCGCCGAGTTCGCGGAGTTCGCCGAGACCACCGCGTCGTCGATCTGCTTCACTTCGGGTACCACGGGCCTGCCGAAGGGGGTGGTGTACAGCCACCGCAGCACTGTTCTCCACGCGATGGCGATCAGCGCCTCCGGGGGTGTGGCGATCGACGGCTCGCACTCCTACCTGCTCGCCACCCAGATGTCCCATGTCCACAGTTGGGGCGTGCCTCACGCCGGCGTCCTCCAGGGGGCGCGGTTGATCCTGCCCGGTCCGCATCCGACGCCCGCGGACCTGCTGCGGATCACCACGGATCAGTCCCCGGACGTCTTCGTCGGGGCACCGGCGGTCGCGGCGCTCATTCGAGAGCAGTACGAGGCCCGGCCGGCGGACTACGACCTGGGAACCGTGCAGACCCTCTGGCTGGGCGGTCAGACGCCGCCCTCCGGCCTGGTCAACTGGTGGACGCAACAGGGCACGACCGTCGTCAACGGGTGGGGGATGACGGAGACGTCGCCGATGGGAACGTTTTCCCGGACACCTACCAGTCAGGGCAGGCCGCTGCCGCTGTTCCAGGTGCGGATCGTCGACGAGGAGGGCGTGAACCTGCCGTGGAACGGTTTCACCACCGGCGAGCTGCAGGTCCGCTCCCCGTGGGTCACGGGTACCTATCTCGACGACGATCGTGCCGCCGGAGCGTTCGACCGTGGTTGGCTGCGGACCGGGGACGTCGCCGTCATCCATCCCGATGGGCAGGTCGAGATACGCGACCGGGTCAAAGACCTGATCAAGAGCGGTGGAGAGTGGATCTCCTCGATTGAATTGGAGAACGCGCTCATGCTTCATCCGGCGGTCGTGGACGCCGCGGTCATCGCGGTGCCCCACGACACGTGGCAGGAGCGACCGGTGGCGTGGGTTCGGCTCGTCACCGACGTTTCCGACGACGAGCTGAGGGCACACCTGTCCGCGCGGTTCCCGAAGTTCTGGATCCCGGACGTTTTCGTCCGGGTCGGGGAGATCCCCCGGACGTCGGTCGGCAAGATCAACAAGGCCCGGATGCGTCAGATCTGGAGTGAGGACGCCGCTGTGTAGCGTTCTCGGACACTCCCCGGGGCTGTGACTTCGGTTACATAATGGAACGTGTAATCGGCGAAGGGGTGTTGCGGAATGACCGGTCCGGTCGACAAGGCCAACTGGCGCGCGCGGGAGCTTTTCCTGGATACGCGAAACGACGATCCGACAGGTCTGCGGCCGGAGATCGAACAGTCGTGGCGCCGGTGCCGCGCGATCGGCATGGACGTGGGGGAGTCTCACCTCCTGTATTCGAACGACACGGCGGTCGATTCGAAGCTCACGCGTGCCGCCACACCGATCGTGAACCGGCTGGCCGAGCAGTTGGCGGACGCCCCCGTGACGATCCTGCTGGCAGATCAGGACGCGACCATCGTGGACCGCCGTGCCGGGCAGCGGCCACTGCTCGGCAGGCTCGATCGCGCGCAGGTGGCGCCGGGATTCACGTTCTCCGAGCAGTGCGCAGGCACCAACGGCATCGGCACCGCCCTCGAGGAGCGCAAAATTTTCCGGGTCCGCGGCGGCGAGCACATGCTGGAATCGCTGCAGCCGTTGGCCTGCGCGGGTTCACCGATCGTGGACCCCGTGTCCCGCACCGTGGTCGGAATTCTCGACATCACGTGCAAAATCGAGGACGTCAGCGATCTCATGGGCCCGCTCATCGTCTCCGCGGTCCGTGACATCGAGGAGCGACTGTTCGCCGAGTCCGCAGTCAGCGAACAGGTGCTGCTGCGCGAGTACCTGCGCAGCAGGCGGCGTGGCAATCCCGCCGTGGTGGCGATGAGCCGCGACACCGTGATCGCGACCCCCACCGCGTCGCGGCTGATGGACTCCACTGACCAGATGATGATCTGGGACTGGATCAGCAGCCATCTCGCCGGCCGGCAGGAATGGGAGGGCCCGCTCCGCTTCGCCGACGGAATCGAGGTCCGGATCCACGCCCGCCGCGTCGGCGAACCGGGCGACTCCCTGAGCGCGATCCTGGAGCTGCGACCCATGGTCTCCTCGACCGCCCGCGCCATCGCACCGCCGGCCCGCCCGGCCCCGCGTGGTCGCTCGTCCCTGACCTCCGGGGCGCGGCTGGCCGGCCGCAGCCTGGCCACCTGCCGCCTGCAGAGGCAGCTCGACGAGGTCGCCACCGACGTCGGGCCGGTCCTGGTGACCGGCGAACGAGGGGTCGGCAAGTCGTACGTGGCCGAGTACCTGCAACGCCGGTGGGGAAGCGGTGACGACGTCGTCGTCATCGACGGCGCCGCCCTGACCCCGACGTCGGTGGTGGATCTGCGCACGCAGCTGAGTTCTGGTGCGGCCCTGGTCATCGAGCACTTGGATGAGATCCCCGACGCTGCGGTCGGCCCGGCACGCCGTCTGCTCGACGAGGCCGCCGCGGGCCCGTCTGCGTTGGTCGCGACACTCACCTCGGGCGGACCGGACGGCGGACACCAGCTGCACGACCACATCCGCCGAAGGGTCTCTGTGTCGCCCCTCCGGGAGCGGATCGAGGACCTCGACGACCTGGTTCGTGAACTCATGGCCCGACACGTTCAGGACAGGCCCGTCCCACAGCTGCAGCCGGCCTCACACCGCGCTCTGATAAATCATGACTGGCCGGGCAACATCCGTGAACTGGACGCGGTCCTCGGGTCGGCGCTGATCCGCTCGATGGGATTCGACATCAAGCTCGAACACCTACCGAACGAGTATCGGACCATTGCGTCGGGTCGCAACCTGACCTCTCTCGAACGGGTCGAGCGGGGGGCGATCATTCGCGCACTCGACGAGACGGACGGCAACAAGTCGCTGGCCGCAGACCGGCTCGGGATCGCGCGGTCCACGCTCTATCGGAAGATTCGTGCCCTGGGCCTGGAGAACGGTCGCTTCACCGGGTGATCCGCGCGCCGTGTCGCATATCGGGACATCCCGGTGACCGGTCGTGCGACAACGATGACGGCAGGACCCGGCGCACGCGAGTTGCCGGGGCCGCTCCGTCCCAGTCGGGCGGTGCGCCGAACCGACGCGAAGGAACGAAAACGACGATGAAACGCGCCCTCTATGGAGAAGACCACGCCGCCTACCGGGAGTCCGTGCGCAGCTTCCTCACACGCATCTACGATCCGCAAGCCGACGATGTGCGCACAGGCAAGGGATTACCGCGAAGCTTCTGGCTGGAGGCGGGGCGCCACGATCTGCTCGGCTTGGAAGTTCCCGAGGCCTACTCGGGGGCAGATGCCGGTGATTATCGGTTCAACGCCGTGCTCATCGAGGAGCTCGCCCGGGTGAACGCTGCTCTCGCCTCGTCCGTGAGCATCCACTGCGATGTCGTCGCCCCGTATCTGGTCGAGCTCACCACCGACGAACAGAAGCAGCGGTGGTTGCCGGGCGTCTGTTCCGGCGAGATGCTGACCGCCATCGGGATGACCGAACCCGGGGGCGGATCAGATCTGGCCAACCTCAAGACCACCGCCACGGCGGACGGTGACAGCTGGATCATCTCCGGCGCCAAGACGTTCATCACGAACGGATACTCGGCAGACCTGGTGGTGATCGCCGCGCGGACTTCTCCCGAGAAGAAGGCCAGGGGCATCACACTTTTCGGTGTCGACACCTCGCTGGAGGGGTTCAGCCGCGGCCACAAACTCGACAAGGTGGGCCAGGACGAAGCGGACACATCCGAGCTGTTTCTCGACAATGTACGGGTGAGCGGCGCCGACGTGATCGGTGAACTCGACCAGGGTTTCATCCACATGATGTCGTTCCTGCCGCAGGAACGGCTCGGATGCGCGGTCTCCAACATCGCGCACGCCTCGCAGATTCTCACCGAGACCATTGCCTACTGTCACGAGCGCAAGGCATTCGGTGAGGCCATCGGGTCGTTCCAGCACAACAAGTTCCTGCTCGCGGACCTGACGACCCGCATCGAGGTGACCCAGGCATTCGTCGACCGCTGTATCGAGGCGCACGCCGACGGTGACCTCACCCCGATCGACGCCGCAAAGGCAAAGTGGTGGACGGCAGATGTCCAGAACCAGGTGATCGACCACTGCGTGCAGCTACACGGCGGGTACGGATACATGAACGAGTACCGGGTGGCGCGTGCCTGGCGGGACGCCCGAGTGAGCCGAATCTGGGCCGGATCGAACGAAATCATGAAGGAACTCATCGGTCGCGATCTCGGCTTCTAACCACGCCCCGACTCGACATCCTCGGTGATCAGTTCTGCAAGAAAAGATTTCGACACACCCGGCCAGAGGCCGCGCTTCTGGTCGTCGTGCAGGTCGCGAAGCATGGCGCCGAGCCGCGGACCGGCGTCGAGCAGACAGCGTCGCAGACCCTGCTCGGCGCAGACGGCGACTACGTCCGCGAGAACGGCGTGAGCTTCGTCGTCGTGTCCGGACGCGGCGAGGCATTCGGCGAGCAACCGCTTGGCCTGCAGGGCGCCGCGCCGCCGGGGACCGTGTTCGAGCACTGCGGCCCACTCCCGGGCGCGGGTGCATGCCCGCTCAACGCCGTCGGTTGCATTGCCGCGAAGAAGCAGCCGGATCGCCGTCTCGTCCACGAGCTGCGCGGTCCTGAGGCGGATGCCGTCGTCGGCCGGATTCGGCGCCTCGGGTCGAAGTTCGACGGCGGACTCCACCGGAAGCCCGAGCAGGACCCGCTCGTTGACGATCGCCGCGCGCAGCCGGGCGAGGCCGAGTGACTGCGCCGCCTGCGTTCCGTCGCGCAGGCATCGGTCGGCGCTGTCCAGGTCGCCGCGTACCGCCTTGATGCGGGCGGCCACGAGGTACCGCGCGATCATGAAGTCGACCATCCCGCCCTCCGAGCCGAGCTGATAGCTCTCCTCGACGAGGCGCTCTGCCTCGTCGATCCGGCCCTGGTCGTAACGCAGTTCGGCGAGGAGCGCTCCGGCGAGACGTGCAGCGTGCGAGTGGATTCCGCCCGCCCGCCGTGCGACGTGCACCGCATCGGTGAGCTGCGTGTCCGCATCGGCGATCTGGAGCTGCTCGTATGCCGCGAGCCCGGAGAAGGCGTATCCGTACATCACGCTGAACGGGCCTCCGGTGCGGGAATGGTAGGTGCTCGCCCACGCCTGCAGGGCGGGGATGGCCTCGAAGCGGTGCCGGTTCATCTCGACGAATGTCTTGATGTTGGCTGCAGCCGAGACCGTCCAGGGGCTGACCGCGTCGGGGCGGTCGAGCGCCTCGCACACCAGGTCGGGGATGGCGTCGATCCGGTCGGCGTACATCTCCAGCGCACTCTCGGCGACCGAGGCCTCGATGCGGATGCTCTCGCGATCGGCCGCCGCGAGCCCGCTGCGTTCCAACGCGGTGCGGACGCGTCGCAGTGCCGGTACCGCTGGGCCGGTGCGCTGCAGCAACATGTTCGCCCACGCGAATGCCAGTTGAAGGGACGCACTGTCGGTGACGAGCGACGGCGGGAGTTTGTCGATCAGGCCCAGCAAGGTCGACATTTGGGAGTGTTCGAGCAGGTAGGTCTGATTGTCCTCGACGAGCCCGACCGCCACGCGCTCGTCGCCGGCGGCGAGCGCGTGGTCGACGGCCTCGGTGAGGTAGCGATGCTCGGCGAACCAGTGTGCTGCTGTTCGGTGCAGGACCGGGATGCGGTCGGGGTGGTCACGCTCGAGTCGGCGGCAGAGGAACTCCGCGAAGAGATGGTGGTAGCGGAACCATTCCCCCTCGTCGTCGATCTGTCGTAGGAACAGGTCGCGGCGCTCGACCTCCTCCAGCCGTGCCCGGCCGTCGGGAATCCGCGCGAGCGCCGATGCGAGGGACCCGCAGAGACGTCCGGTGACCGCCGTGGCCATCAGGAAGTCGAGCAACTCCGGCTCGAGAGTGTCGAGGACGTTCTCGGCCAGGAATTCGCCGATGGCCTGGTGGCGGCCGGACAGTCGCCCGATGATCCGGGCGGGATCATCGCAGCCGCGCAAGGACAGCGAGGCCAGTTGCAGCGCCGCCGCCCAGCCGTCGGTGGAATCGGTGAGGTTCTCGACGTCGCGCTGCTCGAGCGGCAGGCCCGCCAGGTCGACCAGGAACGACCGCGACTCCGCCGGGTCGAACCGCAACGCCGCGGCATCGATCTCGAGCAGTTCGTTGCGCACTTTCATTCGGCTGAGCGGAAGGCCGACGCGGGTCCTGCTCGTCACGATCACCTGCACGTGGTGGCAGCAGTTGTCGAGCAGGAAGGCCATCGCAGCGTGCGTTTGCGGGCTGTCGACGCGGTGCCAGTCGTCGAGCACGACTGCTACTTCCTCTCCGCTGCGGTGGATTTCGTTGATCAGCGTCGACAGCACGTACCGCTCCGCCTCGTCGCCGTGCTCCTCGAGGACCTGGCCGAGCTCCCGGGCCAGGGCGGGCCGGACCTGCCGGATCGCCTCGACGAGATGTGAGAGGAACCAGACGACGTTGTTGTCGTCGGGGTCGACGCTGAGCCAGGCGGTCGGTGTGCCCTCGCCCGTGAGGACCTCGCGCCATTGAGCGGCCACCGTCGTCTTGCCGTAGCCCGCCGGGGCGTGGATCACGGTCAGGTGCCGGCCTTTGCCCGCACGTAGCGCGTCGAGCAGCCGGTCGCGCGCGACGAGCCGCCGGTTGGCAGAGGGTGGGCGGTACTTCGTCGTCGGCACGATCGGCGTTCGCGCGTCCCTGAGATGCCCGGGAGAGCCGCTGTCGAGCGGCCGCGGTGCGGCCGCAGTGGCCTCGGGGAGGTCCCGCTCGGCGGCCGCGCGTCGCGCGGGGGAGGGCAGCGCCATGTCGATCACAGTGAGGTCGTGGCGGTGCTGGGCCTGCTCGAGCTGTGCGCCGAAGTCGGCGGCTGTCGCCGGCCGGAGATCCGGTGACGACGCCATGGCATGTTCGATGGCGGCGCACACGTCCTGCGGGATGCCCGTCTCACGTAGATCGGGTACCGGCTGGTGTGTGATGCGGAGGAATTGCGCGACGAGTTGTTCGCCTTCGCGGCGCTCGAAGGCCGCATGCCCGGTGACCGCGCAGAACAGGGTGGCTCCGAGGCTGTAGACGTCCGCTTCGGGTGTGGGCGAGCGCCCGTGCAGAACTTCTGGCGCGGTGTATGCGGGCGAGCCGGTGACGATGCCCGTCGATGTCTCGAACCCGCCGACGATGCGGGCGATACCGAAGTCCGCGAGCAGGGGCTCGTCGTAGTCGTTGATCAAGATGTTGGCGGGCTTGACATCACGGTGCACTGTGCCCAGCCGATGCGCCGTCTCGAGCGCGCCGCACACCTTCACCCCCAGGGCGAGTGTGTCGCTCCAGGACAACGGGCCGCAGCGGCGAATCGTCGATTCGAGCGTCCCGTGTCCGCAATAGCGCATGGCCAGATACGGACGCCCGGTTCGAGTGACGCCGCAGCCGTAGATGTCGACGATGTGCGGGTGGCCCGAGAGCCGTCCCAGCGCCCGCTGCTCACGCAGAAATCGCTCGAGATTGTCCGACGACAGATCGGTGGTGAGTACCTTCACCGCCACGGTGCGGTCGAGCGCGCGCTGCAGACCACGGAAAACGACCCCGAACCCGCCTCGACCCACCGCCTCGGCGCCGGAAAACCCTTCGGCATCCAGCTCCTCGGCGATGGCGGCATCCTCGGCCGCCATGGTGGAATCACCCCCGCTCGGGGCGACCGGTTCAGATCCGGCCATTTGGTGCCTGCGAACCCACGGACCACCTCTTCGATCCCTACCGGCCCTTATGTTACCGCGGTGGAGCGCGACCGGGCCGACCGACACAGAAGGGGCTGTGGCACTCCGCCACAGCCCCTTCGGTCGTTCCTGTTGCCTCCGGTCGATCAGCTCATCTCGTAGGCCTCGTAGCCGTTGGCCTTGATTTCGTCCCAGCGAGAGAAGTACATCGGGACGCCACCCGAGTAGTTGAGCATCTGCGCCGGCTTTCCGGGCACGTTCGCGCCCCAGTACCAGGAACGGGCCTTGGTGAACATGGAGTCCAGGAACAGCTCGTCGACGTGCGCGCGCCACTCCTTCTCGACCTGCTCGGTGTTCTCGAAGCGAGTGACCCGGTTGTCCCTGAGATGCTCGAGGAACTCGACGACGATCTCTCCCTGGTACTCCGCGGAGGTCGGACCGTTGCAAAAGCCGGACGGGCTCTGCGGACCGTACAGGAACATCATGTTCGGGAACCCGTGCGTCGACAGCCCCATGCACGTGTCCACACCTGAACCCCATTTGTCCTGGATGCTTCGGCCGTCGACGCCGCGGATGTCGATGGCCATGATGCCGCCGCTGTTGTTGTCGAATCCGGTTGCCAGAACCAACAGATCACACTCGATGAGGCCGTCGTCGGTCACCACGCCCTCCGGGACCACGCGACGGATCGGGGTGAGATTCGAGTCGATGACGTCGACGTTGCTCTGATTGATGACGTCGTAATAGTCCTGCTCGAGCGAGGGGCGCTTGACACCGTACGGGTGAGGCGGCGTCTCCGGCGCCACGATGGCAGCCTTCTTCGGATCGGTGACCCGCTCGAGGACCTTGTTCCGCCAGAAGTCGTAGAAGGTCCGGTTGGCTTCCTCGTCGAGGAGAATGTCCTGGAAGTTGCCCAGCCAGAGCTCGAACCCGCCTTCGGCCCACATCTTCTCGTAGACCGCGTCGCGCTCCGCCTTGCTCAGGTCGACGGCGTTCTGCGGGAGGAAGTCGAAGTCGAAGCCCGCGAACGCCTTGTACCGTGCCTCGAACCGATCGGGCAGGTTCTTGCGAAACTCCTCGTTGTCCTGGTGCGTGAGCTTGCGCTGCTGCATCGGAATCGAGAGGTTGGGCGTGCGCTGGAAGACCGTGACGTGTTCGGCGACGTGCCCTGCCTCCTGGACCACCTGGACGCCGCTCGAACCGGTGCCCATGACGACCACCTTCTTGCCGGTCATGTCGACGCCGCCCTGCGGCCAGCGCGCGGTGTGGTAGCACTCGCCTGCGAACGAGTCGAGGCCCTCGATGGACGGGTAAAGCGGCTTGGCTCCGAAACCGGTGGCCACGATCACCTGGCGTGCTCTCTGCACCTTGCCGTCGGAGGCACGAACGGTCCAGATGCGCGAGTCCTCGTCCCAGACGCTCGATTCCGCGAAGGTGTCGAAGACGACGTCACGAGTGAGATCGAGCTTCGAGTCGACATACTCGAAGTACTCACGCACGCCCGCGAAGTCCGGGTACAGCTCCGAAAAGTTGTGGTCTTTCCACAGGTCCTTGTGAGAGAACTGGTAGATCTGTCCGGTGCTGTCGGTGCGGGCACCCGGATAGCAGTTCCACCACCAGATCCCGCCCAAGTCTCCCGCGGCATCCCACACCTTGACTGCGAATCCGAGATCGCGCAGGCGGTCGAGTGCGTACAGGCCGGAGAATCCGCCGCCGATGATCAGGACGTCGAGCACGTCGCGGTCTGCGTGCGAGCCGGTGCGGGTGGACGGGTCGGTCAGGGGTGCCGCCATTGCGTTCTCCTCGGGGTTCTGCCGGGACGTGCTTTCCTGCCCGGGTAGTGACGACACTAGGATTCGGTGTGTGACACAGAGTGTCCGAAATCGAATCAGGTTCTCGACAGACCCGAGAACCATGTATCCATGGGGCGAATGTCGCAGTGGAACGGCGACGGCGACCGTCATCGCCGCCAACACACCCGGCTGCGCGGACTTCGGCACCCGGCCGCACGAGTGAGCGGCGTGGGCGCAATGCCCACGCCGCTCAAGTGTTTTCGATGTATCAGCGTTGGATCGACTGGGTCGTCAGGAAGTCCTCCAGCCCGAACGAGCCGAACTCCCTCCCGTACCCGGAATCGCCGAATCCACCGAACGGCGCAGCGGGGTTGAACTGACCGCCGTTCACCTCGACCTGACCGGCGCGGATCCTCCAGGCCGTCGACTCGGCGAGCGTGCTGTCGGCACCCCACACGCCGGCGGCCAGCCCGTAGCGGGTGTCGTTCGCGATCGCGACGGCGTCGTCGAGGTCGTCGTACGGTTGCAGCACGAGCACCGGGCCGAAGACCTCCTCCCTCGACACCTCGGCCTGACGTCCCCGATCGGTGAACACCGTCGGGCGCACGTAGTAGCCCACCTCGAGTCCGTCGGGCGCGTCGGTGCCGCCGTGCACGAGTCGCACCCCGTCAGCGATGGCACGCTCGATGAATCCGCGCACGGTCGAGCGCTGACCGTCCGAGACCACCGGGCCCATCCGCGTGCGGTCACCGAAGGGGTCGCCGACCGGGAAGGTCGACACGGCGGCGGTGAGCACCTCCTCAGCGAGCGACACACGTCGTTGTGGCACGACGAGCCGTGTCAACGCGCTGCACATCTGGCCGGAGTTGATGAACGACCCCGACACCACTCGACGCAGCGCCTTCTCGTAGGCGGTGTCGTCGAGGTCGTCGAGCAGGACGGCGGGCGACTTGCCGCCGAGCTCGAGCGAGGTCGGGCGGGCACGCTCGCCGGCGAGGGACGCGACACGCGACCCGGCGCCGGTCGATCCGGTGAAGGAGACCATGTCCACCGACGGATGCCGCACGAGAGCCTCGCCGATGCGCGCGCCCGCGCCGGTCACCATGTTGAACACACCTCGCGGGAGGCCGAGACCGTCGATTATCTCGGCGAGAACAAAGGCGGCGAGCGGTGTCACCCCTGCCGGCTTCAGCACGACTGTTGCGCCCGCGGCCAGCGCGCCACCGACCTTGGCGGCGATCTGGTGAAGCGGGAAGTTCCACGGGGTGATCGCGGCCACGACCCCCACGGGTACGGACCGCACGAGCGAGTTGCCGATCGTCGTCTCGAACTCGTGGGTCTCCACGGCGTCGGCGAGCGCCGCGAAGTCCTTGATCGCCAGCCCGACCTGGATCGCCCGGCTCAGCGGGCGGGGCATGCCCAGATCGAGGGTGATCAGATCGGCCAGCTCCTCGGCCCGCTGCTCGAGCCCGTCCGCGATCGCACGGCAGGCCGCCGCCCGCTGGGCCGCGGGCACGGCCGACCACACCGGCAGCGCCGCTGCCGCGGCCTCGCAGGCGGCATCGATGTCGGCCTCGGTGCCACTCGGGATGTGGGCGATGACCTCCTCTGTCGCCGGATTGCGCACCTCGATGCGGTCGTGGCTGGACGCTGGTTGCCAGCGGCCGCCGATGTATATCCGCGACGTGTCCGGGATCGTGGACGTGGTGGTCATGCCGCACCTCCCTCGATCAGGATGACGGTCCGGGCGCCCCGGCCGTCGCGCATGTCGGCGAACGCCGTGTCGATCCCGGTGAGATCGCTGGTCGACGTCCTGAGTGCGGGAAGGTCGAGCCGTCCGCTCGCGTTCAGCTCGAGTAGTCGCGGTATGTCGACGTCGGGGTCGCTCCGACCGTAGACACAACCGTGGAGACTGCGCCCGAACCAGTAGAGCTCGAGCGCGGTGAACTCGACCTTGCTGTCCTTGCCGCCGACACCGACGACGGTGACCACTCCGCCGCGGCGGGTCGCCGACCACGCGGCCCGGGTGGTGACCGCACCGCCGACGCAGTCGAACGCGTGGTCGGCCCCGCGTCCGCCGGTCAGCTCCCGGACCCGTCGGGTCGCGTCCGGTCCGGCCGGCACGAAGTCGGTGACTCCGTGATCGCCGACGAGCTCACTCTTTTCCGCCGACGTGTCGATGCCGATGATCGGATCGGCCCCTGCGATGCGCGCGGCCTGGGCCACGGACACGCCGATGCCGCCGAGCCCGATGATGACGACGGACTGTCCCTTCTGCACGTCCGCGGTGTGGAACACGGCGCCGGCGCCGGTGAGCACCGCACACCCCATCACGGCGACATCGGACAGGTCGGTGTCCGCAGGCACCTGCACGACGGCACGCTCATCGACGATGGTTTCCTCCGCGAAGGCGCCGGTGCCGAGACCGGCATATACCGGAGTGCCGTCCGTCAGCTGCGCGTACGGCTCGGCCGCGGCGTCGTCGCCGCGCTCGCAGAGGTAGGGCTCGCCCTGCCGGCAGAACCAGCATTCGCCGCAGGACGGCGACCAGTTGAGCAGGACCTTGTCGCCGACACCGACGCGATTCACCTGCGAGCCGACGGCGATCACCGTGCCCGCGCCCTCGTGACCGAGAACGGCCGGCACCGGCTGTCGGAGTGTGCCGTTGGCGAGAGAAAGATCCGAGTGACACACACCCGCGGCGTACAGGCGGACGCGGACCTGCCGGGGGCCGGGCTCGGGGAGCACGATCTCGCAGATCTCGAGCGGCATCCCCGGTTCACGAAGTAGAGCTGCTTTCACCATTGTGTGTCCTTTCACCGGCACGCTGTCCGATCTGGTGGGATTTCGGTGCGACGGGCTCAGCGGAACGCGGCGATCCCGGTCACGGACTGGCCGACGGACAGTGCGTGCATCTCCTCGGTGCCCTCGTAGGTGAGGACTGTCTCGAGGTTCGCCATGTGCCGCATCACGGGATACTCGAGCGAGATTCCGTTGGCTCCCAACACGGTTCGTGCGCTGCGCGCAACATCGAGCGCTGCGCGTACGTTGGCCAGCTTGCCGACGCTGACCTGATGGTGGTGCAGCTGGCCGGCGTCCTTGAGCCGGCTGATCCGTAGGGACAACAGACTGGCCCGGTTCACCTCGACGACCATGTCTGCGAGCTTGCGCTGGGTCAGCTGGAACGATGCCAGTGGCCGGCCGAACTGCTCCCGAGTCAGTGCATAGTCCCGCGTCGCCAGGTAGCACGCGCGCGCCGCACCGACGACACCGGCGAGGATCCCGAACCGCGCCTCGTTCAGGCAGGTGAGCGGTCCGCGGAGGCCACGGACCTCGGGGAACGCCGCGTCCTGCGGCAACCTGACACCGTCGAGCACGAGCTCGGAGGTCACCGAGGCCCGCAGCGACAGCTTGTGTTTGATGACGGGCGCCGAGAAGCCGGGGGTGTCGGTCGGAACGACGAACCCGCGGATTCCCTCGTCCGTCTGCGCCCAGACGACCGCAACGTCTGCGACCGAGCCGTTGGTGATCCACATCTTCGTGCCGTCCAGCACCCAGTCCGACCCGGCGCGACGCGCCCGGGTCCGCATCGAGCCCGGGTCGCTGCCGGCATCCGGCTCGGTCAGGCCGAAGCAGCCGATGGCGTCACCGGCAGCCATCGCAGGCAGCCACGTGGTCTTGTGCTCCTCCGTGCCCCATCGGTGAATCGCCTTCATTGCGAGCGACCCCTGCACCGAGACGAAGCTACGCAGACCGGAGTCGACTGCCTCGAGCTCACGGCACGCGATGCCGTACGCCGTGGCACTCATCCCTGCGCAGCCGTACCCGTCGAGATGCATACCGAAGACGCCGAGCTTGCCGAACTTGGCGGCGAGTTCGCGGACGGGGAGAGCGCCCTCCTCGAACCACTCGCCGACGTGCGGGCTGAGCTCGTGGTGGGCGAAGTCGCGAACAGCGTCGCGGATGGCGAGGTCGTCACTGTCGAGCTCGGAGTCGACGTCGAGGAAGTCCGCAGGATCAGGGTGGGTGGTGTGAACAGGCATGCGGACAACATAGGGAGCCGGTCACGGCCCGCAGTGTCCGTTTTCGCAACACGTTCCGGCGCCCTCCGTCCGGCGCGTACGCCTCGGATGATCGAGCGCGGAGACACGCTCCAGGAGGGAGCGGACCTCGTCGGTGCGTGCGGTGATGTTCGATGCGGTGGGTGCTGCGTGCCAGCTGACCGCGAGCGCGGCGTGGGCGTGCTGTTGCACCGCGTGGACGACGTCGTGCCATCGCGTCAGGTGTCGGTCGTCGGCACCGAGTCGAGGCATCAAGTCCGCGCAGGCTAACACTTCGAACCGCAGATCACGGTGGGTCTTTCGGCCTTCTTCGGTGAAGGAACTGCCGGCGGCCGCGTGATCGAGTGCCGCTGTCGTCGCCCGCAGTGTGCGGGTGAGCTGCCGCTGCGCCGTCCGGATCGGCACACGGCGACCGGTGCTCACCAGTACGACAAGCGCGGTGGCTACGCCGATCAGGGTCGCGAGGACGCGTTGCACGACGAGACAGGACGTGACGTCGACCGAGGTGATGGCAATGTTGGCCTGCAGGGTCATGACCGTGATGAAGCCCGCAGCCAGCGCGTAGTTGCGGGGAAGAAACAGATTCATCCCCCACACGGCGACGATGACAATGGTGAGCTGGAGCACGGGCGGTGGCTGAAGCGGTTCCACGGCACTGATGACCAGTACCCCGACCAGCGTGCCGGCCAGTCGGTGACCTGCCCGCAAGAAGGTCGAGCCGCGGTCCAGGCCGCCGTGCAGCACGATCGTCGCCGACAGCACTGCCCAGTACGAGTGCCCGACGTGCAGAGCGAGGGCGAGCACTCCGGCTGTCAGCCCGGCGCCGGCACAACGGAGGCCGACCAGCAGGGGCAAGCGGACCGGATCTCCGCCGAAGGTGCGTCGCAGCAGATAGCGTGCAGAAGGCCGGCCAAGGGGGTGCGGGTACGGGCCGCTCCGTTCGTGCGCGGGGGCACCGGGATAGTCCTGCAGAAGCGCGCCGGTACCCAGTTGCCCGTGCAGCTGATGCAATTGCCGGCCGAGTTGGTGACGAACACGGCCCGGGGGGCGATGCTGCGATCGTGCAGCGCCCAGTACGGACGCGGCATGGTCGACGGCTGCTGTGGCGGTATGGCGCAGATGGCGTATCCGCTCCTCGTGCCGACCCGACTCTCCGGTCGAGGATGCCGCGTGGAGGAAGTCCTGGACGGCGGCTCGAGCGGCCGTGATTGCCTCGCGTTCCGGTGCGTGGCGGCGGAACAGGAGGTCGCTGAGGCTGAGTGTGGCGGTGAGCGCAGCGGACACCGCCGTCACCGTCACGATCGGCCATCCGTCGTCGGTGCTGCTTCCGAGGTATATCCCGATTGCACAGGCGTACAAGAGGTGGAGTGGTCCGGGGCCGGGTCCGAGAAAGAAGACGTGATATGCGACGGCCACCAGGAAGATGACGAGTGTCTGAGTTGCGATGGCGAGCGGGGGATGGGGTCCGACCCAGACGCCCAGCGCCATCGAGGCCGGAAATATCGGGGCCACCGCCGCATACATCCGTAGTCGGGAGCGCAGCGATCGGCCGGTGTTCCACAGTGAGATGAGGGAGCCGAATACCGCCATGGCGCCGAGTTGTATGCCCGTGAACGCCGTCACAGCGATGAGGGACGCCGCCATGGGTGCGGTGGTCAGCGTACCGTGCAGCCAGGCACCGGGTAGGGGTGCGATGTGGAAGAACCGGTGAAGTTGCGAGGCGAGCCGCCGCTGCCACACCCGGGCGAGGTCGGGGAGGGCGGCCGGCATGTTCAGGATTTCCTTCCGTCGGAGAATGGGGGCTTCGATTGGTCGTCGCAGTGCAGGTCGGTTCAGTCCGGATTATCCGACCAGGCGTACCGGCTGCTTCACGCTGCCTTTCCCACCGTGTGTCAGCAGCGCGCGTGTGTCGCGGATCGACTGTGCGGCATCAGCATCGAAGGCCGTGGTCGGGAGTGCGCCGATCTCGCTGCGGAGCAGTTCCACATCTTTGAGTAGGAGGTCGTCCTGCACGTCGATGAAGTTGTCGCTCATCCAACTCCGACCGGACGACACGCCGATCACGTCGAGGAAGTCGTTCGCACGAATTCCGAGATCCTCGGCCAACGCGAGCATGTGGGCAGTGGAGAGCAGGTTGAAGGTGCCCAGGGTGTTGTTGAGGAGTTTCACGGTCGCTGCGTCACCGTAGTTGTGCATGCGAAACACGCGACCCGAAATGTCGGCGAGCAACACCTCCTCCGCGGGAGTGCACGGGGGACCGCTGAGGAATACGGTCATCGTGCCCTCACGCGCGCCGTGCGGGCCGCCCGATACCGGTGCCTCGAACACACGCCAGGATTCCGGTGTCGAGGAGAAGAGCCGCCGAGCGTCTCTCGCGGCGAGTGTCGTGACCACCATGACGGTCAATGATCTTCCTGAGCAATACCTCTGAAGCGCATCAAATACCGAGGTGACCTGATCTGCCGTTCGTACCGCGACGATGACGGTGTCCACGGCCGGCCAGTCAACGGCGTCGAGGACGGAGCCGGCGGGTGCTCGAGTAGCTGCCGCCCAGTCCTGGGCCCGATCCGGGGCGAGGTCGAATCCGTATACCTTCCGACCGAGTTCGGCGAGTCGTTCGCCGATGTTTGCTCCGATCGGTCCGAGGCCGAATACCATGTACATGTTGGAACTCCCGTGATTGTCGTGGCTGAATGCGGCGACGTCGACAAGGGGACTCGACGTCGGTGATATGTTCGAGTGGACGCTCGGAGCTGAACGAGCGAAAGTCCTGCCTCAGTTCGTGTGGACTGCTCGGCTGCCGTCGAAGCCACGCTGGGCAAGAACCGATTTGACGATGTTGAGCGCGTTCAACACGCGCGGGAACCCGATGTAGGGGATCAAGTGGGTGATGGCTCCGACGATGTCCTCCTTCGTCAGTCCTACGGTGAGGGCGGTGTTGACGTGGAGTTCGATCTGGGGGTCGGTGCCGAGGGTGACCAGAGACGAAATGGTCACCAGCGATTGTTCCTTCTTCGTCATCCCCCCGCGGGTGTAGATGTCACCGAACGCGAACTCGACCATGTATCGGGGCACATCGGGTGCGATGTCCTTCAGGTCGTCGGCGATCTTCAGGTGTGTCGCGACGTCCGGGTCGCCCGTGACGGTGTACTCCATCATCTTGTCGAGTCCGCGTTGGTACCGATCGGTGGTCATGCTGTGCTCCTGAGTTGTCGGGGTGTCGTCCCGCCTCAATATGAAACGCTACGTACCGTATTATTGTAGCGTGAGTACTTAGCTTAGCGAAAGGTGTAATCGAAGTGCGAAATCCCACAGGAGCCGAAGACGTCGGAACGTCTGGGGTTACTCGGCCGGGGGCTCGCGGTCGGCGCGCCCGGACGGAAAGGTTGGTCCTCGACGCCACGCGGGAATTGCTGGCGGAGTGCGGTGTTCGCGGATTGACCGTAGAAGGTGTGGCCACCCGATCAGGGGTGGCGAAGACGACGATCTACCGCCACTACCGGTCGAAGACCGATCTTGCTCTGGCGGTCCTGCTCGACATGGTCGACGATGTGGGCACACCGAGAGAGGTGGGGGACGCATGCGTTGAACTGGCGGCCGTCGTCGACCGGACCGTCGAGCTCTTACGCTCCACCCTGATGGGGCGCATCATGAAGGGCCTGGTCTCGGAGGTCGCCGCGGATCCCGAGTTGGCGCGCGCGTACCGGGAACGCGTGGTCAACCGCCGGCTGGAGGATGTTCGCCGCGTGGTGGAGCAGGGCATCGCCAGGGGAGAGTTGCGACCGGATCTCGATCCCGAGATGGTGACCGACCTCCTGCTGGGACCCATCTACTACAGGTTGTTCCTCAGCGGCTCGCCCTTGGACGACGACTTCGGGGAAAGGCTCGTGAATGCCTTGCGTTCGGCTATCTGCCGCGAGGGGGCGCCCCGACCGGGGTAACTATTGGTGAGACTGTTCAGCCTGATCGCGGACGTCGGTGCGGGTGTCGGCGCCCCGCGGGCCTTGCCCGTCCGGTACCTGCACTCCGAGTCCGGCGTCGAGTGCGGCCACCCCGCCGAGGGCCGGTGCTCGGCGGGGTGGCGCGCCCTGATCCAGCGTCACGCCGACCACCTTCGATCCGGGGATGCCGGTGCGAGTGAAAGGTTCGGTGATCACGGTTGCGGCGAGCGTCTCGGCGGTGACGTCGCGGACCACACCGCCGAATCGTCCGACCGGTGTTCGCCGGGGTTCGTATCCGAATGTTTGGATGCTGGCACGGTCACATCGCGTCGATCCCGGTCAGGGCGCGTCCGATGATCAATTTCTGCACCTGGCTGGTGCCCTCGTACAGCGTCAGGACGCGGGCGTCGCGCAGGTACTTGCCCATGGGGTATTCGTCGATGAAGCCGTAGCCGCCGAAGACCTGCAGGCAGTTGTTGCTGACTTTGACTGCGGTCTCGCTGGCAACGAGTTTGGCCATCGACGATGGGAGGGTGATCTCCTTCGAGGACGCGCCGGCATCGACCAGGCTCGCGGCCCGCCAGGTGAGCAACCGCGCCGATTCGATCTCGACTGCGGAGTCCGCGAGGAGTTCTTGCACCAATTGCTTCGAGGCGATCGGCACGCCGAATTGTGTGCGTTCGGTGGAGTAGCGGACCGCCGCGTTGAGCGCGGCCTGGGCGACTCCGACGCCGCCGGCGGCGACCGAGATGCGCCCCTTGGCCAGCGCGGACAGGGCGATCGACAGGCCCTTCCCGACCTCGCCCAGGCGTGCGGTGTCCGGCACCCGCACGTCCTGGAATGACAGTGACGCGGTGGCCTGTCCGCGCAAGCCGAGCTTGCCGTGGATGGTGGTGGCGGTGAAGCCGTCGCTGTCGGTGGGGACGAGGAAGGCGGTGATGCCCCTGCCGCCGTCGTCGGAGGTGCGGGCGAAGACCAACGCCACCTTCGCCCAGGTGCCGTTGGTGATGAACATCTTCTCGCCGTTGAGGATCCAGTCGTCCCCGTCCCGCTTGGCGCGGGTGCGCAGCGATCCGGCGTCCGAGCCGCTGTCCGGTTCGGTGAGCGCGAAGCAGCCCAGGGCGTCGCCGCTGGTCAGTTGCGGCAGCCAGTGGCGCTTCTGGTCCTCGGTGCCGTAGTGGGCGATGGTTTTGCTCACCAGTCCGAGGGAGACGGAGACGATTCCGCGCACCGACGAATCACCGCGCCCGAGTTCCTCGCAGACCAGGGCGTAGCTGAGCATGTCGACCTCGGTGCCGCCGTACTGCTCGTCGATGGTCAGGCCGAGGAAGCCGAGTTCACCGAGGCGCCGCACGATCTCGGGGTCGACGGACTCGTCCCGGTCCCAGTCGCGGATGTTCGGAACGATCTCGGCGTCGACGAAGTCGGCTGCCATCTGACGCACACTCTGCTGGGTGTCGTCCAAGGTGAAGTCCATGCGGTGTCCTCTGAAAGAATGCGAATTGTCTGCGGTTCGGCTACTTGTTTTCGTCGAACCCTGCGATGGCCCCGGTCGGACTGGCCAGCTTGGCAATCAATGAACAATCCCGACCGGCCAGGCCCTCGTCGATGAGTGTCTGGAACTGATCGGCGGCCAGCCGAGCAGCCGGAAGGTTCACGCCCGTCTCC
This sequence comes from Rhodococcus sp. NPDC057529, assembly GCF_042802055.1. NCBI lineage: Bacteria > Bacillati > Actinomycetota > Actinomycetes > Mycobacteriales > Nocardiaceae > Rhodococcus > Rhodococcus sp. NPDC057529. The sequence goes on from NZ_JBHVEY010000029.1 coordinate 36,371, forward strand.
TGCCCGGCGGCCAGGGCCAGAGTCATGTCCTTGAGAGCACCCTGTACCGGGAAGTTCGGCGCGAAGTTCCGGTTGGCCGGCGCCGTCTCGACCACACCGGGGACGGGATACCAGGTCTTCAGCGGCCACGAGCTCCCGGAGGACACCGATGCGATCTCCCAGAAGACCTGGGGATCCAGGCCGAGGTGTTGCGCCAGTTGGCTGCCCTCCGCCGTCGCCATCAGGCAGGTGAAGAGCATCATGTTGTTGCAGATCTTGGCGGCAATGCCCGCTGTCGGGCCACCGGCGCGGATGACCGAGGACGCCAAGGGTGCCAGGACGGGTTCCGCGCGATCGAGGACTTCGGCGGTCCCCCCGACCATGACGGTGAGCGTGCCGGCAGCTGCCCCGGGGCCGCCGCCCGACACCGGGGCGTCGATGAAGTCGAACCCCCTGATGCGTGACTCCTCGTGACACCAGCGGCTGAGGGAAACGTCGACGGTCGACGCATCGATGATGAGGGCGCCCCGGGGTGCGTTCTGCCAGACCCCATCCGGCCCGTCCAGGACGGTCTTCACGTGGTCCCCGGTGGGGAGCATCGTGAAGACGACGTGGGCGCTCCTGACCGCATCGGCCACGGATTCGCTGAGGTGGACTCCGGCCTCACCCGCTTGGGTTCGGGCCTGCTCGCTCGGATCGACTCCGAGGACAGTGTGTCCGGCACGAACCAGGTTGGAGGCCATGGGCCCGCCCATGATGCCCAACCCGATCCAAGCGATGGTGGCCTTCGGGTTCTCGGTGGATCTCACACATGCCTCCGATAATGCGTTCAGGAAATGGATTGGGGTGCGGGTTCCGGGGCTGCCTCAGGCGGCTTGCCAATTGTTGTGGTTGCGACGGATCAGCATGCCCGCGACGGAGACCAGCATCATGACGGCGGCGTAGATGGCCACTGCAACCCAGGAACCCGTCTGGTCGAGCAGGGCCACGGAGATCACAGGCGTCAGTCCGCCGGTAATCGCGGACGCCGCCTGGTACCCGAAGGACACGCCCGTGTAGCGAACACTACCGGAGAAGAGTTCGGCCATATAGGTACTCAGGGGGCCGTAGAGAAGGCCCATGAACGCGAGACCGAGGGCGAAGGCGATCGCGGCGAACCCGTAGTTCCGAGAATCGACCAGGGGGAACATGACGAAGATTGCGAACGCGAAACCCACCACGCCGACCAGCATCGGCAGCCAGCGCACTGTCTTGTCCGACCAGTAACCGCCGATGAAGATGAAGATCAGGAACGAGACGGCGGCAATCATCGCCAACGAGTTCGAGGCCTCGATGGTGAATCCCGCTGAGTTGCGGGCGTAGGACAACAGGAAGACGGTGGTCAGGTAGTAGCCGGCGAACTGGCCGACGGGGACCAGGATCGATTTGAGGACCTCGAGGGGGTGTTCGCGGAACAGCCTGATGAACGGAACGCGCTGCTGAGGCTCGGCCGACGTCGCAACCTCGCTCTGGATCCGATGGAATTCGCTGGATTCCTCCAGCTTCACTCGGATGTACAGACCGACGCCCACCATGATCGCACTGGTCAAGAACGGTATGCGCCACCCCCACTCGGTCATCTGCTCTTCCGTGGTCAGTGAGGCGGTGAGAGCGATGACGGCGGTCGCCAGGAGGAAGCCGATGGGCGAGGCGGCGCCGAGGAACGCGCCGAAGAATCCCCGGCGGCCTTGGGCTTTGGCGTTCTCCACGACCATGAGCACCGCTCCGCCGTATTCACCACCGAGGGCGAATCCCTGGAGTACGCGGAGCAGAATCAGCAGGATCGGCGCGAGAACTCCGATTTTGGCGTACGACGGAAGCAGTCCGATGGCGAACGTGGACAGTCCCATCATCAGCAGGGCAACCACGAGGACCTTGCGCCGACCGTAACGGTCCCCGAAGTGTCCCAGGACGACGGCGCCGAGGGGCCGCATGAAGAACGCCACGGCAAACGTGGCCATCGAAGCCATGGTGCTGAGCCATTCGTTGTCGCTGGGGAAGAAGACCGGACCGAGCAGAAGTGCCGACATCGAACCGAAGATGAAGAAGTCGTACCACTCGATCGCCGTTCCGACCATGGAGGCCATGACGACTTTCTTGAGTGAACCGCCCTGAGATCGATTACCCGGCGATGGACTCGGGGTGGCAGCTACTCGGGCACTGTCCGGGAGAGAGCTGGGGGAGGAAGTACTCAAAGCGGGCTCCTGCGTTAATACATGAACGACGTACCGCGTGCCGCGACTTTGTCTGCAAGGGGGACAGGTGCGGCGAAGACGTCGGGCATGAAGTGCCAGATGTGATGGTGAACACGCTACGGACCCATTGATCACGAGTCCAATAGCGATATCCCAACAGGCGATAAGCGAAATGCATCAGTTGTGCGGTGCTTGGTCCACGGCGAAGTGAGTCATGTGGATTCGTTATCAGTTCCCTATTCGGGTGACCTGCTGTTGACGCCGGCACGGTTCACCCGGCCACCGTGGTTTTTCCGGTGGGTCCCGAGGAGGGTTGCCCGACCGGCATCAATGGACGGTGGGCCATCCCAGGCGCCACGATTGGCGTCGGAGTAGCTCATGGAGATCGCGACCGACGGTCGAGCGTGGCGCTAAATGCCCTGGTCTCGGGGCGGGAACGGTCGCGCTCGCCACCGTGGGAGTTCGTTTCGTTGCTCATGGCCGTACTGACGCTTGCGCGGTGCGGTGTGACATGCCGCTCCGATTATTCGATTCAGTCACAGGAATGGGGATTATCGCGGGGCCACGGGCATGTCTTCATGGGCTGTTCCCCGGCCGGCGACGTCGCGTGTCGGGTGCGGCGCGTCGTTCGGTGTCGGGAGGGTCTCCTCGGCGAGGGCCAGCACCGCCCTGGTCGCAGGAGTTGCCTGCTCGCTGTGCCAGGTGAGGATTGCCGGGATCGGAGCGGGCTCCGGTAGCAGCGGACGATAGACCAGTCCCGGGATGCTGATGTGCTGCACCGAGGCCTCGGTGATGGAGATCCCGACGCCGGCGGCCACGAGGCTGAGGATCGAATACGAATCGGGTGCCTCCTGGATGACGTTCGGCCGGAACCCGGCAGCCTCACCCACCTTCATCAGGGCTTCGCGGACCCGCACGCCGCCGGTGCTCGGGTAGGTCACGAATTGCTCGTCGGACAGGTCCTCGAGCCGGACCGCGTCCCGGGAGGCCAGGGGGTGGTCAGCGGGCAGGGCCAGGACGACCGACTCCATCTCGTACACGCGATAATCGACTTGGTCCTCGGTCACGGGCAATCGGCTGAAGCCGATATCCAACTGCTTGCCTCGCACCATCGCACTGGCCACGCCGGAATATACTTGGCCGCGCAACTCCAGTTCCACACCCGGCAGTCGGGCCCGCACCGCTCGGGCAAGCCGGGGTATGGCCTTGCTGGCGCAGGTGCCCGCAAACCCGATGGAGACGTTGCCGACCACGTCCGACGGATCCAGATGTACCGCGCGCTGGGCGATCCGGGAGGCTTCGAGTAATCGGTAGGCCGGTTCGAGGAACGACTGCCCGGCCGCCGTGAGCGACACGGCGCGGGTGTTTCGGTGCAGCAACCGCACGCCGACGTCCTTTTCCAGCGCTCGGATCTGCTGGCTGACCGCCGGCTGGGTCATGTTGAGCCGCTCGGCGGCCCTGCCGAAGTGCAGTTCCTCGGCCACCGCGAGGAACGTCTGGACCTGACGGAGCTCCATACCCGCCCCTCAGTGAATCGAACTGGTTATTAGATAGGGCAAATCCATTCTTGCACCTTCTCGATGGTCGACGTCAATCGTGAAAGACAGCCTCGCGGGGCGCCCGCGGCTCGCGGGGAGCGAGGACTCCTGATGCGGGTCGTTTCATCTCGAGCAGCATTGATAAGAATAGTGCATCGAGTTGTTCAAACTTATGATTGGACTTACTTGATTCTCGGTGTCAACCTTTTCTCAGTGTTGCCACAGTCACATGCGCTCTCATGTCGGCTCGTGCGACCGCCGATCGGCCGACGGCGCATTGCCTGCCTGTCCGTCGTCGAGCCTTCCCACGGCGAAGACAGCTCCGTCCTCCCGAAGGTTCTCCAACGCAATCAACATCGAAAGGTTCGATGACAGTGGACAAGACAATTGCCAACGCTGCAGACGCGGTGGCCGACATCCCCTCGGGAGCGAGGCTGGCCGTGGGCGGGTTCGGAGTGTGCGGCATCCCGGCGGTGCTCATCGACGCGGTGTGCGAGCTCGGCATCGACAAGTTGGAAGTCATCTCCAACAACGCCGGCATCGATGGCGTCGGCCTGGGGCGGCTTCTCGCCGCCCACCGGCTGCGGCGCGTGGTGGCGTCCTACGTGGGGGAGAACGCCGAATTCGCTCGCCAGTACTTGGACGGCGAGCTCGAGGTCGAGTTGACTCCCCAAGGCACCCTTGCGGAGCGGCTGCGTGCGGCCGGTGCGGGAATCCCCGGTTTCTACACCATGACCGGTGCCGGCACCCAGGTCGCCGAAGGTGGCCTGCCCTGGAAGTACGACGCGGACGGCAACGTCACCACGTTCTCGCCGGCCAAGAATGTCCGTGTCTTCGATACATTCGGCGAGGAGAAGGGGTACGTCCTCGAAGAGGCGCTGGTAGCCGATTTTGCGTTGGTCCGTGCGGCCGTCGGCGACCGTCACGGCAACCTGAGGTTCAACGCGTCCGCCCGGAACTTCAATCCGGTGGCCGCCATGGCCGGGCGCATCGCGATTGCCGAGGTGGAGGAACTGGTGGAGCCGGGAGAACTGAAACCCGAAGACATCGACCTTCCCGGGATCTACATCCACCGGGTGGTCCCCCTGACCGCAGCGCAGGCCGCCGACAAGGGGATCGAGAAGCTGGTGGTCCGGGAACGTTGAGACTGCCCCGGTCGGCTATCGGGGCAGTCGAGCGCACATCGAACCGAAGACTCGAGAGGAAACACCATGAAGCTCAAGCGAACAGAGATTGCCGCACGCGCGGCGCAGGAACTCGGCGACGGCCAGTATGTCAACCTGGGCATCGGCGTACCCACGCTCGTTCCGACGTTCATTCCCGACGATATTTTCGTCGTCTTCCAATCCGAGAACGGATTGCTCGGATTCGGTCCGAACCCGTTCCGCGGTGAGGAGGACCCCGACCTGATCAACGCCGGCAAGGAACCGGTCACCATGCTGGCCGGCGGTGCCTACTTCGATTCGTCCATGAGTTTCGGGATGGTCCGGGGCGGAAAACTCGATGTGACGATGCTTGGTGCCATGCAGGTCACGGCCACTGGTGACATCGCGAACTGGATGATCCCCGGCAAGATGGTCAAGGGCATGGGAGGTGCGATGGACCTGGTCCACGGGGCCAAGAAGGTCATTGTCCTCATGGAGCACGTTGCCAAGGACGGCACCCACAAAATCGTGCAGGAATGCACCCTGCCGCTGACCGGAAAGGGAGTGGTGAACCGCATCATCACGGACCTTGCCGTCATGGATGTCGAACCCGGGGGACTCATCTTGCGGGAACGGGCCCCAGGCGTCAGTGTCGAGGAAATCAAGGAGGCCACCGGAGTGCCCCTGACCGTCCTCGACGAGGTTCCGGAGATGCAGGTCCTCGAGACCGTCTAGCGCCGCACCCGCAGGGGACGTGCGCACATGGTCCGACGATCGGGACCGAACAGTCGCCGTTCTGCCACAGCTCGCGGGGCGCGCCGCCGGAGCCCCGGTCCTCGACGATGTCGCCGGGGACGGCGAAGTCGTAGAACCAGCAGGCGTTGTCGGGGCTGACGTTCGGGCACCCGTGCGAAACGTTGGTGTTGCCGCGCGAGTGCCTCCACTAGTCTGGCGTGAGCGTTTCCGCAGGATGTGGGCGGAAGTGCGTAAGCCTTCACGATGCGCGAGTATGCGTCGACGTAGATACGTCAGGTGCTCGACGATCGCCTTCTCTGCTGCGTCGGGATTCTGGTTCTTGATGGCGCGCAGAATGGCGGCGTGCTGGCGGACAGTCTCGCGACCGTGCGATCCCGTTCTGCGGCCTCGGTACCCCCGAAGAGATCGCCTCCGCGGTCCGGTCCTTCGCGTCCGACGACGCCGACTTCGTCATCGGCCAGTGGCTCAGCGTCTCCGGTGGCCTGACGATGGCGGGCTGAACCAGAGTACGAACACACTTTCATCGAAAGGAAACACAATGAACCTCGAGGCATACGAAAGGCTCCTTTTCGAGCGACGTCCCGGTGGCGTTCTGCTCATCACGATCAATCGGCCCGAGAAGCACAATGCGGCGGACCGGCAGATGCTCGCCGAGTTCACCCGGGTGTGGAAAGACGTCGCCGAGGACGACGAGACGCGGGCTGTGGTCATCACCGGCAATGGGCGGGCGTTCTCCGCCGGTGGAGACCTCGGTGAGGAGGTCGAGAAGCTCAGCGATTTTCCGGCGGTTGTCAAAACCCTCGAGGAGGCTCGTGGGCTAGTCTCGAACATGGTCGAGTGCGACAAGCCGGTGATCTCGGCGATCAACGGTGCGGCTGCCGGTGCCGGTCTTGCAATTGCGCTGCTCGCGGACATCAGCATCATCGGCGAGGACGTGGCGTTCACCGACGGTCATGTCAAAATCGGACTGGCGGCCGGCGACCACTCGGTCATCATCTGGCCGTTGCTGTGCGGTATGGCCAAGGCCAAGTACCTGCTGCTCACTGCAGATCGGATCGACGGTCGTGAGGCCGAACGGATTGGTCTGGTGAGTAAGGCTGTACCGAACGACGAAGTGCTTTCCGAGGCATTGAGAGTGGCGGATCAGCTTGCGCGCGGGCCGAAGTACGCGATCCAGTGGACCAAACACGCACTGAACAACTGGCTGCGCCTGGCGATGCCGTCGTTCGAGGCCTCCCTCGGCCTGGAGTTGCTCACGTTCTTCTCTCCTGACGCCAAAGAAGGCATGTCCGCGTTCCTCGAGCGTCGCGAACCGAAGTTCGACTGACCGGATTCCTCTTTCCGCCTGTAGTCCACCGCATGGGCGTGTTGCCGATCGACCGCACCGAGACCGTCACGACGCTGAGGACCAGCCATACCTTGATGGCTCAGTGTCTTGATCTGGCGAGTGCCGAGCGGTTTCGATGTTGTTTCATCATGACCTGTCGTGCTGTGGGCATGGCAGATGCCCGGCTGTCGCGTCAGGTGGGCGCCGGATTCCACTGTCCGGGAAGGTGTTTTGGCTCGGTGGAGCAGGTGCTGGGCGGATCGTTAGCCGGATCGGGGCAGCGCCTGGATGCAGGCGAAGATCGCCACGATCTGGTTGGTCCACGGCCAGGTGGGAGGGAAGTTGAGCCAGCGGCGCCGGGAGCCGCGGGTGAGCGAGGCGGGCGCGTGCAGGACCCGGTCCTGCAGTGTCTTGGGTTCGGCCTTGGCGAGCTCCCGTCACAGGCCAGTAGCCGGGTCCAGGCGAGCAGATAGTCGGCGACGCCGTGCAGCATGACCCAGGCGGTGTTCGCGGCGAATTCCCGGAACGGGTATTTCGCTGCGCCGGTCTGCTTTCCGCAGCGGATGCGGTCCTCGACGCGGGCGTGTTTGCGGTGCCGGGCGTCCAGCCAAGCGGTGTCGCCGCCTTCGGTGTTGGTGGCGAACAGCTCGTAGCGCCAGCCGGTGACCGCGTTGTCGGCGGCCTCGGCGCCCCCGTCGAGCTCGAGCTGGGCGGCCACGCCGGGCAGCGGCTTCGCAGTGGTGTCGCGCAGCGGTTTGACCCGCCGCACGAACACACGCAGTCCGTGCGGCCACGTGGCCAGGTGCGGCAACCGGTCGGTGAGTTCGGCGACCTCGCCGACGGTGTCCGCCCCGGGTGTTCCCCCCCGAGATGTGGACATCAATTCCTATGCGGCGGTTGCCAGCTTAGCCGATCGCCGTTCGAACTCGATCGGACAGATCTGACCGAGCGTGGAATGCCTCCTTCGTGTGTTGTAGCGCGTGATCCAGCGGAAGACGGCGGCACGCGCCTCACCCACTGTTCCAGCGCTTCCGCCCCTGCAGCGTCTCCCGTTTCAAGGACGCGTTCAACGATTCGGCGGCGGCGTTGTCCGCCGACGTTCCGACCGCACCCCCTGGACCGGGTCACCCCCAGTTCGCGGCACACATCCGCGAAGTCCTGCGAGACATATTGGGCGCCGTTGTCGGAGTTAACCAGAATTCAGTTTAACAGCGATGCGGGCTCGCAATATACGGCTCTGCGCTTCGGGGAAACCCTGTTCCTGCAAGGGATTCGGCCGTCAGTCGGGTCGGTGATCGACGCCTACGACAACGCCCTCGCCGAGACGACGGTCGGGCTCTACAAGGCCGAATGCATCGCCGACGACTCCCCGTTCCGCAAGGGGCCGCTGCGCACCGTCGGCGACGTCGAGGAGGCCACCTCGGCCTGGGTGCACTGGTACAACACCGCCCGGCTGATGCACCGACTCGGGCGGATCCCGCCCACCGAGTACGCAGCCAAGTACTACGCTACACACCGTGCCGATCAACCGATCGCACACAAATAACACTGTGTGCATCAGACTCGGGATGGTTCAAGAACCCCGCAGCGACACTCTCGGCCTACCCCGGCACCGTCCGTCAACTTGCCATCGCCGGCCTCGGCCACGACGAACCCACCATCCTGATCACCAACGACACCGACACCCCCATCAAGAACATCATCGAGGCCTACGCCCGCCGGATGAACATCGAACAACGCCTCGCCGAAGCCATCCGCTCCTTCGGCCTCGACGCCCTGGCAGGCGCCGTCCCCCTCAACGTCGACCACGACGTCGTCCTCACCGTGCTCGCCCGCACCGTCTGCAACGCGCTGCGACGTCGGCTACCCGGCTACGCCACCGCCACACCCGACACCCTGCAACGACGATTCCTCTCCACCGGCGGACAGATCCTCAACCGCGGCAACGAGATCACCGTCCGACTCGACCGGCGCACCTACTCACCCGTCCTCCGCCAAGCCCACCTCCCCGACACCGAGGTCCCCTGGTGGGACGGACGAACCCTGCGCTACGAGTTCACCTGAACTGGGGTCGAACTTCCTGCGCGAGAATCCGCGCTAACCTCGATTTTCGGTGCGTGGTTTCCGGGTCGAGTGGTCGCCGCGCCGTGTCTCGGAGGCCGTGGATCGCAGCGGTTTCCGGATGGCCGCCGGGTAACCTCAGGCGATCTATCAGAATGAGGACCCAACCTCCGCTTCCACGGTTTCCCCGGCACGAGCCGGTCACCGCACCAGTCCGGTGAGTAAGACTCCTGCAATCTAGGATGTTTCGGCGTGTCAACCCGCCCACTTCGCGAATCGCTGCCGAAACCACTCTACGATAGATCCATGTCATTCAGGAAGATCCCCTGAGATATGCGATCCGGGGCCGAGTACTTCCTCGAACCGGACGAACCCGCACAACGCCAGTACGAGGCACTGCGGGCCTACTTCGTCGACTCCGCCACCGCCGCACAGGTCGGCCGGGACTTCGGGTATTCCGCGGCCACCGTCCACCAGATGGCGCACGAGCTGCGGACGGGCAAGACCGACCTGTTCCGCTCGTCCCGGCCCGGTCCGAAGGGACCACGCAAGGCCGACCGGATCCGCGATCGAGTACTCGACCTGCGCGCCCAGGACCGGTCGGTCACCGAGATCGCGACCGCGCTGACCGCCGAGGGCACCCCGGTCTCGGCGCAGACCGTGTGGACCATCCTCGACGCCGAAGGCCTCGAACGCCTCACCCGCCGCGCACCGGCCGACCGCGGCACCCCACGGCTCGCACCGGTCAAGGCCCAGCCACTGCGGCACTGGCCCACCGGCACCAGCCTCGACTGCGACCACGCCGGCCTGTTCCTGCTCCTACCCGCGATCGCCGAGCTGGGCCTGCACGACCTCGTCGACCGGGCCGGATACCCGGGCACCCGCACGCTGTCGGCCTGGCACTCGATCGGCACCCTGCTGCTGGCCAAGTGCGCCCGCAACCCGCGACCCTCCCACGTCACCGCCCTCACCGACGATCCCGGCCTCGCCCTCGCCCTCGGACTGACCGCTCTGCCGAAGACCACCCACCTGACCAGCTACTCCTACCGCGTCCGCCGCGAATCCAACCACCAGACGATGGCGGGGCTGACCACCCGACTCAGGGAACTCGGGATGGCCACCGGCGAAGCCGGATTCAACCTCGACTTCCACGCCATCCGCCACCACGGCGAGGACGCCCCACTCGAGAAGCACTACGTCCCCAAACGCTCCCAACGCACCCGCAGCGTGCTGACCTTCTTCGCCCAGGACCACGCCTCCACCGAGATGGTCTACGCCAACGCCGACATCACCAAGAACGAGGCCGCCCGCGAAGTGCTGTCCTTCGCCGACTACTGGGCCCAGGTCGCCGGCACCGATCCCGGACTGCTGGTCTTCGACTCCCAGCTGACCACCTACACCGTCCTCGACGAGCTGTGCACCCGCGGCATCCGCTGGCTCACCCTGCGCCAACGCGGCCACACCGTCCTCGACCACCTCGCCGCCCTACCCGCCTCGGCCTGGACCACCGTGCGTATCAGCAGATCCGGTCACTACCGACACCCGCAACTGCACGACGAACTGGTACGCATCAAGGGCATCGGACAACAGATCCGGCAGATCGCCGTGCGCAACATCGGCCGCGACGAACCCACCCTGCTGATCACCAACGACCTGACCACCCCGGCCAAGGCACTGTTCGCCCGCTACGCCGAACGCATGCTCATCGAGAACGAACTCGATGCCTACATCGGCGGATTCCACCTCGACGCCCTCACCTCGGGCCTGCCGCTGAACGTGGACCTCGACACCACCCTGACCGTGCTCGCCGGCAACTGCTACCGACTACTCGCCCACCGACTCCCGCGCTACGAACACGCCACCCCCGACCGGATCTGGCGGCACTTCCTCGACGCCACCGGCACCCTGCACATCACCGACACCACCGTCACCGTCGACCTCGCCCCACGCACCTACCACCCGGTCCTCATCGACGCCGGCTACGCAGACCGGGCCGTGCCCATCCCCTGGTGGAACAACCGAGAACTACGCTTCCGCTTCCCACCCCGATGAAACCTCAGGTCGATAACCTGACCGACAATCGAGGCTAACCGGCGAGGGTGTCCATCAGTTCGGTGGCCAGCAGTGCGGCGTTGGTCGAGACCTGGGTGGGGTTGCCGATGCCCTCTTCGGCTTTGCCGGCCATGTCGGCTCCGGTCGCGGAGGCGTTGCCGAACATTTCGGGTAGCCAGTCGAGGGCGTGTTCGGTGGTGGTGGTGCTGATCGGGTCGGCGAGGAGTCGGCGGAAGTTGTCGGCGAGGTCGTCGGGTTCGGAGGCGACGAGCATGCGGTAGATGTCGTGGGCGTCCTTGTTCTGCAGGCGTCCGGGGGTGTCGAGGCGTTCGTGGATCTTGTGGATCTTGGCGACCAGGAGCGCGGCGGTGCCGGCGACCCGGACGTCGTAGGCGCGGTGATCGGCGTTGTCGAGGGCGGTGATGGTCATGACGGTGTTGTCGACGACGCAGCCCTCGAGGCCGGTGGCGATCCGCATCGCGTTCTTGGCGTGCGGCGGCAGTCGCGGTGAGCGCCCGGTGGGGCTGGTCCGGTTGGACAGGGCGGAGGGGACCATCAGGTCGACGGGGATGCCATCCTGGTTGACCCAGGCGCCGGGTTGCCCGTTGGTGTTCAGGTAGAACCCGGCACCGGTCATGGCGTCCTCGAGGTGTGGGTCATCCCCGAGGTTGCGGGGGTTGACGGCGAGGTCGCTGTCCTTCGTCGACTCGGCCAACGCGACGACGGCGGCGCCGCTGCGCAGGTACACCGCTTGCGCGCCGATCACGATCAGCGCGTCGCGGTGTTCGTCGAGGGCGTGCAGGGCGTCGAGGAGTGCGCTGCGGGCTTCGGCGAGGAGGTTATCGCCGCCAGGCTGATTCATGGGCCTGCATCCATTCTATGAGTTCTTCGCCTTCGGCCGGGTTGCGGCCGGGCCCGGACAGTAGGTCGACGGCGACCTGCTCGATCGCGGCGATCGTGTACCCGTCCTTGGCGCGGGAGGTGTTGTCGAAGACGACCGAGTATTCGGGTTCTCCGAGAATCACGTTCGCCGCTTCCGCGGTGTCGGGGTCGACCGGGTGCAGTCGCCACGTCCGTGCCGCCTCGTCCAGATTGTCGGTGTAGATGAACGCGGCGCGCGCCGGCGCGTACGGCGCCCATTCGGCTGCGGCGACGGATCCGGTGACCGCGTACCGGAAGCCTGGGTCTTTTTCTTTCGCAAGCTTGTTCAGCAGTGATGGGACACCGCGGGGGTCGATGTACTGATACGTCTGGGTGTTGTCGACGAAACTGTAGTCCCGGCTCCACCGCCGGAGCAGCTGCGGCCAGTCGGTGACCTCGAACCGCTTGTCGGCGGTCCTGGTGACCAGCTCCTCTTCCTGTAGGAGTTCGAGTACCCGGTAGGTGGCTCCGGTGGAGACCCCCGACCGTGCAACGAGTTCCCGCGCCGACCACGGCCCGTTTTCTCGGGTCAGGGTGCGGATGAGCCTGGCGGCGGGCTCACCCTTGAGCGTCGCCCGGGGCCGGCCCGGACCCCGGAACGGGTCCTGGGCCGCGCCCCGGTCGCGCAGGACCATGGCCGGACGGCGCGCGGTGACCATCACATTGCCGGTGGCATCGATGTACGACAGGCTGCGCTCCCGCAGCAGCTCTTGCAGGGGAGGGGAGATGTACCGGGCCATCACCAAACCTTCCGCAGGAACGTCGTCGGTGGCATCGCCGAGCCGACCCGCCACCACGCCGATGTCCCGCCGGTTCAGCACCCGTTTGACCTCGACCAGGAAATCGGCGGCCTCACCGTCCGGAGGCGTGATGCGAAGGCGGCCATCCACGCGCGCCGGGGCCGACCGTGACCCCCGTGCCGATGGGTCGGTGAATGCCTCGGACCGTACGTCCCAGTCCTGCGGCAACAGGCCCCGCAGCAGCTCGGTGCATTGCCGCAGGAGGCCACGCTCGCTCTTGGTCGCAGACATCACATCACCTCCTCTGTTCGGAATAATACAGTACTCCGCTGCGTAGCGGACGGATGTAATTTCACGAACAGGATGGCGGTTCCGGGGCCTGGCAGTAATGTTCGGGATATCAGCTTGTTCCGATGAGCACCGGAATAGATGCTTTCCATGCACTTCAGGGGACGCGAGGCAGAAGGGGAGCGACTGCCCTCGGGCGGAATCAACCAGCGGGACGGTCATCTGCAGCAGACGGGTGCGTGAGTACGCCGCCGATCTGCCCGCACGCTGCGGCTTCTTTTTCTGCTAGGGCAGCGTGGTGGGCGGCGCTGGTTGTCGCGGCGGCACTTTGTGATGCGGCGCGGGAGGTTTGCGCTTCTTGTTCGTCGACGGTGTCGTCACAGCGTTCTATGGCTGCATCCGCGATGGCACGTGCTTGTGGGAGTGGAAGGCCGACGTCGGCGGCGTAGCGCTGGTCATACCAGGGGTTGCCGTCGTTGTCGCCGGTCTCGAGGTAGTGAAGTAGCTCGGGTCCGAAGTCGCAGGAGTCGTGCCGGGCGTTGACGAGTCCCTCGGGCGATGAGTACGGGGCAGTAGTGGGGTTGAAGGACACAATCGGGGCACCGGGGCACGAGAAGATCGGTGTCCCAGGGCCGCAAGTCTTCGTCGGGGCAGAAATTCGTGTCGCATCGTCAGGGTGCGAGCAGGATGTCGCGAGCGCGGCGGCGACGCCTATGGCCACGGTGAGAAGGGTGGTCTTCCAGTTCATCTCGTCATCCTTGCAGGCCTGCTCGGTTCACCCCGGCCAGGACCGAGAGGGGATCTGTGAAGACGCAAAGTATCCGAAGGTCCTGGTGTGGCAACCGCGAGCGGTAGAACTAACCGCACAGCCGTTGGACTGCTCGTTCAGCTGTTTCCGCGTTCAGGCCAGGCTGGTGGCCGCGCCGCGGACGTTCTGCCGGAGGTGGCGCTGGTTTGAGGCAGTCACCGCTGTGGCTCGTGCCGTGCGAGGCCGGTTGTCATTCGTGTGAATGACACTGAGGTGCAGCCTGACTGACTCATCACCGTGGTCCGGGGGTGTCTTGGCTGTGGTGTCGGACCGGTCGGTGATACTGGGCTTTCTGGATGGGTGGGAAGGGGGCGGTCGTGTCCGCGAGTGATGGTGAGCCGGTCGGGGTGTTGGAGTGGTCGGAGTCGGTGGCGTTGGCGGCGATGCAGGTGTCGTTGATGCAGTCGGATATCGGCGCGACGAAGTCCGACAAGTCCCTGGTCATCAAGGAAGCGGTGCTCGGCGATGCCGTCACCAGCTTCCGCCGGGTGGCGGCAGAGGATCGGCCGGATCGACCGGACTGGCTGACGGCGCTGGTGGTGGACATGGACACCCGGGAGTCCGCGGCGGCCGCCATCACCGCCCAAAGCCGGTGCCTTCCCAGGTCCTTCGGCTCGCGGGAGCGGTCGTTGCTGGTGCTGGTCGACCTCATCCTGTTCGATCCGTGGCCGGCGAAAGCGTCCTGGCATGCCGCGACCCGCCGCACCACCTTCGAGGCGTTGGTGGACGAGTTCCCGCACCTCGACCGGGCCGATCTGGATCGGATGCGGGACGAGCACAGACTGCTGCTCCGGCGGCTGCGGCGTAAGAGTGTGCAATGGGGGAAGGTGGCTGTCATCGGTGCGGCCGGACTGGCAGCCGGTGTTGCGACCGGTGGTTGGGCGGCGCCGGCGATCGGCGCCGCGATCGGCAGCGCCGCCGGTCTGACCGGGGCAGCCGCAACGTCGGCCGGGTTGGCCACCCTCGGTGGCGGCGCGATCGCGGCCGGCGGTTTCGGCATTGCCGGCGGCACCGCCGTGGTGACCGGGCTCGGTGGCATCGCCGGAGCGGGCGTCGCCGCGGCCGGGGCCCGCTGGACGCCGTGGACGACCGGTCAGGTGGTGGCGGAGGCGATGCGCCTGGATCTGATCGCACGGTGTGTGCTGATCGAGGCGGAAAACCGGGACGAGAAGCAACGCCGCGTCGTCCTGAGCCTGCAGGAACGGCTCGAGAGGGTCGTCGCCGACGGTGAGCGACTCCTGGACCGGATCCGGGAACTCTCGCGTGAGAACGCACGCCTGACCGCGGAGAACAAGTCATTGCGTGAGGAACTACGCAGGCAGCACGCCGACGTCAAGCGGGCGGAGGGTGCGCTCGAGGTCATCCTGGAGCGTCTCCCGGAAACCGCCGCGCTATGAGCAGTATGGACGACAGTGTCGACCGAAACCTCGACACCCTCAGCCGCCGGCTCGCCGAGCTGGAATCGGCCACCGACACCGCCCTGGCCGGCGGGGTCCCGGACCGGCTGCCGGACAACGACACCGCCGAACTCGCCTCGTATGCGGAGTTGACCGTCGCCAATGACCAGCTCCGTGCCCGGCGCGGCTGGACCGGCGTTGACCTCGACAGTGCGTTCACTCCCGAGCAGCGGGCCGGGTTCGACCGGTGGCGGGCCCGGCAACGCATCCCGTGGGACCACGAGGACGTCCTCGCGGTCGGGTTCGCGACCGTGCTGGGGGTGGCGGCGACCTGGTACGACACCGCCATCGACGGAGCGGTCGCCCAGGGGCTCGGCGCCACCAGGAAGACCGGGTGGATGCGCGGGTGGGAGCGGGCCGGGAAGAGATTGCCGATCGACTACACCGGTCCCGGGTTCGGCGGCCGCGCCCACCGAGTCCGCTCCCCGGGGCACGATCTGGGCCGGCCGTTCGAGGCGCTGCGGCAGATCCGGGCGGGCGAGTTCCGCGGCATCCGCTGGGATTACGGCAACAAACACGACGTCACCGTCGGGGGAAGGTTTCGGGAGGTCGACTCCCTCCCGGAGGCACTCGTCCTGTGGGCACAGCACCTGGCGGCGGACGTGGTGACCCCGATGAGCCTGCCGATGCCCGGCTCCTCCTGGCTGTACGAGCTCGACAACCGCGCCCTGCGTACGTTCGCGCACGAGGTGTACCTGGGAACCTCGGCGGGCAACGGGCTCAACGTGCGATCCGGGATCCTCACCCCTTCACTGAGCGTGATCACCACCGAGGTCATTGTCCGTACGCACGTGCATGCCCGGGCGTACGCGGTCACCGGCAGCGCCCACCTGGGCGAGCGGGAGCAGGCCCGCCGTGATGAGCTGCTCCTCGCGGCCCATTCGTTGGTCGGGCTCGCGTCGGCGGGGAAGACGTTGGCACGGATGATTGTGCTCGACGACCGGAAGGGCATGGCCCTGCGCCACCTCAACGTCCCGGTGCTCCTCCGCATGGGATGCTTGGCAGTTGAGGTCGCTCACGATCGCCGGACACGTAGTCGTGCTGTGGCTCAGGACTGGGACGAGCTGGCTGTGCAGCTGCTGGAGTAAGGCATTGCGATTTGGAGCCGACTGGCATCTCGCGTGAATTAGTTCTCGAGTGTCAACGGAATCTGAAATCCTCTCGGCCGTCGCCGTGGCACGCACGTCGTGAGATCACCCGGGGATCCGGCGCCGCCGCCCTGATGAGCCAAAGCTAGCCGGTCGGAGTGGGTTTCCGCTCCAATCGGGCCTCGAGGGAGATATCACATGGCCTACTCGACTCTGATGCCGCGTGCGCGCAGTTCGTCGACCTGTGGTGCGACAGTCCATCGGCGTCCGCGTTCTGCTCCGTATCCCGCTGCCAGATCGGCATTCTCGTTGGATCGGTAACCGCCGTCGATGTATCGGTGGTCGTCGATAGGGCACGCACATCCGGCGAATCGCCCTGGAACCAGCGCCGAGTCGTCCACACCGGACCATCTCATGGGATCGCTGATCTGCTGTGAACCCACAGCAGATCAGCGATGCTTCTACAAGTGCTTTGTAGGTAACCTCCGTTTGGCCTGCGCAACCATTCGGCGTGTGTTCGCCTGCATGTCGGGTGGGAGGCGTTCGATGTAGATTTCGGTCGCAGCCGTCCGCATGTCTTCGAAAAAATCGAATCCGAGTTTGTGCTCGTGCTCAGGAAGCGGTCCGTCGTAGCCCCTGTGCTGCTCGTATAAGTCGACGGAGCACTGGAATTCAGGGTGGGAGACGCAGTAGTTCCGCCAATCTAATAGAAGTTTAGCGAAGTGCACTCCTCGCTTTTCGGCCAACCCTTCAAGAATGCGAAGGTCGCGCCAGCTCACTATTGTCGCAGGTAGTACGCGATTACCGAATTCCTCGAATATGGATCGAGAAGACTCCAGAATCAACCGCTCGGTCATCCTGTTGCTTGGTATGCCATCCTCAGGTCCTACAACAAGTGGCACGAAGGTGGTCTGATCATCGATGATCAGACCACCTGACTTCCAGCCGAATTTTTGGAACTGCTCAATAGTTCGCTTGAGCTGTATAAACTTCTTGGTGCTGAATCTCAACCTAATTTCCGAATCGAACTCCTCAAGCGTACCGGTACCTTCTGCGAAACCCTGCATTAGGTGCCGATTGTTCGCATCGATCAAAATGCACAGATTGTCCGAGACGTAGGCGAAGTCGCAAACGCTTTCGTTGGATCCCTTCTTGATTCTGAATGCTTTGATCATTTCATCTTCGGAGATGACACCGTCACCGCTGAGATGATTTGAGATCCGCTTGAGTGTGGCGCCGATTTTTGTCTCAAATTTGTGGTTTACGGCGTTTCTGAAGTGCTCGGATTCGGCCGTATCAGTGTTCTTGAGGATCTCGTTTACGTCGACAACGAGGGGTTCGCCCATGAAGCGCTGAACGAGGTACTGAGGCCTGACGAGGAGGAAGCTTCCACTCGCCAACTGGATGAATGGTCTCATTTGCAGGTAATATCGCGTCCACGGTGTCCCAGAACTCCCGTCGCGCTCTAATCGCAGCCGCTCACGCAGATCAGGGAGCTGCCAGACGCATCGGTCCTTGAATGCATCTATGACCTCGTCACCGAGATTCATAACGACGAAATTTCCCTCTCCGAACTGAACTTTCCCCTCCTGGCTAACCATGTTGTAAAGCGTCCAGCCTAGTGTCATAAATTCGAGAAATTTGACACCCACAGCCTTCTCGAAGATCTGCCGCGGCTCCCCTCCGATCGATTGCACTACTTTCGGTCCGGTAGTCGATGGCCATGGCTGGAGCCAGTTCTGGGCCGCCTCCGACGCGAGGGTTTCGAAAGTATAAGGGTAGTCAAGGGAATGCTGAGCGATGCTGTTCATCACGGCAGTCGAATCGATCCCGGCGCCATCGGCGCCCACTGTGGTGGTCGTGGCAACGATGTCCTCGTTGATACTCAACACGCAGTGCGCGAAGTCGAGTGGGAGCACATTGGCCTGGCCGTCCTCGCTTGCAAACTCGACCACCTCCTTGAGGCATTGGAGCATTGTCGAGACGGTCAAAATCGTCTGCTTCTTCCGCAATGCCTTCAGGAGATCGGTCCGCAGCGGTCTGGGAACGCCGCCCGCCCAGCGTTTCTCCACTTGCGGACGTGAGCGGGAGGAAACAGCAAGATCGAGTTGTGCGAACAGAGTCGACAACATCGTGAGCGTCGGCTGCAATCCGGCCTTTTCCCAGACCGCCTTGCGTTCTTCAATGCTCAGGTGCCGGGCCGACAGCTTGGAGGAAGTGGTCACAGCCACATTTGGCTCTGGTATCGCTTGACTCATCGTCCCCACTGTCTTCTTGCATCGTGAAACTGCTTCTCGCCACCGCATCTGGTGATCACCGGCTTCCTAAGGTTGGATAAGGGCCTTAATGCGACGGCTATTTGTGCCACGACCCGACTGTCGGCGGTGCGTTACCGCGAACGGCGATGTGAAATATGTTGTGGTTCGTCTGATATTCGATGAGGGTTTCGGCACGGCCGATGATCGGACCCCATCCGCCGCTGAGGACGATTGCGGCGCCCGTCGTCTTGTCGGTGATGGTGACCCCGTCGACGTCGATCGAGTCATCGTCTAGATTCAGTCGCCACCACGGTTTCGTGGCGAGCGTGTCGAGAAGGGCACGCACCTCGTCGGCGTTAGGTGTGACCAGCACAGTGTGGCCGCCTAGTTGGCGGACATAGTAGGTAGTCGAGTGTTGGATCTCAGCTGCATCCTGCTGGATTCCGGACTCAATTTGGACTGCGTACCCCATCGGCGTAGCAATCTCGTTGAGTGCGCGCGCTGTGGCGACACCTTTGTGCATAGGTAGAAATCGGCTATCTGTCATGCGATGGTCCAATGCTCGGGTCGGGCGCGTCCAGCAAACGATAGCTACCCCCACTGACAAGGCGGACGTGCCATTGCGCCGCCCAGGTTAACCATCAGCGTCCGCCCGTCGAACCAGTGGGTGGGCCCGGGTTTGGAATAGTCCCCGGACGGTAGGTGAGCCGGGTTTCGCGTTTCTACCGCACGTCCACGGTCTTCGTCACCAGGGGCCGCACCCGGGCGGGCCATTCTCCGCCCTTGGCCGGGCACCAGGCGACGGCGTTGGGGATCCACACCATCGGTCCCTGCTTTGCTCGCAGGTGGTGATACGTCAGGTGCTCGCGGATGCCGTGTTTGCCGACGGCCTCGTACAGCACCCGTCGGTCCGCCTTCATCGTCGAATCGTCTTGCTCGAGGACCAGGCGAGAGGCCTGCAGTTCGGCCAGGTCCGCGACCAGCATCTCCAGAGAGCGTGGCCGCCCTGTTTCGGGGTGAGGGTTGCGGCGTTGTAGATGTGCACGCGTACGTCCGGTTTGAGTGCGGAGCAGATTTCCCGCCTGCGGGAATCGCGCTCGGATTTGAAGTGCAGGCGCTCTTGCCCTTTCAGGCGTAGTTCGGTGAGCACCTTCCGGGCGTATGCCAGCGACAGTGGATCGGCGATGGCGGCGGCCACCATGATCCCGCGGACGGTGTTCTCATCGACGAAGGCATGCACGAGCACCCAGCTTGGAGACGCGCTCTCTGGCACCGTGTCCCCGCAGTGGTCAAAGCGCAGCGCCGCGCGCGGCTACGGGACCGCAGCCACCAGCGCCGCGCCTCGGCTGCTCGAGTCGTGGTGCTCATCGGTGTGGCGAGAAGCTGGGCGGCCGTCGGACGAGGAACCTTTCGACGCCGGGGTATCTCTCGCCGAGCGAGGTGCGGGTGAACCCGGTCTTCTCGTAGAAGCACAGCGCGGCGGTGTCGGTTTCGGCGACGAGCGCGATGCCGGGGTGGCGGGCGTGCACCCAGTCGATGAGGGCGGTGCCGATGCCGTGTCGCCGGAAGTGGGGGCCGGTGGCGAGGTGCAGCAGCGTCGTCTGATCCGGTGCGGTGCGGTATCCGATCACACCGACCGGGATCCGGGAGGATCGGGCGACGGCGAGGACTGCGGATCCGCTCCGGTAGGGCACGAGCGCCACGTCGAGGCGGTCTCGATGTGCTGATCCCACCGCGTACGTCAGGAGCGAGAGAACTCCCTCGGCATCGGGATCGGTCTCGTCGATGGCGACAGGGATTCTGCTCACGTGGCCACGGTAAGGCCGGTGTTCTCGGCGCGCCTGTCGGCGATTCGCTCGGCTCGCCGTCGGGTGCGGCAAGTCGCGAAGCCTGGGACGTTCCCGACCAGTCGGGGCGATACCTCGAAGGTGGCGGCGCAGAATGGGATTGCGTCGATCAAGGGCATCGTCGTAACCGCTCCCGCGCGGAGGATCTGAGCTGAGTTCTGCTGTCCTGTGGTGCAGCGGGGGTCGTTGGGTCGGGTGGGGTGGACGGATTTCGCCGAGGTGTGCGGGTTTACTCGTGGGGTTGGGGGGTGTTCGGTGAGTTGGTGTCGGATGCGCTCGCGCATGTCGTGCGGGCTGATGGCGGTGAGGTGGGTGAGGATTCGGGTTCCGGTGCAGGTGGTGTCGGCGAGGAGGGCGAGTAGGAGGTGTTCGGTGCCGATGGTGTCGTGGCCGAGCAGCGAGGCTTCCCGCAGGGATTGTACGAGGGTCTATTTTCAGGGTCGGGGTGAAGGGGGGCCCGGCGCATCCGGGGTCGGTGTCGTTGGGGTAAGCGGGGATCTGGTCGAGGGCGCTGTCGAGGTGGCCGGTGGTGAGTCCCCAGGTGGTGAGGGTGGCCGCGGTGGGGCCGTCGGCGGCGAGGGTGCCGGTGAGGATGTGTTCGGTGCCGAGGCGGTTGTGGTGGTGGGTGCGGGCCGCGTCGGAGGCGAGTACGACGACGTGGCGTGCTTGGTCGCTGAATTTCTCGAACACCGTGTGATCACTCCTCGGCGAGCCCTGCGCGGGGGTGGCGCCCGTCGCCCTTCCAGTATCCCCGTGTGGGGACGCTGAGCCGGCAAGGATCACGTTGTTCCGGGGAGGGTGTGATTGGGCGCTCGGTTGCGGCGGACACCATTGTCCGTGCCGCCTGCTCGGGGTGATCTCGGTGCGCGTGCAGCCGCGGGACCGCACCGTGCACTGCGTGGAATAGCACGGACCGGTGTCTACGGGGCCGGCGAAGCGTCGAACCGGGCCGCACCGGCGGAGAGCTGCGCGCGTATGGGGAAGTCGCGGCCGGCCGGGCCGGCACGGCCCTCGCGGGCGGCCGGGTTCCGGACGTCTTGGGCGATGCTGCTTGGCGTGGCGTTTGTTGTGCGGCACTGGGGCTCGGGCTGATCGTCGGCGTATCGCATCGGTGGTCTCCCTGGTGTCGGCGTGATTCGGGTCGGGCGTCGTTGCTCCCGGACGGGGATCTGATCGGTCCTTGGCTGTGATGTGGGTGGGCTAGCGTGGGGGTTTGTGACAGCAGGTATTCCGGTGCCGTCGCAACAAGATGGCGCCGAGCCCGGAGGTGGCGCTCGACTTCGCTCGGGAGTGGGTCGAGTTCCTCGATCCTGACAACGCCGAGCATCTCATCGCCGCGGACATGACGTGGCTGCTGTCGCGCTGGACCTGTGTGTTCGGCACCCCGGCCTGCCAGGGCATCATCGCGGGCCGACCCGACGACGGCTGCTGCTCGCACGGCGCGTTCTTCACCGACGAGGACGATGTCGAGAGGTTGCACGAGTCGGTGAAGCTGCTGACACCCGAGGATTGGCAGTTCAGGAAGCAGGGGCTGGGGAAGCGGGGTATATCGAGGAGGGCGAGGTCGAGGACGAGCCGGCGCTGCGGACCCGCCGCTACCGGGGTGCGTGCATTTTCCTGAACCGTCCCGGCTTCGAGGGTGGGATCGGGTGCGCGTTGCATGCGATGGCGCTGCGGCGTGGGATCGAGCCGCTCGAGGTGAAGCCGGACGTGTGCTGGCAGCTGCCGATCCGGCGGACCCAAGAGTGGGTGGAGCGACCCGACGGCGAGCAGGTCCTGAAGACGACGATCACCGAGTACGACCGCCGGGGTTGGGGTGAGGGCGGCGCGGATCTGGACTGGTACTGCTCCGGCTCGCCGGACGCGCACGTCGGCGCCGAGGCGGTGTGGCAGTCGTATGCGCCGGAGCTCACCGAGTTGCTCGGTGAGGCCGCGTATCGGGAGTTGGCGCGGCTGTGCAAGCGACGCGAAGGTCTCGGCCTGATCGCGGTGCACCCGGCGACCGCGGTCGCCGAGAAGAATTGCCCGTAGCGCAGCGGCGGTCCCTGACGACGTCGACCCCGATTACGGCGTTACGGGCGTCGACGGCGCGGTCCTACGACGCCGACGGCACCCCAACTCGCAAACTCGCACAAGGGTGACACCGAGCCGCAGGTCACCCGAGCACCCCGGCTGAGAAGCTTTCCTGCGTAATGACATTGAGATGTCGAGGAACGCCCGCTGGAACCTGTGTGCGGCGGGCGTCACGCCGGGGGTTAGTGCAGGGTGGTGGTGTCGATGACGAAGCGGTAGCGGACGTCGGAGGCGAGGACTCGTTCGTAGGCTTGGTTGATGCGGTCGGCGGGGATGATTTCGATGTCGGATCCGATGTTGTGGGTGGCGCAGAAGTCGAGCATTTCCTGGGTGAGGGCGATGCCGCCGATCATCGATCCGGCGAAGTTGCGGCGGCCGCTGATCAGGGACATGACGTTCACGTTGAGTGGTTCGGCGGGGGCGCCGACGTTGACGAGGGTGCCGTCCACGGTGAGGAGGCCGAGGTAGGCGTTGAGGTCGATGCCGGCGCTGACGGTGTTGATGATGAGGTCGAAGCGGCCGGCGAGTTGTTCGAAGGTGGTGGGGTCGGAGGTGGCGTGGTAGGCGTCGGCGCCGAGGCGCAGGCCGTCTTCCTGCTTCTTCAGGGTTTGGGAGAGGACGGTGACGTCGGCGCCGAGGGCGTGGGCGATTTTGACGGCCATGTGCCCGAGGCCGCCGAGGCCGACGATGGCGACCTTGGTGCCGGGGCCGGCATTCCAGCGGCGCAGTGGGGCGTAGGTGGTGATGCCGGCGCACAGCAGCGGGGCTGCGGCTGCCGGGTCCAGGCTTTGTGGGACGGTCAGGACGTAGTCGGCGTCGACGACGACGTGGGTGGAGTAGCCGCCCTGGGTGGTGGTGCCGTCGCGGTCGAGGCCGGCGTAGGTGGGGATCATGCCGTTTTCGCAGTACTGTTCGTCGCCGTTTCGGCAGTGGGTGCAGTGGCCGCAGGAGTTGACCAGGCAGCCGACGCCGACGCGGTCCCCGATCTGGTGGCGGGTGACGTCGGCGCCGGTCTCGGTGACGACGCCGACGATCTCGTGGCCGGGGACGATGGGGAAGGGTTGTGGGCCCCAGTCGCCGTTGACGGTGTGGATGTCGGAGTGGCAGATGCCGGCGTACTGGATGTCGATGAGGACGTCGTTCGGGCCGACGTCGCGGCGTTCGATGGTGGTGGGGGCCAGCGGCTGGCCGGCGGCGGGGGCGGCGTACGCGTTCACGCGCATGGCGGATGTTCCTTACGTCTGTGGTGGGCCCAGTGGTGGGCGGGGCAGGGCTGAGTGACCGGCGGCGCATCAGTGGATGGGGGCGCGCCGGGGTGGTGGTGTGGTGGGTGGGGTTAGCGCTTCTTGGTGCGGAGTTGGTCGGCCAGGGCACTCGCCTCGGCCGCGAGGAGCTCGGCACGGGGCTCGTCGCCGGCGTCGATGGCGTGCCAGTAGTCGATCTTGAGGTCGACGTAGCGTTGCCGGAGGGCGATGTGCTGGGCCTCGAGCTCGAGTTGCTGCCGGCGCTGGGTGAGCAGTTCGATCTGTGCGGAGGCGGCCGCGGCCCCGTGGTGTCCGTTGGCGACGTACTCCTTCATGTCTCTGACGGACATGCCGGTGGCGGCCAGGCACGCGATCCCCAACAGTTGGCCGAGGTCGTCCTCGTCGAAGACCCGGTGTTTGCTGCTTTCCCCGCGGCTGATCGGCGGGATCACCCCGACCGATTCGTAGTAGCGCAGCGTGCTGGCCGGGAGTCCGGTCAGCGCGGCCGCGTCCTTGATCGAGTAGTCGCGTGGGGTGGTTCGTGCACTCACGTCATCGACGCTAAGAACTTCAAGTACTTGAAGTCAAAGGTCGGATGAGTCACACCCCTGGTGGGGCGGTCGCGGCTGACGACGGCCGTGCGGTCTTTGTCGACGATGGTGACATCGAACCCGCGAGAGCCGGAGCGACGACGTCTCGCATGCTGACGCCTCGTCCGGAACGGTGCTCGGCAATCGCAGCGATGATCAGGGGTGCTGCGGTGGGCCCCAGCGCCGCCGGAAGATCGGGGTTTGGGACGGTTCGGCACCTCGGAATTACACGGACTGTGATGTCGGTGTACTTGTTCTCGGCGAGTAGTTGCTCCACGACTTCCTTGTACGTCCGGGGCCGATGATGACTTCGCGGATCGCGTTGACGTCGGGGATGACAGCGTGCGGTGCGGTCGAATCTTCACACACTTATCGCAGGATGGCAGCCGCGATGGGTACTGGTGGGCGAGTGTCGCGTGTCGTCGGCGCCGTGCGATGCGCTTTCCCGTGGCGTCTTACGGGTTCGCAGTCCAGAGTCCACGCTTTTCGAGGGTTTCAATCAGCCGGTCCGCACCTTCGAGAATGTGCCGCTGCATGAGATTGCATACTTTGACCGAATCACGCTTCTTGAGTGCTCGCAGCATCTTGACATGATCGCCGCGAGCGCCTTCGACGTGGCCTTCGATGGTGGCGTAGAAGGAGTTCGGCAGTTGTTTCACGACTGAACCGAGCAGTAAGGCAAGGCGGTGAGAGTCGGCCGCCAGGTTGATCTCTCGGTGAAAGGAATGCCCGAGATAGGCGATTGCCGGCTGATCGTCATCGGCGATGGCGAGCTGGTACGTCTCGATGTTCACTTCCAGCCGCTCGATCTGTTCCGCGTCCATTCGCTTTGCGGCGCGCGTAGCCAACTGGCCGGCGTACTGCGCTTGGGCCCAGAAGATGTCTCGAATATCCTGCTGTGTGATCGGTGCGACGACGAAACCGCGTCGCGGCACAAGTTGAACAAACCCTTCGCTGCGCAGAGCAAGGAGCCCTTCTCGGACCGGGGTGCTGCTTACCCCGACTGCCTCCGCAATGGGCTCGATTCGGAGGAACTCGCCGGGGCGCGCGCCGCCCGAGATGATCAACTCGCGGACGTAGGATGCCACCTCTTCGGGGAGTTGAGTCCGCTTCGTACCTCTGTTCAGGGGAAGTGTGAGCGCGGTACCGGTCATTGGTCAGTCCGTCCTTCCAGAGTGTACGTATCAACATAATACACAATCGATCATCGAGTTGGCAGCTGTTGACGGTTCAGGTGTGCGGACGGGTCCGGTGGTGATCGCCGTGCGGTCGCCACGTGACATCCCGTCGCGAACGATGATATATAATCGATGAACGATCGGAGGGGTTCTGGCGTTCTGCAACCCGGCCCGAATAACGGTGGGGCGTCCCGAACAAATCAAAACGAACCGAGGTGTGGTCAATGGAAAGTGTCGACCAGGAGGGGCTACGGAGCCGTTACCGGGACAAGGTTGCGATCGTGACGGGCGCCGGGTCCGGTATCGGCCGCGCGATCGTGGAGGGTTTGGTCGCCGAGGGGGCATACGTTGTCGCGAATGATATTTCACTCGATCGGATCGAGTCACTCGAGAGTGAACGGGTCACCGTGATTGCCGCTGACGTGAGTGAGGCGTCGGCGGCCGGTCGACTGACTGCCGAGGCCCTGAAGATGCGCGGAGGTAGGATCGATGCTCTGTTCAACGACGCCGGAATCGGCTCGGCCGGGCCGGCCGTCGATATCGGCGCCGAGGAATGGCGTCGTGTCATGGCGATCAACATCGATGCCGTGTTCCAACTCGCTGCTTCAGTCGGGCGGGTGATGATCCGTCGAGGCGGCGGTGCCATCCTCAACACGGCCTCGGTGGCTGGGACGATGGGTCTTCCGGGCCGCGTTCCCTATGTGGTGTCCAAGCACGCCGTCGTGGGATTGACGCGTGCGTTGGCTGTCGAATGGGGAGTCCACGGAGTGCGCGTCAACGCCCTGTGCCCGGGCTTGACCGAGACGGCAATGAGCGAGCGGCTCAGAAGAGAAGCGCCGGACTACTGGGCGAAACGTGAGGCCGTGGTGCCACTGCGGCGTGCGGGGACCTCGGCCGAACAGGCGGCTGCTGCGCTGTTCTTGAACTCGGAGGAAGCGTCCTATATTTCTGGGTTGATCGCCGAGGCGGACGGCGGAGCCCATGCGTTGTATTCCGGGTATACGGTGAGCCGTCCGCAGGGGGACTCGGGCGGTGTCGCGGCGTCGGGGATGGAGCGCGAAATTACGCCCGGCGCCGGTTTGTAGCTGGTACGGGTGGCGTCACCGGGGAGCGCTGATCGGCGCTCGGAACTCTGCCGCGGGCGAATAGGGGCCGCGGCACAGGGCTGAGAGAATTCACGAGGCTGGTTCGTCCTTGTTCCAAATGCCGCGCTCCTCCAGGATCGCGACCAGTTGGTCGCCGCGGGCGAGGATGTGTTGCTCCATCAACGTCCGCGCCTTCCGGACGTGGTGCTTGCGGAGGGCCTCGAGGAGGAGGGGGTGTTCGATCCGGCTGGAGTCCACGCCGCCGGCGATCATGGTGTAGAAGCGGTTCGGCAGATTCTTGACCATGTAGCCGAGCAGTGAGGTGAGGCGAGGTGAGTCCGCCGCCAGATTGATTTCGCGGTGGAAGGCGTGTCCGAGGGAGGCCAAGAGTTCCTCGTCGCCGGTCTCGGCCGCTTTCTCGTATTGCTCGACCAGCGCCTGGAGTGTGCTGACCTGCTCCGGGGTGATCTTCTGGGCGGTGCGGGCGGCCAGTTCGCCGGCAAGGTGCGCCTGAGCGAAGAACAGATCGCGCACGTCCTGCTGTGTGAAGGATTCGACGACGAAGCCGCGGCGGGGAAGCATCTTGACGAAACCTTCCCTTTCGAGGATGAGAAGGCCTTCGCGTACCGGTGTGTAGCTGACTCCCATGGTTTCGGCGATAGGGTCCATGCGCAGGAATTCGCCCGGGCGTATTGCACCCGAGATAATCAGCTCGCGGGCGTAGGTCGCCACCTCGTCGGGAATCTGCTGTCGCTTGCCCCGGCGGTTGGTCACGGCGAATGTCTCGGTCATCCTAGCCCTCCTGGCTTTATGCATTATGTATAAACAATACTCGATGTGCGCAGGCTTTCCCACCCAAGGGTACGGGTGCGAGTGCGCGAACGGGATGCCAGCGGAGGGACGAACGTGCAGCGGACCGCGACTGTGGCCGCGATCCGCTGCACGATGAAATGCCGAGGGTGAGGGTGTGGCTGTAGCGGAGGTTGCTATCCCGGGGGCGGGGTGCGGTCGGGCATAGCGAGCGCATACGGGGACGTTGCGGCTTTGCGCTGATCCATTCCGAACGCGCCGGCTGTGGAGACTTTGAAGACCACCCGGCCGGCAGACAACCAGATCCGGTCGTGTTCGTCCTGGTCCTCGATTCCCGGTTTGGGGTATCGGCGGTGCATCTTCACGCTCAGTACGTTGTCCGGGTCGGAAACTTCCTGTGCCGTTCCGTTGACGAGGACGTACCCGTGGATCGGTTCGTGGTCGAAAATGGAGACGGACACAGAGGGATTGCGCCGCAGACGCAATGTGAGACCTCGTGTGGGTGTCGAGGAGAAGTACAATGCGGTGCCGTCGTAGTAGTAGCCCATGGGGATGACGAACGGCGTGCCGTTCTTGCGCATGGAGGCGACCGCGGCGAACCGGCCGGGGGCCCGCAGGTAGGCGTCGATCTCCTCCTCGGACATCGTTGTCTCACCGAGATCGATCATCGTCGCACCTTCCGGTCGGACGAGCTATCGCACGGTGCGTCTGCACGCCCGTGGTCGCCGACGCCGCACGGCGATTCGATCCGATGACACCGTGGCGTTCTGGTCATTTTTGTCGGTACTCCTCGAGAAGCCGCCGGCCGATGATCATCCTCTGAATGTCCGCGGTGCCTTCACCGATGAGGAGCATCGGAGCTTCGCGGTACAGTCGCTCGATCTCGTATTCCTTGGCGAACCCGTAACCACCGTGGATCCGGAAGGCATCCTCGACGACCTCCTTGCAGGACTCGGCGGCGAGGTATTTCGCCATACCTGCCTCCAGATCGTTGCGGTTCCCGAGATCCTTGATCCGCGCGGCACGCACCACCATCTGGTGGGCGGCCTGGACTTTTGTTCCCATCTCGGCCAGGCGGAACAACACTGCCTGGTGATCGGCGATCCGCTTACCGAACGTCTCGCGTTGCTGCGCGTAGCCGATCCCGAGCTCGAACGCCCGGTTGGCCACACCGACGGCGCGGGCGGCGACGTTGACCCGGCCTACCTCCACCCCATCCATCATTTGGTAGAAGCCGTTGCCGGGTTCCTTACCGAGGATCTGCGTGGCGGCGACTTTGTGGTTGTCGAAAATGAGTTCGGTGGTGTCGACGCCCTTGTAGCCCATCTTTTCGATCTTTCCGGGGATGGTGATACCGGGCGCTGTCTCACCGAAACCGGGTTCCTTCTCGATCAGGAAGGTGGTCAGGTTCTGGTGGGGCTTCGGTCGGCCCTCGTCGGTGCGGACGAGAACGGCGACGAGGTTCGCGGAACCGCCGTTGGTCAGCCACATCTTCTGACCGTTGATGAGGTAGGTGTCGTCGTCCTGCCTGGTGGCCTTGGTCTTGATGGCGGCGACGTCCGAACCGAGGCCGGGCTCGGACATCGAGAAGGCGCCTCGGATCTCGCCGGTCGCCATCCGGGGCAGGTATCTCTGCTTCTGCTCCTCGGTTCCGTGTTGCTGCAGCATGTACGCCACGATGAAGTGGGTGTTGACGATCCCGGACACGCTCATCCACCCGCGGGCGATTTCTTCGACCACCAGGGCGTAGGTGAGAAGCGACTCGCCGAGGCCGCCGTACTCCTCCGGGATGGTGAGGCCGAAGATGCCGAGTTCTTTCATTTCCTCGACGATCGCGGTGGGGTATTCGTCCTTGTGTTCGAGTTCGGTGGCGACCGGCAGGATCTTGTCCCGGACAAATCGTCGAACGGTGTCGAGGATCTGCTCCTGAACATCGGTGAGATCATCGGTCTCACACAGTTTCGGCATGGATGGGTCCTTCCGTGTATTCACTGTGGCCCTTCCTCGTATACGCCAAGTATGTACGCAGGGAAGGGCAGTGAGCGTGTTGTCGATAGGGGTGCCGCGGAATCCGAAGCGTCATGCGTGGCGGGGGAGCCGAGACAGAGTTGAGTGGAGGCGGTAGCGCTGCTACGCCTCGAGTTCCTCGAAGATGACTTCGTCGGCGAACAGCTGCTTGATGCGAACCTCGTCGTACACTTCTGCGGCGACTTCGCGGGTGTGCTGGCCGATCTTGGGGGCAGGCCCGGGCCGCTCGGGTCGCTGCCCACCGAACCTCCACGGGGGCCGGACCAGGGCGACTCCGTCCTTCTCCGGTTCGATGAGGTCGAGCCATTCCACTTGTGGGTGCTCGATGAACCCTCCCATGGTCAGCACCGGGGTGAAGGGAACGTCGGCCGCCGTGAGGCGCTGTTCCCAGTACTGCGCGGGCTTGCCGATGAATTCCGCTTCGACGATTTCGACGAGGTCGAAATAATGCTGGACGCGGAGCGCGAACGTGACGAAGCGGGGGTCGTCGGCGAGGTCCTGCCGATCCAGCGCCTCGAGGAAGCACAGCCAGAACTTCTGCGAGGACGAGAGGTGGATGGCGATGTTTTCGCCGGTCGAGGTCGCGAGGCAGAAGTTCTGGGCTTGTGGGTGTCGGCTCTGCCGGGTCGGCTCCTGATGGTCCTTGTCGAAATACTGGGTGAGAGCCTCGATGGTCAGCGTGCTCATCGCCTCCATGAGTGAGGTCTCCACACGTTGGCCTGCGCCGGTGGCCCCGCGTCCGACAAGTGCGGCCAGAATTCCGGTCGCCGTCGTCAGGCCGGTGATCAGGTCCGCCACGCAGGTACCGGACAGTTGCGGCGAGCCCGCATCGCTGAGCACCGAATACAGACCGCCCACGGCCTGACCGATCGTGTCGTACGCCGGGCGTTGCGCGAGAGGCCCACCAGGCCCGAAGCCGGTGACGGAGGCATACACCAAGGCGGGAGCGAGTGCGGCACAGTGGTCTGGACCCAGGCCGAGTGCGGTGGCCTTGCCCGGGCGCATGTTCTCGAGGACGACGTCGAACCGTGGAACGAGGGCCTGGACCAGCCCGAGACCCTCAGGATGTTTCAGGTTCACCCCGATGCTGCGCTTACCGGCGTTGTACTGCCGGAAGAACGGGCTCCGGTCGTTTTGCTGGAAACGGTACGCGTCTCCGCCGCCCGTGTTCTCGACCTTGACCACATCTGCGCCCAACGCGCACAGAAGTGAGCTTGCGTAGGGCGCGGAAATGTAGCCTCCGAGCTCCAGGACGCGGATGTTCTCGAGCGGCTTGTGCTGCATTCGTCACCTCGTTCAATACGGGACCCACCGCTGGTGGTACCTCGCTCCGTCCACATCATCCTATACGAGTCACATTATATATTATCGTAAGTTGATCTGGCTACAATATGTCGAGGAGTGGGATTCCGCAGGTCAGCAGCTCGCCTGTTCGGCGCGACGCGAGCTGCGGCGGCCGTCGGCAACGGAAATCGAGCCCGAGAATGCACCACCCACTGCTCTCGTGTCCGGGATTTGCCGCCCCCCTCGGCTGGTAATTGGGGGTCCGGGCCCCGAGGTGGGGGGTCGTCCACCGCGTAGCAACCGTTCCGTTCGACTGTGGGATGTCTGGGCTGTGGTTGCATCGAGATCGATTCTGTTTCAACGTGTCTCACTCGTCGTCTGGGAGTGATGTCGTGGGGTGGCCGTGTCCTCGGCGATGAACCGCGGGCATCTTTCGCGTCCGCGATGCACGCCTCGTCGGACTCCGCAGGACGTTGCGTCAACTCCGCCTCTAGATCGATAATGCATGATAAGTGTACGCTGCGTGAGGACTAACGGGCGGCCGAGCCCGAGGAACCGAGGACTAATGGTGTGCGCGTTTACCATTCCCGTGGGCGTTCGACTGCCGTTGGTGGGCCCGGGGGTGACACCGGAGGGGTTGCTCACCATAAGCCGGTGCGCCCTCGAACTGGGATTCAGCTCATTCTGGGTCGGGGATCACGTGGTATTGCCGGAGTCCACCGCATCGGTCTACCCGCATTCCGAAGACGGACGACATCCGTTCCGGGCGGACACGCCGTGGCTCGATCCTCTCGTTCAGCTCGCCTGGCTGGCCGGTCAACTACCGGAGGCCACGTTCGGGACGAGCGTGCTGATCATGACGCTGCGTAACCCGACGCTACTCGCCAAGCAACTCTCGACCATGTCGTGGCTGACCGATCGTCCCCTCGCACTCGGAGTGGGTACCGGATGGCTGCGTGAGGAATACGATGCGGTCGGGATGCCCTTCGAGAAGCGGGGGAGCCGCGCCAAGACGGACATCGCGCTGATCAGGGAACTACTGAACCGAGGAAGACACGAGTACACCGTGCGGGGCGTCGACGACGCACCGGAGGCGAAGACCTTCACCATGCTGCCCGAGCCGCCGGCACCGGTCGAATTTCTCTGGGGTGGACACAGTCCGCTGGCGATGCGCCTGATCGCCTCGGCCTGCGACGGCTGGCTGCCTGCGAAACAGAGTCTGGAATCGTTGGAGGGTCATTTGGTGCGACTGCGGGCAGCGTGCGACGCCGTCGACCGCGACTTCACCGAGCTGAAGCTGATCGTCAAGCCCGGTCCCGGTCCCGACCCGGAGTCGGGGGCTATCAACGCCGACAACCTCGAGGTCTATGCGGAGATGGGCTTCCACGAAGCGATTCTCGAGTTGCCGTACGAGCCCGACCTGGCCGGCGCGATGCGCACGCTCGAACGCGTTGCCGGCCGAAGTCGGCCCCGAGCCGAACAAACAAACAATGGGAAGGAACAGATATGACCGACAGCGGGATGTTCGAGAAACTCTTCGACGTCAGCGGCAAAGTTGTCCTTGTGACGGGCGGCAGTAGAGGAATCGGTCTCGCGATCGCCGAGGGATTCGTCAGGTCCGGCGCACGGGTCTACATCTGCGGACGCAACGCCGAGGCCTGCACCTTGGCGGTGAAGGAACTTTCACAGTACGGCGAGGCCATCGCCCTGCCGGCCAACCTCGGTGCCGTCGACGGGTGTCGCTCGCTCGCCCAAGCACTGGGAGAGCAGGAGGACCACCTCGATGTGCTCATCAACAACGCGGGAGCGCTCTGGGCCGAAACGCTCGCCGAGTACCCGGAATCGGGGTGGGACAAAGTCTTCGACCTGAACGTCAAGGGTTCCTTCTTCCTGATCCAGGCCCTCACCCCACTGCTCGAGGCGGCCGCCTCTCCGGAGGATCCTGCCCGCATCATCAACATCGGATCGATCGACGCGTTCCATGTCCCCAAGCACGAGACCTACGCGTACTCGTCCTCGAAGGCGGCGGTCCATCACCTCAGTCGTCACCTCGCCGCGCAGTTGGCACCCCGGTCGATCACGGTGAATGTGATCGCGCCCGGCATGTTCAAGAGCAAGATGCTCGAGGGCACGCTGGAACGACGAGGCGAGGAGGCGGTCCTGGCTCCGGTCCCGCTCAAGCGGTTTGTCGCCGAGTCGGATATGGCAGGCACGGCCATATACCTCGCGTCCCGGGCGGGCGCCTACGTCACCGGTGCGGTCCTGCCGGTCGACGGTGGTACAGCAACCACCCTCTGACACGCCGTGAACCGAGGGGTTGGGCAACGGCGCCGAACCCCTCGGATCGCTCCGAAGCGCTTATCCGGTGTGCGCGGGCTGTGCCGACCCGTTTCCGGCGAGTCGCGCCCGCACCGCTCCCTGCGGTCGAATGAGGCCCTCCTGGGCCACGGACGCCAGCAACCGCCCTTGCGTGTCGAACACTTTCCCGGTGGACAGCCCTCGCGCTCCGCCGGCCCAGGCCGACGACTGATCGAAGCGCATCCACTCGTCGGCCTGCACCGAGTCGTGGAACCACAGCGAATGGTCGAGGGAGGCCCGCGGCACACCTGGGGCCCAGACGAGGAAGCCGTGCGGAACGAGGGACGCCGAGAGCAAGCCGAGATCGCTCAGGTAGGCGAGCACACACGTGTGCAGGAACGGGTCCGTCGGCAGCGGGCCGTTCGCGCGTATCCAAACATGTTGCAGGCCGGGAGTCTCCGCGCGCTGATCCTCCGGTCGAGTATCGCAGGCATACCTGATGTCGAGAGCCTCCCACTCGCGCCGCCAGAATGCCGCCGTGTGCACGTCGGTCATCTCCATGAGGTTGGCAAGGGGTGGCGCGTCGTCGTACGACGACGCCGCGGGGCACGACGGCCGATGTTCGAACCCCGGTTCCTCCCTATGGAACGAGGTGGTGGCGTGGAAGATCAGGTCACCATGTTGGTGGGCTGTCACCCGTCGTGAACTGAAGGAGCCGCCGTCGCGAAGATTCTCGACCTCGTACACGATAGGGATCTGCGTGTCACCACCGAGCAGGAAATGGGCGTGCAGCGAATGCACCTTCCGGTCTCCTGGCACGGTACTCCCTGCGGCCATCAGTGCCTGTGCGACGACCTGCCCTCCGTAGACCTTGACCAGCTCGGTCGATCGGGCAGGTCTTCCTCGGAAGGTGTTCGGTCCGATCGTGTCGAGGTCGAGAAGGTCGACGATCTCGGTGACTGACTGCGGCATCGGAGTTCCTTTCGGGAACGAATGTGGACCTGGCGGCGTGAGTGGGATGCGTCGACGAATGCTTCGAGCAATGCACTTTTGGCTCGCCGTCGCGGGGCAGAGTCGAATGTCTACCGAGGGACTCTTCCCAGCAGGACCCTGATCCTGTATTTACAATTATGTATAATCTTACAGAAGGTGCCGTTTCACGATTTCCTCACAGTAGGAGACCCGTGAAATGCGGATCGGATGCCTCCGAGGGCGATCCTGCCCCATGCGGTTCCACCGCGAAGGCCACGAGTATCGGGAGGTTTCATGACAGACGCAGCTCCAACTCTGGAACGCGCCGTTGCGCAGTTCGTGACGCGTTACAGTTGGAACGACATTGACCCCGCCACGCTCGCCGCGGCAAAGGCGCTGATCAAGGACCAGTTCGCAATCCAGATCGGCGCCTCGCAGCTGCCGTGGTCGAAGATGACGCGTGAGTTTAAAGACCCGCGCCCCGGAAAGGCGAGGATCGTCGGTGAAACGACGCGGGCTGGTGCGGTCGATGCGGCATACCTGAACGCGACCTTCGGCCACGGCTTCGAATACGATGACTTCCTCGGCAACGCGCATCCCGGATGTTGTGTCGTACCAACGGCCTTCGCCATCGGCGAAGAGGTCGGCGCATCGCTGCACGAGACTATTGTGGCGATGGTCGCGGGCTATGAGACCTACGTCCGGATCGGAGCGCTGGCCTCGCCTGCGATTCTCAACGTGGGCTGGCAGCCGCATGCGGTGTTCGCGAACTTCGGCGCCGCCGCGATTGCGGCAAAGCTATACGGCCTTGACGAGGACAAGACCTTCCACGCCCTCGCCATTGCGCTCAGCCATGCAAGCGGGACGACCGAATATGCCTCAACGGGGGGCTCCATCAAGCGGGTCCATGCCGGGATCGCCGTGCGCAACGGCATCGAGGCTGCGCAACTTGCCCGCGCGGGCGTGACCGGTCCACGGCGCTTTTTGACCGGCGACCGTGGTCTCTATCGAATGTTCGCCCATGCGGACGTCACCGACCAGGCCCGCGACGGTTTCCTTCCCGGCGCACCCAATATGCTGCCGGGCCTGTCGTTCAAGCCCTATTGCTGCTGTGCCCTGACATTCTGCTACATCGAGGCCATGGAGCATTTCCGAGACCGCGCCGGCGAGATCGACAGTGTCGTGGCCCGCATCCAGACGATGACCGACAGCGTCGTGGGAACCCGAAACGCACAGCTCTACAACCCACGAAATATCGAAGAACTGCAGTACTCGCTGCCTACACAGATGGCCCTGTCGGCGCTGGGCAAGGGCAACGGCTACGCGACCCACCGTGCCTTTCTGGAAGGGCGACTGGACCTGTCACCCGACTCTGAGGTCATGCAGTTCGCCCGTCGGATCACGCTCGAAGTGGCGACGGATCTCGACGAGAAGTACGAGTTCTTCGTCTCGGATGTGACCGTCCACTTCAAGGATGGGACCGCCGCGCACTATTTCCAGGAGCGCGCCAAGGGCTCGCCGGTGAAGCCCTTCACCGAAGCCGAATTTCAGGACAAGCTCGATGAACTGACCGGCGAAGTGATCGGGCGCGATCAGGCCGCGCGGCTCTTCGAGCTTGTCGATACACTGGCCCCCACCTGCGAGGTTGCCGATCTCACTGCGCTCTTGCAGCCCGGGTCCGGTTCCCCCGCATCGTCCTCGCCGAACAGCGTCAGCGAGGTGACGGTGTCCTGAGGGCAGTCGGGGCGAGGGCGTCCGCCCTGCCCCTTTCCCCGGACGCCGCGCCAGGGGAAGGTACACGTCGTCGATCACCGGCGGGGGAGCGCCCGAACGCGCAACTGCCGGTGTTCGGAGGCGCTCCTGCATCCGGTTCAGCGCCTGGTCCGCCGGAGAAAACCGTGGACTGGTGGATGCGGGCGAGACGAGTGAGACCAGCACTCTCAACGTGGTCGTAACGGTCGTCGCCCCGAGTCGAGAGCCACGTCGTGGAAGCGTGTCCGGATGGATGACGGACGCGGGGACTTGTATCGCCGACGCGGCGGTTCTCCTCGGGACTGCCAAGGACTGGCGGTGACGACCGGTCTGGGCGATCGCTCCGCTATCGTGACGCTCGACCAGAACCGGCCCCGAAGCAGTGTCTATCGAGGGGCCGATGAGGCCGTACGTCGCCGATCGCGACCGCCGACAAGAACGCCGGTCGATGTCGAGCTCTCGCCCAGGCGCCCGTGTCCGACGACGCACGATCGAGTGGCACTCTGCCCTCGAGGCGCCGTCCCGTGCCCGGATAGCGGGCATCAACGTTCCGGTCGCGGTTGCGCTCGCGGGCTATCGCACCGCGTGCCCTCGAGACGCCCACCCGCGACGTCACCTGTGACCGCCTTTCCGGTGTCGGGAGCCGACAACTGAATTGCGCCTCCCGCTCTGGCCACCGGGGGGCAGGCAATGACACCTACCGGCCGCATCCGACCAACGGCTGAAGCGTCCAGATCACATCCACCGGAAGTCTTGCGCTTTCTGAAGATACCGTTCTCCGTCGGAGCCTTCCGGCATCGTCCCTGCGACTGGACGGCAGGGCTGGTGATGCCCGGCAGGGCCCTTCGGGGCCGACCGTTCGGCGCGGTCGGCCTACCTCGTCCGCCGGGCGCCGGCGACTTCCAGAGAAATGAACGGATCCGCATCACACGGTCGACGAAAACTGTTGTGGTGCAGTGAATATCTTTGGCTCGTCCGGAGTGCCGGGCCATGGGTGGCCGAAAGTCTGCGGGCCGCTCGCGAGTGGGTGAGTGTGATGACGGCAAGTCCGTGGCCACGAACCAGATCATCGATAATCGGAAATCCTTGTGCCAGGGTCTCACATAATATATGGTTTGCTTCAGTCACTGAGGAGGATTCATGAGACCCCTACGTTCTCTGCTGTTCGTGCCCGGTCACCGGGGAAGCTGGGTGGACAAGGCGGTGGCGTCCGGTGTGGACGGCCTGATCTTGGACCTGGAGGATTCCGTTCCGTCTCATCTGAAGGCGGAGGGGCGGGCGGAGGCCGCCCGATCGATCGCCCGCCTCGCCGAGTCCGGTGATCGGCCGGCAGTGTACGTCCGGCTCAACTCGCTGGACACCGGACTGACCGGAGACGACATCGAGGCCGTCGCCATCCCCGGGCTCGACGGATTCGTGCTGCCCAAGACATTCGGTCCCGATGACATCGTGCGATTCGACGCGTTGGTCACGCATTTCGAGGCCCGCAACGGCGTCGATGCCGGGACCATCGAGTTCATCTGCTCATTGGAAACCGCCGAAGCATATGAGAACTGCGAGAAGATCGCGGTCGCATCACCGCGGGTGGCGACCCTGTTCGCCGGTACCGCCCGAGATGCGGATGTCTCCCGCTCGATCGGCTTCCAGTTCACTCCCGGCGGTCAGGAGACCCTGTACCTGCGGAGCCGGGCGTTGCTGGCGGCCCGCGCCCACGGTCTCGAATTCCCACTGGTGGGTGTGTGGCAGGACCTCGCCGACCCGGACGGAGCGCGCACCTTCGCAATACAGAACCGCGAGCTCGGCTTCCGCGGACAGGTCCTCATCCACCCCTCCCACGTCGCGGTCGCGAACGAGGTGTTCAGCCCCTCGAAATTCGAAGTCGACTTCTACGCCGGCATGATCACCGCCTTCGAAGAAGCCGAAGCCGCCGGGGCGGCCGCCGTCCTGTACGAGGGCATGCACATCGACTACGCGCACATCAAAACCGCACGTGAGGTGCTCAAGTACAGCCGCCTCCTCGACAACAACCGTTCCGACAGCCAGGCCGACCTGGCCGTCGCCAAGTAAACCCTGGAAGGCCCTTCTCATGCCTGGTCTCTACTTCGAAGAACTCGAACCCGGTGCGGTAATCGAACACGCCAGTAGGCGCACGGTCACCGAAACCGACAACGTCCTCTTCTGCTCCATGACGCTGAACCTCGCACCCCTGCATCTCGACGCGGAATACAGCAAGGACAGCATCTACGGGCAGCGGCTCGTCAACAGCCTGTTCATCCTCGGACTGGTCACCGGCATCACGGTGCCCGACACCACCCAGGGCACCACCCTGGGCAACCTCGGCTTCCAGGAAGTCACCTTCCCCAAGCCGGTCTTCCACGGCGACACCATCCGGGTGCGCACCGAAGTCGTGAGCAAGCGTGAGTCGAAGAGCCGCGACGACTCCGGCATCGTCTTCTTCCGCCACTACGGCATCAATCAGCGCGACGAGGTGGTCTGCGACTGTGCCCGCGCGGGCCTGATGCTCAAGCGGTCGGCCGCCGAAAAGCCTGTCGCCGTCTCCTGACCGTCCGGCAACCCACACGAAATGGAGGAGTAGCGATGCGTGAAGCCGGCCCGGTCGGTGGTTCGGGCACCCCCGTATGGGTGCCGGAGGAGGCCGACCGCAAGCGCAGCCGACTGCTTGCGGCGATGCAGCGGTGGGGATCTGCGGATCTCGACGCACTGCACAGGACCTCGGTCGACGACCCGGAGTGGTTCTGGCGTGCCGTGGTCGACGACCTGGACATCACCTTCGACACACCGTTCGAACGGGTCCGCGACGACAGCGAGGGCACACCCTTCCCCCGCTGGTTCGTCGGGGGCTCGCTCAATGCGGCCACGCTGTGCGCACACCGCCACGCCACCGGGTCGATCGCCGGCAAGGAGGCCGTGGTCTACGAGGGGGACGGCGGCCAGCGACGATCCCTGACCTACGCCGAGCTGGACGCGGACGTGCGGCGATTCGCTACCAACCTGCTCCGGCTCGGGGTCGTGCGGGGAGATCGGGTGGTTCTGTTCCTTCCGGTGGTACCCGAGGCCGTCATCGCCTACCTCGGATGCGCCATGATCGGAGCCATCTCGGTGCCCGCCTTCACCGGCTACGGTGCCGAAGCCCTCGCCACCCGACTGCGCGACGCCAAAGCGGTCGTCCTGGTCACCGCCGACGGGACGACACGCCGCGGCAAGCGGATCCCGCTCAAGCAGACCGCGGACGAGGCACTCGAATCCGCACCGTCGGTCCGCCACGTCGTCGTCGTGCGGCACCTCGCCGACGGTGCCGACATGCACAGCGGGCGTGACATCTACTGGGATCAACTCGACCGTGACCCCGAACCAGCTGACACCGTCGCCACCGACGCCAACGACCCTCTCACGATCATCTACACCTCCGGCACCACGGGCGCGCCGAAAGGGATCGTTCACTCCCATGCCGGCTTCGCTGTGAAGGCCGCGGTCGACTTCGCCTACGGATTCGACATCCACGAAGACGACGTCATTGCCTGGATCGCCGACATGGGATGGATGCTGGGACCGCTGCTGATCATGGGCGGACTGCAGCTGGGCGCGACGATCGTGCTCACCGAAGGTGTGCCGGATTACCCGTCGCCGCAACGGTTGTGGGAGATAGCTGAACGAAACGGGGTCACCTTCCAGGGCATCGCACCCACCGCCGCGCGCGCGGTGAAGGCCCACGGTGACCGGAATTTCGGGGACCTCGGACGGATCCGCGCCTTCGCGTCGACCGGCGAGGCATGGGACGAGCCGACATGGCGGTGGCTCTTCGAGACGGTGGGTGGGTCCCGCCGCCCGATCGTGAACTACAGCGGCGGCACCGAGACCGGTGGCGGAATCCTGGTCAGCTACCCCTTCCTGCCGATGGAACCGGCCTGCTTCAACGGCCCACTGCCCGGCATGGACGTGGCCGTGCTCAACGGTGACGGCCACCGTGTGACCGGTGAGGTGGGCGAGTTGACGGTGCACAACACCTGGCCGGGCATGACCCACGCCTTCTGGCACGACCGCGAGCGATACCTGAAAACCTATTGGACGCGCTGGGACGACGTCTGGCTCCACGGCGACCTGGCCAGCGTCGACTCCCACGGCAACTGGCGGATCCACGGCCGATCCGATGACACCATCAAGGTGTCCGGTCGGCGCGTCGGCCCCGCGGAGATCGAAGCGGCGCTGCTGAAAGACCCCCGGATCGCGGAAGCCGCGGTGATCGGTGTTCCCGACGAACAGCGCGGCCAACGGGTCGTCGCCTTCGTCGTGGCCCGCCCCGGGGACCTCGATCTCGACGACCTGACCGAAACGGCAGTGCACCATGTGGGCCGCTCGTTCGCGCCCACCCTGCACGTCGTGGCCACCGTGCCGAAAACCAAGAACGGCAAGGTGATGCGGCGTGCCATCCGCGCCCGTTACCTCGGCGGACCGCAGGGTGATCTCTCCTCACTCGATCCCGCCACCCCCCTCGACGACATCCCCACCCATCACGAAGCAGGAGTACAGGCATGACCGCAGTCGCAACCGAGCAGAGCGATCTGGAACTGATTCGCCAGACAACGCGGGAACTGGCCCGCAAGTTCGATCTCGAATACTGGCGGGAGAAGGACAAGAAGGGCGAATACCCCTGGGAGTTCGTGAAGGCCTTCGCCGACGGCGGTTGGCTCGGCGCGATGATCCCGGAAGAATACGGTGGACTCGGGCTCGGGCTGACCGAATCGGCGATCATGCTCCACGAGGTGGCCGCCTCGGGCGCCGGCACGGCCGGCGCGTCGGCGATCCACTTCTACATCTTCCCGCCGGGCCCGATCCTGCGTCACGGGTCGGAGGAGATGAAGCGCAAGTTCCTGCCGAAGATCGCCGCGGGTGAACTGCTGATGGCGTTCGGGGTCACCGAACCCACCGCAGGTGTCGACACCTCACGGATCACTACCAAGGCCACCAAGACCGACAACGGCTGGGTCGTCAACGGCCACAAGGTATGGATCACGAACGCGCAGAACGCCCAGAAGATCCTCCTGCTCACCCGCACCTCGCCACGGTCCGAAGAGAACCCCCTCGACGGCATGACCCTGTTCTTCACCGATCTCAACCGGGAGCGCATCACCGTCCGCGAGATCGAGAAACTCGGCCGCTCCGCTGTCGACTCCAACGAACTGTTCATCGACAACCTCGAGGTCACCGCAGACGAGGTCGTCGGTGAGGTCGGCAAGGGCTTCTACTACCTGCTCGACGGCCTCAACCCCGAGCGCATCGTCGTCGCCATGGAGCAGGTCGGACTCGGTCGCGCCGCCCTCGAGGTCGCGACCAAGTACGCCAACGAACGCGTCGTCTTCAACCGCCCGATCGGCAAGAACCAGGCCGTTGCCCACCCGCTGGCCGACTCCTGGATCCGCCTGCAGGCCGCCGAACTCACCGCGATGAACGCCGCCGCGCTCTTCGACTCACATCAAAAGTGCGGAGCGGAATCCAACGCCGCCAAATTCCTCGGCAGCGAAGCGGGATTCCAGGCCTGCGACCGCGCAATGCAGACCCTCGGCGGCTACTCCTACGCGAAGGAATACCACGTCGAGCGGTTCTGGCGTGAGTCCCGGCTCCTCAAGGTGGCGCCGGTGTCGCAGGAGATGGTCCTCAACTACATCTCCAACAAGGTCCTCGGCCTGCCGAAGTCGTACTGATGAGCGCACCAAACCCCACCGCGGCGCCGCGGCTACTCGACAAACAGGTCGCCATCGTGACCGGAGGCGGCCAGGGCATCGGCCTCGCGATCGCGGAGACGTTGACGACCCACGGCGCGC
This sequence comes from Rhodococcus sp. NPDC057529, assembly GCF_042802055.1. NCBI lineage: Bacteria > Bacillati > Actinomycetota > Actinomycetes > Mycobacteriales > Nocardiaceae > Rhodococcus > Rhodococcus sp. NPDC057529. The sequence continues at coordinate 78,024 of NZ_JBHVEY010000029.1, forward strand.
GGGTTCTCGTTGCCGACATCGACGGGGACAAAGCGCAGGCCGCGATCGCCCCTCTGGTGGCCGCCGGTGCCGAGATCGCAGCGCATCAGTGCGACGTCACCTCCGAGGCAGAACAAACCGGCCTGGTCCAGGCGTGCCTGGACCGGTTCGGCCGGGTCGACGTCCTCGTCAACAACGCGGGCGTCACCCGCGACGGCTACATCTCGAAGCTCAGCGAATCCGACTTCGATCTCGTCCTCGACGTGAGTCTGAAGGGGGCCTGGCTCGGAACGCGTGCGGTCGCCCCCTTGATGCGATCGCAGGGGAGCGGGTCCATCGTCAATGTCTCCTCCCTGTCGGGAAAGATCGGCAACCCGGGACAGACGAACTACAGCGCGGCCAAGGCCGGACTCATCGGACTGACCAAGGCCTCGGCGAAGGAACTCGGACCCTCCGGGGTACGCGCCAACGCGATCCAGCCCGGACTCGTGCGCACCGCGATGACACTGGCGATGAAACCGGAAATCTTCGCAGCCAAAGAAGCGGAAGTGCCGCTGGGCAGAGCGGGCCTACCCGAGGAAGTCGCCGGAGCGGTCATCTTCCTGGCATCCCCGCTCGCGTCATACGTCAACGGAGCCGTGCTCGAAGTGACCGGCGGCCGAGGTATCTGAGCGCCACGAAACGCAGCGCCAACAGAGAAGGAAGAAGGAAGACATGCGCGAGGCAGTGATCTGTGAACCGCTACGCACCCCGGTCGGACGCTACGGCGGCGCGTTCAAGGACGTCCCTGCTGCGGATCTCGCCGCCACCGTTCTGACAGAGCTGATCCGCCGCACCGGCATCGACAGCTCAGACGTCGACGACGTCCTGTTCGGACAGTGCTACCCGAACGGCGAGGCCCCCGCCATCGGACGTGTCGCGGCGCTCGACGCCGGACTTGCGGTCACGGTTCCCGGACTGCAGATCGACCGGCGCTGCGGCTCCGGTCTGCAGGCAGTCATCGACGCGGCCATGCGCGTGCAGACCGGCATATGCGACCTGGTCATCGCCGGTGGCGCCGAAAGCATGAGCCAGGCCGAACATTACGCACTCGGATTGCGGTTCGGCTTCCGCGGTGACTCCACCCCCCTGTCGGACCGCATCGCTCGTGGCCGCGTCACCGCCGGCGGTAAGCATCACCTCGTGGCAGGCGGCATGCTCGAAACCGCGGAGAACCTCCGCAAGGAATACAGCATCAGCCGCGGCGCCCAGGATCGTCTGGCCCTGGCCTCGCATCAGCGGGCCGTGGCTGCCCAGCAGGAGGGCCGCTTCGCCGACGAGATCGTCCCGGTCACGGTGTCGACCCGCAAGGGCGAGGTGACCGTCGACGTGGACGAGCACCCCCGGGCCGAGGTGTCCCTCGAGAGCCTGGCCGCGTTGACACCGGTCCGGCGGTCCGTCGACCCCGACTCGACCGTCACGGCCGGCAATGCCTCCGGGCAGAACGACGGCGCCGCGGCCTGCATCGTCACCACCCCCGAGCGTGCCGAGGACCTCGGCCTACGCCCCTTGGCGCGATTGGTCACCTGGGCTGCCGCCGGCGTCGAACCGGCCCGGATGGGCATCGGCCCGGTGCCCTCGACGGAGGCCGCTCTCGGCCGTGCCGGACTCGAGCTCAAGGACATCGATCTGATCGAACTCAACGAGGCCTTCGCCGCACAGGCGCTCGCGGTGACGACGGCATGGAAACTCGGCGAGGACGACTTCGATCGCCTCAACGTCAACGGTTCGGGTATCTCACTGGGCCACCCCGTCGGGGCGACCGGGGTGCGGATCCTCACCACGATGCTGCGCGAACTCGAACGACGACAGGCCCGCTACGCACTCGAAACCATGTGCATCGGTGGGGGGCAAGGACTCACGGCCATCTTCGAACGCGTCTGAGGACGTCGAACGGCAGACACCCGTGCTCATTTCTCGAGAATCGGTGATTCTTCAGCGGAGGAGGTGGATATGACCACAACAACGGCGGCGTGCCCCGAGAAGGCGGCAACGCGGGCACAGGATGAAACAATTGCGGGACCACTGGCCGGGGTCCGTGTCGTCGTCCTGGCAGGAATGGGGCCGGTGCCGGTCACGGCCATGATGCTCGCCGACATGGGGGCACGGGTGGTGCGGGTCACGCGCCCGTCCCACCGACCGGCCAGGGCGCTGAGCTCCACCGACGGTCTGCGGGAAAGGTGCGACCTCGTCAACCGCGGTGTCGAGACCGTGGCCGTCGACCTCAAGAGCGAGGACGGTGTCGCCACCGTACTGAGGCTGGCAGCGGCGGCCGACATCTTCCTCGAGGGCTACCGGCCCGGAGTGACCGACAGGCTGGGCCTCGGCCCGGAGACCGTCCTCGACCGGAACCCGGCGGTGGTGTATGCCCGGCTCACCGGCTACGGCCAAACCGGGCCGCTCGCACACACCGCCGGCCACGACATCAACTATGTTGCCCAGTCGGGAGTGCTGCACGCGATGGCGCGGTCCGGTGAAGCACCCCGGCCACCGATGAACCTCCTCGGTGACTACGCCGGCGGCGCCGCCATCAGTGCCTTCGGCATCATGTGCGCCCTGTTCGAAGCCCGCACATCCGGGCAGGGGCAGGTCGTCGACGCCGCCATGGTCGACGGAGTCGCACTCCTAACCACGAAGATCCAAGGTTTGCGCGCCGCTGGTCTCTTCTCCGACGAACCCGGCACCAACTGGATCGACTCCGGTGCCCCCTTCTACGACACCTACCGGTGCGCCGACGGTCGATACCTCGCGGTCGGTGCCCTCGAACCGGACTTCTACCACGAATTCCTCTCACGCCTGGGTGCGGACGTCTCCGGATGGCCCGATCAGGACGACCAGACGCGATGGCCGCAGTTGCGTGATCTGATCGCGGCGCAGGTCGGATCCAAGACCCAGGCACAGTGGTCCACGATCTACGAAGGCACCGACGCCTGCGTCACCGCCGTGCTGACCTTCGACGAAGCGGCGGAGCACCCACACAACCTCGAACGCGGTCTCTTCCAGCGCCTCGACGGAGCGCTCCATCCCGCTCCCGCACCCCGGTTCAGCCGAACCCCCGCACGAGCTGTCAGCACACCGAACGAGGGCGCCGTCGACGTCGAGATCGTCCTCGCCTCATGGGATCCGAGATCCCCGGCACCTTCATCAACCGAATCGCCCCACCAGGAAAGGACGATCTCATGATCGACAAGTACAAGGAGTTCACCAGCATCTCCTTCGAGAACAACCAGCCCGGGGTACTGGAGGTGATCTTCGACGGCCCGAACCTCAACGCCGTCGACGAGGCCACCCACAGCGACATCCCGCAGATCTGGTCGGTCATCGACCAGGACCCCGAGGTGCGGGCGGTCGTCGTTCGAGGCGCCGGCAAGGCCTTCTCCGCCGGCGGAAGTTTCGACCTCATCGACGCGCAGATCAGGGACTACGACGTGCGGATGCGGGTGATGCGTGAATCGCGGGACCTGTTCTACAACATCGTCAATTGCAACAAGCCGATCATCTCCGCCATCCACGGCCCGGCCGTCGGGGCCGGACTCGTCGTCGCCTTGATGGCCGACATCTCGATTGCCGCGAAGAACGCGCGCATCATCGACGGCCACACCAGACTCGGTGTGGCCGCCGGCGACCACGCATCGATGGTCTGGCCGCTGCTGTGCGGCATGGCGAAGGCGAAGTATCTGCTGCTGACGTGCCGGGAAATCTCCGGGGAGGACGCCGAACGCGCGGGCCTGGTCTCGCTGTCCGTCGACCAGACCGAACTGCTGGACACCGCCCGGGAAATCGCCGGCCAGATGAGTGCGGGCGCCCAGGAAGCGATTCGCTGGACCAAGTACTCGCTCAATCAGTGGTACCGCCAGCAGGGCCCGCTGTTCGACGCCGCGCTGGGCCTTGAGTTCCTGGGCTTCGGCGGCCCTGACGTCGTCGAGGGCGTCGCCTCGCACCGGGAGCGCCGCGCGCCGAAGTTCCGGACGGAGACGTGGTCGTGACCACGGCCGTTGCGGATCTGCTCTTCCGGCCGCGCAATGTCGTCGTCTACGGGGCATCCTCGGACCCGGCCAAACTGTCCGGTCGGCCCCTGGACTACCTGAAGAAATTCGGCTACGCCGGCGGCATCTACGCGATCAACCCACACCGCAACCAGGTCCAGGGCGTCCCGGCCTACGCGGACATCTCCGACATCGACGCACCGATAGACCTGGCCATTATCGTCGTCCCGGCCGCAGCGGTGGTGGAGGCGGTCGAGCGCTGCGCGAACGCCGGTGTCGGCACCGCGATCATCTTCGCCTCCGGGTTCGCCGAGATCGGTGACCCGGGAACAGCGATCCAGGACCGGATCACCGCGGTCGCCCGCCGCAGTGGGATGCGCGTGGTCGGCCCGAACTGTCTCGGCAGCTTCTCGGCCGGAAACCGCGCATTCGCAACCTTCTCCACCGCCTTCGACGACGAGGGCGAACGTCCCGACTCACCGATCGCACTCGTGTCCCAGAGCGGGGCGGTCGGCACCTTCACTTACAGCACGATGAACTCACTCGGACTCGGGGCACGCTACTTCGCCAACACCGGCAACGAGGCGGACGTGACGGTGGTCGAGTTGCTGGCGGGCCTGGTCGACGCACCGGATGTGAACCTCCTGCTCGGACACATCGAGGGAGTCAAGGACTTCGCCGCCCTCGAGGGGCTGATGCGCTCGGCAGCCGACCACGGCAAACCTCTCATCCTGCTCAAGGCCGGACGGTCCCCGGCGGGCTCGCGTGCCGTCGCGGCACATACCGCGAGCATCGCCGGCGACGACGACGCGTTTGAGCAGGCCGTGACTACTTACGGCGCGATACGGGTGCACAGCATGGAAGCGATGGCCGATGCCGCACTCGCCTTCGCCGCCGGACGGGCCGCAGCCGGACGGCGGCTGACCGTCGTCACCCAGAGCGGCGGCGCCGGCGCCCTCGCGACCGACACAGCCGTCGAACTGGGCCTCGTCGTCGAACCGTGGCAGTCCGCGGACCGCGAACGACTTGCTTCGCATCTGCCGTACTTCGCCTCGACGGCGAACCCGATCGATGCCACAGGGTCGTTGATCAACGACGTCGGGATCTTGACCCGGACCCTGCAGGTGGTCTGCGACAACGACGACACGGACGCCGTACTCGTGGTCCTCGGGAACTCTGACGCCAGCGCCGACGCCATGGTCGAGGCTCTCCGACGTGCCTACGCTGCGACATCGAAACCCTTCTTCGTCGCCTGGACCGGCGGTAGCGGCCGACCACGTCGCCAACTGCTCGATGCCGGGATCCCGACCTACCCCGAACCGAGTCGCGCCGTCCGCGTACTCAGCTACCTCGTCGAACACAGCCTCCGCCGAGCGGTGGAGTCGGCTGCGGGATGAACGGGGAACATGGCAATGGAGGAATCCGCGCCACAGCTTCGGAGACGAAGGTCGACGCGCCGCTGGCGTCGGTCGAGACGTGGGCATGATGTGTGAATCCGCCGGAGGTGCCCGCCCCGCGGAGGACGAAAAGGGAGTGATGGCATGGGTCAGCGCGTAGCCGGCAAAGTGGCGATCGTGGTGGGGGCAGGACAGGTCGAGGGACGGACCGTCGGCAACGGACGCGCCGCGGCACTGCTGCTGGCACGCGAAGGGGCGAAGGTGCTCGCCGTCGACAGGGATCTCACATCGGCGAAGGAGACCGTTCGGCAGATCGTCGCCGACGGTGGCGAGGCGATCGCCGTGCGGGCGGATGTCACGTGTGAGCAGGACATCGCCGCAATGACGGCCACCTGCGTGCAGGAATGGGGGCAAATCGACATCCTGCACAACAACGTGGGCGTCGGCGGACTTTCCGCCGGGGATGCGCCGGTCAGCGAGATCGATGCCGAGGCATTCACTCGAATCATTGCCATCAACCTGCAGGGCATGGCACTGACCTGCAAGCACGTCATCCCGGTGATGCGCGATCGCGGTGGCGGTGCGATCACGAACATCTCCTCCAATGCGGTACTGATCAATTATCCGAACGTGGGCTACAAGACCGCCAAGGCGGGCGTGGTTGCGCTGACCGAACACATCGCAATCACCGAGGCGCAGTTCGGCATCCGCGCCAATACGATCCTTCCAGGACTGATGGACACGCCGATGGCGATCGAACAACGGGTCGGAAGGGCGGGCGCAACCCGGGAGCAGGTTGCGGCCGAACGGAATGCGCGTGTTCCGCTGCGAAATCGGCAAGGAACCGCGTGGGACGTGGCACAGGCGGCGCTGTTCCTGGCGTCAGATGAGGCCGCCTTCATTACCGGTGCGGCGTTGGTCGTTGACGGTGGTCAAAGCCTGTTGACGGGGTGAAGGAAACGGTTTGGGCGTCGGAACTGTCTTGACGACAAACCGCGATCACCGGTCAACGATCGCGTCATGTCCGGTCGTCGGCTCGCGGCCCTGGCATGCCTGGCAGGTACGACTCGCCCGCGCTCGGCATGAGGAGGCGGTTCACTTCTCGTCGGTGCCGCGATCGTGGGCCAGCTGTCCGGTGTGCAGCTGCGTCGAAAACCGATCGCGTCACTGGATGGAGGGGCGGAATGCGCCTACTGCGTTCAGTCGAATACCACTGCGGCCGTGGTGCACGGCGAATTCTTCAATTCGCGCTGGCCGCGGTCCTTGGCGAGTTCCGGGCGTCTGCCCCGATGGTAGTGGGCGGAGTCATACCTATTGCCAAATGTGATCGATCATATATTATCGAGGTAGGCCGCGGGCCGTGCCGATGCTCGTCCAACGAGCGGTGAATTTTCCGTCCGACCGGACGGCACCCGAGCGTCTGCCTGCGGCGAAGAACGACATCCGCCCAGGAGCAGGCGTCGCAGCATCGACAGACCCGTTCCCTACGCCCGGGTATCGCACGAGCCCCGCCGCGGGTCATATCATCGGAGATGAGGCAACTTAAGTGAGCACACCAGGACTGACTTCCCGAGCCGTGGAGCCGACCGGCACACGACCCGGCAAGGTTTTGGCCGCCTCGGTCGCGGCATCATCGATCGAGTACTACGACTTCATGATTTACGGAACGGCGGCCTCGCTGATCTTCAACAGCCACTTCTTTCCGTCGATCAACCCCACTGCCGGCGTCCTCGCCTCGTTCGCGACGTTCGCTGTCGGGTTCGCCGCACGCCCGGTCGGGGCCGCAGTCTTCGGCCACTTCGGCGACAAGTTCGGCCGCAAGCCGGCACTCCTCGGCGCCATGCTGCTGATGGCGATCGCCTCCACCTTCATCGGAGCCCTGCCGACCTACGCGACGATCGGGGTCGCGGCACCGATCGCCCTGACGATTCTGCGGTGCGCGCAAGGCGCTGCAGTGGGGGGACAGTGGGGCGGTGCAGCACTGATGGCCATCGAACACGCGCCGCCGAACCGCCGCGGCCTCTACGGTGCCGTCCCCCAATTGGGCGTCCCGGTGGGGATGATCACCGGCACCCTGTTGTTCCTGACACTCAATCAGGTTCTCGACGCCGATCAGTTCTCTGCCTGGGGATGGCGGATACCCTTCCTGCTCAGCATCGTGATGTTCCCCATCGCCTACTACATCCACCGCTTCATCGAGGACACCCCCGCGTTCCAGCACGCTGACAATGCCTTGGCGGCACGGTCGCACTCGGTCAAGCGCTCCTCGGTCTTCGAGGTGCTGCGCCGCCCGCGACAGCTTCTCCTCGCCGCCGGCACCTTCGTACCCGCCACCATCGCCTTCTACGTCATCAACACGGGCATGCTCGACTACGGCACCCGCGACCTCGGAATGAGCAAGAGCACGCTGCTTACCGCGGTGTTGATCTCGATGGTCGGGTGGACGGTCGGTACCCTCGGATTCGCCTGGCTGTCCGACATCGTCGGGCGGCGGCCGGTCTTCGCCGGTGGTGCAATCTTCACCGGTATCTGGGCATTCGCAATCTTCCCGCTGGTACAGACCCGCAGCTTCGCGCTGGTCGTCCTCGCAGCGCTGGTCGGGCTGCTTGCCGTCGGCGCCATGCAAGGACCCGTCGTCGCCCTCTTCGCCGAGATGTTCCCGCCGAGCGTGCGGTATGCCGGTGCATCCATGGGAACCCAGGGCGCAAACATCATCGGAGGCGGTCTCGCCCCCCTGATCATGGTCGCCCTCCTCGAAACCACCCACACCACCATCTCGGTGTCCGTCTACGTGGCCTCCGCCGCCGCACTCAGCCTGATCCCGTTGGCGATGATCGGCCGAGCGCCCCAGCACACGAATTAGCTCGGCCACCGAGGTGAGCCCCGGCGCGGCATGCCTCGGAAACACCGAGCCGACCGGAAACCGAACAAAGGTCTGTTGGTCGGAAGCCGACGTTTCTACGATGTGAGCGCGGATCGCAGCACAGCAACGACACATCGTTTGCCCAACGCCCGAGGAGAGATGGCATGAACGACAGAGAAGAACCGGCGCCCGCGCTGCAACGCATCCTGGACCGTCAAGACATCCACGACGTGCTGTGCCGGTATGCCCGGGGGGTCGACCGCGGGGACTGGGAGCTCGTCCGGTCGGCCTACCATCTCGACGCCTACGACGACCATGTGGAATATCAGGGAAACATCGATGGACTGATCGATTGGCTGGACACCCGGTTCGCTGGTGTCGACAACTCGATGCACTTCCTGGGCAACAGTCTGGTCGAGCACACCGCGGCAGACTGCGCCTCAGCGGAAACCTACTTCGTCAGCTCTCGCCTGATTCCTCCCACAGGAGACGCCGCGGCTCGTACGTCGCCGGGTGACGCCCTCTGCCGCCAAGCCTGGGGACGCTATCTGGACAGATTCGAACGCCGTGACGGCGCGTGGCGGATCGCGTACCGCAGAGTCGTCCTCGATGCGCGGTTCACGTCGGTAGCGATCAACGGAATTCGAACGGACGGTACGTACTGGGGACTGCGCGATGCGGGGGATCCGCTTTACGCGGAACACACCACGCTGCCCGGCCGGGCCTGACCGCACCACCCGGAGCGGCGGGCCGTCGAATCTGCGCGGGCCGTGACGGGCATCGACGATTTCGCTGTCGTGCCCGGACGCGCACGATCCGCTGACGGTCGATTCGTCGCCCGCCGCTTGAGAAGGTTCGTAATTGAGCGAGCGGTGCTGTGGCACAGGTCGTAGTTCGAGCCGATCCGGGTCAGCTCGGTCTCGGTCGCGATGCGGACCTCGCCGAGGATGTCGGGACAGAGGTTGGCGAGTTCGGTGGATTTCACGTTGCCCCAAACTTGTTCGATGGGGTTGAGCTTTGGCGCATACGCAGGGAGGCGTGCGACGTGAAGCCAGGCGCGCCCTGGTGTTCAGCCGCGCGGTCATCGCCTTCGGTCCACCGTCGATACCAGCGGGAGGCGGTCTGCTGGGAGGCGTCCAACTCGACCGCGACATCGACCTGTCGCCGTCCCGTGGCGACCGTCTCCGCCGCCCGCATCCTCCGGTCACGCAACGCCTCGAGATCGCGGCGACCGCCGCTGCTTGACTTTCCGGGCGTCCCAGCCCTCATTCGTCAACTGATCAAGCAGTACAGTGTGAATCACCTGCAACGACACACCCTATTACCGAAACATCGTCAATTCGATCCGGGCACGAGGGCAGGTTTCCCTGATGTCGGGAGTCGGTCCGTCGGCGCTCTCGCACCCTCCAACTCCAGGCATCGTCAGATGCGGGGAAGGCGCATCCCCATAACAGGTTTACGCCCAACCGCAGTGGGCCCCTTTCGATCCGCAGGTGAGTACGCCGTGCGCATCCCTGGGTGGACCCCCGCGTCCCCCGATGTGGACCTTCCCCCGGCCCAACCAGGTCATACGTGATGCCGGGGCTCGAGGTGGAATCTGGGTGGGTGGCGGCTTCCTCTGCCTTCCATGGTCCATTACGGAACGATTCGCTCGACGTCGAGATCGCCCGCCGAATCTAATCGGGGACTGCCCCTGACAGGATCGCGCCGGAGCCGCGAACGGTGCGGACAAGATCGCACTCGTATCGCAATAGCCTTGAAGCGAAAAGCCTTTCGGCCAAGTTTGTGTTCGCACCGGTGAACGTCGGGAGGCGCGTGGCCCGAGGTGTCGTGGGCATTCTCCATGACTTCTCGGGTGCAACAAAAGTCTACTTATCTTCGGGTAAAGCCTTGCCCAAACTGATTCTGTGACGCACCATATATTATCGACTTTCAGTGATCGAGTTCACGCAAGGAGTCCCCGCATGAGCGGACAATCGACAGCGACGCTGCCGTTGCAGCGTCACCGAAGAGAGCTGGGCCGGCAGGGGCCGTGGATCGCTCTGACCGCACTGGTCGCCATCCTCGTGCTCATTCCCATCGTTCCTCTGCAAAGCAAGGTATTTGCAGACGGTGGTGCCGGCCTGAAAGAACTCGGAGAAATGCGAGGTCTGGGATCGGTACTGGTCAACACCCTGTACCTCGGGATCGGAGCGACGGTCGTCGGTCTGGTGCTCGGCACGGGCCTGGCGATATCCGTCCATTCGCTGCCACCGAGGCTGCGCAGCGCCCTGTCATTCGCTCCGGTGCTGCCAATCATCATTCCCGCGGTCGCGCACGTCGTCGGGTTCGTGTTCCTGTTTTCACCAGAGAACGGGTATGCCAATACCCTGCTGAGGGCTACACCTCTGTTCGATGACGATGGGTCCGGTCCGATCAACGTCTACACGCCGTTCTGGATCATCGTCTACACCGGCATCCACCTCTCCGCATTCGTGTACCTCTTCGTCTACAGCGGACTTCAAGGACTGGGCGAGGACTACGGTCTCGCCGCGCAGGCGAACGGCGCCGGTGGCCTCCGGATCCTGCGCACCGTCACCCTGCCGATGCTGCGGCCGGTCTTCGTGTACTCGGGAATGATCGTGTTCCTGCTGGCGCTCGGCCAGTTCACCGGACCTCTGATCCTGGGGCGGCGCGAAGGGCTCGACGTCCTCACCACCAGAATGTTCGTCCTCACCACCGAGTATCCGATCCACTTCGCGCTGGTCGCCTCGCTGGGCACCCCGCTGCTGGTCCTCGCGTTCTTCCTGATGTTCGTCCAGCGCCGACTGCTCGGCGACCAGAAGCGTTACGTGGGCCGAGGCGCGATGAGCATGGCAAAAGCACCCACCCGCCCCTGGACCACTGCGGCGGCCACTGCCTTCATCGCTGCCTTCGTCGCAATCTCCGCAATCCTGCCGCTGCTCGCGCTGACGTTCGTGGCGTTGTCCCCGTACTGGTCCGGAAAACTGAGCGGAGAACACTTCACCACCGCCCACTTTGTTCGGACACTCTCGGATGCCCGGGTGCAGGAATCGATCACCACCAGCCTCACCGTGACACTCGCCGGCGTCATTCTGGCGATGCCGATCGGCCTGCTCGTCGCCCTCGCCGTCACGAACAGGGACCGCATCTGGCGGCCGGTCTCGATCGTGTTGGACGTGGCGGCCGCGCTACCGCTCGCGGTTCCCGCGGCCCTGATCGGTTTCGGTTTCCTCTTCGCGTTCTCGTCGACAAATACCGGACTGTACGGAACGAAAACAGCACTGCTGATCGCCTACCTGGCGATCATGTTGCCGTACGCCGTTCGATACCAGTTGACGACCTTGATTGCGCTCGGCCCGCAGACCATGGAGTCATCCCGGGTGAGCGGCGCCGGACCGCTGCGCACCTTCACCCGGATCGTCTTTCCGCTGTCCCGTGCCGGAATGGCCGCGTCGGCGGCGGTGATGTTTGTTTTGCTCATCCACGAGTTCGGTGTCTCGTTGCTTCTCCGGTCACCGGAAAGCACCGTGATGTCGGTGGTGCTGTACGAGGAGTTCAGCACCGGGTCCTACCCACGGGTGGCCGTCGTGGCCCTCGTCATGACTGTCATCACCGCCGGCGGCGTCGTCGCGGCGCTTGCCTTCGGCGGAACCAAAGCTATGGAGCGACTGTGAACGAATCGACCGTGACCACCGAAAAGACCGGATCCGAGCACACGCACTCGGCGCTAGACGTCGAAGTGCGCGTTTCCGGGTTGAGCAAGGCCTTCCAGCGGCGACGCGAGAACATCCGAGTTCTGAAGGAGGTCGACCTCGAAGTCCGAAAAGGGGAGTTGCTCGTCCTCCTCGGCCCGAGCGGGTGTGGAAAGACCACGCTCCTTCGATGCCTGGTCGGCCTCGAACGACCGGGCGAGGGACAGATCGAACTCGGCGGCGACCTGGTCGCCGATCCGGGGAAGGGAATCTTCACACCCCCGAACCGACGCAACGTCGGCATGGTGTTCCAGAACTACGCACTCTGGCCGCACATGAAGGTCTCGCAGAATGTGGCCTACCCGCTGAAGGCGCGAAAGCTCAAGAGCGCACTCGCGGGTGGCAGAGTGGAAGAGGTACTCGACATCGTTCAGTGCGGCCACCTGGCCGACCGCTATCCGCCCGAACTCAGCGGCGGTCAGCAGCAGCGTGTTTCGCTGGCCCGTGCTCTCGCCCCGCAACCGGCCGTTCTCTTGTTCGACGAGCCGCTCAGCAACCTCGACGCACTTCTCCGCCTCGACATGCGTGCGCAAATCCGTCGCCTGCACAGATCCTTGGGTTTCACCGGCGTGTACGTCACCCACGACCAGGAGGAAGCGCTGTCACTCGGCACCCGGGTGGCCGTGATGAACGACGGATGCATCGAACAGATCGGCGCGCCACAGGAGGTCTACCGCAATCCGGCAAGCGAGCGAGTGGCGGACTTCCTCGGCGCTCGGAACTCGATTCCGATGGTCGTCGACAGCTCGGGCGCCGCCATGGCGGGTTGCCGCATCCCAGATTCCGCCGCTCCGTCGTTGCCAGGGGACTACGTCATGCGGATTCGGCCCGCCCATGTCCAACTGCGGCGACCGACCGACCGCGGGCATGACGACCACATCACATGGTTGAGCGGCGGAACTGTCGTGGAGATCCTTCCCGGCGCCGACCGAACCGAGTACATCATTGAACTCGCTGACAGTGTCCTTTACGTCGAAATCCCGGTCAGCGGAATCGGTTTCCACATCGGAAGTGCTGTCGACGTCGGACTTCCACACGCCTCGACGCACTGTTACGGCGAAGACGGTGCGTTGACACCGACCGAACATGTACGGGTCGGAGTCGCGTGATGACGCACAAAGCAGATGCGCTCCGGGCATCGTTGCGACCCACCTACAGCGGCGACCCGAGCAACGGGCCGTTCCCATCGAACCAGGGCGTCGCCGCGCCACGATGGAGACGCCGGATCGCCGTCGTCGCCGCCATCGTGCTTGCCACTGTCGGCCTCACGGCATGCGGAACCGACGAACCGACGACGTCGTCCGGGGCCGACTCGTGGGACGCCGTCGTGGACCGGGCCGACGACGAGGGCGTTGTGAACTTCTATTCCGTCGCCCCCGAACTGCAGAACGTGCGATTGGTCGAGGCATTCAACAGTGAGTATCCGGACATCAAAGTGCGGGTCCTCAGGGGTGGCGGTGAGCTACCGTCCCGAGTCTCCGCGGAAATTCAATCCAGCTCGAAGGGCGCCGACGTCCTACTGTTCAGCGACCCGAACTGGTTCACCAAGAACGCTGATCATCTGATGACATTGGAAGGGCCCGAGGCGGAAAGCTGGCCGGAACAGGTGTGGAGGGTAAAAGGCAGGGCAATCGTCCCGTCGGCGTATCCGTTCGGAATGATCGTATGGAATACCGACCTCTTCCCCGCCGGCTTTGAAAACTGGGACGATCTACTGGATCCGTCAGTCAAGGGGAAATTTGGTACCCGATCCGACGTAACCCCCTCCTACGCGGGCTATCTCGATTTTCTGGAGAGGACCATGGGACCTGCGTACCTTCCCGCGCTTGGCGCGCAAAAACCCAAGTTCTACCCCTCGGTCGTACCCATGACTCAGGCCGTAGCCTCCGGCGAGATCGGCGTGGCCAACACGACAACACCTTCGATCGTGAAAGAACTCCAGGAATTGGGCGCGCCGATCGACGCCGTCGTTCCTCCGCACACCTATGCAATCGAATGGGGTGCAGCCGCCATCGACGGCTCTGAGCACCCGAACGCCGCCCGAGTATTCATGGACTTCATGATGTCGCAGCACGGCCAGCAGGCTCTCAACGGCGACGGCCTTGGGATATCCGGGCGCACCGACATTCCCGGCGTCATCCCGCAGGCGGGCATGGAGATGCTCAAATCGGAGAAGTACCCCGCCGATGTGCTCGCGGAATGGAGCCGCAAGGTCGACGAATACCTGTCCTGAGCAGGGTATACTCCAAAAGAAATTGGAGGTGCTGTGCTGTGTCGTGAGCGGCGCCTAATGGCCGACACAGATGTCCAGGCCGATCCGGGAATAGGTGTTTCTGACCGGGAAGGCGAACACCCGGGCGGGCTTCTTTGCGACCTGATTGCGTCTTCGAATGGGCGACGAGGCGACGCATGTTTCAGCCATCGACATCGAAGCCCACCGTGCTACACGTTCTGTCGTCACGACGGCTGTGCCTCGGAGGCGTCCTCCCAGAGTCCGTGCTGGTCAAGATCCTCAATCAGGCGGTCGGCTCCGTCGAGGATGTGCGCCTCCATGAGGACCGTTGCCTTTTTGGGCGCGTGTTTGCGGAGAGCGTCGAGAAGGAGTGGGTGCTGCTCCCGCGTCGTGGTGAGATGACCTTCGATGGTCATATAGAAGCGATTAGGGAGGTTTGTGACGATAGACCCCAGGAGCCGAGCTAGCCGAGGGGAGTCCGCGGCTAGGTTGATTGTGCGGTGGAAGGCGTGACCCAGGGCGACGATACGTTGATCGTCGCCCTGGTCGATCGCGTCCTGGTGTTCTTGAACTATGGCCTCGAGTTGCTCGACTTGTTGCTTGGTGATGTTCTTGGCGGCTCGTGCGGCTAGCTCCCCGGCCAATTTGGCCTGTGCCCAGAACAGGTCGCGTACGTCTTGCCTTGTGAACGGAGCCACGACGAAACCGCGTCGGGGAACCATCTCGACGAATCCCTCGCTGCGCAGGGTGAGAAGTCCTTCGCGTACGGGGGTCGTGCTCACCCCGACAGCATCGGCAATCCGCTCTATGCGGAGGAAGTCGCCCGCACGGACCTCCCCGGAAATGATCATCTCACGTACGTAGGAGGCGACTTCCTCGGGAAGTTGCTGTCGTGCGGGCCTATCGTTCAGCGGCATTGGTGGCACCTTCCCCCGGATCGAAGAACACATATGATATACCGGCGCGTCCGAGCGATGGCGAGACGGGGCGGCTCACCGGTTCGTCTCGCCTCGCGAAACGCTTGGCCAGCCGACGGCGATATCCCGACTCGGCCTCGAGTGGCTTGTCGGCTTCTTCCAACGCGGATCGAAGAGTACGTGGCTTCCCATGCCCCGGAGACAGACGGGTCCCCGTGGAACCGCCGGCACGCCCGCGCCGGCGAGATTGGTCAGTTGTGACCGTGTGCCTGTTCCACGACCCAGGCGGCGACTTGTGTCCGGGAGGTGAAGCCCAGTTTGGCCAGGATGTGCTCGACGTGCCCCTGTGCGGTGCGGGGTGAGATCACCAGCCGGTCGGCGATGGCCTGATTGGTCAAGCCTTCGGCGATCAGGTCGGCGACTTGGCGTTCCCTCTTGGTCAGTCGCGTCGACGTGCCCGTGTCACGCGCGGGGGTTCCGGATTGTTGCTCGTGGAGGGCGTAGGCGATGGCCGCGTCGAAGCCGAGTTGCTCGCCTTTTCGTCTGGCGGACTGGAATGCTTTGTCGCCAAGTTCCTTCCGGGAATTTTCGACGTATTCGTTCTGGAAGACCATCAGACTGGAGTGAATCACCGCGGAACTGCCGATCGCTCGTGCCAGCCCGTCCGCGGCTCCCATCAAAACGGAAGCCCGGAGGGCATCGTGTCGGTCGAAACTGATCCAGGCGAGCGCTGCGAGGCAAGCCGACACGACACGGGGACTGCGCACCTGCCGGGTCAGCTCCAGCGACTCCTCGAGTAATCGTACGGAACGATCCGCATTACCCTTCTGCCACAGGGCAATTCCCAGGGCCCACAGTGCATGCGAGCGGTACATCTTCTCGCCGTACCGCTCCGTGATCGCCAGGACCCGCTCCAGGCATTCGATCGCCCGCTCTGTCCGCCCGGACAGTCCGTAGGCCAACCCCAACAGGTAGAGGGCACTGGTTTCGAGCGTGCGTTCACCGCGTTCGGTGAACTCTGCGAGTGCTGTCTCGAGGTGAGAGGATGCGCGCGCCGGATCACCGCTGTAGAGAGCCAGCATGCCATCGGCGTTAGTCATCAGAGCGCTCATCATGGGATCGCTGATGTGCGCGAGGAGCGCACGCCCCTCCGCAACCAGCGCGGCTCCTGCCTGGAGATCACCTTGCACATTCGCCATCACGCTTGCGCAGTAGAGTCCCTTGGCCCAGTCGACCGTCGGTCGGCCGCTCTGGCGTGTGAGCAGCAGGGTGAGCCAGCGCCGGCCCTCGCTATAGAGGCCTTGGGATGCCCAGAACCAGTGAAGTGAGGCGGCGGTGCGCAGTCCCGTGGTGGGGTCGTCGTCGACGCCGAATTCGAGGGCCTCTCTCAAATTCGGTTGTTCCCGTTTCAGCCTGGTGATCCACTCGACCTGGCGGACGCTGATCCACTCGGCCTCCGCGTCGAGCGCCAACCCCCCGTACCAGTCCCGATGCCGGCGACGCAACGACAGCGCCTCACCAGTCTGCTCGAGTTTCTCGTACCCGTACTCCCGGAGCGTCTCGAGCATCCGGAACCGCACCCCCGACCCGTACTCCTCCCGGATCAGGATCGATTTCTCCACCAGGGAGGTCAAGGTGTCGAGCAGCTCGTCCGGGTCGAGTCCGGCACCGCAGACCTGCTCGGCGGCATCGAGTTCGAAGCTTCCGGCGAACACCGACACCCGCCCCCACACCAGTTGCTCACCGGCGGTGCATAACTCGAAACTCCAGTCGACAGACAACCGCAACGTCTGCTGCCGCGACGGCGCGCCCCGGCTGCCCCGGGTCAGCAGCGTGTAGCGGTCGGTCAGCCGCTCGAGGATCTGCTGCGGCGACATCGCCCGCAACCGCGCCGCCGCAAGCTCGATCGGCAACGGCAGCCCGTCGAGCCGGTGGCAGATCCCCACCACCGCCGCCGCGTTCTCCTCGGTCAGCGCGAATCCGGGAACCGCCGCCGCGGCGCGCTCGGCGAACAGGGTCACGGCGTCGTAGGTGGGCAACCCCCGCATCGTCGGCTGCTGGTCGGGGCCGGGCACAGTCAGCGGCGGCACCCGCAGCACCGCCTCCCCACCGATGCCGAGGGGTTCGCGGCTGGTCGCCAGAACCCGCACCTGCGGGCACACCCGCAGGACGTGACCGACGAGTTCGGCGACCGAATCCACCAGGTGCTCGCAGTTGTCGAGGATCAACAGCACCTCCCGCGGGCTGAGGAACTCGATCAGCACCTCCGACAGCGGCCGCGCCGAGTGGTCCCGCAACCCGACCGCGGCGGCCGCCGCGTCGACCAGCGACGACGCGTCGCGCAGTTCCCCCAACTCGACCAGCCGCACACCGTCGGCATACTCGCGCTGCACCGCCGCCGCGATCCGCATCGCCAACCGGGTCTTGCCGACGCCGCCGATCCCGGTCAACGTCACCAACCGCGACCCGGCCAGCAGATTCCTCGCCTCGGTCAACTCGTGCCGCCGGCCGACGAAACTCGTCAGCTCCAGAGGGAGGCTGCCCGTCGCGCCCGACGTGGAGGAGGGCGGCGACAATCGGCCACGAGAGGTCACCTGCTGCCCGTATCCCTGAGCATCGGTTTCCGCGCGCAGGGCCATCTCGTCGACCGGAAAGCCGTGGTCGCGTTGCAACCCGCGCAGTTCCTCCCCGAGATCGGCTGCGGAGGCCGGACGCTCACCCGGTTCGCGGGACATCACACGGGCAATCACCGCCGCCACATCCTCGTCGATTCCGTGCTTCCGCAGATCCGGTATCTCCTGCGTGGTGATCCACAGGAACTGCGCCACCACCTGCTCGCCGCTGCGGCGTTCGAACGCGGCATGCCCGGTCAGCGCACTGAACAGGGTCGCGCCCAGGCCGTAGACATCCGCGGCCGGGCTCGGCGGATCGCCACCCAACACTTCCGGCGCGGTGTAGGCGGGCGACCCGGTGACCGCACCCGTGGCGGTCTCGAACCCCCCGCTGATGTGGGCGATGCCGAAATCCGCCAGCTCCGGCTCGCCGTACTCGGAGAGCAGAATGTTCGCCGGCTTGATGTCCCGATGCACAATCCCGAGCCGGTGCGCCGACTCCACCGCACCGGCCATCTTCACCCCGAGCCGCAGCACCCGATCCAGCGCCAACGGCCCGTCGCGGCGGATCAGCGCATCGAGGGAATCCTGCGGGTGATACGGCATCACGATGTAGGGAAGTCCGCTCTCGGTGGCACCGACCTGCAGAACACTCACGATGTTCGGATGCCCCGTCAACCGTCCCATCGCCCGCTGCTCCCGGAAGAACCTCGCCCGGTTTTCCTCGTCGAAGTCGACGGTGAGTACCTTCACCGCGACCGTGCGGTCGAGGCCGGGCTGAGTGCAGCGGTAGACCACGCCGAACCCGCCGCGACCGATCTCCACCGCATCCCCGAACTCGGCGCCCGCCAATTCCGCGGCCGGCGACGGCCGATACCGCTGAGTGTCGAGCGGATCACCTTCACCCATCGCACGGACTCTTCACCCCGCCGGCCCATCGGCCATCGCGTGCTGGTCCCGACGGCATGACCAGCGCACATTCCCGGAGGCGCACCTCACGGTGGCGTCCTCTCGAGGATATCGCTGTGGCTGAGAATGCGAGTACGCGAGCTCCATCGATCGTCTCGCCTCGGATTCTCAAGTCTCGCGAAGTGCGACAACGATTTTTCCGAGCGCATTACCCGAACGCAGCCGATCCGCAGCCCGCTGGAATTGCGCGAGCTCTACGGTTTGGTCGATCACGGGATGGATCTCACCACGTGCGACGGCCGGGATGACCTCAGGTAGGAGCCCGGCGATGATGTCGGCCATCTCCCAGTCGCGGGTGAAGCCGAAGGACACGCCGTGGACGGTGAGGTGGCGGTAGGACAGATGGTCGAGGTTGATCGTCGACTCGGCGCCGTCGAGGCGTCCGATGTTGACCACGTGACCGTCCCCGGCGGTGGCGGGCAGGCAATCTGCGAAGGTCTGCCCGGCGATGTGGTCGAGCACGACATCGACGCCCTTGCCCTCGGTCGCTGCCAGGGTCGCCGCGGTCAGGTCCTGTTCGCCGGTCACGATGACGGTGTCGACCCCAGCACCGGTGAGCAGGTTCCGCTTGGCGCTGCTGCGGGTCGTACCGATCACGTGTGAGGCACCCAAAGCCTTGACCACCTGGGCGCCGATGAGGCCGATCGCGGACGACGCACCGGTGATGAGCACGCTCTGCCCGGCCGTGAACCCGGCGGCGGTGAGCGCACCGTGCTCGGTCAGCAGGGCGGTCGGCAGCGCGCAGGCGATCTGCGGGTCGAGTCCCTCCGGGCGGGGCAGGACGAACCGGTGGTCGGCGACCACATACTCGGCGAAGGCCGACGGGATCGACCCCATCACCGCGTCGCCGACCTGCCAGGTATCCACACCCTCGCCGAGTGCGACCACCTCGCCGGCGTACTCGAACCCGGCGATGAACCTCTTGCCGTGACCACCGTGGGTGGGATCTGCCTCGGCGAGCATCGGAATGTCGGCGTTGTTGGTCGCAGCGGCCCGGTTTCGGATCAGGACCTCACCGGGCCCGGGCTGCGGGACGGGAACCTCCTCGAGGACCCATTCCGGTCCGATCCCGCCGATGAGGGCGCGCATTGTGTCAGTCATGTGTGGTCTTTCGTCCGGGAACGAGTCGGGCACGGTTGTCAGGAGCGGCGGGTGCGCGGCGCGTGGTACTGCTCGTCGGTGACTTCCTCGAGCCAGGTCGTCTCCGGCGTGCTGGACCCGTCGCCTTCCCAGATGGCCAGGTGCTCCATGAACCGGTCGTCGGTGGCGCCGTGCCAGTGCTCTTCACCGGCCGGGCAGGTCACGGTCTCCCCGGGCTGGGCTGCGAAGACGACACCGTCGCGGATGCCGACGAGCGCGGTCCCGCTCACGACGTGCAGGGTCTGCCCGAGGACGTGGTGATGCCAGAACGTGCGGGCTCCGGGCGAGAAACGGACCATGTTCGTGCGCGCCCGCGAGGGTTCGGTACCGGCGTAGATGACGTCGTACCAGACGTCGCCGGTGAACTGCTCGGCCGGGCCTTTGCCCGTGGGGCCGGGGGTGATGAACTCCATGATTCCTTCTCCTCAGTTGTCGATATCGAGGTCGAAGCCGAGCTCGCGGGAGTCCTCGGCCTGCGCGCTGATCTGACGTCCCTTGTCGATGACGGCGGGGATCGCGTCGGATCCGGCGACGAACCGCAGCGGCGGCTTCTCCAGCTCTGCGACCTTGACCAAGGCGTGGGCGAGCTTGACCGGGTCGCCGGACTGCTGCCCGTTCATCGACTGCCAGGCCGCCTTCGTCTGGGCGGTGCGCTCGGCGTAGTCGTCGATCGACTGGTCCGCCCAGGTGGTGGACGCCTCTTCGAGCAGTTCGGTGCGGAAGAACCCGGGCTCGACGACCGTCGTCGTGATCCCGAACGGTTCCAGATCGAAGCTCAGCGACTCCATCCAGCCCTCGACACCGAACTTCGTGGTGGCGTAGGCGACGCAGAACTCCTGGCCGATGACCCCGGCTAGCGACGAGACTGTCATGATGTGCCCCGACCGTTGCCGGCGCATCTGCGGCAGGACGGCGCGGGTGACGTTCATCGGGCCGAACAGGTTCGTCTCGACCTGCGCACGCATCGCGGCGTCGGAGATCTCCTCGAAGTAGCCGGCTTGGAAGGTGGCGGCGTTGTTGATCAGCACGTCGATCCGGCCGAACCGCTCCACCGCGGCGGCGACCACGGCCTCGGCGTCGGCAGGGTTGGTGATGTCCAGCGACGCGGTCAGCAGGTTCTCGCTCTCACCCAGCAGTTCCTGCACTTTCTCCCCGCGGCGGGCCGTGGCGACGACCTGATGGCCCGCCACGAGGGCCGTGCGGGCGATGTCGGTGCCGAGCCCGCGGCCTGCGCCGGTGACCAGAATGACCTTGCTCATAAGTATGTGTCTCTCGATTCTTCGTTCGTCACGGTCTTTTGGTTGTTTGTGGTCAGCTGTTCTCAGGAGTCGCGCGCAAGGCCTTGAGTTTCCCGAGCGCGCCCATCGCATTCGGCCAGCCGGCGTAGAACGCCAGATGCGTCAGCGCCTCGACGAGCTCGTCCTCGCGCAGCCCGTTGTCCATCGCGTACCGCAGGTGGAAGTCGAGCTGATCGCCCCGGTACAGCGCCACCAGCGCCGAGACGGTGACGAGGCTGCGATCGCGTGGCGAGAGGCCAGGCCGCTCCCAGATATCGCCGAACAGCACCTCGTCGGTGATATCGGCGAGCCTCGGGGCAATGTCTCCGATCGCCTTCTGCGCTGCTGATGGCTTTTCGGCCATGCTGGCCTCCTTACGTATAGGTTTTTGTTCGCGACCGCGGTCGGTATGCGCACGGTATGCGCACGGTGCGTGGCGCGCGTTTCACCCGATTGCTGTACTTCGATAGTCCTGCGCGAGTCAGGTTCTGCACAGGGGAAGAAAGTCTCCCAGGGAGAAATTTCTCCCCCTCACAACCAACAGGGCTGGTGAGACACTGGTGTCATGAGCGGTGACACTCAGATGAACGAACTCGGTGTGTTTCTCAAAGCCAGGCGCGCCGAGTTGACTCCGCGCGGGGTGGGCCTGCCCGATACTGCCGGTCCGCGCCGCGTCACCGGGTTACGCAGGGAAGAAGTCGCGCATCTGGCATCGATCAGCACCGATTACTACACCCGCGTCGAACAGGGCCGGATCCGTGCTTCGGCGCCGATCTTGAACACCCTCGCAGACGTACTCAAACTGGACGACGACCAGCGCACCTACCTGTTCAGCCTTGCCGGAAAACCGTCCACGCGGGCACCCCGCCAGACCAAGCAAACGGTGCAACCCCAGCTGCGGCGACTCCTGGACGACCTCAGCTCGGTCCCCGCCATCGTGATGGGCCGCCGCATGGACATCCTCGGCTGGAACCGGCTCGCCGCCGCGATGATCACCGACTTCGGACAAGTCCCCCAGAAGCACCGCAACTACGTGCGCATCCTCTTCACCGACCCCACGATGAAGGCGCTCTACGCCGACTGGGAGACCGTCGCCAAAACCGCCGTCGCCCAACTCCGGATGGAGGCCGCGAAGTACCCGGACGACCCCCGGGTCGCGGCACTCGTCGGCGAGCTCTCCGTCCAGGACCCACAATTCAGCCAATGGTGGGCCGCGCAAAATGTCGCGAGCCTTTCGGTCGGCACCAAGACGATGAATCATCCGGTCGCCGGTGAACTCGTTCTCGACTGGGACACCCTCACCGCCACCACCGACGCCGAACAACAACTCGTCATCTGGACCGCCGCACCCGACACCCCCACCCATGAGGCACTTCGATTCCTGGCGTCCTGGACCGAACGTGAACGCGAACCAGACACGGCCACAGAAGAATCCGCACGCACCCAACCCTGAGCACGTCATCGAGGCGGGTTCCGCCGCCGTCACGGGCGGGGAGTCTTTGCATTCGAGGAAAGAAGGCGGGCGCGCCCCACCACTGTTATACGGACGGATCCTGCAGCGCGCCTCACGTGACCGCCTGATTTGTTTGCCGGACCGAGCGCCGTGCTGTGATCGGATACCACTGTCATACCATGCGGCGAAGCGCTTTACGATAAGCCAAACTCGAACATGCTCGGACGTTCCGCACCCGCGAATTTGAGGGTGACCGCGCGCTATTCGCCGCTCGGACGCATGCAAATGCCCGAGCGGCGAACCCGTCAGTATATTCCTCTCGCATCCCAGAAATCGCAATTATGTACGTGGCCAAAGCTTTGCGAATCCATCCGGGGCTCCGGCAGAATGAGACTCATAGTGTTCTCCTCCGCGGGACTGTATTGCGGCCATTCCTCCTCCCGGTCTTCCGCACCCGCTGCGTTCGACCAGTAGTCGACCATCTTATCGGAGAGTTTCTCTTGAAGTGGATTGAGCTCTATGGGATTGCCTGCACCGCCGTGAAACCGGGGAAATAGGTACGCCAGCTCGAACGTGTGCGCAGCACCCAACGCGAAGGTCGTGGGGTTCAGATAGGACGGGGCCGTCCTATCTGAGAACTCGAAAGCATACGTAGGTGTCTGGTCAGCCATCCATCGGTTGATCGCCCTGCCAGGGCAGGCGAATTGCATGTCAGTGACGGCTGCCCCCAGGGCCTCGCTCGGGTTGCTGAAAGCATCAAGCGGATATTCCTTCAGCACGTCTTGTGTCAGGGGGCCGAAATAGGCATCCAACGCGCCGGGGTAGCCCGGGGCAGTCAGGGGGGCTCCACTCTCATTCTCAGGGAAGCCGGCAAAGAATGTTCCTTCGTCGCGAGTACTTCCGTTGATCAGCGTTACATGATTGAACTTCCCAGACTTGAACGCTTCAGCAGGGTGCGTCGGAATAACCCTGCCGTCGATGATGACCTGATTGATGAGGTAGGGGCTCTGCGTTGCAAGGATTTGATTTAGAGGGAGTTCGCGCAGGCACTCCGGGCCCCGGCTTCCGCAACCGACAGCCTTTGTAAAATCGGTTCCCGTCCTTTCTGCGACGTCGAGGGGCCTCGGCGCTCCGAAGACCGGAAACTGCAGGGCGATGGCGGCACCACTCATCGGAATCGCGTGCTGAAACTTGCCGGACGACAGTGGTGATGCCACATGCGCCAGCACGCTGTTGCCCCCAGACGACTCTCCGGAAATCGTCACGTTGCCAGGATCTCCCCCAAATGTTGCGATATTTCTCTGCACCCAATCCAATGCGAACTGTTGATCCATAAGGCCATAGTTTCCGAATGGATGACCCTCGCGGTCGAGTGCCGGATCGGCGAAGTATCCCAGCAGCCCGAGGCGATAGTTGATGGTTACCACCACCATTCCACCGTCTACGGCGAGCTTGCTGGGATCGTAGTCGCCTCCTCCTCCAACCGCCAACGCGCCGCCGTGAATCCACACGAGCACGGGAAGCTTCTTTTTGCTTTCGGCCGACTTTTTGCTCACGAATACATTGAGATTAAGGCAGTCTTCGTTTCCTCCGGCCTTCGCGAAGACTCCGAGATCTGCATTCTGTGGGCAGGAATTGCCGTATTCCGTTGCATCGAGCGGGGAAGTCCATGAGGGAGGTTGCTGAGGCGGCCTCCAGCGCAGATCTCCCACAGGTGCTGCCGCATAGGGTATTCCCAGGTAGGAATGCATTTCTCCGTGTTCGTTGCCTTGCACTGCTCCGCTGTCGATTTTTAAAACTGCGCCCTCCGGGCTGGACGTCGTCATGCACGCCGAGAGGCCTAGGGCCATTCCCGCTGCGGATAGTAACGCAGTGAGTTTGATCAATTTTCTAGCGATTTTTCGTTCTGCCGATGTCACGACATCTTTCTCCATTTTCTAGCATTCGGTTCTTGGGCTCGTCCTGGACGACCAATCTGCTGCGGACAAGTGCTCACGTGTGGCCGACATCGTCGTCGTTTTCGTGAATCAGGTATTCGATCCAGGCTCAGTTGAGCGCGAAGGACCGGCTGAAGGATTTCCCGGACTCCACGAGTCGTTGTGCTGCGTGGAGTGAACGTTGCTCGTACGTCAGCAGCGCCGCAGACACCGGGACGCCGCCGCGGATGCCCGGCTCGAGCGCTTTCGCCAGTGCCCCGGCGTCGTCGAGTGATGCGGCGAAACCGCGTCCGGTCATCGGTGTCGGCACATGTGCGGCGTCACCGACCAGCGCAAGCCGTCCGGAAACCATTCGGCTCGGCACGTATTCGGCGATAGGGGTGGCTGTCACGTCACGTCGCGCGACACTGGCGAGCATTGCCTCGCGCCACGGGGACGGCCAAGTACGCCGGATCTCCGATGCCAGATCTTCGTATGTTCCGGGTGGGATATCGTGAGGGCGGAGGGTATGGTGCACCACGTTTCCCCGGACGCTTCCCAGGCGCCGGAAGAGCTCGTTGCGGGTGGCGTCGTACCACGCCCAGCCGAGGCGCCGATGGCCGGGAGTTCGTGTGCCGTCGTTGTCGGGAAGGGGGTAGCCGAGCAGGTAGTGGGCACCACCCGAGCAGATATCCAGACTGGTGGGCCAGCTGGTGTCCAGTTCCAGGGACCGCTCGTCGGTGATCCCGAGCCACAGAACGTAGCCGGCGAACCGAGCGTCGGGTCGTTCAGGGGCGACGCTCCGGCGCACGAGGCTGCGGTGTCCGTCGGCTCCGACAACCGCATCCGCTACAACCGTGGGGTGACCGCGCATGGTGACCCACGCCCGGTCGTGGTCCTGGCCGACACTCTCCACCCGGCTGTCGTAGCGCACATTGATGAGTGGATGATCCGCGGCGCCGTGGTGCAGCGCTCTGTGCAGCATCTCCCAGGTTACTGGCAACCCCTTGTCCCACTGCTCATCCGACGGTGCGATGGCACTCAGGATAGGGCCCGCGATGTCGTCACCGAGCACCGCGCGCAGCTGTGGCCCGTCGACCGCTAGTGCCGCGCCGCTGCGTGGAGCGCTTCCTGTCCGCTCGAGCACGGTCACACGCGATCCTGCGCGCGCCAGCGCAAGGGCGGACATCAGTCCGGACAGCGACGCACCGACGATTGCAACGTGGACTCTCGTGTCGGTTCTCTCCGCCACCATGTCAAGCATTGTCGATCGCAAAAGGGAACCTGCTGGCATCGACGACCGTCGGGTCCGGACCACCCCGAACCCCCGTGTCCAGGGCATCGATCGCGGCTATCTCGTCGGCAGCAAGCGCGAAGTCGAAGACGCCGAAGTTCTCGGCGATGCGGCTGGGATCCACGGACTTTGGTATGACGGCGAGGCCGTGCTCCAACTCCCAGCGGATCACTACCTGAGCGGGCGTCTTGCTGTGGCGCTCAGCGATCGATACCACCACCTGATCGTGGAGGACGTTCTTGACTTCATCGGGGTCGTTGGGCTGGTAGACGTACACGCCGCCGAGCGGCGACCACGCCTGGGTCACGACTCCCAGTTCGGCATCGTGCCGCCGCACATCGGGTTGACTGAAGTACGGGTGTAGTTCCACTTGGTTGAGCGCAGGGACGATACCGGTGCGGTCGATCAACGTGTCGAGATGCTGTGGACTGTGGTTGCATACGCCGATCGCGCGGGTGCGCCCCTCTGAGAGCAGCTTCTCTGCAGCACGGTACGCGCCCACGGTCTTCTCGAAATCGGACGGCATTGGCCAGTGCAGAAGGTAGAGGTCGACGTAGTCGAGTCCGAGGCGTCGTAGACTGCCGTCAAATCCTTTCAGGGCTCCGTCGTACCCGTAATCGCTGATCCACAGCTTTGTGGTCACGAATACCTCACTGCGGTCGGCGCCGGAGGCCCGGATGCCCTCGCCGACCTCGCGCTCGTTGCCGTAAGCGGCGGCTGTGTCGAAGAGGCGGTACCCAACCGCGATCGCTGCCTGCACTGCAGCCACGGTCTGTTCAGGCGCACTCTGGTAGACGCCGAGACCCAATGCTGGCATCTGGACGCCATTGTTCAGCATCAGAAGCGGATTTGTCGTGCTCATTCTCGAGGTTCCTTTGCGTTAAATTCGGGGATGGATTCACCGGGGCTCGCGCCGGCCGAAATGGACTACCTATTGAGTGCGAAAGCGGCTGGGTGCCGAGCGGGTGCGGCGAGTCGACGGACTGACCCGACTGCCTGGCTCGTGGTTTGCGATCAAGCGATGCGAGTGACGGGATGCAGCGGAAGGGGATCGTCTCGGCGGGTGTACGAGGTTCTCCGGCGACGCCTGCTTTCGTCCTTCGATGAGTGGTCCAGGACTGCGTCAATCGCGTCTCTCTGTAACTGACCATGTGGCCGCAACGTCCACCGGAGGGGGACGCTCGGGCGGAGATTTCGTCGAGTCGCTGTCGAACTCTGTGCAGCCCTTGGTCGGCGGTCGCCGCAGCCCCGGCTGACGGTCGCTGAACTGTGCCTCTCACCTCCAGCGTGAAACGGAGTTAATGTATCCGTTTAGAACATAGCAGAGGAAGCGGATATGGACAATCCGTTTTGGTGGTAGCTTCGTCGTATGAGCGACAAGACCTCGCGGCGGAGAGATGCTGCACGCAATCGAGAGCGACTTCTGACCGCTGCCACGGAACTCTTCAAGGCGCGTGGACTCGAAGCGACACTCAACGACATCGCTCACCACGCTGGCGTGGGAGTCGCCACCGCATATCGGAACTTCGCCAACAAGGAAGAGGTCGTCCAGGCCCTATTTCGTGATCGGCTGGAAGCGATGATCGAACGAGCGGAACTGGCCCTCGAAGAAGAGGATGCGTGGGTAGGGCTGGTTGGTTACTTGAAACATTCGATGCAGGCGAAGCGTGATGACCGCGCGCTTGCTGAGCTTCTGGGCAGCCCCGATCTCGCCGGCGAGCTCGCCGATCAGGCGCGCGACCGACTCGGTGTCCTGACAAACGCCCTCGTGCGCCGAGCCCAGAGCCAAGGGGCGCTGCGCACCGACGTCACTGGCACGGACACCGTGTTCATGGAAGTGGGGCTCAATGCTGTGGTGGATCGAACCCGCGATGCCGCGCCAGATTTGTACTGTCGGCTTCTGGCAGTTTTTCTCGATGGATTGCGCGCCCGCGGCGAGAACACCGTGCTCGTTCCGGAACCGCTGTCCGTCGAGGCGACACATAATGTGATGAGAGGTCGCCAAAGGTAGAAATATGTTGCGGTGCAGTGATTTAGGTAATGCCATCCGAGATGGCCATCGCGCCGTCTGCCTTCTGGCTGCCACGGGTTTGTCCCGTGTGAGCTGCCTCGTGGCCATCAGAGAAGCCCGCTGCACGGCTTTGGTTGATTCGTGGACAGGACGTTGTTCGCAGTGGCGGGTAGCTCTTCAGGTCATCATGGACCTGCTCAATGATCGCGTGCCCGCGGTGAACCTTGACCGCGGCCACGGTGTCCGGGACGGCCGGGTCGGTGGTGGCGGCTAAACGCGTGGAACCGCCAGGTGTCGAACAACGCTCGCCCGGATCCTCCGCCAAGACCACATCGAAAAACAACTCGCTAAACGGCATCTCGACCCGAAAGTGAACCCATTCCGGATTGCGGTGTTCGACCTGTCCTTCTCTTAAAGATGTTTCGGTAATAGGGCGTGTCGTTGAACGGGATTCACACTGTGCTGCTGGATCATTGATGAATGGCAGGTAAGGAACCCGCTCTCATCTGGGTTCCGTTTGGCGGTGCACCTACCGCGGAGATCTTTCAGCGCTTTGGAATGTCAAGAGAACGATTTGGGGAGATTCTCTGGGAGAGAATTCGAGGAAAATCAGCAGACCCCGCGGTCGCCGGCCAGCTCGCACCGGTCTATCCGCCGCGCCGGCCTGCGCGGGATGCCGGGTTCGGTTCAAAAGCTGACCGAATTTGCGAGGAGTGAGCGTCGGTTCATTGGATTCGGGGCCGCCAGGGTGTGAGAACAATCAGCCATCCGTTCGATGCGT